>DJHK01000033.1:37495-69815 GCA_002433065.1 Chloroflexi bacterium UBA6622
ACCCCCCCGCCGATTCTATCGGCGGGGTGTTTGCTTTTGACGATGCAAGGTTCATGTCAACTCGCACGTCAGTTACTCAAAGTAGGATCACGATGGATCTGCCAGTAAAACTTCTCCTATTAATTTCGGCCGGCGGCGGTGGAACTGTGACCCGTTACCTATTGACCACCGTCGTGCAGAAGTTCATGGCCGGCGGATTTCCATGGGGAACACTTGCTGTAAACGTGCTTGGAAGCTTCGCGTTTGGATTTATCTGGGCTACCGTCGGGATTCATAACGGCCCTAGTAGTCAATTACGCCTTCTACTGCTCGTCGGCTTCATGGGTGGGTTTACCACCTTCTCCAGCTTTGCTTTCGAAACCATCAAGCTTTTCGATGAGTCAGGGTGGTGGCTCGCCGCAGGAAACATCCTTATGCAGAACTTATTTGGAATAGCTGCAGTGATCAGCGGAATAGCTTTAGGTCGGTTGTTGAACTCCCTAATCGAGGGCGTGGCCTAAGTTCGTCTGAGATTTCTGGAAACCGTGGCGATGAACCATCCTCAGCCAAGAACCGACGGGGTTAGCTTGTCAACAAAATGCCTGTGCCGTACATGATAAGCACACCCAAAACCAAACCCATCGCGTTCAAACCCGTAGTGAGCGACCCGTCCGGCTCGTCACCCATCATGCGTGCTATCTGCCACGTCACCTGAAAAATCGCACCGGCACCTAGGGCAAGGAAAAACGTTGCCCAAATCGGAGAGAAGGCAAATCCACCTAGCCAAGCACCCACAATCGCGGGGGCTCCTGCAATCAATCCCGCCAACAACAAGTGTGGCAACAACCGACGCACCGAAGCAGTGCCACGCGCGATTGGTGCTGCAATAGCCAATCCTTCCGTCGTGTTGTGTACCGCAAATCCAACTACTAGAAACGTGCCCAAGGCTATCGCGCCGGTCGCATACGCAGCCCCAATCGCAAGGCCTTCACCAAAATTGTGTAGCCCGATGCCAACCGCGATGGCATAGGCCAGTAACAAGGAGGAAACATCACTCCTCGCCCCCTGATTCTCCCGCCACCGATCGACCACCGAGACGGCCAAGAAAGCCAAGAGAAATCCAGTGAACGCCAGACCAATCCCTTGAAACGCTCCGGCTACCGCCGTTGATAATTCGATAGCCTCGACAACCGTATCCACCCCAAGGAAAAGAAGTAGTCCCACAGTAACTGCAAGAAAAAAGTACAACCACCGACTCGAGAGCCGGCGCAGAAAAGGAAACCAAATCAACCCAATGAAAACCGGGATCACACCTACATAGAAACCAAGAATGGCAAAAGTCAGTAGAAAGGTAGAACCCGGTGTAGGAGAAAGCGAAGCAACAGGAGCCTCTGCCTCAAATATGACGCCGGAGGTGCTTATGAGCGTAATGGCATGTGGCTCTCCTTCAACCCAGGGGTATGGGATTGACACAGTCGCCGTCCCGAGTCGATCGATTAGATTCGTGGGCTTAACCTCGAATTGCCACAAAGCTTCGTCAACCGTTACCTGCGCAATCTCCACAGGCTCTGGGCCACCATTTACAACATGGACATCAATGAATCCTTGCCTAAATGAGAGCCGTTCAATCGTAAGTTCCTCGACTGGAGGAAACGCGGCCTCAAAAACACCAACGGTTCCAAATCTAGAGAAAAAAAAGAGCGCAAGCGCCAGCAGTAAAAGCGGTAACACGCCCAATAATCCAAACCGTACATTAAGCTTGCTGCGGTCACTCTCCACGACCTCAGACGACCTATCAACGCCCACCGTTAGGCCTCCACGGCCTTGAAAAAACCCATCCACCCGAGTTCCGCGAATTCACTCTGATGGGCATGGAACATGTACATACCCGGAGCCGGTAATGTGAACTCCAGAATATGGCGTTCGCCCTGACACAGCATGATGGTGTCCGTAAGTTCGTAGTGATCCATGGTGGTTCCGGTCCGATAGACACGAAACATATCGGCGTGGAGATGGAAAGAATTAATTAGGTCAAACTCGGTTAAGTTCGTTAAATAGATCCGCTGCAACTCCCCAACCCGAACCGGAATAGGATATTTCACGTGATGAAAGGCCACGGTGTTGACAGCATAGAACGTATTTTCGCCGTTGAACTCGGTTGAAAATCCGTTCATGACCATCACCATTTCACGAGCCGGTGGCCTGCCCTCTGGGGGATCGATAATGAACGTGCCGTACAGTCCTTTATGAATATGTCGCTTTAGCGGCACAGCGTGACAGTGATAAAGATGCAACCCCCATGGATGGACCTCAAACTCGTACGTGAATTCATTCCCCGGCTTCACAATTTCAAAGACACCATCCATGTTCGTTGGATGAATACCGTGAAAATGGATCGAGTGCGGGTGACTTCCAGCGTTGTTAAATCGAATTCGAACCACATCACCTGCGGTTGCGCGAATGGTGGGCCCAGGAACCTGCCCGTTATAGGTCCACGCTGGAAAAAATACGCCGGGCGCTATCTCTATGTCCTTGTCGACTGCAATAACCTCGTATTCCCGTAGCGTTCGGCCGTCAGCAAGCTTCGATTGACGACCATAGTCAAAGGACTCAAGAAAAACCATTGGGTCAAACGCCGTCGTATCAACCTCGCCAACTGTTCCGGCCGTCTCGTGCGAATGATCAAAATCATCAATATCTGTGTAACCAGGAACATCCAGCTTGAGGTCATTGGCCGAAGCCTTCGCTGAAGCCCCATCACGACCGCCCACAGCAACGACCGAGGCCGCGCCGGCTAACCCAGCAGCTCCCAAGGCAGAGCCTCGCAGCATCCCACGTCGGGATATACCCGAAGGTCGATTGGAACGCATGAGCCGTTGCCCAACACTTTTAACCAGCGGGCGAACAAGTGTTTGATACACAGCGTTAACAGAGGGTCGCTTAAAGGACGACTGCGGCTTCCCGTCGGCAATCACCTTTGACGCGGGTTCGGACTCTGATAGAGAAGACTTCCGGTTAGCTGGCATCTAACAAGGCCCCGAAAGTCAACATTGAGAGGATCTGCCTATCCAGAACATGTTTTAAGGAATCCAACTTGTGTTTTTACCCAGGTGAAAACATATGTTTACCAGTACAAACTATACCGCGTCCACGGAGGTGGTCGACCAAACCCTAGAGTGCGAGCAGGAGACGGGGACACCACCGCTCTGCCCCAGGACAAAATCCTAGATTAACTAGTACGCACATAAACGCTGTCAGAAACTTTACGACCAACGGCCACTTCTATTCCGTCGACCTGAACAAGTATTGGGCCATCGAAGGGCATACGCCGAACTAGTATTCCTCGAACACCCGGGACGAGCTTGATCTGTTCGAGATATCTCAGGATTTCTCGATTACGATCTGACACTCGAGCTACAACAAACTCGGTGCCATTGGACACCTCGCTCAAGAGCAAGGCGTCATCGGTTATCTCATCGAGCGCCTCATTGGGAATAGCATCCCCATGGGGATCTGTGGTGGGATCCGAAACCTTGGCAGCTATGCGTCGCTCCATTTCCTCAGACATGACGTGCTCTAGACGATCGGCCTCCTCATGCACGTCGTTCCAGTCATAATCGAGAAATTCCACAAGGAAACGCTCAATGAGTCGATGGTGACGAACCATTTCCAATGCCCGACGCTGGCCACCGCTCGTTAGCTCGGCACCCCGATAGCGCCGGTACGTAACAAGACCCTTCTCATGAAGACGCTTGAAGGCTGCCGTGACTCGACCCGGGGTCACGCTAAGTCGCCCGGCTACGTCACCTGTCGCAACCGGTTTGTGATGACCACCAGCGTCATAAATCGCACGAAGATAATCCTCGTCGCTGGCAGAGATCTTATCGAATGGCACAGTTAGTTAGCCTAAGAATGCGGATGAATGTACCGCGGATGTGGAAGCGTAGCAGTTTGATCAGGCGACACGACTCGATACCCTACGTGTACCACTTAACCGTCCACCCACATGTACTCCAACATCAAAGCACCTATGCATCGACGCAAGGCTCTCCAAGGCCTTGCCAGCGCAAGCTTGGCATCCATCACCTCTATTACTACGCTCGGATGCAGCACTACTGAAGACAACCCGGACGTTAGCGTCCTGCTAACTCTGAGCGAAGTTCTCACGGGAAAACACCGGATTCCTTTCACCCTCATCAACAAGGACGGTTCACGGATACACGGGGCAACAATAAAAGCGTACTTCTACAAGTTGCAGGATCAACACGACGAGTTCATGTTTTCCACAACTGTGGCCGAACATTCGATCGCCATATCTCAGAACCATATCCACAAAGATGGGGAAGTCCATGAGCATCTACACAACAGCGACTACTACCTCGCCGTAGGAAAAGCCTTTGAACCCGGACTCTGGCGAGCCAACCTGGAGATCCAGCCGACCAACGGACGGGACTACACGAAATCAACGTTTTTTGACGTACAGGATCAAAGTCAGACGCCGATGATTGGTGACCCTATTCCACCATCAGTAAATCCAGTCATCGTTGACCCTGGTGACATCGCCAACATCAGCACCGCGGATCCGCCCGTAGCCGGAATGTATAGGCACACCGTAGCGGCATGTCTCGATCGCGCTGAGCCGATGGTCATTGCTTTCAGCACACCCGCCTTCTGCCGTTCACAGATGTGCGGACCAGTCACCGCCGTGGCCGCCGAGTTATACAACCGCTGGCAGGATCACGTCCGTTTCATTCACATTGAACCGTTTGATCTCGTAGCTGCACGCACTGATGGACAGTTGACATTTACACCGGTGGCCCGTGAATGGAATCTAAAGACGGAGCCATGGATTTTCGTCATTGACACCGGTGGCCATGTCGCGGCTCGGTTCGAAGGCATCGTCAGCGCCGAGGAACTTGAGCCAGCGATCGAAGCTATAGCCGTTACGACTCGAACATGATCCGTAGAGCTTTCATCCTCACAGTAGTCATGCATTGCCTCCTCGCAGGAAGCATCGCCCGGGCACATGGCGGCGACCTGGTATATGTCGGAAGTTCCGGCCAATACCAAGTACGAACCTTCGCCACGTGGTCCGATGGGTGGCTCGACTATTCAATTGACCTGCGAAATGTGGCGACCGGAGCCCGAATCCCTGGAGCAAAGGTCACGGTCCAAGCTTTTGAGGACGGAAGAAAGTTGGGGGACTGGATCGCCCTCGAATCCGGGGCCGTTTACGAACTGGTCGAACAAACCCCTGAAGAAATCCACTGGAACCTCGTTGTGACGATCAGCGGAACCCTGGGTACCACAAGGCTGACGCATCAACTGGATGTCGAACCGGAAAACTGGCTCTGGTCGACCCTTATTGTAGCCACCGGGTTTTTCGGGGCTATAGCTGCCCATCTATTCGCTGCAAAGCGGCGAGCCTCGAACTAGCCATTAGCCTTCGCCGGAAGTGTCTGGAGAAAATTGATGACATCCCAAATTTCCGTGGCACCGAGTTGCTCGCCAAACCCTGCCATAGCGGTTCCTTCGATGCCGTCACGAATGAAAGCAAACAATTGCCCATCCGGATGCAATGGAACATGTACAGCCAAATCGAGAGGAGGAGGATCCAGAGCAAGCGCACGGGGGCCATCGCCACGGCCCTCAGGGCCGTGACAGGACGAGCAGAGGTCTTCGTAAATACCCTGACCTGCACCGACCGATATCTCATCAGGCACGACGGGGTTAATCAACGCCTCACCGGCCAACTCATCCGGTCCCGCTAGAAGCATGGCACCCCCAATCACGATCACACCAAAACCCGTGATTGTTCCAACACGACGAGCCCAAGGTGTCCAACCGTGGCGACTAAGAGTGCTAAGCGTAAGAACCAGCCCCATTCCAAAAACAGCCAATGCCCAAAACCGTGCGGCGACACCCATGTCCAGCTTGGGAACGCCAGACGACTCCGGACCACCGATTTCGAATCGGACAGGAACCCGGGCATCGAATTCACCGGGACTTCGGATAGTGACCAACGCTTGCCATTCACCTGCCAGGTTCAAAGCATCGGTATCTAAACTAAATGTGGATCCGTCAGACCGGCTCGGACGGCCCACTACAGTTCCAACATCTGCTTCAAGATACTTGAACTCCACTTCAAGCGTCGTTTGTGGAGTCAGAGATCCCTGCTTGGGCCTCACGTCGAACTCAAGAACATTCGACCCCGGACGCCCTGGGATTGCCCGAACATTCAACCCAGCCTCGGCTGAGGAACCTGCCACCTCGACAAACGATTTCCCAACAATCACCACCTGTCGAGCCGGCTCCCGATCAGTTAGGAAACCGACAACCAGTAGCACGGCGCAGGCAAGTACAACTTCAACAATCACAAACGAACGAAGCAGCCTCAACCTTGGGGCAGACACTCCGCCGAGTCGACGGAGCCTCGGAAGAACCCAAGAATTATTGATCCCGCCAAGAGCAAAGAGCGGACCGACGAGAGCGAGCTTAACGAGCAGGACAACGCCATATTCTGTGGTCCACAGCCGTGAAATCTCCAGCACCTCAAGCCAGGCGCCATAGAGCCCAGTGACAACAATCACACCCACCGAGACCGTTGCAATTACAGAAAATCTCGAGAGCCCCTCAGTGACCACTGATCCAGCCTTGACACCAGGCAAATTTCGTCGCAACGAGCCAATGGTCAACAGCAAGACGGGCAGCCCACCTGCCCATACTCCAACAGCCGTTAAATGCAGGACATCGGCGAGTAACGCAGGGGTTAATTCTCTAATAGCCGCCGCATGACTGCTCAAAGAAATTGAAGCCGCCATACCCACGCCTATAGCAGAAATCGCCAAGACTCCTAAAGCCCGTGCTGGCGTATCTTCGTCACCCTCGCTAACCCGATCAATAAGCACCAGCCCAATCACGAGCGCTACCGTACGAGCAATCCACAACACACCCCACGATCCGGACGCAAACACCTCACCAAAACCTGCAGTAAAGGAGTCAATCCCGAGTGCTACGACCTGAGCACCAAGCACACCGACTTGACCAGTGAACGCAAGCAAGCCACCGATAAGCAGGAGCAAAGACACACGAGATTGAAAAACCTTCTGCTGGGCGAACACCAAGCCTCGCCTTTGAACCACCATGTGAAGGGGAGCACCGATAAGCACGATCACTCCAGCAAAGAGAAGTCCCCGCGATAGCCCGGCCACAGGGCTGGAATCGACTCTAGCCGTGAATATCTCGACATCTGCAGACACTGGCTGGCCAACAGCGAATGCGTATGACCCCCTGATAATGTGGCCATCGACATTCGAGAGAGTCCGCCACACGACGACGTATGTCCCGCGCTCAAGCAGCGCCACAGGAACAAGCAGCGCCGAATCGCTGGTTGGATCAGGCCGCGCCGGACCTGTCGCAACGGACTGTCCATCCACACGTACCACGTCAACACTACTGAAGCCTGAATCAATAGATTCGCTAAATTCCGCGTAGACGACTTTTGGTGAAACCTCAACAGTAGTTCCTGGACTCGGAATCGCACGTAGCAGGTTGGCATGTGCACGAACAGGCGACGCCAGAACCACGGCAATCACCAACAAAAACCCAACCAATAGGCCATAGCGGTTGGCAAGTAGGCCCAGCCACCACAACATCCATCTACGCACGTCGGCCACGCATCGTAACTGTAAGTGCGATAGTCCCAACCACAAGACCTGTCACACCAAACAGCAAGCCAGCAAACCCAACAATGAACGATCTCGATGCGACATCGCTTGCATCACGGACCTCTAGCTGGGAGGCCTTTGACACACTGGCAAGCTCACGAACAGCAGGTAACGTTACCGGGAATTGCAGGGCTGATTGTGATTGAACATCATCAAAGGTGGTCGGCCCCGAAGTAAACACTTCGTCCACTTTATGTTCACCAATCATGCCGACAAAACGGAATTGGTACCGGCCTGGGACCGTGGGTACAAACGGGGCAACGTACCCACCAGCCTTGCCAGGATGAGGCTGCAGGGACATACGGGTCTGCACGCCTGATTCCACATGCGTAACGTCCACAGCTAGGGAGGCAGAAAGACCTTCCACACCCACATGAGGGTGATCATTTGTCGGCTCACCCTGTCTATCCCCATGGCTCAAACCGCCATCATGCACACCACTGGTCACGGTTTGCAGCACATCTGTCCCATTGGTCCATACCACTACCGCACCAGGTGCAACCTGAACGTCAATGGGCCTGACGCCATCTTTCTGAAGCGCAATATCGATCTGGCCGACTTCACCCATCACCATCACCTGCAGCATGCCCGCCAAGTTCGGTTCAAGGTGGCTATGCCAAGGGATTACCTGACCTACATAGTCTTCCGAAACATCCCATTTAAACGTAGCACCGGGCTCAATAGGCGCAGAGGTGAAGATGGCAGCATGTGCTGCCATCGAATGATCGTGGTGCTGGTGAACTGAAGACCCATCAGCCTTTTCATGATGACCGGTATCCGCGCGAGCCACCGATAAATAGACCGCATTCGGCTGGCCTTCATATACCGGTTCGTTAAGAAAACCAACATCCAACTCGTAGCCGTGGATCTTGCGCCCCTCGTGGGCAAACACGTAGGACGTAGTCGTCAAAGTCAAGAGTGCAGCAAGAGCCGCGACACGCATCGATCGAAATAGGCCTCGCCAAGTATGTGGAATAAGCATTTCAAAAACCTCCAACTAGATCTGGCAACTTCATTACGCGGCTGTTGCACCGCTAATAACCCATGAACACCGGTCAACCGCACACCGATACGCGTGCAAGACCCAGTTCTAGCGAGGCGGAGGACGAGGCTGATTCGAATCCAAACCAGCGCCCCAACCAACGTGGACCGCTATAACAGCAAGGCAGATCAGGAGTAGCCCAAAGGTCGCGGGATTGGTGAAGACGGCCGCCCCTACAGATAGTTCAGGGAATTCACCGGTCGTCCTCCCATCCTCGGCATCGTCGGCATGCCCCCCGGCAAGATGCACGTGGGCATGCCCCTCATGGCCAACTGGCGTATCAAAACCAATCACCAACCCCAATGTCACCACGATAAACGGTGCCACAAGGGCAAGGGCCATAGCCGAATCTAACCAATTCCTACCCATAGACATTACACGCCGATAGAACAAATAATCCGCCAGTACTCGTAAAGCTCCGACATTTTCACGATTTGGCTATCAGATCCTAGCGAAAATCGCGTCCACAAACGGCCGAACTCAAGAAAACGGGATCTCCAGGCCGTGCTTGCTCGCCAATCCCAACATGACGTCATGTATCAGCCCATTGCTAAATACGCACCGCCGACTATCAGGACCTGCTGGGTGACGATGAACATCAGTAGCCTGACCGCCTGCCTGTTGGACAAGCAAACCGCCACTCGCGTGATCCCACCATTTCACGTTGCTAAACAAGGCGCCATCAAAACGGCCCGCCGCAACCCATGCCGTTTCAATGGCCGATGAGCCAGTCATTCGAATCCGATAAAACACCCGTGCCGCTTCAGCTAAAGCCGCATTGAATCGGACTTCATCGTCAGGGTTCACGCCACGTTGGGCCCAAGCTACCGAGCAATCAGATGGATCGGTTCGAGTTGTAACTTCGATGTGATGGCCATTAAGCATGGACGCAGATCCCGCTGTCGCACTGAACATTTCGTCGCGAATCGGATCGTAAATCACCGCAACATCGGCGACCCCAGCACGCGTGTGAGCCACGCTCACACAAAACTGCGGTTGCCCCCTCGAGTAGTTGTCAGTTCCGTCAAGTGGATCGATCACCCAAACATCATCACCAAGAACATCTCCCTCGGGAAACTCTTCAGAGAAAATGGTGTGGCTTGGCACATGACGACCTAGAACCTTCCGAATCGCTTGATCAGCAGCAAAATCGGCGTCGGTAACAATGGATTTCTCCCCTTGCCACGTCTTCCACTGCACATCAAGATCTGTATCAAACCGGTCGATTAGCTCGCCACCGCCAGCTCGGGCAGCCTCAACCGCAACCGACAGCATCCCCGAACAATCCGTGGAACCCGTCATCCGGTTAACTGCCAATTGTTGGCTGTTCAGCCAACACCTTGCGTAAACCCTGTGTCCACGCACGCAAATTACGCCGCATGCCTCTACGCACAAGGAAACCTAACGGGCCGGCCGCACGGAACCCGGCCGCGGATTGTGTGATCAAAACCTCAGTGCCTCCCTCTAGGGACCGCAACTCAACGCTCATATGCCGAGTTAGCCCCGCACGGGAGCCCGACCAGGAAGCGGTATGGCCGAGTTCGACCTCAGTAATCGTATAGATGAACTCGATTCGCTCTGACTTTTGGCGAAACCGAAAACCAGGAACCCAATTTCCGGCGGTTAGCCGTTCGGCCGATTCAATCGCCGTATGCCATTTTTCCCAATCATTGATCGTGTTGACGATTTGCCACACCGTGTTGACAGGCGCATTAAGCTCGATACTTGCAGACTCCTCAATCATCATCCGACCCCATTAGTAAACGCCGGACAATCCCGGCATCGCTACAAACATCATACGAACCCAATGGAAACAGCACAGACTAAGGCCGTAGAACGTTACGCTTCAGCATCAGATATTCGCTAAGCGGTGAGAACACCGATGGACCCACTTGCGTTCACTGAAACCCATCTCCGAGATAGCCGTGCGAGAGGAGCGTTGCGCTCAATGCCGGTACTGCAGTCAGCTCAAGGACCGAGAGTTCGGATTGAAAACAGAACTCTCGTCAACATGTCCTCGAATGACTATCTGGGATTCGCGAATGACCAGGAACTTCGCGATGCGGCCGCGGCCGGGGCTAGCCAGTGGGGTAGCGGTGCTGGAGCCGTTCGAACAATTGCCGGCACTTTCGAACTTCACGAAGCCCTGGAACACGAAATCGCCACCTGGAAAGGGGTAGAGGCAACTCTCGTTCTCCAGTCAGGGTTTACAGCAAATCTTGGGGTCATTCCCGCCCTTGTGGGCCGCGACGACGTGATTATCAGCGATGAACTGAACCACGCGAGCATCATTGATGGCTGTCGACTAAGCCGAGCAACGGTTCGACGTTATGCTCATGCAGATCCAGACTCCTTACGGGAGCAACTGCGGCAGTGCTCACCTGACCAACGCAAGCTCGTTGTCACAGATGGTGTCTTCAGCATGGACGGAGACATCGCGCCGCTGCCGGACCTGTGTACAGTAGCAGAAGAATTCGGAGCCATCGTCATGGTGGACGACGCCCACGCGAGTGGGGTCCTCGGACACGGAGGACGTGGGTCAACCGATCATTTTGGTCTACATGAACGCGTCCATGTTCAAATTGGCACCCTCTCGAAGGCCCTCGGCTCGATGGGTGGATACATTGCCGGAAGCCAAGCACTACGGGATTATCTCGTCCAAACAGTCCGGCCCCTTCTCTTTTCGACCGCTCATCCACCCGCAGTCATCGAAGCATCTCGTGCCGCTATCCGAGTGCTAAGCCGTCAACCTGAACGCGTCGAACATTTATGGGAGAACACACGCTATTTCAAAACCGGGTTGGAAAAGCTTGGCCTCGATACCGGCCGTAGCTCCACGCCAATTACTCCAGTGATCGTAGGAGACGCTCGAAAGGCACACGCCTTAAGTGACCACCTGCGAGAATTGGGCATATTCGTTCAAAGCGTGGCCTTCCCAACAGTCCCGAAGGATGCAGCTCGAGTCCGAGCCATGGTCAGCGCAGCTCATACCCGGGACGACCTTGATCGGGCCATTGATGCGTTCAGCGTAGCCACCCGAAACGTAGCAGCCCCATAACATAGTCTGAGCGAAGCAAATACCAAAGCGGTGCTAGCATCACGTCCCAACAACAAAGGAGCGCGTAGTGTCCCAGTCAATCAATGAACTACGCCTCGCTATTGACGCCGTCGACAAACGCCTCGTCGAATTGCTCGTCGAACGAGCCGCAATCGTGCACAAGATTGGTCATTTGAAATCCGTTGCTGGTGAACCGGTACTGGATCTTGATCGCGAGCAACATGTACTAAAACGGATCTCGGAACTTAATCCGGGTCCGTACACCGATGAACACCTCCATGCCATTTTCCGCGAGATCATGTCCGCCTCCCGTGATCTCGAAGGACCGGTACAGGTAGCATATTTAGGACCACCCCATACGTTTAGCCATCAGGCCGCCTTACAACATTTTGGACGGTCTGCTGAACTAGTACCCATGGGATCCTTTAATGAAATTTTCGACTACGTTGACCGGTCGCATGGTGCAGCCGGAGTAGTCCCCATCGAAAACACAACAAGCGGGACCATTGGCGAGACACTAGATCTCTTTACCACCCACAACGCCCACATCAAGGCAGAAATAAATCTGCCAATCTCCCACAATCTCCTCGCATCCTCTACGTCCGAAACGTGGACCACGATTTACTCACATCCCCAGGCACTCGCCCAATGCCGCGGGTGGCTGGATCGAATAGTTCCGGGCATCCCAACCATGGAAGTCTCAAGCACAGCGGAGGCCGCCCGACGTGCCGGACAGGAACCGGAAACAGCCGCGATCGGTCCTCTAAGCGCTGCGGAAGCTAACAATCTGGAAGTCGTGCACCAAGACATTCAGGATCTCGCATCTAACCAAACTAGGTTCTACGTCCTCGGTGATGCTCCTGCACCGGCTAGTGGAAAAGACAAGGTAGCGTTAATGGTCGCAGTCAGTGACCGAGTGGGAGCCCTTCATGACGTGCTCGGACATCTTCGAGAGAAAGAGCTGAATCTCAGCTTTATTCAGTCTCGACCATCGCGACTAAAATCTGGTGACTACTTGTTCTTTCTCGAACTGGAGGGTCACCCCGATGAACCGGCTGTCACGAAAGCGATTAACACCCTTGTGTCAGAAACCGTGGTCGTTCGAATCCTAGGCGCATGGGCGGCGTAACACGCCTTCAAAACGATTTTTTCTAACCCATTGTGTGTCCATACTGAGAGAAGCCCTTCCTTCCAAGTGCACTACATCCCAAACATTAGCTGCATCACTCTGCTTGAAACCCGGGTCACCCGCTAGACGTCGTTACTGGGCCTCGCATCTTCAATATTAGACCGAAGACCTTCGACGACCCTCCGGACCGACTCGGCATAGCTAACGTCATCACCCGCCCACAAGGCAGATCGTCCAGCATTAATCAGGACTCCGCCCGGAGCCTCGCCAAATCCTCGCTGAACCGTTGCAGCCAAATCCCCCCCTTGAACACCAACACCTGGGGCCAAAATAGGCATACCTGGGGTCAAAGCCCGAACGACTTCCATATCGTAAGGACGTGTAGCTCCAACAACTGTCCCAAGATTCCCTGAAACATTCCACGCGGCTACCGAGCTTGCGAGACCCATAAAAACCGATTGGCCATCATGGTCAGAAACACCCTGAATGTCGTCGGCCCCAGGATTGCTGCTACGCACCCACGCAAATGCACCTTTGCCAGGCCTATTAATCAATGGCTGAATTGAGTCGTGCCCGCCCCAAGCATTGAAGGTAATAGCATCCGCCTTGAATACGTCGAACATTGTCTTTGCATACTGTTCCGACGTGTCACCAACATCTCCAACCTTACCGTCGAGAATCAGAATCGCTGCATCACCAACACTATCCCGAACGTGATTTAAAAGGTGTAATCCATCCGCACCCAATGCGGTATAGAACGCAAAGTTTGGTTTAAAGGCAACGACAAGATCTGAACACGCTTCAATAACGTTGCGAAGAAAGACCTCAGCGCCTGCCAGCGAATGAGGCAACGGGGCCGGCAACCTTTCCAGATCGACGTCGAGCCCAAGACAAACCCACGAACGCTTCGCTTCGGCTTCACGCCACAAACGCTGAGCAAATGTCTCGAGTGCCGGAGATGTCACAGATTACTAACCAACAGAAAATAAATAATAATAATATTGCAGCGTGTATTCCTAACCGATGCCCCTTAGCCAGCGAGTTTGCATTGTGACACACGCCTTCTGCGCATATAATCCGGCCCTTCTGAATTCCCATGGGTATAACCCAGAAAGCCCCAAAATGGGATTGCTTGATTTCCTCAAACGGGACAAGAGCCCGGCAGCCGTAAGGCATACGGTTAAAGTTATGCCCCGTGAAACTCTCAGAACTATCGCCGAACGCGAGTACGGTGATCAGGACAAATGGGAGGTTATCTTTAACAAGAACAAATGGCGCTTTGACGGCGCTGATCCCAACACAATCTACCCCGGCATGGACCTCGATATTCCGGAGATCACGAGCTCCTAACAGAACCCGCTGCCGCATGATGGTGCCGAAGGTCGGGATCGAACCGACACGAGGGATGAACCTCACTGGTTTTTGAGACCAGCGCGTCTACCAGTTCCGCCACTTCGGCTCTGGCAGGAGTGGAGGGACTCGAACCCCCGACCTACGGTTTTGGAGACCGGCGCTCTTCCAGCTGAGCTACACTCCTTGAATCGGGTAACGCTAGCACAGTACGGAACCAGTACAAGTCATAATGGTCCTAGCAGTTGGCGACCTGCCCACTAGACCAGTAGTCGAATAAATCGAACGGAGTTCGACCTGCAGAAGCTTCTTTTCTTGCATCTGACAACACCAGATCTGGACTCACAGGTAGTAGCGTGGGCCATGTTCGATCCTTCCGTCAGTGAAGCTGACGTCCAAATGCAGTCAGGGGACGAAGACGAGCCTCCATACGCTTCGGTTCTTGATGCAATGAGAGACGATTGGAACGTATTGCAAACACCACGACTACCTGAAAATCCAACCGATTTCCAAACAGGACATCTACTCTACGAGTATGTCCTCCAGAAATTCGATTAACCCAGACTCGCCTTGGTGACGGAGGTGTCCAAGTGGTAACCACGACAGGTAGTACAAACCAACACGGGCTACTCACAGCTCAAGAGATGGCTCAATTTGTTTTGGATGGTTATATAGAGATGGACGAACCTGTCCCTGATGAACTGAACGCTGAAGTCAAAAATGATGCCGCCAATCAGCCAAAAGATGCCCGCTGGACTGGCCTTGATCTGAACGCATTTTGGGACCACTCAGAAGCAGTTAAAGAAGTACATAAATTGCCGCAATTTCAGCGGATCCTGAAAGGCCTGATGGGAGCCGAGCCCATCCAAAACCATTCATGGCTACACATCACACCAGGAGGACATCGTGTTGCTCAACAATGGCATGTTGATCAAGATCGAACTAGCGTTCAGCTCATCGGTAATGAACCGTGGGACTTCGACATTCTGACGCTGTATTTCCCCCATGACGTACCGCGGGAAATGGGACCCACGTTAATTCTTCCCGGATCACATCTTCGATCTGTCTCTGGACGAGATCTCGGCCGATACAAGAATTTTTCTGGACAGAAACATCTTTCCGGGCCAGGAGGCCGAATCATCTTCTCCCACAGCCTGCTATGGCACTGCGCGCAACCAAACAGGTCAAACGAATCTCGATACATGTTCAAGATTCGCTACAACCCCTCACAGCAACAGCAAGGGCTGTTCGAAACAACAGCACCCGATGATCCGGACATCGACCAATATTTTCGCAAAAACATTGGCAGACATGCGTGGCTGACAGCTGACAACAATACTGTTGCCGGGCGAGTTCGCGAGTGGTGGGCCTATACAAATCGACAAGGTGCATCCAGCCCTAAACATTAGGCGAATCAGCCGGCGTTTCTGAATCAGTACAGAGCTAAACTCCAGTACGAAAGGCCACCATCTTTAAGGCGTTAGAGCTTTAACCCAATCCTTCCACTGAACATAGGCCTCGTATGAATTCCTGAGCGCGCGGTCAGAAGTTTTGATGATTTTCCGCATGCCTTCATCAACACTAGTCTCACCTGAAAACGCTGAATCGGCAGCCCGAAAGGCTTCATACCATTCCCACCAGCCGGGATGCCCATTTTGCCAGTGATGGTGATCATCCTTATCCATCCACGTTTTGTAATACCCGTGATTATCCGGAGAACCCTCCTTAAATTCATCTGACCCTACGACTGTTTTCAACATCGGCAACGAACCACGATCGATCGCAATCCGACGCTGAACCCTCTCCCCGGCTAGAAAGAGTAGTGTCTCCGTGCATTCCTCGACGATGCCATTCGTGGTTGCCGCCGCCATACAGTAGTGCCCCTGGTTTGTGAAATGATGCGGGTGTGGCCCATTGCTGCCCTCTTCCACCGGGCCTAGTCCCCAAGCGAAGCGAGACCTTACTTCCTTGGTCAAATTCCCGAGTCCACCACTGGTCCAATGCCGAACCTGGTTGCCTGCCGCGAAGGGACTCCTGAACTCTCCAGCCACAGTCTTAATGTCGTCCAAAGGAACTGCGATCGGCCCACTACGCAAAGTTTTGATCGCCAGTTCAAATCCCCGATCACCACCATCATTGAACAGATCCCAACTCAACTGATCAGGGGCTCGGTACATATGCTTGCCAGACGCCTGAGTACCTCGAGCCCAACTGCCCCATATAATCCACGGATTCGGGTGCATTTGTAAACCATATGTCCCAGCGTCGGGATCCGTACCCTTCCTGAACAAATCCCACGCCTCTTTCTCAAGACGGTGCTTGCCCTCAATCGGAGCAGGTATGCCCTGCTTCTCCATTAACGTGAAGTTGTATATCGCACCATTGATGTTGCCCTGATACGGCAGCCCAAACATGACTCCTTGATATCCCATCGCATGCGGCGCTTTGCGGCTAAATCGATCGTCGTCAAACTGCCCAACCGACATTTCGTCAGGCGGCGCATACCAACGTTCAGCATTCCATTCGTCAAAAGTTTCCAAAGCTTCGCTAATGGGTGAAAAAGCCCCGCGATGCACCCAACTATTAAAAAACCCCCCATCCAACATGGCGAGATCAGCCCGAGTTCCGGCAGCCGCATGCAGCGAAAATGTCTCCCTGTAATCAGGGTTGCTAGGTTCGAACCGAATGGAAATATGAGGTTTTTCCTGCGCCAGCTGTTGCAGAGCCCATCTCATCGCAGCGCCTCGTGCCCCCGACGAATGATCATTGGCGAGACGAATAACTGCCGTCACCCGCTGCGGCACAGCCTGAACCACCTTTTGAACAACAGGAATATTTTCAACTATTCGCGTGGCGACCTTCTCGATAGGAGTGGTTGCAGTCCGAGTCTCTATCTTGGGCTTTAGAGCCTCTGGAGTTTGTACTCCGAGTACCGGTGTTTCGACAGGCGTTTTCTCAGCCGTAGGCTGGGTCCCATTACACGCAGCCAAAACCACAGGCGCAAAGGCTGCGAACGACCCACGAGTGCAAAAACGAAAGAGTTTTCGCCTACTCATTGCTGACATCACTACACCATGCCCTGGCGATAACACACACGGGTACGGCCCACTCGCCGATGATGCGTGTACAGGGAGCGTCCTAATCCTCGATTCGGAGGAACCTCCCAGTGGATCCTTCCATTAGTGGCTGAGTTCGGCATCCCTGCATACAGAGGATGATTCACAATCCTCAGCATGTAGACTTCAAAATCAGAGTTCCACGACTGGCCGTCGCTGCGGCAGGCATTGGGATCATCGACAATGGCAACAGGTTCGGCCATGCTTCCTCCGCAGCTTTTAATCCTGACCACTCCGATGCGCGAACGAGAAATCATTTACTGAGCGCCCGCACACATGGCTCCTCGGGCAGGATTCGAACCTGCAACCCTGCGGTTAACAGCCGCATGCTCTACCGTTGAGCTACCGAGGAATGGCACAGGCAGATTCCAGGCAACCGCCGTGCTGCTAGGCCCACCACCCAAAGATCACCGAGTGGCAGAGATGAAACTAACTACTCAGGCAAATCGGAATCTTCACCGGTCATAAAACCTTTAGCCTTTCGATAAACAAAGGCCAGAAGGCCAACAATGACGGCAAAAAACCCTAGCTTCCTAAACATCCGCACCTACCGTCCGTAGTCATCGCTAAACCTGATAGGTCGAGAATAGCAATCTCTGAACTCCGAACACCAGCAGTTCGACCATTCCTCACATCCCGTCATGGTCAAGCCGACTAGACTTGTAGCGTCAGTAAACCCACAGATACTTCAGAAGCGTGCCTACTAATCCAGCACCACTTTCGGTGGACGAAGCCCTCGATCGAATCCTTCGAGCCATAGAGCCTCTGCCCGCAGCAAAGGTTGGCCTTGACCGCTCGTTAGGCCTAGTGTCGGCTGTTGATGTTAAAGCCAACGACCATGTACCGGGATTTGATAACTCTGCCTTTGATGGATATGCAGTGCATGCTGCGGATCTAGCAAATGCCTCGGCAGACTGTCCTGTCACACTTAATGTGATTGATGAAATACCAGCTGGTCACATTAGCCCTACACCCGTTCACCGTGGTGAAGCAGCCCGTATCATGACCGGCGCTTCAATTCCGGCAGGGGCCGACGCTATCGTGCCATTTGAAGACACGGATAGAAGAGATTGGGGGCAACTTGGCACCTCGCCGCGCGGCACAGATTCCAGCAACCAATCAACTGTCTCTGTACAAACCCCGGTTAGCCCCGGAGAAAACATTAGGCCCGCCGGCGGGGACATTCTCAAGGGAGATTTAGTGATCGAAGCTGGGACAACAATTGGAGCCCCCACCATCGGCGTTCTCGCATCAGTAGCGGTGACAAACGTGTCCATCCACCCGAGAGCGAGAGTCGCAATCGTCCCAACGGGGGACGAGGTCGTCGAGATTGATGCCGACTTCAGACCTGGCCTCGTCCGTAACAGCAATGCATGGGCCCTCGAAGCCGCCTCACGTGCGATCGGCGCCGCTCCCAAACGTCAACCGATTGTTGGCGACAGTGTTGAAGAGCTGCGACTCGCACTGCAGTCGGCCTCCGAAACCGACATTGTGGTAACCATCGGTGGTGTATCTATGGGTGATCTTGATCTCGTTAAACACGTTCTTGCGGGCCAAGGAGAAATGGATTTTTGGCAAGTCAACATGCGACCAGGGAAACCCCTCGCGTTCGGCGTGGTCAACGGCACGCCTCTTATTGGCCTTCCAGGAAACCCCGTCTCTAGCATGGTGGGATTCATGATATTTGTCCGACCGGCGTTGCTCCGATTGATGGGGCACACCGATCTACTACACCCACGAATCCATGCCGTAGCAGGCGAGAACTTGTACAGTTCAGATGGAAAGCGAACCTATGTTCGTGTCACGATAGAACGTGAAAACGACAGACTTGTCTGCCGAAGTGCCGGTGACCAGGGTTCGTATCGAATGTCCTCACTCACCGAGGGAAAGGGCCTGGCAGTCATCTACGAGGGCCAAGCGATATCGACCGGAGATCCGGTCGAAATTTTGGTCATTGACGATACCGTGCACCAACTATGACCATTGCATTACGATGCCATTGATACGATGAGCCACGTGGGCGCGTAGCTCAGCTGGTTAGAGCGCGCGGTTCACATCCGCGAGGCCATAGGTTCGAGTCCTATCGCGCCCACCCACTCCAAAATGTTTTTCAGCCGCCATCACCATTCTTCACCCACGACACAACTGTAGGACCTACACTCGTCTGTTATGCAATCCCTAGTCTTGGCCCTCATTGCGGCGGCCATCGCCTCGACATTAACCTCGATTACGAGCCTGTGGATACAGAACCGCACCATCCCAACACCCTCCACCACTGACGAAACAACCACTCGGCGTCTGGCTCGGGACCTTGTCGTGATCAGCGAGTTGCTCGCCGATCGTCTTGCAAAAATATGGGCCTCAGATGGCGGCCCCGGGCCTGACGACGACAATCGCGATACGGTATTTCACCACGTTAGGGAATCAACTGAAGCCATTGTCCGCGGAGCAGGTGCATCGAAAAAAACCGCCCTCGCCATTGGGGCCCTGACAGCTAAGCGGGTCCGACCCGGTCCCATCACCCAGCTCGACGCGGACGGGACCAGACCGTCCGCCCCAAACAAAGGCTCTCGTTAAAAACTAACTTCGTATTGCGCAATTGCCGCTTCATCCACATCCACGCCAAGTCCGGGACCCGTCGGCACGGGTAGATACCCGTCGCTATCAATCCACTGCGGTTCCGCAACGATGCCCCCAAGCTGCTGATAGACCTCAACCGTTCGATACGGCGGATCCAGAATGAACTCAACGTACGGTGAATTCCCGACACAGGCGCTCAACTGCATGTGCGCGGCCAATCCCAAACCCGTGCATCCATGGTGGGGGATAAATTGTCGGCCACAGAATTCAGCGGCGGCCGCCAGTCGTATGAATTGCGACAGCCCTTCGCATATGCTGCAGTCCGCCTGCAGGATGTCGTAAGCACCAACCTCCAGCAGACGATTCAGTTTCTCAAAGCCAATATCACCTTCGCCCCCAGCAATCGCAATGCCCGTCTCTGCTGTGAGCCTGGTAAGACCCTCCAGGTCATCACGAGCCAGCGGTTCCTCAAGCCAAACAACATCAAGCTGTTCGAGTTCACGCGCCGTCGCCAAGGCCCGTGAGTAGGACCACGACGGCCGATGATCGAACTCCAAGCTGTGAGAGTAATTGGCATCAACCATGATTTCCATGCGGTCGCCCACGGCGTCTCTCACGGCCGTGACCAACCCAACATCCTCATCCATCGTCGAGAATGCAATGCGCAATTTAATCGCTGTAAAGCCCTGCTCGAGATATCGCAACGCATCTTCCGCGCGCTGTTCAGCGGTCGCCGCGACAATCGTGCTGGCATAGGCTCGAACACGAGTCGCCGAGTAACCCCATAACCGGTGCAATGGTTGGCCAACCGCCTTGCCGACAAGATCACAAAGGGCCATATCTACAAGAAACGCCCCAGTTCGCCGCAACACAACGATATGTTGGTCCAGAGCGCCAGGATCCTTGCCGATCAACTCGGGAGCCACCACCTCGCGAACCATCACCTCATCAATAACATCACCAATACCCCAACCCACCAAGCCAACATCCGTCTCAATCTTCACAATGGTTACCGTGCGCGATCGGTCCACAAAGCCCGGAGGTTGCCAAGCCCCGCGGTACGGGCGGGAATGAGGAACGTCAACCCGTCTTACAACAAGATCCGTGATTTTCATCGCCCAACCACCACAACAGCTACCTCCCATTCACTAGGCATCAATCTCATACTCCTCTATGGCCTCTTCATTGACCTCCATACCGAGCCCGGGACCTGTCGGCACTTCAACAAACCCCTCATCGTCAATCCATAAGGGCTCGACAACAATTCCGCCCAATTGCTGGTAATGCTCGACCGTTCGGTACGGTGAATCGAGAATAAACTCCATATAGGGACAGTTCGGAACACACACGCCAAATTGCAGATGGGCTGCTATACCGACACCTGTCCCACCATGATGCGGAATCACCTGTCGACCGGCAAAGTCAGCCGCACCGGCGATTCCGATAAATTGCGATAACCCTTCACAAATCGTGGCGTCAAGCTGGAGGATGTCGTAGGCCCCAGCGCGTAGCAGGGCCACAAACGTTTCATAGCCGACATCACCTTCGCCTCCCGCGATCGCGATCTCAGTCTCAGCAGTTAACCGTGCTATCGACTGAATGTCATCACGGGCTAGAGGTTCCTCCAGCCACACGACATCTAATTGCTCAAGCTCCCGTGCCGTCGCCATTGCTCGGTCAAAACCCCAAACCTCACGACCGATATGACCGATGCCACCCGCAAGATTGGCATCTACCATAATTTCCATTCGATCACCGACAGCAGCCCGGACCGCAGCCACCAGCGCCACATCTTCAGCCATCGTTGGAAACGCCGTACGCAGCTTGATCGCCGTAAATCCCTGTTCCAGATACCGCATCGCATCCTCAGCACGTTGTTCCGGCGTCGAGGCCACCACCGTACTGGCATAGGCACGAATCCGAGTCTCATTAAACCCCCACAAGTGGTGTAACGGTGCTCCGGCTGCCTTTCCCACAAGGTCACAGAGCGCGGTATCCACAACAAACGCCCGCGTGGCTCGAATGACCTGAATATGCTGACCGAGGGCTCGTGGGTCATGGCCACGGAGGGCCGGTGCCACGACATCCCGGATGGCCGCGTCATGATCCATGTGGGTAATCCCCCATCCGACCAACCCGATATCTGTAGAAATCTTGACGATCGAAGCTTCTCGTGACCGCTCCAAAAAATTTGGAGGTGACCACTGATGCCGATATGGATGGGGGTGCGGCACATCAACCCGACGTACGGTGACATCCGTAATCTTCATCGCGATGATCCGTCGCTATCTACAAACCTCGACCCGTGAGCGGTAAAGACCGGCGGGACCACACTGTCTGTAAAGCCAAGTCGGGCCTGCGACAACATATCCACACGAACAGATAACCACCCCGTCCGTGGAACTCGGAATGTTCCCGCCGCCACTAGCCCCGGAACCGACTCAGCGCATCAAGTTCCGCCATGCCACCCGACATGATGTACCCCTTATCACTCCCTGCGCTCAAGAACGTACAGCCGGCGTCCGCCCACTTCGTAACCTGTTCCACGTCACCAGCGGCAAGCCCAGCGGCCTTCCCATGTTTCTGACAAGCTTCCACCATCTGGAGTACAGCTTCATCATGCTCCGCCGAGTGGCGAGGATGACCGAGCGAATTCGCAAGGTCAGCAGGACCAAGCCAACAGCCATCGATCCCGTCGACGGCCATGATGTCGTCCGCCCGCTCTATAGATTCCCGAGACTCCAACTGAATCGCGACGAACACCTCATCGTTAAAGCGTTCGCCATAACCCGGTTCGTACGCACTCGCCCCACCGGCACCCACCGAACGACCGCCCGCCGGGGGATATCGTGACGCAAACGCCACGCGTTCAGCTTCATCAGGGTTATCCACCATTGGAACAATGACACCCAACGCACCTTCGTCAAGCAAACGGCCGATGGCGTAATAGTCGTTTTCTGGAACTCGCACAATGGGGATGGATCCCCCAGCACGAACCGCCATAAATCCCAGCATCGACGAGTAGCGATCCCAGGACCCATGCTGGTTGTCGATCAGCACCCAATCAAAGCCCATCCGGGCCAGGAGTTCCGCAGTAAACGGTGCACCGAGGCCAGTCACCGCACCCAGCGCGACCTTGCCGTCTTGCATACGTTGCTTGGCTGTGTTTGTAATCACAAATTAGGTCCTTATGCACACTTGTTTGCCAGAACCTAGGCATCAGACGGGAATTCGTCAATCATTCGACCATACATCTTTCCGCATTACGCCATACTCGTGTGCTCCGGAACGTCGGATCCGTAATCTGAGTTGCCGATCGACCTGCACCATCTGGCCCGAACGAACAACCAGAATTCTTTCGATAGGCTCGTGGTTGCGGTGATTGTGTCAGCCGGTACGTCAGCCCAAGCGAGTGACGCCGACCCCAATACCGTCACCAATCTGCACGATGGTCGAATCCAAACGGGGATCATCGAGAAAGGCCCTATTAAACGCCCGAATCAAGGGAGTCGTCTCACGTAACTGGGAAATATCCTCGGGGTCTTTGGCCGCCTGACCACCCCACAACAAGTTATCAACGGCAACAACACCTCCAGGGCGCAGACGATCGATGACCGCATCGAGATAACCCTGGTAGTCCTCTTTGTTTGCGTCGATATACGCGAAATCGTATGGCCCTGGAAGACGCTGCAAGACATCCAATGCCTTGCCACAATGAGTCTCGATTTGACCGTCGATCCCCCCCCGTAACCATGCAGCCCGCGCCCGGTCCAGCAACTCAGCACTGATATCAACACACGTCAGCAAGCCGTCCGATGGGAGCGCGCCCGCAATCCACGACGCTGAATAACCAAGATTGGTTCCTATTTCGAGCGCTTGCCGGGCACCACTTACCCGAACCAACATGGCTAAAAACCTGGCAGACGCTCGATCGGTAATTGGTTCCTGTTCACGAGCTGCATCAGCCTCAACCTGTGATTGTATGGCCGAAATAGCCGGATGAAGGTTGCGGAGATACGCGGCATCGGCGGCTGGCCGTTCCATATCGGAGTACCGATCACGTAACCAATCAGCCATACCCAATCAGTCCCAAGGATCTCGGCCGTCGGAGGATCCCGGCCATCGTGAAACAATCACCTTTGAATCGGTAAAAAACCTCACCGCGTCGCCAGCCTGGCCATGCAAATCTCCAAAAAACGACTCCTTACGCCCCGAAAAGGGGAAAAAGGCCATCGGCGCCGCGACACCAACATTGACACCGACGTTACCAATATTGACTCGTGCAGCAAACTCTCGAGCAGCGCCACCGTTGCTCGTGTAAATCGAGGCTGCATTGCCAAACGGACTTTCGTCAATGATGTCAATCGCTTCTTGGAGACCACCAGCCCGCCGGAGGCTTACCACCGGACCAAACACCTCCTCGCGCATAACCTGCATGTCCGGCGTAACCTCATCAACGACCGTAGGACCTACCCAATAGCCACCGGGCAAATCATCCGCTGCAGCACCACGCCCATCGGTGACCAAGGAAGCCCCCGACGCAGCAGCCTCGTCAATCGCGGTCAGGATCCTGGTGCGAGCATCCAAGGAGATAACAGGACCCATATCGACCGTCGGATCAAGTCCATCACCCAAGCGCATCGCCGCCGCCGCCGCGCCAAGACGTTCCCGAAATTCGTTGTATATCTCTTCCTGTGCCACTACCACTGAACCCGCCAAGCACCGTTGCCCGGCACAGCCAAATATAGACCCCATCAGGTTAGGAATTGCCGCGTCCAGGTTGGCGTCCGGCATGATGATGAGATGATTCATCGCACCGCCTTGCGCTTGCACCCGCTTGCCATGCAAACCAGCAAGTTCGTAGATTCGTCGCGCAACGTGCGTGGTGCCAACAAACGAAACACCCTGTATCAGCGGATTCGTTACAAGCCCTTCTGCCTGGGCCGCCCCGCCATGCACCATGTTAATAACACCGGCCGGGAACCCCGCCTGCTGCACCAATTCCATCATCCGAGCCTGGCTTAGTGGTGTCTGGGGTGACGGCTTAATTACGTAGGTGTTACCAGTCGCAACCGCATATGGCGCAAACCAGAACGGAACCATCGATGGGAAGTTGAAGGGCCCAATTTGGGCGAACACACCCATCGGTTCCCGAACACACGTTTCATCAATATCACGTGAGATGTCAGCAGAAAACTGACCCATCTGGAGCGAAGGGATCCCGGCGGCGACTTCAATATTCTCGAGCGTTCGGAGCACTTCACCCCGAGACTCCTCAAGCGTCTTGCCATTCTCAATAGTGACAGTACGAGCGAGTGCCTCAAATTCCTCTTCCACAAGCGCGTGAAGCCGAAACAGCAGGCGAGCACGATCCACCGCGGGTGTGCGACGCCAACCATCAAATGCATCCTGTGCCGCCTGCACAGCATCTTCTACATCGGCGAGTGAAGCCATCGGAGTCTCACTGATAACAGCGCCGGACGCCGGGTTCGTAACCTCTACCGCGTCCGTGGACCGTGGTTCCGTCCATTCATTCGCAATCCAATTCCGGAGCGGGGGCGCCTGGGTACTCACAGTAATCTCGCCTTAGACATAACACGCATGACAATACGACACGAAGCCGACCTTTCGTAAACTGCCACCAATGTATTTTGCCCACTGGGATGCGTATACCGACGTATGAGCACGCGCGACTCAACCGAACTCGTGATCAGCAACGAGCCACAGTTCTTTTTTGACAATTCCTTGCTCGAAGAAGCCCAAAACGTCACCCGTACCATGCATTCCCCACAAAAAGATCCTCTGAACCCGCTCATCAAATGTGATCAGGCTTGGGAACACGTCGTGGACTTTAATTCCAGCGATTACCAAGTATGGAAAGACACGGAGACCAGCCAATTTCATTGCATCTATCGGGACCTAAACATCGACAGTGAAAAGTTAGCGCGGGTCGGAGGCACGATCATTGATTGGAACATAAGTCGATTCCGTCAACTCTATGCACGGTCTGACGACGGCCTCACCTGGGAAAAGCCCTCAATGGGGCTTGTAACCGAAAACGGGAAAGACACCAACATCCTGCTAGGTAGCGAAGAATTTGGTAACGCGTGGGGATTCGCGCCTATCGAAGATCCATTGGAACCAAACCCGAACCGAAAGTTCAAAGCGATCTTCTTCCATGGACCCCCAGGGTTCGCAGTTGCGGATGAACAACCAGGCGCGCAGATGCGAAGCGCCTCCTCCCCTGACGGTGTGCACTGGATCATCGATGAAGATCAGCCCACATTTGGATCCAGCGGATCCCGACTTGGTGACGTGAACTTTCCTTTTTTCAACCCTGAAACACAAACGTACCTGAGCAACACAAGACATCCACTGCTAGAACTCGCGCCCAGAACACGTGAACCCAACGCGACTGTACTGGGTGGGTCTCCCGGCTTCGACCCCGTTATGGACACCCCAAATCGACGGGCAGTACGTCGAATATTCCAGTCAGAGAGTCCCGATCTACGCCGATGGAGTACACCACGCCTCATCCTCGCGCCAGATCCTGCCTTCGACAACCTCGACGATGGACTGTACGGCATGTGGCCGCTGCGTATCGGCAACGAATGGCTCGGCTTTATCCAAGTGTTCCACATGGTGTCGAACACCTCGGACATTCAACTGGCACATAGTCGTGATGGAAAAAACTGGACGCGTCTGGCACCAGGCAAACCGTGGCTAACAAACGGCACACGCGGATCCTGGGATGAATTCCAGATCTTTACACCACGCGTCATCCCCCAGGGCGACGAGATGTGGGTGTACTACGGCGGGGCATCATGTCATCACGATTGGTGGATGGTTGGCCGTCAAGAAGGGCTTGATGTGGAAGAGGCCTACGACAGCAGCAAGGTTCAGGAAGGCCTTGGCCTCGCCCGACTGCGCCTTAATGGCTTCTTTTCTATTGGCGCACATCGGGTACGTGAGGGCATGTTCGCCACACAACCTCTCATCGCCACGGGTGATACCTTGATCATCAACGGTGATTGCGGGCCGAACGGCTACATCAAGGTCGAAGTCACCGACGTTCGCAATGAGGCCCTTCCCGGAAAAAGCTTGGACCAATGCGATCCCTTCACAACCGATGCCACCTCACACGTGGTGACATGGAACGGCGACCACAAGATTCCCGTACCGATCCCAGCAGCCACCAGCACGGTATCGGGCTATACCTCTCGGCCTGAACATCGACGGTTTCGATTCATCATGCGTGATGCGGAGCTATACACGTTCCAGATCACTGATTCGTCTGCAACCCGATAATCGGATCTCTTACACTCTTCGGTCTCACACCACGACCTCGGAGAAATAGTTTCTGATGCCAGGACGAGATGTTGGCAGCAATGTCGGTCGACCCTTACACGAACTCGACACGCCAGCCTTGCTCATTGACACACAGGTCCTGGCGACAAATATCAGCCGCACGAGTGCGATTGCTAAGGAAGCTGGAGCCCGTCTCAGACCTCATATCAAGACCCACCGAATGCTCGACGTGGCACACCAGCAAATGGCAGCCGGTGCCCAGGGAATCTGCTGTGCGAAGACCGGAGAAGCAGAGGTCTTTGCGGACGGGGGCATCGATGACGTCTTCATTGCAAATCAGGTGGTCGGCGCCCCCAAGTTACGGCGACTCCAATCGCTGGCCGAACGAGTCCGCCTGGCTATCGGCGTAGATCACCCGGAACAGGTCGAAAGTCTCAAACACGCATTTTTCGACTCCCGATCGATCGACATCAGCATCGAAGTGGACGTGGGCCAAGCCAGAACAGGAGTTTCCGATAGTTCGTCAGCACTCACACTAGCCCGGCAGGTCTTGGACGCATCAGGATTGAACCTTCGCGGTATCTACACCCATGAAGGCCATGACTACAATGCCCGTGACGGGGCTGATCTCGCCACCATCGCCGATAAAGCCCAGACTCATATGCTGGCAATAGCTGAAGAGGTCCGCTCGGCAACCGGAAGTTCGTGTGAAGTCAGCATGGGCTCTACACCCTCCTTGCTGGCCGGGGTGTTCCGAAACGGTATTGATGAACTCCGACCAGGCACTGCCGTCTTTAACGATGGCTCTCACGCTAACTTCCTCGGTCATACAGACTGGTGTGCAGCAACGGTGTTAGCCACGATCGTCAATCAACCGGCACCGAACCGGGTCGTCATCGACGCGGGAGCCAAGGCCCTCACATCCGACCGGCGGGGACCAAGTATTCTGAAAAACACCGGGTTCGGACTTGTTGTTGGGCGGCCCGATGCCACAATCGTGAGTCTTTCTGACGAACACGGGGTGCTTAACGTTCCAGACGCTGACAGCTACAGGATTGGTGATCAACTCCAAGTCATCCCTAACCATATCTGCCCATGTGTCAATCTCTACGACTACGCCTATGCCACCAGCAACGGAGTCGTTACCGATATCTGGCCCGTTTCAGCTCGAGGCCAGAGTCAGTAACCAAGGCCGAAGGGAGTATCCACCACCATGCCACCTCTAAATAACCAGATCGTCATCGTGACCGGAGCAGGCTCCGGTATCGGCCGGGCATCAGCCTTAGCTTTTGCTGCTGAGGGTGCATCGGTAGTGCTCGTTGGGCGCCGAACAAACTTACTCACCGCCACTCTCGCCGAGATAAATGAAGCCGGCGGAACCGCTATAAGTGTGCCGGCTGACCTCGTCGAACCAAACGCTGCCGAAACAATCGTCGCTGAAGCGACGTCGACATTTGGTGCTGTGGACATGCTCATCAACAATGCCGGCACTAACACGACAGCCCGCAGCATTCGGACAACCGACGCTACGTCGATGGACTACGTCATGCGGGTAAACGTCACTGGCCCAATGCTCTTGACCCAAGCAGTTCTGCCCGGAATGTTGGAGCGTAGACACGGGACGATCATCACCGTTGGATCATACGCGGCGATCAACGCAAGTCCTATGGCTGGAGCAGCCTATGCAGCCTCAAAGTCAGCCGTAGCTAACCTCATGGAAAACATTAATCATGAGTTCCGAAATCGAGGCATTCGGGCATGCACTATTTACCCTGGCGAGGTTGACACGCCGATCCTCGATGGTCGCGCTCTGGTACCCGATGACGATGCCCGGCGCACCATGATGCACTCGGACGATATGGCCGAGATCATCCTGCTATGTGCCCGACTACCACAGCGCGCACTTATTGAGCAGGTCATCGTGCGTCCGACGCAATTACGAGACACCCAGGCAGATGTAGAAGCCGCGCTGGAGGTCTAACCCCGTTCATCTCTTGCAGACGGCGCAGCAAGTAGCTCAAACCGCTCGGCACGTAGGTGGCTCCACGTAACCGCAAAGGCGATGCACGTGTGCCCTACCGCTGCGAAGGGCATCTCAAGTCTTTCTGCATTACCTCTTTAACGCCCGTGGGCCATAGCCCTGTGGAAATCCTTCACTCCACGTTCCAACCAAGGCGTGTATCCCGTTGTGACAAAGCGGACACCCAGGTCAGTGTAATGAGATACCGATTCCGTCGTCACCAGCGTTCCAGCTGGGCGGCCAGCAGCAACGATCGTTGCAATCGCCCGCTCAACCGTTGCCAAGACTTCGGGATGCGTCCGGTCAAGATGCCCCAGGCTTTGACCAAGATCTCCAGGCGCTACATAAAACAGATCCACGCCTTCCACTTCAAGAATCTCGTCAAGGTTTTCCACGGCAACAATGTCTTCAATGAGGATGATCGCCAAGGATTCAGCGTTCGCAGCCTCAAAAAAATGAGGGACCCCATAACCTTGACGCGACGTCGCGATACCTCGCTTGCCCAATGGAGCAAATTTGGCTGCATCGGCAACCGCTTGGGCCTGATCACGCGTGTCGACATGCGGCACACATACGCCCTGACTTCCCAAATCAAGCGTTCGATAAATCGGCCCATACCTGTTTTCATTCACGCGAACAATAGACGTCATCCCCCACAGGTCAGCCGCTCGCGTCAAGTCAGGAATATCACCAAAATCCACAGGTCCGTGCTCGCCTTCCAGCCATACAGCATCGAAGCCCATAGGCCCGAGCACATCGATCAGATCCGCTGTCATAACAGGACCCATTACACCTACGGCAACATCACCGTTCGACATTTTTTGTTTGACCCTGTTGGGCCTAAGGCTCGCCATAACAACTCCAAGAGACCGGTAGCAGCAGCAGTGTGGCTGAGAAGCTCTTCAGGCGCCACCACAACATCATCACTTTGATGAATATCGCTTCCCCTCATGGACCCGGGCCTCATGTGCGGATTGCTGACGTTGTTGCACTTCTTGGCGACCTTGAAGAGCGACTCAACGTCGTATTCGAACAGGAAACGCGCCGTGACCTTGTTCTGCGGCCAGCAGGCAGCCAATCCCAAAGCCCGCCCCCAACGATCCCTTTCGATATCGAGATAGCGCGCCTAGGTCGTACGAAATTCGGGATAGAGGCGCGCGAACACGGTCGCATAGTCTTCATGTGAGGCTGGGTGGCTAGCCATAGTGGTCTCCGAGGATTTGCTCCCCATACCAGAAATTCCGTGGCGGTGATCGCCTCTGCACCCAATGAAACCAGCTAAACGGAGCCCCAACCACCACCGGAAAAAAGCATACATTTCCAAATATTTCCTAATGAAATGTTGTCGGATTGCCCTCATATGGCGTAACGTCTCGCCTGTAATAGCTCTCGAGACGTTTCGAGAGACGCAGATGGGGAGGGTCCATTGAGGAACCTGTCACGTCGACATGTACTCCGTAGCGCCGGAATCGGTGCTGCGGGCGTCGCAAGCATTGCGGCATTCGCGGCCTGTGGTGAAACCAAGACCGTAGAAGTCGAAAAGATTGTGACTCAGATTGTCGAGGTAGAAAAGGTCGTTGAAAAGCAGGTCGCGGTCGAGAAGCAAGTCGTCAAGACCGTAGAAGTAGCTGCTAAGAAGACCAACTTTGAGATTCGGTTTGTTACTGACCACACCGCTGGTCCGCGTGGTGCGGCCATGCAGTGGGGTCTGCAGAAGTTCGCTGAACTTCGACCAGACATCTTTGTGAAGCTAGAGCCGACCGGTAACTTGATCGACAGTTTGGCGATCCAGTTCGCGGCGGGAACAGCGCCACACGTGGCCCTGCTGTCCCAGTCTGACTTCATCCGCTTCAACGAGGACGGAGCCTTCACTGAAATCAGTGATCTCTTGCCGCAGTTGGACGTGGTTAAGTCCGACTACTACTTCCTGCCTGACGCCTACACCGATAACGGCATGGATCATTCCTTCCCGCAGCCGACCGACATGGTTGGTAAGCAGTACGGAATGCCCTTCCAGTTCGCAATCAGTGGATTCGTCGGCAATGTCTCCTTGATGGAGCAATCTGGCGTTACAGTTCCTGACTCCGATGGTGGCTGGAACTGGGACGACTGGAGCGACATGGACAAGAAAATGACGGACGCAGATGCCGGCACGTACGGTACCTGGGCTCGTGATGACTATGAGTTCCAGTACATGCCCCAGATGTACTCCAACGGGATGAAGAAGCCGTTTAACGACACCCTGTCCAAGACCATGTATGACCTGCCTGAGGCTGGCGAAGCATGGGAATACTTGATCAACAAGATTCACAAGGACAAGGTATCGCCGGCTGCTGAGCAGACCAAGGAACTCGGTGGCGAGTACGGTAACCCGTTCGCCGCCGGTAAGATCGGGATCTGGCCCTCTGGCCGGGTGTACTCGACCGGGTTTGCTGTCCCGCGTATCAAGGATCGGTTCACCTGGTCCTTGCTACCGGAAGTTATCGCCAAGAGCGGTGGCCCACCGGGACACAGCACCAACGACCAGCCCAACCTGGTTACCAACTCAACCGGGCGTAGCGGCAACACGGAGCAGTCCGCTGCTCTTGCCGTCTTCCTCGGTGGTGAGATCTACCAGGGCCGCGTCGGTATCGACCGCGGTCACATGCCGGTTCACCGCAAGGCGATCGGGGCTCCCACATCCGTGGCACCACCGCCCGAAGGCATGAAGTGGCTCCAGGTCTACGCTGATCGACCGGACAACCGCAGCTTGTATCCCTTCAACACCTGGCGTGAGTGGTGGCTCCAGCACCGTTCCCTTGGTCAAAAGGGTTGGGTTGGCGAGCAGTCGCCGGCCGAGTCCCTGGCAGCCTGTCAGGCATGGGGCGAGCGGCACCTTCGAAACTACGACGGCCCGGCCCCGACACTGTCGGCTCCGGTATACCCGTAGTCACGATGTAAGCCCTGTGGCGCTTCGGCGTCACAGGACCGGGCACGCCCGGCCGGAGAAATCCGGCCGGGCGTGTTGCTTT
>DJHK01000051.1 GCA_002433065.1 Chloroflexi bacterium UBA6622
CCCAGCGGCATCATCAGCGCGAAACGGGGACAGGAAAACCAGTTCCGCGCCACGGCCGACAAGCCACTACCCATCCCGCACCGCGTGACGGAAGACAATACCCTCACGCTCCGCTTCGTCCTACACCTTCCTGGCGCTCGCAAGGAAGAGGCGTGGACGTACGTCCGCCTGCACACGGCTGAGGGCAAGCGTTGGACACATGGGTTCAAAATTGAAATTGGGCGTCAGGGAACAACGGCGTCGTTCGCCCTAGCAGCCGAACCGAACGATCCCGACCGTGTGCCGATCCCGAACGATTCTGGCTCGGTCATTGAACTACAGATGGTGTTGGGCGCAAAACGGGTTACGTGGTCGTGGCGACCGCACGGGACGGATGAGCCATGGCGGTCGATCGCCTCGTGGGGTGTCGCCGAACCGCCCACCATTACAGGCGTGCGCCTGGTCTCGTCCAATCACATCGACAACAGTGCCGACGACCACGAGGCGAAACGATTGGTGTCGGCCGCGCAGGATCTGGCCATGCGGCTTGAGCAGATCACGGGCGGACCCTTCCTCGCCGTGACCGAGGACCAGGCACCCGGGGGGATGTCGCGGATCTTCGTGGGCGACCCCCCGACGATCCGCGCATTGTGCCCCGATGTGGACTTCCAACACCTCGGCGCCGACGAAATCCTCGTTCGGACGGTGTGCAACGACCTGGTCCTGTCGGGCGGTCGACCCCGTGGCTACATCTATGCGATCTACACGTTTCTCCAGGACCAGTTGGGATGCCGGTTTTGGGAACCGGACGCAATCCATATCCCCCGCACCCCAAATCTGCAATTGCCGCTGCTTAATATCCGTTACCAACCGCCATTGGAATTTCGTGTCTTCTCCGGTCTGATTGGCTCAAAACACGAAACAAGAGTCTGGCATCGGCTTAGTTTCGATCTCCAATTCGACCCGGGCACTCACAGCATCCCGAAACTGCTGCCCAAAAAGTTATTTACCCAGCACCCTGACTGGTTCATGTACTGCCCAGACGACGATTACCCCAACGAGAAGTACAGCTACAAGAGCACGCTGCGGAATTTTCAACGAACGATCGAAACTGAGACCGAACGCACAGATCTTGACCAAATCGCGGAATGGATCGAGATCGCTAAGAAGACGCGCCGCCTGCCGCAACAACCCTGCGTGCAGAGTAAAGGGGCGCGTGAAACCATCACGAGAAATGCACTGGCTGAATTGGAACAGAAGTACCCATCATGGACTCAATACCCAAAGGTGCTTTGGATCACGCAAAACGATGGCCGAGGTATGTGCCGCTGCGCAGACTGTAAAGCGATACAGGAGTCGGAAGGTTCGGACTCTGCAAACTGGCTAATGATGGTCAATGATATTGCCGAGAAGGTTGCACAGAAATATCCTGATGTACTCGTGGGCATGTTCGCCTACCTGCATACGGAGGCGGCGCCACGTACGCTTCGGGCCCGTGACAATGTCCTGATCTATTCCGCGTTATTACAGTCGAATAAACGCGACTCTGTATCACACTATGCCGGACACGCCAACGACCTGAGACGTTGGAGTCAGATCGCCAAGCACCATTGGGTGTGGGACTACGACGCCAATTTCCGCAATTTTTTCCAACCGCACCCAAACTACTACGTACACTTGGAAAACATGAAGTTTTTTCGCGAAATTGGCACCCACGGTGCGATGGTCCAGGCCGCATGGGGACAGGCAGCAGATATGGCAGCCATGCGTACCTGGATAACAGCACAAATGCTGTGGGATCCGGACCAAGATCCCCGGCAGTTGATGATGAAGTTCACAAACGGCTACTACGGACCTGCCGGGCGTTGGGTCATGATGTATATAGACTTGATGCTCGCGGCGGTACAACGTAACTCCGACTACTGGCTTGGCTGCTACCGAACCGACACCACCGGCTGGTTGGAACTGGAGGACGTGCATGCCGCAATCTACCTACTGGAGCAGGCTGCCCGCGCGGTGGCTGACGATGCAGTGCTCTCCCACCGCGTCTGGATGGCCCGGCGGCATATCGATTTTGCATGGCTTGACCGTTATGACGAGTTCGTCGAGACAGCGCAGGAGAAGAACATCGCACTAAACCTGCCCGATCCGGTCGCCGTAGTCGATTCGCTGGCCCCCTACCGTAATGCTTGGGGCAACTTCCGTGAAGGACCACGCCCAGCTGACTTCTACGTGTATTTCGACAAGCTGCGAACACAATTCCCCCAGTAGCTGACCAACTTCAATAACGAGCCATAACATGACACACTCCATCACACCAGACCAATCCCTATCGGGCGACCATTGCACCCGCACGGAGATGCTTCGATTCTCCCGGATTCGCGTGGAGCGACAAGAAGTCCTGCTTGGCGAAACCGACCCCATGATCTGCTGTCATGCAGATCAGGTGGTCATTGCCGGTAGCAATGCAATGCATGTCCGCTCCAAGGATCACGGAGTCACATGGACTGAGCCAAAGGCACTTGCTGATTTTTCTCCCGGCAGTCGCCTGTGTGCACTGGGGACCAATTCACAGGATCACCTCCTTGCAGCAGTGTGGCACGATGAAAAACTCAATATCTTCACCGGCCTGGACTGCGACACAAGGGCTACCAACCCCCAAGCTGTCGAGGCCGCTGTCGATCCAGGCCAAGTACCCGGGCGTTTCCTGATCACAGTAAATAATGACTTGCTGCTCTTTTTAGGATCAACGGTCCTTTGCTTTGATAACCTAAATGCCCGTTGGAACGTTCGTGCCGATATGCCTACCGGCTGGCGCGACATGCGACCGGTGTTACTGAATGACGGCGCAATCCTCTGCGCGGTACTGATTGAAAAACCGCAGGAAAAGATCGGCCACACTTTCATCACCCGGTCTTCGGATGGCGGGAGTACTTGGGGTGACCCGCGATGCGCTACGCGGCATCATGAAACACCCGGCGACCTGCTCGCCATTGATGATCAACAGCTCGTCCTGACCTACGGCCAACATTCCAACCCATATGGCGCCCGTGCCATGATCAGTGATGATGCTGGTCAAACATGGAATGAATCCCTGTATATCCTGAACACCGGTCGATCCAACGGCCCACGCATGTGGCCAATGCCACGCAAGTGCCGGGCATCTGCCGGTGTGGCCTCGACGATCGGGCCCGATGGAACATTACTGACTGCTTATGACCGCGGCAAAGCTATAACAACGACAAAACATCCAGATCCCGAAGGTGATCAGCCGGCAATTGGCGTTGTGCGGTGGATGCCCGATGGACTCAAAAAAAACCCCCTGTTCTATCCGAATCTGTGGACACATACGCTGGATCGTGAAGGGTTGCTGGATAACGGTGTGGTCAAAATGCGACCCGATGATCGTTTCGAGGGCGGCGACTATATCGAACCGTATGAAATGATGGTTGCCAAGCGTCTGCCCGCCGAGCAGTTTCACTTCCCTTCCATGGGAAGTAAAGGTGCGGTGGTGTGCCGACACCCTGATGGAAGCTTGATGACGACAAGCCGGATGCCGATTCTTTACCGTTCGACGGATGAAGGGCGGTCCTGGGAGCAGGTACAGGAGGTAGAGCGGAGTGGCGAAAACCCCGATACCACCGGCTTTGGTATCACCTCCCAGGGCACGTTGCTCGTTTCCTACTGCGACCGGGCAGACCGCAGCGGCCACGTCGCCCGTTCACAGGATGGAGGCAAAAGTTGGCAACAGTTGAACCTTCAATATGGTCCGATGCCGTATGTGGGTGGTGGCGATAGTTGCCGTATCATCGAGCGATCCAATGGCGTTCTGATGATGGTGGGGGCCACCTGGCTGGATGAACAACGCAAGACATACAAAGGCGATGTGATCCTGCGGTCCACGGACGATGGCAGCAGTTGGGGGGACGCCACGGTACTGCCGCCGGGATTCGAGGAGTCGAATATCATGGAACTTGACCCAGATACGTTGCTCATGGCAACTCGCTATCAACGATATGCTCAGTCTTTCGACTTCTTTAACTCCTATACCGTGCTCAAACATTCCTTGGATGTGCCGTACTTGACTGGCC
>DJHK01000011.1:0-32830 GCA_002433065.1 Chloroflexi bacterium UBA6622
GGCAACACCAAGGAAACCATGGAGTTCACCGGTGCCATGGCTGTGGACAACGCTCTAGCCGTCATGTCAGGAGACTGGCCTGACGAAGTAGTGGTCAACGAGGTCTACTCCCCTCGATCAACGCGTACGCAAACAAGCTAGCCGTCACCGTACTACGCGCGCCTATTCAGCCGTGCGTCTGGCTCGCCTACACACGCCGGGAGGTGCTCGCGGCGAGACCATTCGTGCCACGAGCCGAGGTAGTTGCGAACACGCACTCCTGCCTTTCTTAACGCCAGCCACACATATGCACTGCGCGCACCCCGGTGGCAGTAGACGACGACCTCTTGGTCACTCGTTATGGCTTGTGTGGTGAGTACCGCCCCTACCACCTCGTCCCTACAAAAACGGCCCTGAGACTCTAATTCTCGCCAATACAACCACGACGCGCACGGTATCCGTCCGGGACGAGGGTCGCAATCCGGTTCATCGGTCCCGAGAAACTCATCCGGCCCCCGAACATCAAGCAGTCGCATTTGTCCGTCCTGCAAACGACCGGCAATCTCATTAGCCGTAATGAAAACCTCGTCACGCCTGTGCGCCTCAAAGGAGCCCTGCGCCTTTGCGTTACCAGGCGCGCTGATCGATCCACCGATAGCTACCCACGCCTCGAGCCCTCCGTTCAGGATGAACACCTGCGGGTGCCCGAGCCAGATTAAGGTCCAGACCGCTCGCGCCGCCCGAATACCCGAGGACGCTTCGTAGACCACGATTCGCGCATCGTTGGCCACACCAGCCGCCCGACATGCAGCAGCCGCCGCACCAGCATAGGCCTCGACGCTTGTCTTATCACTGCCCACGAGCATCGCATCGTACAGGTCAATGGGCTGCGCTCCGGGAATAACGCCGGCCGCCATCTCTTCAGGGCGCCGGGCGTCAAGCACGCATACATCGTGCCTCTCACCCAACAACGCCTTAAGCGCCTCTGCCTCGATTATGTACATGTCATCTTCCAGGGTCCGCCGTCCATATGTTACGTCGTGGCCAGAGACGCCCACAGCGGCTACGATTCGTGCATGATCAAGATTGGCCTCCGTTTTGTTGATACCTCGCAAGCCCATCTGCAGTACGCAGCCCAGCTAGGGGTCGATGGTGGGTTCGTACGTATCGACCACCTGCCGGGGATCGCCCAGACAGGGCGTATTGACCGCCCAAAGCTCCGAGAGCTCATCACACGTCTCGAAGACCTAAAAATGGACATCGCCGGGATCGAACTACGCCGATCTCACATCGCTGGGGTTCTCAAGGGCGAGCCCGCCGCTACCAAAGAGCTGGCTGATCTCCGCGAGTCTGTCCGCACCCTCGGAGGCGAGGGCATTTCCCTTGTGACCTGTGGTTTTTCCGTGGCCCACGCCGATGAGCACCTGCATCCATGGCGCGGATATTCTGACGAACCCGGCGGGCGAGCCGGAACGCTTCTCCGCACCTTTGACGCTGCAAAGCTACGGGACAGCGATCTTGTTACATGGGGAGTCGGGGATCCAAAGTCAGCCATACGCGTTCCCGAGACTGAGGTTTGGCGACGGCTCGACGGGTTTATGGAACACATCCTGCCTGCAGCAGAATCCGCCGGGGTTCGTCTGGGGTTCCATCCAAACGATCCGCCAATGTCCCCCTATCGGGGTGTTGAACAGCCGCTCATCAACCCAGACGGCTATGACCGCCTCTTGGCACGATATCCGAGCGACAATGTCGGTTTGTTGTTTTGCCTTGGGACCATATATGAATCGGGTGCTGACATGCCTGCTGCGCTCCGGGCCTTTGGGGAACAGGGAAAGCTGTTCGCGATTCACTTCCGAAACGTCCGAGGACTCGTTCCTCGCTTCGAGGAGGTTTTTCAGGACGAGGGTGACTACAATTCGTCCGATCAAATGCGCACCCTCCACGACGTAGGGTTTGATGGTTTCGTTATGCCAGATCATTACCCCGGCTTGCTGGGAGACAACGACGCTCAAGACCGGGCCCGTGCCTGGTGTGTTGGCTACTTACGGGCCCTTGTTCAGGCCACCAAGAATGGCCGCGGTGGGGCCTGACATGTCTGGGCTCCCCACCAGGGCAGGCTTGGGCGGCTTTTTTCGCATTCTCAGGCGCTGTTTTCTGTGCCTGTGGGGGCTGAGGTCACGGTTTGACGGGCCTGTTCGGCTCAACGGCAAGGCCGTGGGCCGGAGTGGTGCCCTCTAGTGGGCCCCCGCAGCACATCAGATCCGGTTCGAGTCGGCTTTATAGGCGCAGGCCATCTGGCCACACTTGTGCACTACCCGTCACTTGACGAGCTGGACACGGCCTCCCTCGTAGCCATCACCGATATCGACGAAACACGGCTGCTGTCTACGGCTAACCGCTACAACGTCAGTGGCCGTTACACCAATCACCGTGACATGCTTGACAAGGAGCATCTTGACGCCGTGTACGTGGTCATGCCGCCACAACTGTTACACGATATCGTGATTGACTGCCTCGAGGCCGGGAAACACGTTTTTGTTGAGAAGCCGCCGGGTACGGGCACGTATCAAACAGAGGCCTTTGCCTGGTACGCCGCCAAGTATGGCTGCCTCACAATGACTGGGTTCAACCGCCGCTTCGTGCCGCTCTTGAAGCGATGTAAAGAGCTCGTGGAAGCTGCCGGGCCCATCCACCTGGCAGTTGCCAGCTTTCACAAACAGGACCACGATCCGGAGGACTTTGGTTTCCACCGAGGCGCGGTAAGTCACCTGACCTCGGATGTCATCCATGCCGTGGATGCGCTCCGATGGATCGCCGGTGGCAACGTGAAGGAGGTCGCCGCCCACGCCCGATCGGTAGACCGACCATACCCAAACACGTATGCGGCCCTCATCGACTTTGATACTGGCTGCTCTGGCCTACTTGTCGCTAGCCGACGCTCCGGTGCCCGGCGACACCACTTCGAATTCCACGGTGGCGATGTCGCCATCTATAGCGACGATCAGCATCGAGCCGAAGTGTTTACGGGAGAGGCCGACGGCCCAACAGAGCTTCTTGGCAGAGACCTCGCCCGCTCAGAGGCTGACCACCACCTGTTTGGATTCTTTGACGAGAACCAACATTTTATCGATTCCATTCAAAGCGGCTCCGAGCCTGTCACAAACTTTCAGGACGCTGTGCAGACCATGCGCTTGGCTGAACAAATCGCCAGCCAACCTCGCTAACCCACAGGTTCTTGTGGCGCATTAGCGCGCAAGAAATCCAGCGCCTTGGAATAGCTTCGCCGCTCGAGAAAGTGTCGCAGTTCCGCAGGCTCCGCCGGTGTAAGGCGAGACGCCAATTCGTCCACTCGCTGGATCGCCTGGCGAAGATCGTCCTGGCTTCCCATGGGCGAACCGATCACGTCAAGCAGTTGCGCCAGCGCCTCTGTGAGGCCTTCTAGGCTTTGCCCACCCTCGCTCATACTTCTTCCCCGTCCTTATAGAAAACCATACACCTCGGTCATCCGCGTAACGAGGCCGGTCCTTCCGTAACGCATCTTACGTTTCTCCGAAGCTCTCTAGGGCTCCGATTTGGAAGTCGTCGCCGTGCTCGCTATAGTGCGTCTTCCCAGATGAGTATTTCACAAGCAGTACGGCAGCTTCGCGAGCAGCGTCGCCTGACAAAGGCGGAGCTTGCCGCGCGCTGTGCGCTTGCCCCTTCCTACCTTTCTCGGCTCGAAAGCGGCGACTACAAAAGCCCCACAGTGCAGACCCTTGTGACAATTGCCCAGGGTCTTGACGTCGATCCCCGTGAACTTCTGGTTTTAGCTGGCTATGTGCCGGACGATATGGCGCGGGCCCGTCGGCAGTTCGCTGAAGAGTCCATCACCCGGCTGGCTGAATCAGCAATCCGCTCCATCTCCCGTGCAGTCAACACTACCCTCAACCCTGACGACCCAGACCACTCTAACGTGCCTGATGTGGACAGGACGTTACTTGCCGAACGGCTGCGTGATCACCGCAAGACCGCTGGCTTGGCCTCCAGAGAGGCCGCCCGACGGGCTGATGTCCGCGCAATGGTCATCACTGACCTCGAGGCGGGCCGAGAGCCGGCCCAAGCCGCCGACCTGCGCCACGTCCTTGTGGCCGGATATGGGATGACCCAACATGATGTCGACGACCTCCTGTTCGAGGTTGGCCTTAGCCAGTACCTAGCAGAGGACCTCGTTCTGTCCCCAGAATCACGTCGTATGACCCTCGAGTTCGCTCGGTTGGCACGGATGCGCGATCGGCAGAGCCGCCAAGGGTCGGCACCGCCCGCCTAAGGCTGGCAGAACCCCAGCAGGGGTTTTTCGAACGACCTCAACAAAGCCAACTATCCTCTTTCTGTTCTCAGATCAACACAGGTATGACTGGGTTGGCTGGAACAAAAACCTGCCAATCAAGACACCGCATCTTGACAAATTAGCCAGCTGAGGAACTACGTTATGTCAAGCAGGACGGGAGACGTCTTGCTGAGTCATTCCGGTGTTTTCAGCCGCTTTACGTTTTGGCTAGCTGATTGCCGGTGCAATCGCCAGAGCAGTCGTCAGGTTGCTGGCCAATCCGTCATTGGTCGTAAAGGCTTTCCACGTCGCACCGTCAAATCGAGCCACGCCCCCGTCGGTTGCCACCCATAGGTTGCCCTGCTTGTCCTCCGCTAAGGCCCGAGCACTGTTTGAGGGAAGGCCCGCGCTAGCCACGGTTGAATTTGAGAAAACGCCGTTGACATAGCGCGTGACACCACCCTCGGTCGCGATCCAGACAACACCGTCGGCCGCCACCAAAATGTCGCGGACGTTGTTGCTGCCCAGGCCCTCCACAGTTGTGTACGTTGTCCATACAGCCCGGCTCTTCGTATACGAGACCCCGGCTGTAGCGGTGCCAAACCAGAAGGCTCCAGTCGCATCGATGGCCACCGCCGTCACGTCATTGCTAACAATGCCTGAGTTCACCGTATTGTGAAGGGTCCAAGCCCCATCAACCCGGTCATATCTCGCAACACCGTTGGCCGTCGTAAACCACAGGCTTTCGGGCGACTCCGTGACCATATAGAGATCCCGAACCATGCTGCTGGGAAGGCTCGAGTTGTCGGGCCTGAACCGATCCCACCCGCTGCCAGCATCACTAGTGACCGCACTGCTATCGAAGCGACTCACACCTTGGTCTGCATGGCCAACCCACAGCACGCTGCCGGACTGCCGACCCGCCAGGGCACGAACATCGTTGGACCCCAGCCCATTGTTTGTGCTCGCCTTGCTATACCCCGTAACTGCACCTGCTCGCGTCACGCTGTACACGCCACTGTCGGTGCCGGCCCAGATCAATCCATCCTTGTCCACCACGACAGCACGCACCACGTTCGTGCTTAACCCGGAGTTGGAAGGCCCAAAGCTGGTCCAGCGAGCTCCGTCGTACATCGCAAGCCCACCCGCCGATGTTCCCACGACCACCAACTCCGCCGTCGTGCTTGGCAGTGTAGAAGCACTTGCCGAGGCCGTCGTCGTGGTGGCCGTCGTCGTCGTGGTGGTCGCCGTCGTCGTGGCCTCAACCACCTGCGGGACAAACACACTGCCCGTTACAAGCGGCGTGGTTGACGCATTAAACGGCACAACCTGTTGCCACGAGCCCCCCGGGTATTTCTGGTTGCGAAGGTCATCGCCCAACAAACGAAGCTTGACGGGCTCAGCAGCATCCAGGGGGTGATACTCCATTACTGCTGCCTGAAAGTATTGCCGTACGAACCCGGGCGTCGCTGCCGCTATATAGACACTGTCAGACGTGTTCGTGTCAACGCGCGCTTCTGTCTTCGGATACCCAAAGGCTGCTACACCACCAAGTTCATTGAAAAAATCGAGAAACTTTGCGGGGTACCCCCCCACCGAGAAGTTGGAAACTTTATGCCCCCACGGCCCATGAATTTCGCCGCTGTTGTTGTTTGTGGTTCCGGGCTCAACACCAAGATCGGCACTGCCGCCGACCCCACCTCCAAAAAAGTCCCAAGCAAGCCGCCGCTCCAACACATACGCATTTCCAAGGTCAGGTCTCCGGTGAAAATCAACCACTCCCCGCTGAAAATATTGGGTCAGCGTTCCTGACTCCTCAACATGCACCTCTGAAGTGGGGAAGCCCCAGCGCTTAAGCCCCCCAGCGCTCTCAAAAAACCCTTTAAAGTCCGCTGTTAACGCTTGGCCATCGACGATCACGCTTAGGTGGGGAATATTGTGCCGGAGAAGACTGTTGCCGGGAGCACTGCTGTAGGTGTTCCCCAAGACCCTGATCTCACCAAAGCCCGAGGATGTCTGGGCAGCAAGCGCGGCCGGCCCTGTGACGATTCCTGCCACCAGGACCAACAATAAAAGCCCAAGCTTCTTGCGAACGCGTTTCAGGAGCGCAACCCCCCTTTCACCTCCGCGTGGTGCCTATGCGTCGTACCAACCTCCACGATACCTCGTGGCCTCTGCTGCCCGACCCACCCAGTATAAGCCACGGCCTCGCGTCTGGCACCTCTCTCTACTCAACCACTATCGCCACCGCAAGCACCGCCACAAGCATGGCGAGGCCCAGAACAACGCTTGTCGCGAGATCGCGCCGCAGCGATGCAAGGTCTAGAAGCGGCGCCTGCCTCGCAACGGCCTCTGGCTCGGCCACTTCGGCTACCTGCACGGCCCTTGGCCCTTCAGCCACGCCCTCCCTCACTAGAGGCCTCCGGCGAATGGGCTCCCGGCGACGCCTACGTGTTGATCGTCGCCTTCCAGCCACGCCTAGATCCTTTCGGTTTCACGACCACCACTTCCTTCGCCCAATAGCCCCCATCGTACTAGCAAGGCGACCATACCGCCGACCCCAAAACCACCCAGGTGGGCAGCCCAGGCAACTTGCGGCCCATAAGCCGTAGCATCACTAACCAATAGCTCCGCCAGCTGTATCGCTACCCACAAGCCGCCCGCCGCGACGCCCGCCGGCCCTGACAGCAGCAAGACACCTACGAGGCCTGCGACACCGCCGCTCGCACCGATGAGCGGCGCCATAGAATTCACATGCGTGACGGCGTGCACCATGGCACCGCCACTGCAGGCGGCTGCCCAAACCAACAAAAATCTCCACCAGCCAACCCGTCGCTCCACCACAGGCCCGATCGCCGCCAGGCAGGCCATGTTTACTGCCAAATGCCCAAGGCCCGCGTGCAAAAACGGCGCCGACACAAGCGTGAGCATGTACGGATCGATGTAGGCGCCACCATCCGCAACCTCGCCCTGCATCAGAACCAAGGGCCTTAACCCGTACGCCCCGGCCCACCCAGCCGCACCGCCCGCAAGAATGCGCTCTAGCACGAAAACCGTGGCGTTTACAGCAACAATCAGGCCGGCAGCGGGCGTTACATACCTCGCTGCCCCACCACTAATAAACATAGCGTTTCACGTGAAACTCTTCGCCGGGCTACTCCTCGTCCAGTAACGCCTTGACCAGCGCGTCAAAGTCTTCGCTGCCTCTGTATGGAAGCTGGATATAGCCCCGCTCATAAGAACCCACAATCCGAACCTTTGTCGCCAGCCGGCGCTGGAGTCTCGTTTTTATATGTTCTAGCTGGATGCTAACTGTCGGCGAGACGCTGGCTGACTCGGGCTTGGGCTTTCGCTTCGCCGCACGCTCGGCGTCCCGGACGCTCAAGCCTTCCTCTAGTATTCGACGCAGTAACTGTTCTCTGGTTGCGGGATCTGGCTGCGCCAGTAGGGCTCGTCCGTGCCCTTCGGTGATCCTGCCGCTCGATATCGCTGCTTGTGCGTCACTTCCTAGAAGAAGCAGGCGAAGCGTGTTCGCGACTGATGGCCGGCTTACGCCTACGGATTCCGCAATTTGCTCTTGGGTCAGGTCAAAGTCGTCGATAAGGGCCTGGTATGCGTGTGCTCGGTCAATGGCGCCCAGCGCGCGCCGCTGGAGGTTCTCGACTAGGGCCAACTCCATCTTCCGCTGCCCTTCAGCGGCAACAACTGTCACCGGCACCTGTTCCAGGCCCGCCTGACGGGCGGCCCGCCACCTGCGCTCGCCGGCAATAAGTTGAAACAGGCCAGGCTTATCTTTTAGGCGGGCAACCAGCAGCGGCTGCAAGATTCCGAAACGGCGTATCGATTCTGCAAGTGTTTCTAGTTCGTCCGGCTCAAAAGTCTTCCGTGGCTGGTTGGGGTTCGGTTCGATGTTCGCTATCGGGACCGAGCGTCTATCGCCGGCGATTTCGCTCAACAGTTCTTCCAAGCCTCGTCCAAGGGCTCTATCTTCCGACATCTACCGCCACCTCCTTTGCAAACGTGGCGTACGCGTCAGCAACACCACTATTCGCTGCATGTTCGAAAATTGTTCTCCTGAAGCCGGGCGCCTCGGCCATCCGGACGCTTCTTGGTATTACGACCCTGCTGACACTCCCACCAAAGTGTCTTCGGAGATCGGCCTCTACCTCTTTCGCAAGCCTGTTTCGCCCATCAAACATCGTTAGAAGATACCGGGTCTTTACAGGCTCAAGGCCATCCCGAACCCGATTGACGGCGGTTATCAGAGATGACAGTCCCTCAAGGGCTAAATATTCTGCTTGAACCGGGACCACTATCTCGTCACAGCTCGCTAAAGCAGAAACTGTAGATCCTCCAAGTGCGGGCGGGCAGTCAAGTACAACAAATCTATACCGTGTGCTGCTCGGTAGAATCTTTTCCCTTAATTCTGTCCTTGTTTTAGGGATATAGGATGAAAGCCGGCTGTTGCCAGGCGCTATGCTCAGATGTTTTCGTCCGGTCAATCTAACCACACGTTGTAGTTCAACGTCATCGATCAGGACGTCGGCTATTCCCGGCGTACCTGCAGTATTCAACAGGTTTCCCGTAGCGTTCGCCTGCGGATCTAGGTCGACCAAGAGAGTGTCGAGTTCTAATACAGCCAAGGCAGCGGCCACGTTTACGGCCGTAGCCGTTTTTCCAACGCCGCCTTTTTGGTTAGCGACTGCGAGAAAGTGACAATCCATGTCTGTACAACAAGCCTCGCACGATCTTGAACATCTGTGAATATGAAGAATAGTAAATAAAACAGTGGTTGCAGTAGCAGGCCTGTTAAAACCGTGGACAAACGAAAAGGAGGCCTACTTTCTCGGTTGGAAAGAGAAGCGTTCGGTCGGCCAAGGCCTGTGGAGAGTGTGGTGGCAGATACCAAGAGGGATGGCAAGAAGTTGTGGGGCCACCTTCAGGAGGAAGCTGGCAGAGTCGGGAAGAACGGTGTTATCCACAGGCAGGATCAGGTTGTAGACAGAAAGGGCAAACCATTGGGAGCGACGGCCGGCTTATGGGTGGGCAGCGACGAAGGCCCTGATGGCGGCAAGGTCAGTTTTCAATCTGTTCTCGATCTTCAGCCGGCCAGCAACCTTCTTGCAGCCGTGGAGGACCGTGGAGTGGTCCCGGCCGCCGAGCAGGCGCCCGATCTCGGGAAGGGTCTCGCGCCCATCGTTGCGGAGCAGATACATTGCAATCTGACGCGCAGCGGCCGTGCGGGCGTCGCGACGCTTCCCTTCCAGGTCCTCGGTAGGAACCTCGAAATGAGTCGCCACAGCGGCAAGGATCTCGCGGGGCTTGGGTGGTCGGTCAGAGGTGGTGCGACCGAGGCCGTCCAGCGCAAGCGCTGCAGTTTCGGGGGACAGGGCCAAGCCCTTCAACTCAGAGTAAATAAGGGTTCGTGTGAGTGCCCCTTCCAACTCGCGGACGTTCCGTCGGACCCTATCAGCCAGAAAGTCAATAACTTCGTCAGGGACGTCCGCGCCACTCACACGGGCATGCGCTTCAAGGAGCGAGCGACGAAGGTCCACATCGGGGGCCTGAATGTCTGCGACGAGCCCAGCTTCGAATCGACTGCGCAGGCGCGCAGCTAAACGGGGAATCTCGCTTGGGGGTTGATCGCTGGTGAGCACGATTTGGTGTCCGGACTCGTAGAGGGCGTTAAATGTGTGAAACAGCTCTTCTTGCGAGGCCTCGGTGCGGGACAAAAATTCAACATCGTCGATAAGCAACGCGTCGACGTTACGGTAACGTTCGCGGAAGCGTCGGCGACGATCGCCACGCTCATCAGTGCGGATCGCGTGCAGAAGTTCGTTGACAAAGGTCTCGCACGGCACGTACCGCACGTTCATTTCAGGGGAGCTGGCCACAAGGGCGTGACCAATGGCATGCAGGAGATGAGTTTTGCCGAGACCTACCCCGCTATAGAAAAACAACGGGTTAAAAGCAGTGCCAGGAGACTCGGTAGCTCGAATGGCTGCCGCATGGGCAAGCCTGTTGGAATCTCCAACAATGAATCGGTCGAAGGTGTATTTAGGGTTGAGGCGGAAGCCCTCGGTTCTCGGTGGTAAGGCAGGGGAGGGCGTGACTGTAACCGGCGAAGCCGGCAGCGGCGCGGCGGCCACCGGCTGGACCACAAAAGTAACCCCCACGTTACCGCCGTGGGCTTGGGCGACGGCTCGAGACACGTGTTCGTGGTACTTGCGCTCAACGGTTTCTTTTGCGAAAACCGTCGGCACGCTTACGACCAGGTTGTTCTCGGCAGCCCGCACAAAGGCTGTGTCCCGAAACCATGCCAAGAAGTCCGCTTTTGGAACCTCTACTTGTAGTGTTCCCAGGGCGGCTTCCCAGGTGCGGTGGTTGAGCAGGGCGGTCTCCGTTTTTGTTTGGTGGGTGGCGTAGGGGTCAAAATCCTAGCAGAGCCGCTCGTTAGGGTCCAAGCGGCCCAAACCTGTTAAACAGGACACTTCCGGTAGGCCGAGATTATTTGTGTGACGTTTGGCGGGCTCCCGGCCTGTCAGGCTGGTTTGGAGGCGCCCCTCCAACAGGCTGTACTTCAAGAAGGCGACCCCGGGGAGGACGGGGCGAATTTACGGTCGGGAAGTTTTTGTCGAATACATGATCAATCGTCACGACCGTTTGGCGGGGTGTTGCCAGGGTGACTAAGCGGCGCCAAACCTGAAGCGGGGTGCGGAGTGTAACGGAGACACTACACAGGTAACGGAACAAGTGCTTGTTGGTGGGTTTTACGTGACAAGTGGGAGGATGTTTTCAATGCTGGCAACGCCAGCCCAGGCGAACCCAAGGTTCTTGATGGCCCGGCCCGGCCATGATGCGAGGATGAATTTGCCTAGGCCAAAGCGACTCGCGCCCGCGACCATGCCGGCGACATCAAAAAACGGGTTGGGAAGTAACGCAAGAATAAAGAGCGTAAGGGTGCCGTGACGTGACATCCAGCGCTGAACCCTATCGTAGCCACGCATACGGCCAGCAGTGGACTTCCCTGTCCAGCCAATGTAGTAGCCGGAGAGCTCGCCGACCGTTTGGCCGCTAGCAGCAATAAGCCCGACGAGCCAAATGTTGTCGAGCGCCTGCGCAAAGGCGCCGACGGTGACTGCGGCTGGAGCCGGCAAAAGAATTGTTGCGCTTGCCACAGTGGTTATCGCAAATACCGCGAGATATCCAGCCCCTTCAAACTGCTCGCGAACAAAGTCGCCGAAGGCTACCGCCAGAATTGCTACGCCAAAGACGGCAACTAAGCCCAGGATTTGTACTGCTCTGGAGAACCATCCAGAAGGGAGGCGGCGGAAACTCTTCATCCGAGCGTCAAGGGGCCCAATGCATAGGGCCATGATCAGTCGGTGACAAAAGAGAAGATGGAAGCATGAGCAAGCGGACAGGAACGGCGAAAAATCGCAGAGAAGCCGTCTCAGGGTACGTCGTACGGGGGAATCATGCGAAGCGGGCCGCATGCACCGATAAACGGAAGGAGAGCGTCCAATGCAAGGGCTTCGAGGGAGGTATTGCTTGGGAGAAACTGCATCACTATTTTAGGAAAACGGCGTTTTACGCAACGTGCGACATGAAGTGATTGACCTGAGGGTTCGTAGAATTAAAAGGACTCGCTGCGAGAGCAAAGCATGACAAGGCCCAGACGATACAGACGGTCAGTGGCGGGAGCCCGCAAAAAGAAAGGCCGCAGCTGGCTCTGGGTCGGATTCCTGGCAGGCGCAGTTGCGGCGCTGGGACTCGTGGTTTCAAGCCTGCTTGTAGCAACCGGCGTTGGCTTAGGAATTGCGATAGGAGTGGCCTCTACCTTTCTATCGGACCTGCCCCCCGTGGAACAGGTGGCCAGTGTTGGTGGCGACCTGTTCCAGACGACGACGATTAGCGATCGACAAGGACGGCGAATAGGAGAGCTCTTGGGCGAGGGCAGGAGAACGGTGGTTGCCCCTGAGCAAATCCCTCAGGTCGTCAAGGTTTCAGCTATAGCAGCGGAGGATGCGACTTTTTACGAGAACCCGGGCGTTGAACTGCGAGCGATAGCTCGAGCGCTTTGGCAAAACGTACGGGGCGGTCAGGTTGTGTCAGGTGCGAGCACTATTACCCAGCAACTTGTTAAGAACGTGCTGTTGAGCCCTGAAGAAACATACGAACGCAAATTACGTGAGGCTGTACTAGCGTGGCAGATCAGCAAACGATTTTCGAAGGACGAAATTCTTGGCCTGTATCTAAACCAGAATTACTACGGGAGTTTGGCGTATGGAGTTGCTGCTGCGGCGCAGACATACTTTGGCAAGACGTTAGAAGGTCTGACCCTGGCCGAAGCGGCCATGCTGGCCGGCGTGCTTCCATCACCGTCGACCGACAACCCACATGTGAATCCGGAGGCTGCTCGTCGAGGACAGCTGCGAGTTTTGGCAGCGATTGAGCGCCACGGTTTAGCCTCAGGCCAAGATATAGCCGATGCCCGCAACGAGCAGGTCGTTATTGTGCCTAAGCGGCAGACCGATTCTCCGGCGCCGCACTTTCTAGAATTTACGGTAAAAGAGTTGCAGCGCCGTTATGGGCCCGAGATTAGCCGCCGTGGTTGGACGGTGATAACAACACTGGATCTGGAGATGCAAGCAAGTGCTCAGAAGGCCATTCGCGATCACTTGCGCACTCTTTCGGATAAGCAGGTGAGCAACGCAGGGCTTATCGCGGTAAGACCCACAACCGGGGAAATCTTGGCCATGGTCGGCAGTGTAGATTTTGACAATGAGGCAATAGATGGTCAGGTCAATGTGACCACGGCTCTCCGTCAGCCAGGCTCAGCGTTCAAGATGTTCACGTACGCAAGCGCGCTAGAGCAGGGCTGGGCCCCAGCAACGATGCTTTTAGATATTCCGACAACAATTCCAATCGTTGGGCAGGAGGCCTATCGCCCCAGAAATTATGACCGGAAATTCCGTGGGCCTGTCAGCGTACGCACGTCGCTGGCTAGTTCGCTCAACGTTCCTGCGGTACGTACGCAGGTGGCGATCGGGATCGACAGAACAATCGACGTGGCTGAGCGCTTGGGCGTGAGTTCTCTGACAGATCGATCACGCATTGGCCCTGCGATGGCGCTGGGTTCTAACGAGGTTCGACTAATCGAGTTAACCGGGGCGTATGCGGCTATAGGAAATAAAGGCCGCCACATTAAGCCTGCGGCCATCCTTTGCATTCGCGATGGACTAGGGCGCATCGTCGATCAACACGGGGATGGTTGTGCTGCCACTGCTGAAAACCGTGAAGTAACACAGTCTTCTGTTGCCTCTGGTCGAGACGCGTTGAGCCCAGAAATTGCTTATTTGATCACCTCCATGCTTTCTGACAACGAAGCCCGGAGACCCGGTTTCGGCCAGTTGCGGGACATGCTGGAGCTTAACGGCCGACCTTCGGCTGTTAAGACGGGAACGACAGAAAACACGAGGGACGCACTTACGGTTGGTTTTACCCCCCAGCTGGCAACCGGGGTTTGGGTCGGAAACTCTGATGGCACCCCGATGCAGGACGTGACAGGGCTGCGAGGAGCTTCGCCGATTTGGAAGGAGTTCATGGAAGCAGCCCATTTGGGCCTACAGGTCCGAACTTGGCCCCGCCCACCAACAATAGTTATTCAGGAAGTTGATCGTATTTCGGGGTTACTTCCGACACCGTTCACCCCGGAGACGATCGAAGAAGAGTTTGTTGCTGGGGCTGAGCCAACGCAAAGAGATCCCGTACATCAGCCTTTCCGGGTGCACATTCCGACGGGGCTTCTAGCTACCCCAGAGGCGCCTATAGAACACGTGGAAGAGCGGGTTTATGTTGTCCTTCCGACGGAAGCAGAAACCTGGCAACGGAATCTGGAGCCGGACGCTCCCCTCCGGCTTCCCCCTGACACGTTTGTTGCGACGACCAAGGCAACAGCAGGGAGTACCGGAGTATTGATTGAACAACCAACGGAAAACGAACCAGTTCGCAGCATTCTTGAGGTGCGCGGTGCTGTGAACGCACCCCAATTTGTATCCTCAGAGCTGCATTTTGGAGTAGGGCTGGTTCCAGCCAATTGGACACGAATTGGCGAACTGACGACCAAGCCGAGTGAGGAAGGATCACTTGGCGCGATCGACACGATTCAACTGGAGGATGGCCCGTACACACTTCGGTTGACAGTCCGATCTGTCACGGGTGGCGAGATTGTGTACCGACGATTTGTCGTCGACAACACAGCACCGCAAGTTGAGGTACGAGGATTAGGTTTAACAGCGAAATTGGCGTCAGGCAAAGTAATGCTCGGCGCGGATGTTACGGACGCAAATGGTGTAGCGGTTGTGAGTTTCGTGGTGGACGGCGAGACGATTGGTGTCGACCGGCGAGCACCATTTGAAGCGGCATGGGCCCCTGAGCCCGGCGAGCATGTTCTGCTCGTTACCGCAGCGGATCGCGCTGGAAACACGTCCGAGACAGCCCCCGTCACGTTTAGGAGCGGCTGACGTTGTACTGGTTGTGGACGACCTTCGATTGAGACGTGGCAGAGCGCATGTAGAATGCGTACGACGTGTTCCTGTCGGCAGCACACGACAGCCTCTGCCTTGGAGTGAAACCATACGGAAGAGTGCGGAGCGTAGAAGCAGTAGCCGGTGGTGCAATGGTGGCCCACGGTGAGAAGCCTGCGCCAATACCGACTGTTCTTGACCTTACTGGTTGTGCCAGTGTTGGTGATAGTGCTGGTGGTAGCCGTGGTTGTGGCGATTTCTGGCTCGGGAGAGGACGGGACGCTGGTTGCTTCTTCAACCGGGGTTGATCGTCAACCAAGCGGTACGACAAACACGACGCCGAGCTCGGCGGATTCTGGGATAAAGCCAGTAGTGACGTTCAAGGTGCCACCGACACAAACTCCGGTTCCTGAGCCAACACCAGCCGTTACTTCGGCTCCTGAGACAGAAGCGACACCGACTGCGTCGCCTATCCCCACGGCCTCTCCAAAGCCCGAGGGTCCGGTTGACTATGAGGTGAAACAGACAGACACCCTATTCACCATTGCTGTGCAGTTTGGTGTGTCTGTGGCAGACCTTGTGGAGTTCAATGACCTGCCGGATGAAAACTTCATCTTCGTAGGGCAGATTCTTGAAGTTCCGACCGATCCTGCCCAGATTATCGAACGGCGTGAGTCCAAGCCAAGCCCCACTACCGGTGTGGTTATCCCGGCCGAAGGGCTCAATATTCGCAATGAGCCCAACATGGAGACCAGCGTAATCGAGTATGTCGCTGGTGGTGGCACCGAGCTTGCGCTCACAGGTGTGAGCAAAGAGGTTGACGGCGTTACTTGGTGGGAAGTTGAGGACGGAAATTGGACGCAGGGCCAGTACCTTGAACTCGGGGTAAAGGCGGCGCCAACACCGGCTGCAACGGAGACAGCAACGCCCACCGAGACACCGGTTGCTTCTGACGGAGAGGTCACACCCACGCCAACCGTCGCTGCAACTGCCACGGTGACGGCCACGCCATCGACGGGAGTGGCTAGTCCCATTGTGGCCACAATAGTTCCGGAAGGTGGCCTTAATGTCCGAAAAACCGCAAGCCAAGCGGGCGAGGTCGCATATGTTGCCGCGACGAACACGACCATAGAACTGTCGGGTGAGACAGCCAACGTAGATGGCGTGATCTGGTGGCAGCTTGTCGACGGCAATTGGGTGCAGGGGCAGTTCCTGAAGTTCGGCTAACGGCGGCACCGCTGCTAGAGCGGCAACAAGCTCCGTTCCATAAAAGAGATTGAGGCCTCCGCGTGGAATTCGTGGCCTCCATCGAACTCGTCGCGCTCTAACCTTTCTGGTGATCCGGCTGCTGCGTAAATTTCCATCAGGTGGGAATAGGCAATCCTGGAGGCTTCAATCGGAAATCCACGATCTGCGCGACCAGCCTCAATCAGGAGCGGACGGGGTGCAATTAGCCCGTGAAGATCAGCAACATCGGCATAACGATAGATGCCGGGCAGAAACTGTGAGCCGCAAAAATTCCCAGTGTTGAGGGCGTAGGCGGTGAACGTCGTTAGGTAGCCGCTGACAACTGCTGCACGAATCCGTTCGTCGAGGGCCGTGAGATACATGGTGCGAGTTCCTCCAAAGGAAAGTCCTGCGCAGCCGATCCGGCCTCCATCGACCTCGGGCCGGTCTGCGAGGACCTCAAGGCTACGGCGATCATCTTGAATGTTGAGCGCAAGCAGATTCATTCCGAACAACGCGGCGCGTAGGAAGTTCACATTGCAGGCATCACGCTGGCCATACCGATGGAAATCGGTGGCGCGCTCTCCGAAGCCGATCGCGTCGGGTGCCAGCACGACGAACCCTCGTTCGGCGTAGCGCCGGGCAAAGCTCCGATAAATGTTCGGCTCGTTGCTGCGGGACACCAGCTGGTCCTTCCCATCACCATGGCCATGGAAGGCCAGTACCCCGGGGGCCGGAGTCTCCGGTGTCGCGGAGGTCGGCACGAGCAGCCACGCCGGCACCGTGACGTTAGGGGACGTCTCGTAGAGGAGCTTGTGTTGGAGGTAAGACCCGCAATCCGTGGTGTCAATGATGGTCGGAGGAGTCGCGGTTACAGGTGGCAAAGCTCCGAGCAGCATTTCGACTTGGTGGATGAGTGCAGCACGCCACGTTGGAAAATCTTGCCCTGGTTGAAAGGCAAGTGACGGCGTATGGCCACGGTCAATGTCCCTAAGGAACCGGTCAAAAGGTTCCAGGACCCTGGATGACACGTCTAAGAACCGCCGTCGAGCCGATCTTTCAGATAAGCAAGTGCTGGCCCAGCTTCAGCGTCGAAATCACTGAACCGTTTCCCGTTGTCTTCGACGCTGATCCGTCGGTCATAGCCAGTGGCCACAATGGCTTCAAGAAACTCGTCAAACCCGGGATCCGTTGGCTGCTCAGGCTTGCCAGCGAGTGGAGGCACGGGCACGTGGATGTGTCGTAGGCGTGGCGCGGCCAGGGCCATGGTTGCCAGCGATTCCTCGTTGTAAAAAACGTGAAACCAGTCCGCGAGGGTCCACACGTGCGGGTGGCCGCTGTCGCAAGCCGCTTCGTAGCCTTCCACAACGGTGTTGATGGTGTCGCACTTCTCCCGCCACAAGGGTTCGATCACGAGATCCATGCGGTGAGCGGCTGCGATGTCCCCGGTCATTCGCAGAAAATCCATGATTTGCCCGGGAACTTGGCCCGGGTCAAACCCCGGCGGTGTGGAGCGGGCTCCGCCACTCCCAAACACCACCAACTCGGTGCCAAGCTCCTGCATGCGGCCCATTGCGGTCGTCACATAGGCACGCAGTGCGGCCTCATCGCGGTCGGGACCTACGACGGGGTGGTGCGGCGGAACAAACACGTTGAGGGCTTCAGCCGGGAGGCCCCCGTCCTCAATCTGTCGGCGAACGGGAGCGTACGTGGTGTCATCCTCGTCAGGCAGAAGGTCGACGACCTTCAGTTCAGCGTAGTCGTAGCCGACGCGCTGAAGCGTCGGCATCTGATCGATCGGACCGCAACAACCGAAGCGCATACACAGGATCCTAAGATAAGGAATGCCCGCATGGTACGTGACGGGCGGACCGGAAGGCAGCGGAGGTATTGCCAGCCAGAAGACAGAGCCTCCGAAGGCCCAGCCCCGGCCCGTTGTCTCAGGAAGCTAACGCTCCCATCCACGGAGCTACGGAGCTTGGGCAAATGCTACGGCCACACAAGGCAGGTGGTTTAGCGTCCTCCCTTTACGCAATAGCCACGTTTTCGAAGACACTCAGCCCACTTTTTTTCCAGGATTTTTGACTTGCTGGAGTCCGTGGTCGGAGGGAACGGTGGATAAAGCTCGGGCATCAATCTGACGCCATGTTTTTTGACCCAGCCGAGACCGGCCTTGTAGCCGACCTTATGTTCCCGAAAACGGTCAGCTCGGTGCTTGGCTGTCTCGCCAACATAGACCGTGCTTTCATGACCAGTAGCACTCTCCCCATCAAGTAGAACGACGTATACGCGCTTCTGTCTTTCACGTTTTGAGCGTTCTGGAGGGTTGAAGTCATCGAAGTGCTCCGAACCCGGTTGGTAGACCATATGGAGGATGGGTAGAACTCTTGTGATTACAAAGACCATATGAGTTCGGACGAGTTACGTGGCGGGATACGTGGACCGGCACAGCGTCGGCCTTATGCGACCGAGGCTTTATCGAAGCAGCGTCGGGTAACCATGCCGACGCTGTGACCTGGTTTGACGGGGCCCTCTCGAAGGATTCACAGTGCGCGCTGGCTTATTACAACCGGGGCCTGTCCTACGCGGCGCTGGGCGTTCACAGTCGGGCTCTGGCAGATCAGCAAACAGCTTTTCTCCTCGATCCAGAACGGCGCCGTGTGCATGAAGAGATAGAAGGTCAGTGACAGAAGCAGCAGGTACCCATTTACCAGTCTTCGCACCTGGCCACAAAGATCTGGCCTCCGATTTTTGGATCAAAATCGCCGTAATACAGGATGCGATCTCCGTCAGGCTTTTTGAGGACGGCGGGATCGTTTGCGAAGTACAAGCCGGTGTAGCTTTCCTTATCAAAATGCAGTCCATCTTTAGATACAGCCCGATACAGGCCTTCCGTGACAGTGCCAGGCCCAGGAAACTTGCCGTAAAAGAGGTAGACCGATCCGTCTGAAGCTCGCACCGCAGACGGGTGCTCAGCGGAGTCGGTTAGCACGGGTGCATCAGGCCCGAGCCGAAACCCCGGATCAACAGACCAGTTCAGCAAGTCTGTGGAGACCGCACTGCCAACGCTCCGTCCCCCCGGTTTTTCTCCTGGAAAGGCGATGGTGGAGTAATACATGCGGTACTGACCGGGCGCGAATTCGATGATGGAGGGGTTGCTGATTGTTTCGAGGCCGGCAGCCGCAGCGGTCAGTCGGTACCCGGCTTCTTGAACAAAGTTCAGGTCATCGTCACTTATAAACGAGGTGATCCCATCGATTTTTGTCGAGTAGAGGCGGAGCCGTCCGTCAGGGAGTCGGAAGGGTTTGGATTGACCGCCCACACCTTCTGGGACACGAACGCCGGCATCTTCGGTGAACGCAATGCCGTCATCCGATGTGGCGCTAACGATGCCAACGCCTTGGGCAAACATAAACAGCCGTACGCGTCCGTCAGCAAGCATGGTCACCCCGGGGTCCGCAATCGGCTGACCCAGTTCGACCCCGTATGCGGGCGGTCGGAACAATAGGCCGAGAGAGGTACACGCGGCCGGGCCGACGGGCTCGTTCTCAACGTTCCCAGGCGGAGGCGGTGGGGCGTTCGGGTCGAGTGGCACTGGCGCATTGGGATTGGCAGGTGGCAAGGGTTGGTTGCCAGCGGGAGGTGGGCCCTGGGGTTGCGGGCCAGCATTCGGATTGGCGGGCGGCAAGGGTTGGTTGCCAGCGGGAGGTGGGCCTTGGGGTTGCGGGCCAGCGTTCGGATTGACGGGCGGCGAGGGTTGGTTGCCAGCGGGAGGTGGGCCCTGGGGTTGTGGGCCAGCGTTCGGATTGACGGGTGGCAAGGGTTGGTTGCCAGCGGGCGAAGGCGCAGGGCTAGGAACTGGAGAACTCGGCTCGACAGGTTTGGTGGGGATGGGTGTGGGCGGGCTTGGCGTGTTGGTGGGCGTCGGTAGTTGCGTAACAGTCTTGGGAGACGACAGTGCGGCGACTGGCAAACCAGCTTCAGCTGGAGAGGCACCGTCGCCTGTAGAGCCACACGAGACGACACAGACCATCAACGCACATAAAAACAACGAGTGGGCAAAGCGTCTCACGATGGCATCAGGTGGCAGACTCTGAGTTGTCAACCCAGATCCGCATTGCAGATGGGTCGCGGTTCGTCCAGGCGTAGTAAGGAATGGCGGTGATCTCAGATCCGTCGAGGTTGGCTGCGGGCCCTCGAAGAATGGTCACTCCGCCAAGCAAGTCGGGCTGCTCGATCGAAGTGAAATGCGGAAGGTCGGACGCTGGCTGAAAAAGAGCTTCCGGCTCAGTACCAGCCTCGAACGGCCGGATTCTTGTGCCGGGAGCGATGCTAATGGCCCTGACGGAACACTCCGGGTTGTCGATTCCTTCAAAACAGTACAGTAGGGGGCCACGCATCACGGCCAGCTTGCCCTGAAAGTCAGCTGCGCGTGGATCGGTCTCCATCGCGACGACGGGCATGGCGAGATCGAGGGTGATGACGTCGCCGTCCGACCACGTGCGCTGGATACAGTGATAGGTGCCGCGTTCGACTGGTCGGTCGACGGCACAGCCGTTGACCGCGACCGTGGCGTTCTCACACCAGCCAGGAATGCGCAGATGCAGATCAAAGTCGGTGGGTTCTTCAAGCCCGAGGGTTATGGCTACCTGCCCATCCCAGGGATAACGCGTTTTCTGGGTCAGCACGATCGGCTGACCGGTTGCAAGATGCCAGTCCATGCGGCAGTTGTCGTAGAGATGCACCCAGAGCCCGTCGTCGGACGTGCTGAAAAAGTATGACGGGACGGAGGGAATGAAGCGCACGGCGTTGGCAGGACAGCAGCCGGTTGTGGGGTTGCCCCACGGATTGCGCGGCGGGTGGTCGCCGTCCGAGGCCATCATGGACAGGTAGTGATAGTTCCGATGGTCCAGAGCGACGTGGGACAAAAACCCGTTGTACAGCGTGCGCTCGACCAGGTCTGAATAGGTGGCGTCGGCGGTTAGGGCCAGCATGCGCCAGTTCCACATGATGTTGCCGACGGCTTCGCAGAGCTCGAAGCCATGGATGATGTGATCCTGTACACACCCAAAGACACCAACGGATAGCGCGAAGGGTTCGTTGGTGACTCGCTCGCCGAGCCAGTAGTCAGTCGCGAGCTGGCCGATGATGTGGAGCTTGCCGGAGGTCATGTCGCGCCAGATGGCTGTGAGGTGCTTCCAGAGTTCCGGGTCGGACTTTTCAGCGAGCAGATCGGCAGCACCGCAGGGCAGGTAGGTCTGGCGGACCACATGGCGGTTGAAGTGCCGCCAGTGACCTTCTCCCGTGTCAGGGCCAATGATGGGGTCTTGCTCCCGGAGCAGGCCTACGAAGTGGGTGGCTAAGCGCAGGACTCGATGATCGCCGGTGGCACGGTATAGCTCGACAAGGGCCATCTCAATACAGGGATGTTCAGCAAAGGCCTTGCCTTCGAATATTGAAGCGATGGCCATGGCGACGTCGACAGCAATGTCGAGGAAGTGTGTTTCGCCAGTGGCCCGGTGGTGGGCAACGGCAGCTTGGAAGAGATGGCCAGGCGTCCCGAGCTGGTAGGAATGCTCGAAATGTTCCCCGTAATACCATGTTAGGAACTCTTCGTTCTTGTGGGCGGCCACGATGCCGGTCACCAGTTCGTCCATCAGCTTTCGGATGGCCGGATCGTCCTCTGACTGGAGGGTGTAGGCGCAGGCCTCCACGACTTCCATGACCGTGGCGCGCCATGTGTGTCGGATCCGCTGGCTGTTGCGTCCGTCGAAGGCCCGCCGCATCTTGTCGAGCCCGCTGGCGATCGCGGAGTCATCCCCGGTTCGGGCAAAGTGTGCAAATTCTCGAAAAGGGGCAACCTGGTCATCCTCGTCCAGCCATTCAAGAAAGGCGAAGATGCCAGCCGTTCTATTGGCATCTAGGCGCGGTTTCCAAAAACCGTCCCCCAGCGTGATGGCTCGGATTGGAACGGGTCGCAGCATCGCGTGGGGGCTATGCGTGGTATCCACGGCGCCGGCGCTCCGCCAGGGTGCTGTGGGCGTGTGACGGGAGGTCATGCGAGACGCTCCGGAAACGAGATCGATCTTGGTGGATCAGTAGTATGCCCCAACACTGGCCGGGTTTTGTGACGGGTAATATCCACAGAGGCTACGGGCGCTGCCGAGCGCCCGTCGCGATTCGGTATCGACACATTTCTCTTCGGTAACAACGGTAGGCGCGCCATTAAGACTGTTCGGTTGCACGTGTTTCTTGCGAGGGCTGGAGCGGGCTCCCGCCGTGCTATGGAGGCGGCGATTCGAGACGGGCGTGTGCGGATAGACGGCGCTGTCGTACAGGCTATGGGCATGCAGGTTGATCCTGCCACCGTGCAGGTCACGCTTGACGGCGTGCCGGTCGTGCGCTCGACAGCGGACCGGGTCGTGATGGTTGTCCACAAGCCAGTAGGTGTCGTTACGACGGCGAGCGATCCTGAAGGGCGGGAAACGGTGCTGGATCTAGTACCCAGCCATCTGCGAGCGACCCGGCTCTATCCGGTTGGCCGACTCGACTTAATGTCGGAGGGGCTGGTGTTGCTGACCAACGATGGGGATCTCGCGAATCAGCTGATGCATCCCAGCTTTGGCCACGAACGCGAGTACGAAGTCGAGATCCGTGGCGATCTGCCCAGAGGTTTGCCCCAACGTTTTTCTCGGGGTGTGGCGATTGGTGACCCGCGGCCGGCCCGGGCGCAGGTTCGGGCTATCACACCGACACCCGGCGGCACCTCGCTCAGGCTTATCCTGCGCGAAGGGCGAAACCGCCAGATCCGCCGAATGTTTGAGAGCTATGGGGTGGCGATCCGGCGTCTCCGCCGTATTCGGGTAGCAACCGTGTGCCTTGGGGATTTGCCTGCAGGAAGTGCCCGCGTGCTTTCGGCGGCTGAACGGACAGAACTCGCGCGGCTACTCAACAACTAGGAGCTGGTAAGGGCGGTCCGTTCAGCCGGGTCCATCGTCCAACCAGTGGCTCCAACCGCTTCATCCACCCGCTCGACCCGGTCAGTTTTGGGAATGGCGATCACTTGCGGTTGGCTGACGAGCCAGTTGAGCATGATCTGTGCAGGCGTCTTACCACGGGCGTTCGCAATGCCTGCCACACGCTCCAGCCCTGGGCCGGAGAAGTCGCCTTTGGCCAGCGGACTATATGCGATCACCGTGATGTTGTGTTCCTGACAGTAGGGGAGGATGTCGGCTTCAATCTCTCGCGCGCCGAGACTATATTTCACCTGGTTGGATACGAGCGGGACGTCTCCCAGCGCGTCCTGAGCCTCTTGCATCTGGGCCACCGAATAGTTACTGACCCCGACGTAGCGGACCTGCCCGTCAGCAACGAGTTCAGCCATGGCGCGCATGGTTTCAGCAATCGGGATGTCCGGATTCGGCCAGTGCACTTGGTACAGGTCGATCCGATCGGTGGCCAGCCGTTTCAGGCTAGCGGCGCAATGGGCCAGCACGTCTGAATGGTGCAGGTTCTGCGGGGAGACTTTGGTCGCGATAAAGAAATCATCCCGTAGGCCGGCCAAGTCGGTCGCTACCTGCGCCTCTGTTCCGTAAACCTCAGCTGTGTCAACGAAGGCTGCGCCGAGTTCATGGGCTCGACGGAGCACACCGCCGCCGCCATGGTACTGCCATGTTCCAAAGCCAATTTTGGGCACCTGAGTGGTGCTGCGTCCGAGTTGTACGTATTCCATAGCCCGTTCCCTGAGGGTGGCAACCCGTGCTGACTCTGAACGATCTGGGCGGATGTGTCGAGTAAATCTCACAGCTGTGGGACACTCCCCGCCGGACCGGTTCATTGAGAACACGATGACACGACGAGCACCGATTGGTGGAGTTCCCCTGTTCGACCCGGCTGAGGGGACGACGATCCTGCGTCCAGAGACGGATGCGCCTGGCTATTGGGTTGGTGCGCCCGCGCTGTGGCTGGACGATGACGAGCTATACCTCAGTGCGCGACATCGTCGTCCCCTCAGCGATGGTCGGGGATGGAAGTCGGCGATTTACCGGGTGCACGCCGTCACTGAGCTTGAAGAGGTCTGGTCCTGCTCGGCCAGCCAGCTTGGGACGGCGTCGATTGAGCGTAGTGCGCTTGTCCATGTTCCGGATGGTCCGTGGCGGTACTACATCAGCTACCTCGATCCAGCGGATGGTCGTTGGCGCATTGATCTCCTGGAAGCGGCTTCAATCACCGACTTTGATGTGGCCCAGCGTGTCCCGGTGCTGGATGCGGCCAACACGTTCTCCGAAGGCGTCAAAGATCCCGTCGTGCTTTTACTGGACGGCCTGGTCTACCTGTTCGCGGGATATGGTCCGCGCGATCAGGTTGTGCCCGGTACGACGGTGGAGCAACTCCACGGCTCCGGCAATGTGTTCACCACGGGGCTGGTATCGCACCCAACGGGCATGTGGGTCTCGCCAGACGGACATCGTTTTGGCTTTGAACGGGACTTTGTCACCCCTGGTGCTGGCTGGGACTCAAATGTCACACGTGTGAGCACGATCATGCCAACAGATGCCGGGTTTCTCGTGTTCTATGACGGCCGCACATCTCAAGGTGATGTTTACGAGGACAGGACGGGGCTGGTGTTTTCTCAGGAACTGTCGACCATTGAGCGTCATTCGGATCACCAGCCGCTCTTAGAAGGGCATGCCGGCACGCGCTGTCTCCGCTATATGGACTACGCCGTTGTGGGCGGAGACCTTCTGTATGTGTATGAAACGTCCACGGAGAGCGGTGGCCATGAGTTGCGGGCGAATCGTGTTCCTCTGCGATAGGTGAACACCGACCGGTGCAGAACAGGATGGCCGTCGAGACGTACACTTGGGTCGAACTTCGCAGACTGCCGGGTTCTTGGCCAGACAAATGAGGTCACATGGACAACCTGATTCAGGCACTAACGTCGGATCCTGAAAGATTGATCCAGTGCATTGTTTTTGACCTCTAAGTGAACGAATTACAGGACTTTCGATGAGTACCAACCCCATAGCCTGGGCAGCGATAGCAGGTTTCTTGATTAGCCTGCTGATCTTGGATCTGAAAATCCTCCATCGAGGTGGAGGCGAAGTCAGTCTCAAACGTGCGGCTATAACAGTAGCGTTCTACGTGTCCGCTGCCATCGGTTTCAACATCGTTATCTATCTGGACTCAGGATGGGATACAGCCCTCGAATTCCTTACCGGATACGTAATCGAATACTCACTGAGCGTCGACAACATTTTTGTGTTTATTGTGATTTTCACGTACTTCAAAGTGCCTGCTGCACTTCATCATCGAGTGCTGATGTGGGGAATCATAGGAGCGGTAGTGCTCCGCTTAACTATGATTTTTGTTGGGGTGCGCCTAGTCGAGAACTTCGAATGGATTCTGCTGATATTCGGCGCGTTCCTAATCATTACAGGGCTCAAACTGGCTTTTGGGAACGATGAAGGACAGGATGTAGACAAAACACTGGCCATAAGGTTTGCCAGGAAAATACTTCCCTCGGTACCTACTTATCGAGGGAACAAGTTCCTCGTAAAGGAAAACGGCAAGCTATTCGCCACCCCATTACTCACCACGCTGATAGCCGTTGAGTTGGCTGATGTAATGTTCGCAGTGGACTCGATCCCTGCTGTATTTGCAATCACTCGGGATCCGTTCATTATTGCAACGTCGAACATATTCGCCATCGTCGGCTTACGGTCTCTTTATTTCCTTGTCTCCGCCTCAATGAAACAGGTTCATTTATTGAAATATGGCCTGTCAGCAATACTGGTGTTTGTAGGAATCAAAATGCTGGCCGAAGACTTTATTCATTTACATCCAGTCGTATCCTTAGCTGTCATAGGATCTATCCTGCTAGCCGCGGTTATAGGATCATCGCTCACCACTAAGAAGAGCCCTACGCAGACACAATCCTCCGTTGAGGTCACTGACACGCCCACCAAGACTGACTAAGGTGGGCTCGGTGTGAATGGCTGGCCCAGTGGGCAACGGTGGACCGTGTTTGCTAGAGGCGGGAGAACCATATGCTTAAATTGCTCCATACGAGAATCCGTGTTGGCGACCTCGATCGTTCGATACGTTTTTACGAAGAACATTTAGGTTTTAAGCTCAAGAGTCGTAATGATCGATCACCAGCTGGCAACCACATTGCCCACTTAGAGTTGCCGGGGAATGCGCACACGATCGAGCTCACCTGGTCCGCAGATTATGATCTTTCGGTGCCCGAAGATCTCATGCACTTTGCGCTCGGTGTCCCCGACTTGATCGCATTTTGTGACTGCCTTGAAAAGCAGGGGATTGAAATATGGCCCAACGGATGGCGGGAGACCTTTCCGACAGGGCGAAAGATGGCCTTTATCGATGATCCTGACGGATACGAAATTGAGCTGCTCGAGCGCACGGAATAGGAAGCGCGCCTGATGGCAAACAGGACGATTGTTGTAGCTATTGATCGACGGTTGCGTGAGCTTATTGCGAATGATCACGGCGAGACCGCATTAGTGGCGCTGGCCGACGATGTCGTTAGCAATGAAGAAGAAGAACCCTGGTCGGCATCCGATCTGATCGAACATCTCGATTCGAATGTCCGGGCCATTATTACAGCGTGGGGGAGCCCAACAATTGACCGCCAGGTCCTCGAGGCGGCGCCAAACCTCGAGATCGTGGCCCATGCTGCGGGGTCGGTGAAACCCTACTACACCGAAGATGTGTGGCAGCGTGGAGTTCGCGTAACCCACGCGGCTCCCGTTATTGCCGAGGCGGTGGCGGAATACACCATTGGAGCTATTCTGGTGGGCTTGCGAGGATTTGTGGCCAACCACGCTCTAGTTATGGAGGGCGGATGGAAGCAATCCACCGGTGGCCCCGAAATCGGTGGTCTATTGGCGGAACGCCGGGTTGGAGTCATTGCCGCCAGCCACGTCGGCCAACGGGTGATTCGCCTGCTTCGAGCGTTTACCGATGACGTGGTTCTGTATGATCCATTCGTAGACGAGGAACGAGCAGCAGCGCTTGGTGCGCAATTGATTGGCTTGGACGATCTCATGCGCACCAGTGATGTCGTGACCATGCACGCGCCTATCCTTCCGGAAACTCGACACATGGTGGGTCGTCGTCAACTGGAACTCATGAAACCTGGGACACTGCTGGTCAACTCTGCCCGATCTTGGATGATTGATCAGGCTGCGCTTTTTGAGATCCTTGCTGCAGGGCGGATTCGCGCGGTTCTTGACGTGTTTGACGAAGAACCTTTACCAGACGGGTCCCCATTCCGTGGGTTGCCAAACGTGGTGCTGACACCGCACATAGCCGGGTTCACGGCTGAAACGCGGTCCCGTCACCTATCGTCGATGGTTGACGAGTTGACCCGGCATTTTTCCGGAGAACCGCTACAACACGAAATCACGGTTGAGGTGCTCGCCCGGATGGCGTAGCGAATCGACACGTGCAGCACTGACGCAATGAAGGGGAACTTGAAGCAAGGATGGGCCGGAACAGTGGCCGGATCCACAGAACGATGGAACATATCGCGTATCGCGCCACAGCTGATGCTTGCCGAGAGCCAGCAAGCTCCAATGGTTACAGGTGAGCGCATATGAAGCTGAAGCACGGGCTTTACCAGATCAGGGACTTGACCTTCTACAGCTTGGCATTGCTTGGCACCGGTGTCCTCGCGCTGATACCGGCGGTGCTGGTGGATGCGGGTGCCCAGTGGGCTGGTCGGTTGGCGTATCGCTGGTCTGGACGTCGAGGTGCCCAACTGCGAGCCAATCTCCGTGTGGTTGCGGGATCCCTGTCCGACGGTCTACCAGTCGAAAGCCTTGCCAGCGATGTGTATGCCAACTACGGGCGGTACATGGTTGAGTTTTTCACCATGCACTGGCCCGATTTTTGGGGTCGGCGCAAACGCATGATGGTTGACGAAGGCCCCTTGCAACGGGCGAAGGATAAGGGTAGGGGCGTGGTGTTGTTCGGGATTCATGGTGGAAACTGGGACATGGCGGCCTCGGAATGCGCCCGCCGTTACGGTGCGTTTCACAGCGCTGGCGAGTCTGTCGAGCCAGCGTGGTTGGGTCGTTTAATCAATCGGGTTCGTAGAGGCGGGCATACGCAGCTCTACGACAGTATGAGCGCGGCACGGCCACTGCTCCGCGCGCTTCGCCGCGGAGAGATTATTGGACTAGTGGCCGATCGTGCGGTTGCGGGGCCTGGAGTGGAAGCGCGGCTTTGTGATCGGCTGGCTCTGTTGCCTGTGGGTCCGGTGTGGCTTGCGATCAAGAACGAGGCACCCTTGTTGCCGACGATGATCGAACGTAAGCCTGATGGCCGAGTCCAGATTGAGTTCTGGGATGCCATTGATTTGCAGGGACTTTCAGACGATGAGGCAGGGATCGCGCTTGGAGTACAGCGGATGGCAGATGCGCTGACCCAAATGATTCAGCAGGGTCACGCCAGCTGGTTCGCCCTTCAACCAGTGTGGCCCGATGTGCGTCCGTAGCGCACGGTGGCCGCTGAACTGGTAGGGTTTGTGCCGGAGAGGCTGGGAAATGTGGCTCGTGCATAAGCGATTTAGTTGGGTAATGAGACTTGGGGCGGACAGGTGGAAGCGCCGGCTTGCGCTGCTGGTCGTTGTTGGAGTCGTGCTCGTTGGCTGCGGTGGCGAAAAGGAGCTTGTTCGTCAGGACCTCTCGGTTATCGACCCGAACCGCTGCGGAGGTGTCAGCACCGTGTCATGCGCCGGCTATAAACGCGACGAGTCGTATTTGCAGCTCACACCGACGGCAAACCCGGCTCCTTAAGAAATCCCGTTCGGGGACTCTATTTCGTGTACTGTTGCTTTACTAGCTAGTATTCGCGCGCACCAGTGTGCTCGCTGTACGCATCGTAATCACGCCGCCCAGTGCAATTATGACTTGGTCGGTGCTGTTGAAAGGGATGGACCACCATCACCAGTTTTCAGGACCTTGGCGTCTCAGAGGCGCTTGTCCAAAATCTCGAACTTCAGGTGATCACCGAGCCCACACCCATTCAGGCTGCGTGTATCCCATTGCTACATTCGGGGCACGACGTTGTGGGGCAGGCCCGGACGGGCTCCGGAAAAACGCTTGCATATGCGCTGCCTCTTCTTAAGCAGGTTCGCGGTGACCGGCAGTCCCAGCAGGCTCTTATCCTTGCTCCGACCCGCGAACTGGCCGAGCAAATTTCTTCCGTCGTGCAACCGCTCGCTGTCTTGGCTCAGGCTGAGACCGCCCTGATTCTTGGTGGGGTTAGCTACGATCCCCAACGTCGCGCGCTGGACGCTGGCGTGCAGATTGTCGTTGGCACGCCAGGCCGAGTGATGGATCTGATCGAGAGTGGAAGCTTCAGGACGGACGATGTGTGCGTGGTCGTGCTCGATGAGGCTGACCAGATGTTTGATATCGGGATGGCCCCACAGGTTGAAGCAATTCTTCGGCAAGTGCCGACGGAACGGCAGACGTCTCTTTTTTCGGCGACCGTCCCGCCATGGGTGAAACGTTTAACGGATCGGTACCTCCGAGATCCTGAATGGATAGCTCTGGACGTTCGGCCTGAGGAGCGTCCAGATATCGATCACGAAGTCTGGATTGTTCCGGAACTTGAGCGGCACGAAGCGGTGCAGCGAATTCTGGACGATAGTCGAGGTACGCCGACCATTGTGTTTGGGCGAACCCGCCATCAGGTGTCCCGCCTTGGGGAGCATTTGAAGGCTCTTGGCCTACGTGTCGACTCAATTCAGGGCGCAATGGCCCAGCAGGCGCGTAGTCGGGTGATCGAACGCCTCCGTACGGGCCAGATCGATATATTGGTTGCGACGAACGTCGCAGCGCGCGGCTTGGATATCGACGGGCTGGCGCAGGTCATTAACTATGACGTGCCGGAGCAACCGGATCTATTCACGCATCGCACTGGTCGCACCGGGCGCATGGGTGCAACAGGTCGATCGATCACGCTTGTGAGCGGTGCCGATCTGAATGCGCTACACGGAATCGAACGGGTCCTTGGGCGAAAACTTCCGCGGCGGTCATGGACAGCGATGAAGGCCGAAGCCAGTGAGCGTGGCGGTGCTACTGATCAGACGCTCGTAGCGAAAGTTGGCGCAAACGGTCTAAAAGTGCTGCCTGGGGAGAAGGTCACGGGTCGTGGTACTCAATCGAACGCTACGACGCGACCACAAAGCCGGAGACGGTCGAGACGGCCGACATCGAAGAGCTAGAACAAGACAGCTTGCGAGGACCATCGTTTTCATAAGGAGTCTCTGAATGCCTCATCAGCGAATATCGTCCGGCAAATCCCTTGAATCTGTGATCGGGTACTCGCGGGCGGTTCGAGCGGGAGCTCACGTATATGTCGCGGGAACCACCGGTGTGCTTCCCGAAGACCATCCAGATGCTCCAGGTGATGCGTATGCCCAGACCAAGCACGCGTTCAAGATCATTGAAACGGCCTTGATCGAGGCAGGGGCCTCGGTTGGCGATGTTGTTCGGACCCGTGTGTTTCTGACGAACATTCAGGATGCAGACGCCGTTGGACAGGCACACCAGGAGATGTTTGGCGCCACGCTTCCCGCGTCCGCCTTTATCGGGGTCGCGAGCCTTATTGGGGGCCAGGCAGTGGTTGAGATCGAAGTAGACGCAGTTATTTAAGGAGAAGCCTGATTGCTGCCGTGATCGAAGTGGTGGGCAAAGGCTGTGCGGTGAGCCCTTCGTCATTTGGCCGGAGCGCCTACAATTCACGGGAAAACTGTTGCGTGGGAGATGAACCGTGTCGGAAAGCCTCCGTGTTGGCCTGATAGCCGAACCCGCCGGTTGGCACCTCAATGGCCTGATTGAGATGTGTGCGAGCTACCCTGATGTGATCGAAGTCGCTATTGCGGACGTCACGGGCCAGGTGCACCAGAAGTTTCGCCCGGTAACCGGCTCGTCGCCTGATCCGAATTGGCAAGCAGGTGCCCACGTGCCAGGGTCAGGCCCGCCGGCGGGCTGGACAAAATTTGGTCAGGAGTACGACACTCCCGCGGTGCTTGGAAACAAGCTTAAGGCGAGCTTTACAGACCATCGCCAGATGCTGGCGGAATTTAAACCAGATGCGGTTTTAGTAACTGTGGAACCGTCAAAGATGCCGCCGCTCTTAATTGATGCCCTGAGGGCTGGTGCTCACGTGTTCCATGAGAAGCCCGGCTGCGGACGGATTGAGGATTATCGTGAGGTTGTCGAAGTGGCCCGGCAATCACCGGGCCATCTCTGCGTTGCATTCAACATGCGTGGCCTACCCAATGTGCGTGAGGCGCGAGCCATTATTCAGAGCGGGGCGCTCGGAAAGCTCTTTGCGATTCAAACCCACTATGTTGCTGAGCATCCCCGCAGCTGGCTATGGGAAGAGTTAGCAGATGGCTGGATGTTTGATCGTGATCGTGGCGGTGGGCATCTAATTTTCCTCGGATGTCATTACATTGACCTAATGCGCTACGTCACAGGCGCTGATGTTTCCGAAGTGGCCGGCTTTGCTGACACTGTTGGTGGCGAGCCCATTAATGCCGAAGATGCATACGCCGTCAGTCTTCGGTTCGACAACGGCATGGTTGGCAGCTTCACAGGCGGATTTCTCGCCCCGACATCAGAAAAACACGACGCGATGAACATTTGGGGGAGTCGAGGTTGGCTCCGCTTTGACCCGGAGCGAGGATCCTTCATTGAGTGGTTTACCCGAGAGGGGACCGGTAAGACAGTGCCGCAGCGTCGGCTTGAGTTTGGCGAGAGCCCTTCGGGGGTCCAAGCTTTCGATCAATATAAACACGAGTTTTTCCAGGCGTGTTTGGGAAAGGGAAATCCACCAATAACAGCCGACGATGGACTCTGGATGCACGAGATTGCGTGGGCTGCTCGACGGGCTTCAGACTCTGGTCGGGCTCAGAAGGTGGTGCTGGGTGGAAGCTAGGACCGGTTCGGTCAAGCCGAACCGACAATGTAAATAGCTGGTCCATAGCCAATGACCCATCGTGCAGTAGTGTCGTTGCTCGACGCCGATCACGAGATGGCGGTACGCCGGATCTGGGACCGCCTTGCGGGGCATGGCCTCGAGGCTGATTTGTGGGTGACCCCGATTCCACATATCACGTATCACGTGGCGGGTGCCTACCCGGACAATATGGTGGAGAACCTGAGCTTGGTCGCCGGAGAGACGCGTCCATTCAGGATTCGTACAGCAGGCCTGGGTATGTTTCCAGGAGAGAGCCCGGTGATATACCTTTCGGTGGTTCGCAGCGAAGTCGTGGATCAGGTCCACGGCCGAATCTGGGAGTCGATGGAGCACACGGCTGATGGAGTTAACAACCTATACAGCCCACCACTGTGGGTTCCCCACATCACGATTGGACAAGTGCGAGGGTTGGGGTCCGCCACGGTCGATGCCTTGACGACCGTTGTCTCAGATTTGGGTCCGTGGGAAATCAACCTCGCTGAACTCGCTGTGATTGAAGGCGCTGGGCCAGATGCTCGGACACGTGCCCGGATACCGTTCGGCTCGATTGATTCAGAGGCCTAGGACCGGGTTTTCTACGCGGCCTCACCAAAAGCATCGGGACGGCTACCCCCGATTGTGGGTGGTAGCCGTCCCGGATGTTTTTTAATGGAACGGGCTTGCCGGCTAGTTGATGTCTAAAGGCCTGACCCGTGAGCGTCGTGGACTAGTAACGACCGCCGCCGCCGTAGCCACCGTTACCGCCGCCGTAGCCACCGCCACC
>DJHK01000011.1:33200-44249 GCA_002433065.1 Chloroflexi bacterium UBA6622
ACCGCCGCCGTAGCCACCGCCACCACCGCCGTAGCCACCGCCACCACCGCCACGTCGTTCCGTGCGCGGGCGTGCTTCGTTCACTGTAAGCGTGCGACCGCCCAGGTCCTGGCCGTTCAGGCCTTCGATGAGCGCCTTGGCCTCATCGTCGTTGGGCATTTCTAGGAACCCGAAACCGCGGGACCTTCCGGTCTCACGATCTGTTATGACGGTGCATGACGAAATTTCGCCATACTGGGAGGCCTTCTCCCGAAGTTCTTCTTCAGTTGTACTGAATGGCAAATTGCCAACATAAATATTCATCGGCTGTTCCTAGGCGCCGCCTTCGTGGCTTGCGCGCAGCGGACATCCACCAGCTCTAGGGGGATGTCATTGAGAATCCGCCATTACAAAATTTGCCGAAGTGGACCCTGTGTCATAAAGGCTTGTTGAAATTGACCAATCGAGCATCGAAGATCTTGTTCGAACAGGTGCCTCACTGACCTCGGCAGACGGAAGACTAAACTTGGCCACCGCGGCAATCTAGCACGTCAGACACGAATGAGCATGAACTTTGTCATGTTTTTTGCCGAGGTGGGCGCGAGCGATTATCAAGCTCCTGATCGAATAGCCCACCTGATGTCAACATTGAGGGTTGTGAAGTTGCGACGTACGCCGGGATACGCGATCGTTGTTTTGATGGAAAGGTGAGTGAGACGAATGAAGGTCTTGATCACAGGTGGCGCCGGAAATATTGGGTCCCGACTGGCCGCATCCTTGATCCGTCGAGGAGACAAGGTTGTCGTGCTGGATGTAAATAGCGAACCTCTCTATCCGACGCCTGAATTTTCGAAGGCTGACGTGTGCGCCGGTGGGGTGGACGATCGAGATCTGGTGATGGCCACAGTCGCCGAGACTCGGCCTGATTCGATTTTTCATCTGGCTGCCATCCTCTCGGGTGGTGCTGAACAAGATCCGGAGCGCACGTGGCGAGTTAACCTTGAAGGTACGCGCAACGTTCTCGAGGCCGCTGTGGCTGCGGGCGTCAACCGCGTTGTTTTCACCAGCACGATTGCGACCTACGGGGCGGGTGTGCCGGAACCGGTCAATGAACACACGCCGCAATGGCCCTCAGGCTTGTATGGAGCGACCAAGGTGGCTGGTGAACGGCTGGGCGTGTATTACCACCTGCGGCATGGGCTGGATTTTCGGGGTGTGCGGCTAGGCGCGATGGTTGCACCTGACGCCCCTGTTGGCGGCGCCGCGAGCGCGTTTGTTTGTGAGTTGTACGCTCGAGCTGTGCAGTGCGGCGCCTATCGCTTGGATGTGTACCCCACGACCCAACTTCCCGTGGTGTGGGTGGATGATGTGGTTCACGCGCTGGTTGGTCTTCATGACGCGGATGGTTCGATGTTGCGCCATCGGGTGTACAACATTGCGGCGGGAACACCGTCGGTGCAGGCCATGGCAGACGCGGTGGTTCGCCGTATCCCCGACGTGAAAATTGAGTTTGTTCCTGATCCGGTTCGTGCGCCGATTGTTGATAGTTGGCCAAGCGCTATGGATGTTTCAGCGTCCCACGATGATTGGGGATGGCACCCGGCCTTTGATCTTGAGCAAATGACGGACCAGGTGCTTCGCGAGGTTCGCGAGCGCGACGCGGAAACTGGCCGCTGAATCTAGCGAGCAAAACCACCCTAGATCGGGGGTCCATCGTAGCCCCGAGGATGGTGCGACGGCCGTACGGTACACCTTGCCGCTGAGCATAGGACGGGGCTGTGCGGTAGGGTTCCATCACTTCATCTTTACTCGACGCAGAGTGACTCGATGGCCCAGCAACGCCCCAACATTCTTTGGTACTGCACCGACCAGCAACGGTTCGATACGATCGCCGCGCTCGGCAATCCATATATTCATACGCCCAACATTGATACGTTTGTAAAAGAAGGCACAGCGTTCACCCACGCGTATTGTCAAAGCCCCATTTGCACGCCCAGTCGTGCGAGTTTTCTGACGGGGATGTATCCGAGTCGCGTCCACAATCCCAGCAACGGTAACGGCTGGGTACACCCCGAAGTCACCGCGAATCTCGTCACTCGTTTGCTGGCTGACGCAGGCTACGATGGCGGCTTGGTCGGAAAGCTTCATTTGGCTGGTGCGGCCGGAGCTAGAGAACCCCGAGTGAATGATGGGTATCGATACTTTAAGTACAGCCACTCGCCGCGTCATGACTGGCCGCTTGCGCAACACGACTATGCGGCGTGGGTTGCGGCGCAAGGCGGAAACCCGGAGACCGTCCTGCTGCGCGCAAGTGATCCACGCAACCATCCTCCTGAGCGCGACTATGAAAGCTGGATCGCAACCATGGGGTCCTTTATGGAGCCTTCGCCGACGAATGACAACACACCACCCGAACTTCATCAGACGACATGGGCGACGGAGGCATCGATTGATTTCATTACTCAGGATCGTCCCGCTGATCAACCGTGGTTTTTGAGTGTGAACGTGTATGACCCACACCCGCCCTACAACCCGCCGTGGGAGTACTACCGGCGCTACGATCCCGAGACACTCCCCGGCCCGCACTTTCAGGACTCGGACTTGGCGCACCAGGCGCGGCTGACGAGTTCTGGGATCGACTTTCAGAGCGAGGCCCTGCGGCCGGAGACCTTCGATGGCAAACGACTGCAAGCGGCGTATTACGCCATGATTGAGCAGGTTGACGAGCAATTTGGACGGCTGCTTCAGGCCCTGGAGGAGTCTGGTCAGGCGGACGACACTGTGGTCATTTTCACGAGTGACCATGGCGAATCCGCTGGTGATTACGGTTTATTGCAGAAAGGCTGTCGTTTCTTCGACGGCCTCTCGCGCGTTCCGCTCGCTTGGCGCTTGCCAGGCCGGGTTCAAGCTGATCTTTGTAGCAATGCCCTAGTCGAATTAACGGATATTGCGCCAACTCTGCTGGAACTGGCTGATCTTCCTGTTCCATCTGGCATGCAGGGTCGCTCTCTACGTGGCATTTTGGAAGGCCAAGTCTCACCCGATAGACATCGCGAGTTCGTTCGCTGTGAGTACCTTGATGCCATCGACAAGCCGGACCACACGTTTGCCACCATGTATCGGGATTCCCGATGGAAACTCAATGTTTACCATGGCCATGACATCGGTGAGCTTTACGACATGGAGGCTGATCCTTTCGAGCACGAAAGTCTCTGGGACAGCCCTGCCCACCAAGGAATCAAGCTGGACCTGATGAAACGTAGCTTTGATGCCACGGTGCTGGCAGCGGACCCTGGGCCGCCCCGCGTTTCTTCGTACTAGCGGTCGGCCAGTGCTTGACGCGTTCTTGGCTTAGCCAGAAGGATCCTCGAACTCAGGCCCTGCGGTAACCAAGGTGTAGCCAGGATCGGACATGATTCTTGCTGTGGCTCCAGAAACAGCGGCGGCTGAAACGTGACGGATTCGATCTGGATATTCGTCCAGATAATTGAGCCCCAAGCTGTAGCGTTCCATGGTGAGCAGCACACCGGCAATGCCCTCATTCCGTTCAAGGCGAAGGGGCAGGGAGCCGATAAGTGCCTGCTTTGTGAGATTGAGCTCCTCAGACTCGGGGGGTGTCTCGGCGAGGCGTAGTGCCTCATCGAGGCTGGCCTCGATTGCTCGATCAAGGTTGGCTGGATTTATTCCAGCGCGGAGCGTCCATGGTTGGGTGGTCAGGCTGGCGTCCAGTGAACTGGTGGCGTGATACGCGAGACCTTGAGTGTCTCGGACATTGGTGCCAATGCGACCGCCAAGTCCCATCTGGCCGAGAATGTAATTCGCGACAACGGCCGCGTAATACTCAGGATCAGAACGTCGAAACCCCAGCCAACCAAGGACAAACTCAGTCTGAGTTTTGCCAGGCATGGGGACATGTTCGCGCCGACACAACGATTCCGACGTGGGCGCGGAAGCCTCGGCTGAGGTAAGCGCCTGGCGCCATTCTTCCGACCTGAACCAGCGAGGGTATGGCGAGGAGGGCCATGTCCCGATCGTGGCTGTGGCCAGATCGAAGACCCGCGCGGGTTCCACAGCACCGACTACGGCGACAACAAGATTTGAGGGGGAATACGTGCGGGCATGGAAGTCACGGAGATTGTGGGGTTCCAGGCGGCTGACTGTCTGTTGATAGCCCTCGGCCGGCCACCCATTTGGATTCTCGTCAGAGTAAAGGAGTTCACGAAACCGACGGTTGGCCATGGCTGCGGGATTGTCCTCGGCGTAGGCGATCCCTGCCAGGGTCTGGTCACGTAGATGGGTAACCTCGACATCTGGAAATGTTGCGTTAGCAAGATTGTCGGTGGCGAGTGTTAGGAGGATTTCAAGGTCTTCTGCGAGCGCTCGTCCACCGAAGGCGGCATGTTCTGTGTCAGCGTGGAAGCCGAGTGAAGCCCCTACATCATCAAGAGCTTCGCTAAATTCGAGAAATGACCTGGAGGGTGTTCCTCGGTTAAGCGCATCAGCTGTCAGGCTGGCGAGTCCTGCGGTGTCACGTGTTTCAAGTATGGAACCGGCAGCGTGATAGCCAGAAATAGCAACCGATGGCGAACTTGGATTTGGATAGACGAGGAGCGTAGCCCCATTCGCTAACTCGGAGCGGGAAATCGTTGACTCGTTGAGTCTGTGCTGGGAACGGGTGGCCATCTACGTGGCACCAGTGTTGTTGTCTGGAAAAAACCATCCGGTCACTCGCGATGCTGGTTGGAAATAGGTCCGGGCGACGTGTTGTACCTGCGCCGGTGTGACCGCGGCCAACTCTTCAGGCAACGTGTTTGCAAGTTGCCAACGGCCGACCATTTCAAGCATGCCCAGCTGTACCGCTTGGGCGGTGACGCTTTCAAGCATGATGGCGCGCTTGGCCCGAGTTTGCCGGATGACACGCGTCAATTCTTCTGGTTGCGGGGGTTCATCGTGAAGCTTCTGTATTTCATCTTCAACTGTGGCTTCGATGGTCTCCGGCGATCCGTCCGGCTTGAGAACCACGAGAATTCGATGGAGGGTTGGGTCGATATTTGATCCTGCGTCGGCGCCGGCGGAGGCGGCGAGGCCGGACGCAACAAAACGTTGGTACAGACGAGATGTTTTAAGAACACTGCCTCCGCCGAAAGGTCCGCTTGGCGGTCCGGACAGGAGCGAGTTCAGCACAAGCAGGGCCGCGTGGTCCGGGTGATCGCGTTCTGGTATGTGATGACACATCATCAATATTGGAAATGGACCCGGGTGACGAACTTCGACCCGTCGGCCGGCTTCTTGCACCGGTTCATGTGTGTCAAGCGGTGCGGGCAGGATGACCGGTTTGAGTTGGCCGAAGTGTTGGGCCACCTGTTCATGGAGATGCTCGGTGTTGAAATCCCCAACTGCAACAACGACGGCATTGTTTGGTCCGTAATAGCGTTGGTAATGGCCATACAGGTCATCGCGAGACATTGACCGAAGATCTGCCTTGCTCCCGATTACACCGTGACCGTACGGATGTGTTGTGAACGCCGCGGCTTCGACAGCCTCCATCAAAAGAAACACCGGGGAGGCCTCGTTCCCTTCACGCTCTGAAATGATGACGCTTCGCTCAGACTCCACGTCATCTGGAGCAAACACGGCGTTGACCATCCGATCCGCTTCGATCTCGAGAGCCAGTTCAAGATGATCCGTTGGTAGCGTTGCGTGGTAGGCGGTCGCATCTTCGTACGTGAACGCGTTAAATGTTCCACCGACCCCTTCGATCATTCGCCCGACATCCCCAGGGGCGAGGCGTTCGGTTCGCTTAAACATCATGTGTTCAACCCAGTGAGAGGCACCGCTGAGACCTGCTGGCTCGTTGCGTGCACCTACCCGGTACCAGACGAAAAAAGTAGCAATGGGAGTGGCGTGGAGCTCTCGCGTGACAACGGTGAGCCCATTGTCTAGTGAATGCTCGCGAACATCATCCATGCGGAGGCGAGGCTTCCTGAGAAACGGTCAAGCATGCTATCACTAGGGGTTGAAAACGAACCCCTTCTATTTCTAGTGAGCTGCGTACGCATGGATCGTGCAACGTTTGAGGCTGTGGTCCACGAAGCGATAGCTTCGATTCCCGAGGTCCTCCGAGCGCAACTCATGAATGTTGATGTTGTGGTTGAAGCATGGCCTTCGGACGATGACTTGCGGAAGGCGGATGTCCAGGAAGGCTACACACTGTTCGGCCTGTATACAGGGGTGCCTCTGACCGAACGAACCTCGGATTACAACATGGTGTTGCCCGACAAGATTACGATTTACCAGGGTCCCTTACAGGATGCTTTTGGTGAAACGGAACAGTTGCGAGTTGAAATTCGTAATACCGTCATCCACGAGGTGGCTCACTTTTTTGGTCTGTCCGATGCAGATCTCGTGCGCCTTGGGGTGAACTAGATGGATCGTGTTGCAACGCTTGAATTGCGACAGTTGCCCTCCTCGAAGGCAGGATGGCCTGCGCTCAGGGATTCGACGCGGACCGGTATCTGGAAGTACCGGCCGGTGCTTAACGTGGCTGAGCGTGTTGAGGACGTAAGTCTTGGGGAAGGTGACACCCCGATCGTTCCGTTGACTCGCTGGGGTTCAGAACAGGGCCTGCAACGTGTTCTGGCCAAGTTGGAGTACATGGCCCCGACCGGATCGTTCAAAGACAGGGGGGCTGCTGCAGTAATCGCCACGTTGGTTGCCGACGGCGCCAGCGCTATCGTTGAAGACTCTTCCGGAAATGCTGGAGCCGCTATGGCGGCTTACGCGGCCCGTGCGGGCATACACGCACAAATCTTTGTGCCGGAGTCTGCTCCTTTGGCCAAGCGCTCGCAGATAGCTGGATACGGGGCTGAGGTGGTGGCTGTGCCCGGGTCACGGGAAGATGTTGCCGCCGCTGCTCGTGTCGCTGCTGATATGGGGGGCGTGGCTTACGCTTCGCATGCTCGCCACCCCGCATTCGTGGAAGGCACGAAGACGTTTGGTTTTGAGATGGCCAGTGAGATGCGCGCTGATCCGCCGCGCCATGTGATATTCCCGGTGGGCAACGGGGGCTTATTACTCGGGGTATGGAAGGCATACCGGGAACTTGAAGCAGCCGGATTTGACGTGCGACTTCCGAAGTTACATGCGGTGCAGGCGCGTGCGTGCGCACCATTGGCCGCTGCCTTTGAAGCGCAGGAGAGCAGGCCGCTGCCAGTTACGTCGATCCCTACCCGGGCGGGTGGGGTTGCGGTTGGCCGGCCGGCCCGCGGGTCGGAGGTGTTGAACGCTGTTCGAACATCGGGGGGGTCAGTACTGAGTGTGACGGACGATGAAGCGCAGGCGGCACGGGTGGATGTAGCCCGGCTCGAAGGTCTCGATCTTGAGTTCACGACTGCTGTTGCCTTTGCTGCAGTCCGACTCCTCCGTCACTCAGGATCGATGGGTGCTGCTGACGTGGTGGTTGTTGCTGCAACAGGCAGCGGCCTTAAGGATCCTCCGGGCTAAACGGTTTCGTCCTGACGGTCTGGGCTAGCTACACGGACAACGCGTGTCTGAACAGTCAGGTCGTGCAGGCTTCGTCGGTCTGGCCGTCGAATGACCGTGTAAATGAGACCGATTTGGACCAGCGCCGGCACAATCAAGTTTCCGACTAACTGGGCCACACCAAGCATGCCGATGAGAGCCAACTCCCGGATTAGGATTTGGATGGCATTTGCGGGCTTACCGTCAGGGCCGACGAGTCGAAGCCCCATCGCCAGTTTTCCGACTGTAAACCCGAACGTGGCTTGCATGGCCCACCGATAGAGCACTTCGAGGGCTAGGGCCCACACGGCAAGCATCGGATCGACGGCGGCCGGGTCGTCCGTGCTCCCCAGCGAATTTGTGGCGCCAAGTACCAACAATGCGGCGACGGACACAAGGACAGAGTCAAGAACATACGCCCCGATCCGACGATAGATGAGACCTGAATCTTCGATACCCAGCGGCCCGGCGACCGGTGGGGCTGGTGGATCGGCTGGCGGATCGGTTCGGTCTGGCCATTCCCGAGAGAGGGGGGATGCGTCTTCTGATGGAGCGCCACGCTGTGACTCGTTTGTCTGGGGCTCCGTCGGGGCATTGTGATCAAGGGTGTGTCCGCAGTGCTGGCACACCTCTGCTGTTGAAACCACCCATGCTTCACACTGGTCACAGAACCGGGTCTGGTCAGGGTCTTTCTCTATAGGGCCTTCACGCTCAGGCGGTGGTGCGTCCGTCACGGTGCTCCCAGATCCTTGTCTGTGAAAGGCTGTCTCGTTAGTGTCAGCCGTCGGTGATCTCCATAGCAGTATCCCACCGATGTGGTTATCTAGGCACAATAAGGCAAGCTCGTGCTATAGGCGTACACTCATAAGTCATGCCGATTCGTGGTGTTGTGTTTGATCTCGGCCAGACTCTTGTTACCCAGGAGTCGCTGGTGGGATCACCAAGTAATCATATTGGTGCCACTGCTGTTGCTTCGCTTGTTCGGCCGTTCTTGAGCACCGAACTTACTGATGAGCAGCTTGCTGAGACGCTTGGGGAGGCCATGCAGGAGGCTTTGATTGAAGCCTATCAGGGCGAATGCGCGACGCCAGACGCTCACCGGATCTTTCAGGAAGTCTTCGATGGTCTAGATTGGGAAGCCCCGTCGGAGGTAATTGATGTGCTGCTGCCTGCTTACTTCAAGCCTCATTTTGATGCGATGCAGGCGGTTCCTCAGGCTGCCAACGTGTTACAGCTGCTTCGGGAAGCTGGCGTCAGAACGGCGATGATCACGAATCTTTTGTACGGCGATGACTTGTTGATCAAACGACTAGGAGTTCTGGAGCTTATTCAGAGGCTCGATGTATTGGTTATCAGCACGGAATCGGGCTGGCTCAAACCGCATCCTGCGATGTATCGAGCAGCGGCGGAACGCCTGGAACTACCATTTCAAGAGTTGGTAATGGTGGGTGACGACTGGGACATCGATGTTCGTAGCCCACAGCGGCTCGGTATGCGTGCGATTTGGTTGAAGTCCGCGGACGTTCTTCCTGCAGGTGAGGCTCCGGCTGCGATCATCGAAGGTCTTGGAGATCTCATTCCTGCAATAGGCGTGCTCGAGGCCTCGGATCCGGTGGCATGACAACGGCAATCAAAGGCACGGTTAGGGCGGTCGTCCGCAGGCTGTATCGGATTCCAAGCCCTACGTACAACCATGCCTCGCATCGCAATCTTCGGAGGTTTGGTGCTGCGCTTTCCCCGATCGTTCGTCAGAAAGGGATTCCGATCCTGAACGTTGGTGGCGGGGGGCGGGCGTTTCCTACTAACACGGTGGATTGTTTTGTACGTGAGGTGGTGGTGAACATTGACGTTGAACCTCATCCAGGCGTCCACTGTATTGCCGACGCGGCACGCTTGCCGTTTGCGTCTGAGGTGTTCGCCGGTGTGCTGTCAACGGCGGTGCTTGAGCACGTGCGCCAACCTGGCCGGGCTGTTCGGGAAATGGCTCGAACGTCTATGGCGGGCGGTCTCGTCTATATCGAGCTTCCATTTCTTCAGGGATTCCATGCTTCGCCTAACGACTATCAGCGCTATACCTCCAGTGGGGTCGCCGAGCTTCTTCGCGATTATGACGATGTAGAGGTGGGAGTCTGTGTTGGGCCTAGCTCGGCCTTGAGTTGGGTGCTTCGGGGATATCTGAAGGGGGTTCTTGGCGGTTTTGGGCGTAACCGGACACGTAATCGGATCGCTGAGTTTGTTGCTGCATGGCTGACGGTGCCGATTAAGTATCTCGATCGGATCGTGGCTGACCGTCCAGCTGCCGAGGACCTGGCCTCTGGATTTTTTGCGTTTGCTCGCGCGCCTAAAAGGTTAGGCCAAAGGACTCGAACGGCTGAGGACTAAGTGCGAAGGGTAATGATCTCACCGCTTGCGGCAGAGGCGTATGCGGCATCAATAACACGCTGTACTTGAAGACCCCCTACCCCATCCAAAACATGGGAGCCGGAGCCTTCAACAGCGCACACAAAATCATCGATCAATGGAAGATCGTGGAGATCATCAGCTGGAAGGGTTATGTGCTCGGAGCGATCCGGTCGATTCACTGTGAACTCCGTTCCACGAGCAAACGGAACGTTGATGTGGCCTTTCGTGCACCACACTTCGTAATCACCCCGCGCCGGATCAATCGACCATAGCGACGACAGCGTGGCCTGAACACCGGAGGCGTATTGGATGATCAGGCTTGCGGTATCTTCAACGTTGCCTGGAATTACGCGCTGGTCGCTGAACGCTCCCACGCGCGTGGCTGGGCCGGCCAAGCTATAGAAGATGTCCAGCCGGTGGGATCCGAGGTCCATTAGTGGTCCACCCCCACTCTGCGTACGATCCACACGCCATATCTTGGGATCGTCCGGCGTCATGGTAAATGGGCCTGAGGCGTTGCCATGCAGCGCGATCAGGTCGCCGATGTCTCCGGACTCAACGATTTCTCGAACGCGAAGATTGATCGGGTAGAAACGATGGTAGAAGGCGATACCCAGGGTTAGGTTTTTATGGTCCGCAGTGGCGACCAAGTTCGCAGCTTCCGTCGCGTCGAGCGCCATTGGCTTTTCTACGAGCACATGCAGGCCGCGGTCGAGTGCCTCCTGGGCCTGCGGCGCGTGGAGATTGACGGGCGTCGCGACATAAACCGCGTCGAGTCCCCCGGCGTCCAACATTTCGGTGTAGTCGGTGTAGGTACTGGGCACGTTAAAGTCCCGTGCATAACGGTCGAGCGAAGCTTTGTCACGGCGACAGATAGCCTCGAGCGAACTGGACTTGTGGGCCTGGATGGCCGGAGCCACCGCTTTAGCCGCGATATCACCAAAGCCGACAATGCCCCAACGCACCATGTCGTTTCCTCGGGGGATCGATGTTGTATGCACCGTACCTTGCAGACTGGGCTGACAGCAATCTCAGCTCACGTGTCGTTCAGCGAGCTAGCGGTGTCGAGTGTCGTACTGACCTGGGGACAAAACGGGAAGATCTCCGCTCGCAATCATTTCGATGAGGGGAGAAGCCTGGGTTTTT
>DJHK01000041.1:0-51186 GCA_002433065.1 Chloroflexi bacterium UBA6622
AGTAATTTCTCCAGATCATCAATCGAAGCGGACATGTGCCCAGTCGGTGTGGTTTTGAAGGGTAGGAAGGTTGCGCCTGGAGCTAGAGTTGCCGCTGTGGCGATCGCCTGTTCGGTCGATGCAAGCGTGACCAGTCCAACTCCGGTTCGGATTGCGGCTATTGCAGCCAGCGCAGCGGCGCCAAGGTATTGAGACGAGCCTCCTACAATTGCTAGTCGTCCGAATGAGCCCTTGTGACCACTCAACCCACGCTTTGGGATTAAATCACGCACCGTTGCACGGTCAATGATGGCAGTAGTAATTGACTTGTAATCTATAGCTTCTAAGCCAATGGGGACAGCTCGTATTTCTCCGCAGAATTCAACAGCCGGATGGAGCAGGGAGCCTATTTTTATAGGTCCGGTTGCGAGAGTTAGGTCAGCGGGGAAGGTGGAAGTATCTGCATCGCCGGTTTCTGCATCTATGCCAGTTGGGATGTCGATTGCGATACGGGTTTGATTTGTAGACAGGGGTAATGCTTGGAGAAGTTCTTTGATTTCTCCTCGTAATGGGGGAGAGCTTCCGATTCCAAGCAGACCATCGATGACACACGGGGCTTGAGATAGTTCGGCTAGCCGGGGTGTTCGGTCGCTCTGCCACACTTTCCACCGCACACCGTTCTTGGTAGCTGCAGTGACGAGGGGGTCGTTGGGACGTGGGCGAGATGCCCACGCAATAACGTGGATGCCTGCTTGAGCGAGCTGGCTAGCTGCGATGAGAGCATCACCGCCATTCTTTCCTGGCCCTACGAGGCAAATAGCCAACTTACCAGGGCGAATGTAGTCATTCTCTAACACATACGCGGAAATGGCGGAGCCCGCGTTATGCATGAGGCTTGTCTCCGAAGGGGCTAGAGCTTCAAGTGATCGCATGCCAGCCACATCTACTATTCGGTCAAAGATCGGGCTTGTGGCTTCTGCCCGACCACCTAGCACGAGATTCAATCCGTAGTTGCCACTACAAAGGCAATGGCTAGATCACGACTGTGGGTAAGACTGATCTCGAAACTCGTAAGGCCTAGTTGTTTTGCTCGAGCCCGTGCTGCGCCGTGCAAGCGAATAAAAGGTTTTCCACGCCTGTTGTTCAAGATTTCTAGCTCAAGCCAGCTTACGCCTCGCATACCTGTTCCTAACGCTTTAGATATGGCTTCTTTTCCAGCAAATCTAACCGCCAATTCTTCTGCACGGTTTCGGCTATACCTTTGTTCGTTTTCTGTATAGACGCGATCTAAAAATCGTTTGCCGAATCGATCCAATGTTGCCTGTATTCGAGCTGTCTCGATGGCATCAACTCCTGCAGCGATTCCAGACGTCTTTTCTTCGCTAATGACCTGTTAACTCCAAACGACGTACACCAGAGATGTATTCCCACCCACTACCTAAAATCTCAATCCGTCGGAGGTGAAGTGGTGCCGGACGTATTTCTTGCAACAGTGAGCTGTTGGTATAAGTGATCCATTTGTTTGCCGGGATTTCTCTTCCCAATTTCACGCTTAACCCATCGTTATTTTGGTGGTAAAAACCTGTAGTCCATATTTGTTCTTGGCCAACAGTGTCTAGATAGGTAATACGAATCATTAAAGGATATTCAGTTCCAGCAGTCCCACCCCCAGAAAGGGTTTGAGAATTTATCCGAACGTCAGCGGTAATTGCAAGGTTGACATAATCACTAATATCCTTGTCTATGTTATAGACCAATCCGCTCTCGCCATGACGATCTGTTTTTCCTGTCTGCGTAGTTCTGTGAAACCAAACACCTGTGCTTAACCTTTTTATGGTCCCGGCTGGGCCGGCTTCGGTTACAACAAAGGTTTCCCATGGGGAGTTTTCGAGGGCGGCATTACGAACCGGGTCATCGATAAGGTTGCGTTTGAGAGGTAAGGGAGCGTGTATTTTCCCGTTTGGCTCGATTCGAGCTCTAAGGCCATCGGCAAGAGTGAGGCTCTGGTCGCCGGACCATATTGAGGCGTAACCGCTGCGGACACTCAGATGGGATGAGCCATCTGGGTCCATTTCGATTCTATAGCTGCCTTCAGTTAGGTCGAACCTACCGGATCCGGAGAGAACTGTGACCTTCCTTGTTTGAGAAGCGGGATGAGCAGAAACTCCAAGTTGGATCCGGCCTCTGAAGATCCTTATGACAGTTTCTTGAAGCCCCTTGTTAAATCGTCCGAACTGCATGCGCTGTAGAGCCAGTTCAGTGTCGTTGTACAACAACACAGTTGATCCATCACGTGTGCGAAGGAAAACTCGGGACCGGTCATCTGTTCGTAGTCGGGAACCCTCAGGGAGTTGTTTTTGACTAGGCATACTTTGCCAATTTGCGGTTGCAGGTGGCTGAAAAAGAACCGTGCCTTCAATAATTTCAGCTGTGGTTGCTTTACTCTCACTGACGCCCGCTAGGATTGATGAAATACCTCTTGGCACTATGACAATTGCCGACAGCAGTATCCCAACAGCAAGTAACAGTGAACTCCAAGCCAGCATGTGCATACTTCGAAATTGCTCGTGCGACTGCTTGGTCTTGGTTCTCTCTAATGTTTTAGGGCGACGTAACATGACAGGATTATCCACGAACCGTGAATTTGGGTAATCCACCCTTCGCAAGTTTCCACTTCAGGGTAACGGATGTGACCTCAGCAAGGGGTGGTCCGCAGCGTAGCAACTCCGCAAGTTTTTCTAGGGTGGGTTTTGGCCCTTCAGCTATCACCTCAACGTGGTTTCGGGCCGGAAGATTCCGGACATGACCATCCAGCTCCATATCGCGGGCCTGCTTAGCCACGAAATATCGGAAGCCTACGCCTTGAACCTTGCCCGACACTGTTGCGTGGAGTCGTTGTGCTGTGTTCATCAATAGCTATTAACTAGAGTAATGTGGCCTGTTCAGCTGCTGTGGTCGGAGGTTCGCGGTTAAGGTGTTCGTAGGCCTGACGCGTAGCTACTCGGCCTCGAGGTGTTCGTGCAATAAAGCCTCGTTGGAGCAGAAAGGGTTCGTAGTGAGATTCAAGTGTCGGGAGATCCTCGGCGAGGCTGGCGGCCAATGCCTGGAGGCCTGCTGGGCCTCCGTTAAACGTGTCCATCAACGTTGTGAGAATCCGACGGTCCATTGCGTCTAATCCTTCATTGTCCACATTAAGTTCGTCGAGGGCCTTGGCAGCCACGTCGTCAGTGATTACTCCGTCAGCTGCAACTTCAGCGTAGTCGCGTACCCGGCGAAGCAGGCGATTACAGACACGGGCGGTTCCACGTGATCGTTGAGCAAGCGCGAATGCCCCGGTGTCGGTAATGGTGACCCCGAGGATCCTTGCTGACCGTTGAACAATTCGGGCTGCTTCCTCCACGCTGTAGAACTCGAGACGGTGAACTACGCCAAACCTGTCGCGAAGAGCTGGTGTTAGCGATCCCGCACTGGTGGTTGCGCCGATGACCGTGAAAGGTTTAAGTGGTATGCGATGGCTCTGATTGCCACTCGGAAGATCAAACGCAAAATCTTCCATCGCCGGATACAAGATTTCTTCAACAGATTTTCCAAGTCGGTGGATTTCGTCAATAAACAACACGGAGGATGCGTCAATGGCGCTTAGCTTCGTTGTAAGGTCGCCGGGACGGAGGAGCGCTGGTCCTGACGTGACCTCCAGATGGCTCTGCATTTCGTTAGCAATTATCTGTGCGAGGGTAGTTTTCCCAAGGCCTGGGGGCCCTGCAAGCAAAATATGGTCTACCGGTTCGTTGCGAGCTCTGGCAGCCTGAATCATCAAGTGCAGTGCACGCTTTACATCAGATTGGCCGATGAACTCATGCTCGGAGAGGTCACGTGGTCGAAGGGCTCGGTCTAAACGGCTGTCATCGGTGTCAGGTGCTGGGTTGACCACACGATCTGTCACGAACGCATCCTGCTTTTCGTATGGAGGAAGCGGAGGGCAGCGCTGATCCGCTCAGTTACAGGCATCGTGTCGCCAGCACTCTGGTTCAGAGCAACTGTTGCTTCGGCTCGGGAAAACCCCTGATTGAGTAACACCTCTAAAACCTCAATCGAATCTTCGTCTGGGGACAAACCACTGGGATCCCTATCAGCCGATACCAATTTGCCCCGCAGCTCCAAAATGATTCGGCTCGCCGTTTTGCCTCCGATCCCTGGAACAGCTTGGAACGGTTTTGGATCCTCGGCGTCTAATGCCTGAAATATATTTTTTGCCGGATGTGTCGACAGCACACGTACGGCAGTGCGTGGTCCAACACTGTTAACACTCAGAAGGGCTTCGTATACACGACGTTCTTCAATTGTCTCGAAACCAGCCAAAAAGGCTCCGTCTGAACTGAACTGTAGTGAGGTGAAGAGGTGTACGTGGTCGCCTGTGGCGGCCAGTGAACGGTCCGGCACAGAAACTTCGAGGCCAAGTCCCGTTCCATCAACTTTAATCACCATAGCGTCGGTTCGCCTTTCGACGACTTCACCTGTTAGTTCTCCAATCATCGATTGGCCACCTGACGATGGAGTGATCGGATTGCATGGGAGTTGATGTGACAGATTGCTACGGCTAACGCATCAGCAGCGTGATTCGGATGTGGAACGTCGGGTAGTTCAAGTAAGCGTTGAACCATGTTTTGAACCGTGGCCTTATTAGATGCTCCATGCCCAGTGACTGCAAGCTTGATTTCCGACGGAGCATATTCCTCGACCGGAACACCGTGGTCCGCTGCAAGGAGATGGGTCAGGGCTATGGCGTGGGAGACATCGACGGCGGAGGTAATTCGGCGTGCGTAGCCTAAGTGCTCTACTGCAACCGCAGTAATCGCATAACGATCAAACAGCGGAAGTAACCCGTCCCGTATAAGGGCCAGGCGATTGCCTATAGGTTGCCTGGCTGGGGTGGTGAGGCAGCCATGTGCAATGTGATCGGGGTGCCGTTTTCCAGCGACCAATCCAAATCCGAAGCTGGCCGTCCCTGGATCTATCCCGAGTGTCAGCACAGTCCTGCTCTGTTATGTGTCAATGTGCTCAAGCAGCGCATCGCTCACTTCCACGTTCGTATGGACCCGACGAACATCATCTAGCTCTTCTATCTGTTCCACCATACCTACAATCTTCGACGTCTGGCTGTCGTCCATAAGTATCGGGGCGGTGGGGATCATGGTTAATTCAGCTGTGGTTACCGAGCAACCGATGTTTTCAAGCGCTTTTTTTACCAGGGCTAGTTCAGTGGCTTCCGTATAAACGTGAACAAAATCATCTGTGTGCTCTACGTCAACTGCCCCCATGTCAATTGCAGAAAGTTCAATGTCTTCCGGATTTACACCGTCTGCGCGTACTTCAATAGCTCCACGGTTTGCAAATTGCCAAGCTACAGATCCCGATTCTGCAAGCGTTCCACCAAGCCGGGTGAGTGCCGTTCGGATTTCCGCTACGGAGCGATTTCTGTTGTCCGTAACTACCTCAATCAATAAGCCAGCGCCATCTGTTGCGTAACCCTCGTACGTTATCTCTTCGAGGGCCTTGTCCTCCGAGTTGCCGCCTACTCCTCGCTGGATGGCCCGCTCAATTCGATCTTTAGGCATGTTGGCTGCTTTGGCTTTTGCCATAGCTTGGTCTAGACGAAAGTTAGCTGAAGGATCGGCACCGCCATGCTGAGCTGCGATAGTAAGCTCGCGGCCCAATTTGGTGAACATTTGGCCACGCTTAGCGTCGGTCACGGCCTTCTGACGCTTAATCTGTGCCCAGCGAGAGTGACCAGCCATCAGGTTTGGGGTTTCAAAAGCCGCATTAGAGCCGATTATAGGACAGTAGCCAGGTCTCCTCGTAAACTCTTTGAGTTCAAAGTGTTAGGAAGTTTCCTCGTTCATGCCAAGTGTTACTACATATGGGCTTCTTGCTGTGATAGCTGTGAGCTATGGGCTGATGGTTTCTGCTACCTACTGTCCCTGGGCACAGGACCGGCCAGGTGTTGAGGTTCAGCGGCTTCGGGTTGGGCTTAGATCCCGGATGCTTATTTACAGGTGGCAGTTGTTAGTGATTCTTGGCCTATTCCTCTTTGCGAGGCTTGTACCCGAATGGTTCATGGTGGAAGGTGCTGGGACCCTTTCCGTAATCCTTATAGTCGCGTGGCTGTTTTTCCCTGTGTATTACCACTTTACTGATGAGGGTGTTGCTTTGCATTCCGCTCGGTTCTGGTCATGGGAAGACCTTCAAAGCTATAGATGTGCGAGAGGTGTTGTGCAACTACGTCGCGCTGATGGTCGAAGCGTGAATTTGTTTTTGAATCATGCGCAACAGCAGTCGATTCTTCCTGTGCTCCGTCGGTATCTATCCAGGTAAGTTTGGTTGCGTGATCAGGGCGTCGAGCCGCTGTCTTTGCCACTAGCTCTTCGGTTGTTGAGCTGTTTCCATAGTGCTCGTTCCCTGCCACTGCCATGTCCGTCATAAAATTTTTCGGAGTTCGACATGTAATGTTGGGCCACGAAGTTGTCGGGATAATTGTGAGGATATTTGTACGTCGGCCCAGCCTTTTCTGTGGAAGTTGGATTCGGATGGTTAGTCGAACGCAAATATGAAGGCACAGTAAGATCAGCTCCGTCACGAATGGCTTGAGTCGCAGCATCTAGGGCACGGCCGGTCGCGTTACTCTTTGGGGCCGCTGCGAGGTAGATGGTCACTTGTGATAATGCAAATCGAGCTTCGGGCATGCCTAACCGTTCAACGGCTGAAGCCGAAGCTACAGCTAGCGAAAGAGCGCTTGGATCAGCATTTCCGATATCTTCAGACGCCAAGATTACGATTCGTCGAGCGATAAATTCCGGTGACTCTCCACCTTCGATCATCTTTGCCAACCAGAATAGTGCTGCGTCAGGGTCAGAGCCCCTCACACTCTTAATATAGGCCGAAATCGTGTCATAGTGCTCGTCCCCTGACCGGTCATATCGCACTTGTCGCTCTAGGTTCGCGGCAGTGACGACGGCGGATTCAACGGTTTTTATGTGTTGCTCGGTTGCGAAGACGACAGTTGCCTCAAGTCTGTTGAGCGCTACACGTGCATCTCCAGCTGCTCCGGCGATGATTTCTTTGATCGCGTTGGATTCAAACCTTGGAGCTGTGGGTCCGAGTCCTTTCGAAGCTTTGATTGCGTTCTGGACAATTTCCTGTAGCTCTTGGTTCGTGAGTTGTTCCAGGCGTAGAACGCGCATGCGGGACAAAAGGGAAGCATTGATTTCAAAATAAGGATTTTCAGTGGTTGCTCCCCACAACGCGATTATTCCGTCTTCTACTGCAGCCAATAGGCTGTCCTGTTGGGCTTTATTGAAGCGATGGATTTCATCTAGGAATACCAATGTGCGCTTGGAGTAAAGTTGGCGGGCCTCGGCGGCTTGCGATAGCACTGTTCTAACGTCTTTTACGCCGGCCGAGATTGCGCTGAGTTCTACGAAGTTTCGACTAGTCTCGTTCGCGGCAATTCTTGCCAAACTAGTTTTCCCAGTGCCAGGTGGTCCCCAGAGGATCACGGACCAGATTTCGTCTCGTTCGATCGAATTTCTAAGAGGTGCGTTTGGACCGACGAGTTTTTTCTGGCCAATGAATGCATCGAGGGTCACCGGACGCATTCGCGCTGCTAACGGTGCATCATGGGCTAGATCTTGTATTGCCTTATGGGCAAAAAGATCCTCAGTCATCGCGGCTCCTTAGGGCGCCCAAGACGTCTGTCTGTGTTTGCCGAGCTTGTTTTAGGGCGTGTGGACGAAGGTTTTTGCTCGAATAGCGAGCAAACACGTACAGCTCAGTTAATTTCTGCAATGCGGCAGTCTCGCCTTGACATCGAAGTGCCAGTGTTTCCTCGTACTCAGCAGGGGTCGCTCCCGGTTTTCGATGTATACCAAGGGCCGTAGCTTCAGTTACCACGGTGGCGTAAATCTGGTGAATATGCTGTTGGACTGTCATGTCCGCCCGCGGCCTCCCTGATGCAGGTGAGCGAGCTTCGATTGAAGCGCGGCGAAAGGCTAAGCCCTTTATTTGCTCTCCTAGAGCGTGGCCCACGGTTCGCGACCATCGGAGCATTTCGATGATTGAGTCGAGCATTGCTCGAAGGATTAGATAGATGTGGCCGAGCAACGAGTTTCCGACTCTTTCCACCTGAATGTTGAGAACATTTCGACGAACGATTCCGGTGACCCAATAAATTGCTAATCCGCCAATCACCAGTACCACGAGAGCTGCGAGCACTTCAGTTAGATCTAAAGCGCTTGTTGTTGGGTTGTCGAGTTGTGGAGGTGGCTCGGGTTCTGGAGGAGGCTTTCCATCAGAGGTTGGGCGGAAAAATTCAAAGATGCGCGCAAAGAATCCTAGAACGACGATCCCAGCTACCAGAACGATTCGTGTGATCCAAATCATCCCCTCGATGATGAGGATGCCTAGGTTGACAAACGCATCGGTGTCTATAGCCGGTACAAACATTGCCAACACCAACGCAACAATGAGTAATACGAAAGCCGAACGAATCCATGTTCCTGTAAGGCCAGGTGCCTGCGATGCAAGCTCGAGCGACCATTGGGAGGTGCGCCGGATGAGATTGGCGTAGCTGAGCAAGAGGAGAACACTCAGGTAGTACAGAACCATAATAGTGAGAGAGGTTTGGACCAAAACCGCATCCCGTTGTTCTGCGCCAATAGCTACGCTGAACGCGGTAAATCCAATAAGGATTCCCCCGCCAATTGCTGCTAGGTGTGTCAGTTCGCCAATTGCGGCTGCCCTGTCGATATAGCGGCCTCTACTGTCCAACCACTCGTAATATTGCGGAGAGCGCATTGATGGCGGAATCTCGGATCGTTGCGGATGGAGAAATTCGATGTTGCGAGCGATCCTCATGCCGCTTACCCAGGTCAGGGCAAGGACGAACGCCAGAATGATGGCGGTTAGATCGAGGAGCCCACTGACGAATCCTATGGGATCTTCAAAACTATCAGCGCCTGACCCAAAAAATGCCGTGATACGAACAAGTAGCAAGATGGGGATGACCACCGCCGTCCATTGTTTCCATCCGTAACTGGAGGCCGAGTAGCGACCGCTCCGGGCTGCTACCACCATGGATAGCAAAAACACGGCTGTCATGATTGCCATAAACGTGTATGCCTGAAGGGCGCCGATTGTGACCGTTTGCATCCAAAGGACGAGTCCCGCACCAAACAGCGAGAAACAGATGGCGCTGATTGCGCCCAAAATGGTTCGGCTAAACGGACGTTCGGTCGTCTCGCCAGACACGCATATGTTCCTTGCTGGTAACTGCAAACGCTCCAAGGCCAGCTGCGCGCGCAGCAGACACACTTAGGTTTGCAGCTGACGCGTCAGTGAAGATGGCAATCACTCTATGCCCAAGTTTACGTTGGGCGGTAAGCGCTGCAAAAAGGTCGTCGGATCTAAGGCCGGTGATAACTATTGATGTGGTTCCCCATGCCAAATTCTGAGATGCGGTGGTTACCAATTTGGATGGAGTTTCACCTGCCAGCAGTTCTACACGAGCCAGGAGATCGAGGCAGGACATTAAGTGGCTTCGACCACGACCTACGGGGATATGCGGCAGGGCCTTTCCCATACGTCGACGAGCCTCAGCCTGCGAGGCTACCCGATCTCCATGAAGATAGATGGGATCAAGACCATTCGCCACAATGCCAACGGCCTGACGGTTTTGCAGCATAAACGAGGCAAGCGAAGTTGCGACCGTAACGGACATTTCCGATGCGGGATCTTTCCATTGTCGACTGTAGCTCTCGGGATTGAGATCGAGGAATATTTGTACTTCGTGGCTTACGGCGGGTTCAAGTGTTCGAACCAAAAGGCGTCCAGCGGCAGCGGTTGCTTTCCAGTTTATGAGACGTTCGGAGTCGCCCGGTTGGTAGTCACGGGAGCCAACCACTCGAAGAGGATCCTCATAAATTCGTTGGTGTGACCGCATGTCGCCGAAAGGCGTGTTTGATTCGATGTGAAACGATTCGATAGGAACAATTTCTGGGTAGGCGATTACAAACTCTGCCGTGTCGATAATTAGATCTCTGCTGGAGATCCCGAAGACGTCTCCGAATCGAACTTCGAGTGGGCCAAGCCGGTGATAGCCACGGGCGCTGCCCGTTAAGGTATATGTGATGTCGGTAGATTTTCGTGGGCCTATTCTTACTACCCGTCGCAGTGCATCGTGGGTGGCAATTCGGATTGGCAGGCCTTCTCGTACGCTTAACCATGGGATGGGTAATAGCGAGTGATTTCTGATTCGAATCGTAACGGTGGCTGTTTCATTGTGAAAAATACGCGGCGTGACTTCTCGGTGAACATGAAGGCCACGTTGTATCAACCAGACCCAAATATGTGCGAGTGCTAGCAAGGCGATGATGAGGTAGCTGGCAAGGAACAGGACGGGAAACCGAGTAAACAGAGCTGCTGCCAGCAGCAGGCCTGCTAAAGCTAAGAGGCTAGCCACCGTCCGCGTCTACGAGTTGTAATTCCACCGACTCGACAAGCGAGCTTACGATGCCATCGGAAGTTATACCGCGTAATCCATATTCCGGCGCGACCAATAATCGGTGCGCCAGAATTGTGGGGGCGAGTTCTTTGACGTCGTCTGGCAATACAAAGTCGCGGCCTCGTAATGCTGCTAGGGCTTGCGATGCTTTGTAGAGGGCGAGCGATCCCCTCGGGCTGGCGCCCAGAGATAATTCCTGCCGTTCGCGAGTAGCTCGAACAAGTCTTAGCAGATAGTCAGTGACTGTACTGTCGACATGAACGTTCCCGAGATCGTTTTGAAGACGAGATAAGAGTTCGAGCGAAGTGACAGCTTCTACGTTGTCGATCGGATGGCCATGGCGCTGTGATTCGAGAATCTCACGTTCTTCCTCTATTCCAGGATAGCCAACTGTCAACCTCATCATGAATCTATCAAGCTGAGCTTCAGGAAGAGGAAATGTACCTTCGAACTCAACAGGATTTTGTGTTGCAAGCACCGTGAACGGTTGCGGTAATGATCTGGCGATACCATCGAAGCTAACCTGAGATTCACTCATGGCCTCAAGGAGGGCTGATTGCGTTCGAGGTGTGGCTCGGTTTATTTCGTCCGCTAATAGGACATTCGCGAACACAGGGCCATGCCGAAATTCAAATTCTGTAGTTTTTTGGTTATAGATGCTTACGCCCGTTACATCGTTCGGCAGTAGGTCAGGGGTGAACTGGATTCGACGAAAGACTCCCCCAATCGAGGCAGCGATTGTCCTTGCAAGCATTGTTTTTCCAGTTCCAGGGACATCGTCCAGCAACACATGGCCACGGCAGAGCAGTGCGACCAAGATTGTCTCTATTGCAGATTCTTTACCGAGAATGACCTTTTCTGCGTTGGTCATAACTAGGTGGCGAAATTTTGTGTATGGGTCTACGTCGAACGCCATACTGGTCCTCCCCGGTCACTTAATGGGTATGGATCGTTCCACAACTTGTGGTTTAGTCCAGACACTTTTCCAAGTGTCACCCTAATAGGCCCCCTGATTATATGGAGTAGTTCTACTGTGCCAGATTCAGGCTGAGAGTGGCTATTGCTCATTACGGCCCTGTACGTTTCGACTAGTACACGTTTATTGTTAGTGCCAACAAGAGAACATGCCTCGATCTTTGGCCAATGGATCCCGAAGAGTTTATTCAAGCTAATGCAATAACGCTTCCGAAAGGGGACTGGTATGTCGATGCGCCAGTTGAGGGCGAGTACGGTGTTAATGCTCAAACAGATGGTGCGCGTGGACAGTACATCAGCATGACTTACGGGCAAGGGTTTCAGGCATGTATTCACATTGATGATCTGGGTGTTCTTCGTTGCCAGCTTTATCGATACAACGAGGTATGGCCGCTGGAAGTTGACTATGGGAGGCTGACGATAAGTTTTGGTTCAGTTCCTATGTCGATCAAATGATTGGCTTTCCGGAGGACGCTCTTGAGGAGCTAGTAGTTCGTGCTCTTGCTGAGGACATCGGTGATGGAGATCGAACAACAGAGGCTGTTGTAGCGCCGAATGTCCGGCTCAAGGGTCTTGTGGTGGCGAGGGAACCTCTAGTAGTGGCAGGTGTTTCTGTTTTTCATGTTGTCTATAGGCAGCTGGGGGACTCTGAAGCTGTTCGGAATGTAACTGAAGACGGGATGGTGGTAGATGCTGGACGCGTGATTGCGTCTATTCAAACTGATGCACGTCTGCTGCTAACGGGAGAACGGGTTGCCCTCAATATTGCACAGCGTTTGAGTGGGATCGCTACGCATACGCGTGCATTTGTCGAGGAGGTACGGGGGACGGGCGCAAGGATTCTCGATACTCGAAAAACGACGCCTACCCTTCGAGAACTTGAAAAGTATGCGGTCCAGGCTGGTGGTGGTTTCAATCACCGCTTTGGGTTATTTGATGCAATGTTATTAAAAGACAATCACATCGCTGCCGCGGGTGGACTCTCGCAGGCTTTTCGTCAAGCTCGTGCGTTGTGTTCTGATCAAATGCAGTTGCAAATAGAGGTTGACACCATTGAACAGCTTCGTGAGGCTCTTGATGTTGGAGCAGATATGATTTTGCTGGACAACATGACTGTTGAAGACGTTGGCGTCGCGGTCCAAATTGTTGAAGGACGGGCGCGTCTCGAAGTTACAGGTGGTGTGAACTTGGCGAATGTTCGTGGTTTTGCTCAAACAGGGGTGGATGACATTTCTGTGGGGGCGCTCACTCACTCGGCTCGTGCGGTTGATATCGGATTGGATGTTCCATCGTGGAAATAGGAGCTGTGGAGTTCGACAGGCAATATCGGACTGTGAGTTCTGAGGGTTATCACTTGAGATCGCCGGAGGGTCCGCTCGGCCGGTTGGATTTGCATTTTGCGAGCTCCAATGTGTATGCAACTTTAGTGATGAGAGTTGATTTGCCTGAAGAACACGTTCTTCGTTTGATTGAGCGCATTGATGAACTTTTAGTTCTATCCGCCGAGACACGACGTGATGACCTCTACGTGACCGTTTTCCGTGGGGACGAGATCGGTTTTTACAGCGATGATTTTCATGCCGAAAAGGGGCGTGAAGTTCGGCTGCGTGCGGGAAGCAAATTAGAACAAGATCTTGATGCAGCAGAAGATGTGGGTGTGAACGACTAGTCGTTAAATATTGATTGCATCCGAGGCCATGAGCGTTCATGGTCGAGTAAGCGGCGCTTCAATTCGGTGCCGCGTGAATATCCGCCGATGCCTCGGGATCCAACGACGCGATGGCATGGGACAAAAATCAACATCTGGTTGGAGCCAACGGCAGTTCCTAGAGCCTGAGTGGCGGCGGGTTTTCCAAGAGCTTCAGCGACCCATCCATAGCTTCGGGTATCTCCAAACGTAATTCCTCGTACGATGTCCCATGCTTGATGTTGGAAGTCGGTGCCTGCGCGAAGATCGAGCGGTGTTTCGAGTCGTTGGCGTCCTGTAATTAGGTATTCCCATAACTGTTCCATTGCGTTTCCGGCGATCTGGTATGCACTGCGTCCCGATGACACAGTCGATGTCTCTGACAGACGACTGACCTGAAGGCGTTGGGCGCCTCGTGATCGATAGCGGGCTGCAGTTGAGGAAGCGCGTAGTTTGTCCACGCAGGCTGCTTCCGAGTTGTGGCCAAGGGTTGCACCTAACAGCCCAATTTCAGTGGTGGTTACTCCACACCATCCCCAGGGTTCGATATGTCTGATAACGAGGGCTAGTTCTTGGGGATTAGGGTTATTGGCAGGTTTCATGTCGCGGAAGCTCCGGGTACAGGCACCGAATCCAAGATTTCAAAAACAATGTTTCTTGTTTCAATGTTTCGGATGCGTGCAGCAGGACTGACAATAATTCTGTGAGCGATAACCGATTCGGCAAGGTGCTTCACATCATCAGGGACCACATAACCACGACCACGTATTGCAGCTAGCGCTTGAGTTGACCGAAATAGACCAAGGCTGGCTCTGGGGCTTGCGCCTAAATAGATATCCGGATGTTTTCGGGTCGCACGGACTATGTCGACGATATAACCATAAACAAGCTCATCAACGTAAACATCTTGTACGGCGTTCTGAATGGATCGAATGTCATTTGCGTCGATCACTGGCTGGACCGTATCAATGGGTTGTTCGCGCTGACGATCACCAAGGATCTTGAGTTCGTGCTCTCGGTCTGGGTAACCAAGGTTTACTCGCAACAGAAAGCGGTCTAACTGGGCTTCGGGAAGGGGAAAAGTCCCCTCGTACTCAATAGGGTTTTGAGTTGCAAATACTAGGAATGGCTCAGGTAAGGCGTGCGTTTTTCCATCAACAGTGGTTTGATTTTCTTCCATAGCTTCCAGAAGGGCCGATTGTGTTTTGGGCGTGGCCCGGTTCACCTCGTCCGCGAGAACGATCTGTGACATTACTGGTCCGTGTCGGAACTCAAACTCCGAGGTTTGTTGGTTAAAGATGGTTACACCGGTTACATCGCTAGGCAGAAGGTCAGGTGTGAACTGGATGCGATTGAAGGTGAGACCAAGTGAGCGAGCAATCGACTTTGCGAGTGTTGTTTTTCCAACACCTGGGACATCCTCGATTAAAACGTGTCCCGACGAAAGCAGGGCGATGACTACGAGTTCGATGGCGTTTTGTTTCCCGACGATTACTGTCGAGACGTTATCGATTACGCGGTTCGCAGTTGATTCGATGTGTTGCATTTTAATCTCCGAGCCTAAGATGCTGTGCTGACGTCAGCGACTTGGGCGGATCGAAACTATAGCCGAAACATTTTTGAGGCTTTCGTTGGAAGTGTTAAAACTTGTCCGAGGATGATTCAAAAGTTCGATGCTGGGCACGAGATTTCACGCGCGGGGATAGTTGAGTGGTTCAATATGGGCTTCCCAAGCCTAAGACGCGGGTTCGATTCCCGTTCCCCGCTCCAAGCCTAACCGTTGATAGAGACAATGAACGTGTCCTGAATCTTTCGTAGGGGCTTGAGAAGCCCCGTGCTGATATTGACAGAAGGTCGGTTTTCGTGAGCGTTGACTTGGATATATTTTCGGTCAGGCCAACGGGCCACTCTTTAGAACGCGCTCTTAGGAATTACGAATTGCCGCACCGAAGTTTCGCCGAGTACAACAAGCTTGGTTTCATTCTCGTCGATCCAAATTGATTGCATGCCGGCAAAGAAATTTTCCTTCCCAATATATTTGAACTGGCGAACAAACGCTCCGGCAGATCCTTCGGTCTTGTCTATTTCAACGATTCGTTCGTTCGTGGGATCTACGAGATAAAGGCTGTCGGTGTTTACTTCCGTGAAAATCTTGGTGGCTTGAAGTGGCTCACCGAAAAGGCCACTTATTTCGAATGGAACCTTTTGACCTCCGCTGAATCTAAGAACCGAGCTGTCTTTGAGGAGAACAAATACGTCACCATCTATTGCGAAATCTATTGCGGTAGAAAGATCAATGCCCTCGGCTTCATTGGTGTAAGGGATTGGCTCAACTTCGTATCCCGCAGCGGTGACTTGATACTTATGAATGGTTCCCAGGTCACCTGCTCCTGGGTCGAGTACGTATAAGTTGTTATTGAAGTTGTCGAAGGCAACTGGATTTCGCCAATTTCTGGTTCCAACAATTCGCAGTAGTTGGGGTTCTTGTGCTGAGCGTAGGCTTACAAGGTTGTAGTCATCATCTATAACAAGCATGGTCAAGGCACGGTTGACGAGGGCTATGGGTTGCTGGAACGTGACGCTTCCTACAATGTCCCCGGTACGAAGCACCGTGGTGCTGTTTTCTTGGTCTGGCGTGCTCTCGACGACGCGGGACTCGAGAGCGTCCAGAACGTAGATTGATTCTCCACGTACTTCCAGAGGCTTGGCTGAGGAACCAATCCCATTGGTAAATTTTTCAATTAATCTGGCGGTGGTGACTTTCACGACCACGGTCAATGTTTCTTCCCGTTTCTTTATATCAACCAACAGCCGGTTTACATCTTCACGAAGAGTGACGTCTTCTCTGGCGCTATTGAGTGCCTCTGTGGCTAGAATCTCGGCATTTTTTAACGCAAGCAAAAGGCCGTCGACGTTTTTACCTTCTGGTTCGTCTAACGTAGCTCTGTATTTGTCCTGAGCTTCGTCGAAGATATTCCGTGCAGATTCCTCATTCAGAACAACTGTCGGCGTCGGCCCACCTGCATCACCGTCAGGCCCTGAAGTCCCGTCAGGGCCATCTATTTCTGGTTCGAATCCACGCAGTGTGTACATCAACAACATGCCGAGCAGGAGCACAAGCGATAACGAGAAGATGAAGACCCCTGGGCCAGGTAATGATTTTTTGGGTCGAGGCAAGAAGGGATCGTGTCCTTCAGTGATGGGCGTGCCAATTGTTTCGAGCTGAGTTCTAGTTTGAGAACTTGGTCCGGAACCTGCGCGAGTCTCGCGTAGAGCTCGGAGACTCTCCCAATCATCATAAAGGAGGGGGTCTCGATCCTCACTATTGATTTCGGCCTCGGCACTAGTGACCCCACTTGAAGTTGACTGGTGTTTCCGGCCCGAAACAAGCCGAACTATGGCTTTTATGGTCATTACAGGAAGAAGTAAAAGGATAAGGGCAGCCGTCAGTGGGATGCTTGCGAGCCGCTGTCCCAGTGTCGTCCCAGGTCTGGACCGCGGTTCTTCGTAGGTGGTTTCCTTGGCTGGCTGTGTGTCAGCCGGTAATTCCCATCTCGTTCTTCCGTGAGGCAGTGAAGCTGAGGGTGTTTCCGTCAATCTGGGTGATGGGATAAGTTCTTCGATCGGATCGGTTGGAAACTCGGTGCCTTGATCTGATTGAACTCGAACCACCAGAAGTTCACAGAGTTGGCCACCGCGTTGTGCAACAAGCGCGCATATGTCGTGAGCGGCTTGTTGGGCTAGTCGACTCTGCAGGAGTCCTTGGATTTCTCGTTTTGTGAGCTCGTGGCGTAGGTCGTGCGATGCCAGCGCGACAACATCACCTTCATCAAGCTTGACCCTAAACATTTCAATCTCTTGGTCTGGTGCGAATTCAGGGTGCGGATGAGTCTCGGGAAGGCTTTGGTCCGGAAGAGCATTAAGAACGTCGTTCCGAAGAATAAATATCTGGCTCGGTGGAAGCTGAGCTATATAGAGCTCGTCGCCTTCAATGACCGCAACTGTCGCTCCTAAAGTTTCGAAACGGTTGTTCTGACTGACGTCGATGGCTACCTGATCGGCAGCTTGACGCATGCCATCCAAAAGGCTATTGACTATGTTTGTGGTCGTATTGGAGAAATAAGACGACACGAGTGTGCGACTGAACGTTCCGCATAGCTGGTCGTTCCCTCCCTGCATGACAAGGTAGAGATCGCCGAGGTCGGACCGTTCGTTGGGAGCTCGTTGCGTAAGAAGACGTGCGCTGCTATGCCTGGGAGCACCGTCCTGCAAGCTTGCGAGTCCTACATCCACATCGCGTGCCATAGAAATCCGGTGGGAGGGGAACTGCTTGTCAAAAACATGTCGGTTTCGGGGAACATTTAATTTTTGTTCAAGTTGTGATCTTATCAGTGGGATTGTTCATCATGGGCAATTGATGCCCGGATGTTGGGTTGAGTCATTGTCGCAGCGGTACCCCTATGCTAGCGTGAACCTACCATTGAAGTTGTTAATTCTTTTGTAGGAGTCGCCACTGCCCTCGCCATCGCCCCGTCTCGATCAGAGGCCGCGTCAACGTGGTCCACGAATAAACGACCAAATCCGTGTCCGTGAAGTTCGTCTGATCGATGAGGACGGTCAACAAGTTGGAATAACGGCAACAGTTGAAGCTCTAGAGACGGCTCGCGCGCGTGGTTTGGACCTTGTCGAAGTCTCACCAGACGCCCAGCCCCCGGTTGCGAAAATCCTCAACTTTGGGAAATTCAGATACCAGCAGAATCGAAAGAAATCGGATGGGAAAAAGAGGCAACGGGCCGGAATTGTTAAGGAGGTTCGTTTTGGGCCTCGCACGGGCGATCACGACATTAAATTCAAGATTAAGCGGCTTGAGAAATTTCTTGGCGAAGGGAATAAGGTGAAAGCCTGGGTGCGTATGCGGGGTCGTGAGCTGGCCCATCCTGAGGTGGCTGTCCGTGTGCTTGAGCGTGTGAAGGAAGATTTAGCATCGCAGGGTGTGGTTGAGCGCGATGTGACGCGGGAGCAGGATGGTCGGGTGATGAGCATCATCATGGCGCCGCACAGCAAGAATTAACCACGCGGAATTTCTCAAGGATCGGACGGGAATATGTGTGCTTCGGTGCGTTGGCATCCGGAGGAGCAACGCCGGGATGATGGCAGCGTTCGTACTGTTCGGTCGGCGTGGTTGGTAGCTGACGTTACAGAACATGGGGATAGTCAGACACGGTATCTAGCGTATTTAGGTAATCGTCCACAGGTTACGAAGCAACTTCGTGAGGAGTGTAAAGCCCTGTATCCGGAGATAAGAATCGACTGGGCGGAGGTGGCTCGTGCTATCGAAGATCCTCCACCAGTAGTTGCCCCAGATCTCGAGGCACTGGCTCAGCATTGGTCTGAAGCTGTAATCGAACAGGGTTACGAGCCTATTGAAGTAGAAGCAAGGATTGGTCGGGGTCGTCAAAGACCCCTTTCTGATCTTTCCCGATTGATCGAGGATGCGGGCGTTGTTGGTCGTATTGAGCGCACATCTGGCTCGATCATGGCTTACATGACCGAGTTTCATCCGAATTATGCTTATGCAGTAGCAAAACTATACGTCCTCTTAGTTGGAGATAAAGACGAACTCGAGATGCTTGAAGCGGAAGAACCGTCGATGTTTCGGAAGATGCCTCGTGCGGAGCAAGTGGAATTCTGGCGTAGATCCGTTGAACGGATCCAGCATTCACTGAATAGTTAGTTAATTCAACCTTTATTAGATCGGAGTATTTCTTATGCCACTGTCTCGATCTGGTACATGGTCCCGCCGTACGCACACTTGCGGTGAGCTTGGCATGGCGAATGTCGGCGAATCGGTGGTGCTAAACGGTTGGGTCCATCGCCGTAGGGACCAAGGAGGACTTATCTTTATTGACCTCCGCGATCGCTATGGCTTGACGCAGGTTGTGATCAATCGTGATGAAAACTCTGAGGCTCATGCAACTGTCGAGCAGACGCGTAGCGAGTTTGTGCTGTCGATCGGTGGTGTTGTGCGCGAGCGTCCATCTGGAACATCTAATGATGAGCTGTCGACTGGGAAAATAGAAGTTGGAATAGTTACTGACGTTGAGGTGTTGTCAGCGTCAAAACCACCGCCATTCGAGATTACTTCGGAGGCTGATATTGACGAAACGGTCCGATTAACCAACCGGTATCTCGATCTTCGGCGCGACCGAATGCGGGAGCTAACAGAGCTTCGGTTCAACATTACTCGGGTTATGCGTCAATTCTTGTGGGATCGGGACTTTCTGGAACTTGAGACACCGACGCTCGTAAAGAGCACCCCGGAGGGTGCAAGAGACTTTGTGGTGCCTAGTCGACATTACCCGGGCCAAGCTTACGCCTTACCCCAGTCACCGCAGCAGCTCAAGCAACTGCTTATGGTTGCTGGTCTGGATCGATATTTTCAGTTAGCTCGTTGCTATCGGGACGAGGATTTACGAGCTGATCGAGTAGCCGAATTCACTCAACTTGATATTGAAATGGCTTTTGTCGACCGTGAAGACGTGATGGGCTTGATAGAGGCTCTCTATTTGGACATAGCTGCCAAGCTTTCGAGCAAACGGGTTCTCAACAATCCTTTCCCACGGCTTTCCTACGCTGACGCGATTGATCGATATGGCTCAGACAAGATGGATATGAGATATGGCCTTGAACTCATGGATGTCAGTAATGCTGTCAGAGGTAGGGGGTTCAGGGTTTTTACTGAAGTTTTGGAGAATGGTGGCGTGGTAAAGGCCTTGGTTGCTCCAGGTGCGGCTTCCTTTAGTCGTCGGCAGATAAACGAATTGGAGCAGATCGTAAAGGCCAATGGAGCTTCTGGGCTTGCGACTATTGCCCTGGGCAATGATGGTTCCATTCGGTCGGCGCTTGAGCGGTTTTTTGGTGCAGATGGTTTAAAGGAGATCGCTCAGGCTTCTGGAGCGGGCGACGGGGATCTAGTCTGCATGGTCGCGGATACGCGAGAAGTTGCGGCGACCTCGCTTGGCGAGCTTCGAGCTCATTTGGGTTCCCAATTGGACCTTATAGACCCCAACGTGCTGTCCTTTGTTTGGGTTATTGATTTTCCGTTATTCGAAAGAGATACGGAGACCGGGGGATTTACTTTTTCTCATAACCCGTTCTGCTCGCCGGCGGATGACTCGTTTGATCTTCTTTACAACGATCCGGCTCAGGCATTATCGAAGCAATATGACTTGGTATGTAATGGACATGAGATTGGCGGCGGATCAATTCGAGCACATCGGGCGGCAGATCTACGTCGCATCTATGAGGTGATGGGGTACGGTCCTGAGGCAATTGATAATGAAATCGGTCACATGCTTGAGGCGTTTGAGTATGGTGCGCCACCGCATGGGGGTATCGCGATGGGGCTGGAGCGCATAGCCATGATTCTGGGAGATACTTCGAATCTCCGTGACGTGACGGTATTTCCGAAGAACCAAGCTGGCATCGATTTGATGCTCAAGGCACCGTCCATACTTGCCGCTGACCAACTCGACGAGCTATATCTAGACGTTAATCTGCCGGCTGATGATTGATCGTCTGGCGAACTCTAGCTTTTCTTGGGTCGAGGAAGTATTCCGTCAAGCCACATGCGTATGTCCTCTAGCTCGTCTACTGATACCTGGTGGCCGATAGGGTATTCACGGTATGTCACTGTGGCGCTCAATTTTTCGAGGGTCTTGAGTGACTGTCTGCCGAGGGTAATGGGGATGACAGGATCAGCTGTTCCGTGTCCAAGAAATATTGGTTGGCCGTCTAAGTTTGTGCCTATGTCCTCTGCTTCAAGAGGAAAGTAACCGCTCATCGCTATAACACCTGCCACTAGGTCAGGTCGCTGAGCCTGAAGGCCAAGTGCCGAAACAGCCCCCTGGCTAAATCCCATTAGCACCACACGATCAGCGCCGTCCGGGTATTTCCTGAGAATTGATTCAAGGAATGATGCGAGTGCGGTCAGGCTTGCGAATAGTGTCGGCTGTTCTGGTTGTCCGGCTTCATGCATTCGGTACCACTCATATCCACCAGCGTAGGGCGGGTCCAAGACAAGAGGTGCCTGTATAGATATGACATGTACATCTTCACGGTTCAACTCGAAGGCTAGCGGGGCGATGCCCGTGGCGTTGTCGCCCCGGCCGTGGAGTAGCGCGACGGTCCCGTTCAGGGATTTTGGAGTGCCAGGTATGACAACTTCATGCTGCAGTTGCGACGGGGCAGGCCGAGCAGCAGGTTGTGACCGCACCTTGCTATTTCTCGGACGTGGATGCGCCACGAGCCACACTTGCTTCGATGTTTTCACCACCCGCGGAGAGTCCCAGCTTATACAGGTTGTAATACAAGCCTTTTTTCGAAAGCAGCACATGATGAGTGCCTCGTTCTACAATTTCCCCTTCGTCGAGTACGAGAACCTCAGTCGCATTTCGAACTGTTGAAAGTCGGTGGGCGATAACGAAGGATGTACGACCAACCATCAGGGCTTCCATTGCGTCCTGGATTACGCCCTCAGTTTGGGTGTCTACGGAACTTGTTGCTTCATCAAGGACTAGGACGCGAGGGTCAGCGAGAAGCGCTCGAGCGAATGAAACCAACTGGCGTTGCCCCGTTGAAAGACTGCCACCTCGTTCTTCAATTTGGGTGTCATATCCAAATGGAAGATCTTGAATATATTCGTGCAACTGTACAGAACGTGCGACCGCAATTACTTCGTCGCGCGTTGCTTCTGGACGACCGTAGGCAATGTTTTCATGAAGGCTCCCACTGAATAAGAAGGGTTCTTGCAACACAAGGCCGACTTGGCGTCGTAAAGAGTCTTGAGTCACATTTCGTATGTCGTGCCCGTCGATACACACAGATCCGGCGGTTGCGTCATAAAACCGGAGAAGCAGGTTGATAATGGTGGTCTTCCCTGCCCCGGTTGCACCGACGAGAGCGATGCGATCTCCTGGATCGGCGTTAATGCTGACATCACGTAGGACAGGTCGGCCTTTTTCATACTCGAAGCCGACGTTTTCAAAAGTTACGTTACCGGCGATATCAGGTAACGCGATGGCCTCGGCTTTGTCGCTAATCGTTTCATCGGTATCAAGGATTTCAAAAACCCGCTCTGAGGATGCCATTGCTGCTTGCATCGTGTCCCAACGTGTCGCGAGTTCTTGAATGGGGCCAAAGAACCGTTCGATATACAGCACAAAGGCTGTGACGATGCCAAGCGTTACTCCGGTCGTCTCTCCCATCACGAAAGATCCTCCGAACCAGAGCACTAAGCCAGTAGAAATCGCTGTGAAGAGTTCGACCGCTGGCTCAGCCGAGGCAGATACTGACATGGCACGAAATGTTGCTCGGGCTTGTTGGCGGTTAACCGTGTCAAATCTTTGGGCATTTACATTTTCTCGGGCAAAGGCTTGGGTTACGCGCATTCCGAGTATGGATTCGGCTATCACTCCATTTACGATTGATCGCATAGCCCGCATGTTCCGGTGAGCCGTGCGGGCGATCTTGGCGAAAACCATACCTAGGATTAGCATCAATGGGGATATGGCAATAGTGATGAGAGTGAGTTGCCAGCTCAACAGGGTCATCGCAATAAGGATGCCTGTGAGTAGTGCTACATCTGCAATTAATCCTATGGCGCCTTCGGTCACAGCCTCTCCGACTTGCTCAACGTCGGACGCCATTCGACCAATCAATCGCCCAGTAATTTGCCGGTCATAAAACCCGAGGGATAACCCTTGGTACTTGCGGAACAGTTGCATCCGCATTCGAAACAACATGTTTTGACCGAGACTTGCATTAATGACCAATTGAACTGCGGTAGATCCGGCGTGTCCCACGGTGACGAATAGAAAACCGATCCCGGCGAATGCTAGTGCTTCTGGATCACCCGCCCGGATGCCTTCATCAATAGCGAGGCCAATAATTGCGGGTTGTGCCATTCCAAAGCCTGCGACACCCAGAATGGCAAGGACGGCAATTCCAACGCTCTTCGGATCGCGGAGCAAGTAGCTCAAAAGTCGAAGCAATAGGCGACGGTCAATGCCTGTGTAGTCACTGTCTTCCTGGGTGAATGTTCCGCGGGCTTGGAGGGTCTGCATCGTTATGGACCAGCTGGGCCGGCGGCTGAAAGGTCCGTGCGGGCTTCTTCTATGCGGCTGGCTTGTAGATCGAACAGATCACGATAAAAGCCGGCTCTAGTGAGTAGTTCGTCATGAGTACCTCGATCGATGACCTGGCCTTTGTCGATAACAAGGATTGTGTCGGCGTGTTCAACCGAACTAATGCGTTGCGAGATGATGAACGTTGTGCGCCCGGCAGAACGTTTCTGTAGAGCCTCCTGAATTTTACGTTCGGTTTGTGTGTCAACACTTGAGGTTGCGTCATCAAGAATAAGGATGGGTGAATTAAGCAATAGGGCACGGGCTATTGTTAAGCGTTGTCGTTGGCCCCCGGATAGTCCTATGCCACGTTCTCCGACCACAGTTTCGAATCCTTCCGGCATTGCCGTGATGAACTCGTAGGCCTGAGCGCTACGGGTTGCTGCAACAACGTCGGGCACGGATGCCGAAGGTTCGCCATAGGCAATGTTGTTATGGATGCTGTCCGAAAATAAAAATGGATCTTGGGGCACGATCGCCACTTGAGAGCGAAGTTCTTGCAGGTTGAATTCTTGTATTGGGTGGTTGTCTAGGCGGATCTCACCTGCGGCGGAGTCGTAGTAACGGGGTATCAGGTTTAGGAGACTGGATTTTCCGGAGCCGGTAGGACCCACTACACCTACCACTGTTCCAGGCTCAATAGTGGCGGTTACCTCGCTGAGGATGGCTCGGTTTTGAAAAGCTATTTCTATGTCATCAAATTCTATATGCCCCTTAAGAACCGGTTTATGGTCAGTGTGCTCGGGACTTGCAATGGATACGGGTTCGTCCAGCAAGCCAAACAGGCGTTCGGCGGATACCGCCGCTCGGGTCACTCGCTGGACTAGAAACGCAATCATTCGGCTTGGGCGTAACAAGCGAGTGAAGTAATAGTAGAAGGCGACAAGCACCCCAACGGAAATTGTTCCGTCTATGGCCAGAAGTCCACCAGCCCAGACGACAACAAGAGTTCCGACTCCGGTGAACAAAAGCAGCAGGGGAACGAGACGGGCGCGCAGCCGAATCGGGTCCATCGCTCGTTGACGCATTGCCTCTGCTTCTAACTTGAAGGCCTCTATTTCTCGGTTCTCCATTGCAAACGCTTTCACCACACGAATGCCGTTAAGGTTTTCGGTCAGCGTCTGAGTGACCCTGGCTTGTTGTCGACGATAGGCTAGCCACATTGGTCGTACGATACGGCTATAGGTTGTTGCGGCTGCGATCATGAGGGTTAGGACAATTAGTGACAGTAGTGTGAGTTGCACGCTGGTAAGAACCATGCCGATGACAATTACGATGAAGATACCGGCAGTTCTCACAAGCTCCATAAGGGCGCTTCCGGCAAAGCCTTTGACAGTGGTGGAGTCACTGATCGCGACGGTAATTACGTCACCGCTGTCTACTCGGTCGTAATACCCGAACGGCAATGCTTGAAGCTTGTCATAGATCTGGTTGCGAAGTTTCCGCTCAATTTTGGACTCGTAAAGTCGTGTGCCTAGTCGGGAGAGGAAAAGGGTGACCCCACGAAGCAAAATCAAGGTGGCGGCAAGAAGTGCGAGGCCTCGCAAGGCTTCCGTGTCTTCTGCCACGATCCCTTCATCGATAGCACGTGCAACAACTTGGGGAAGAATCAAATCCATGGCTGCACATGCGCACCAAACAAGGAAGCTCAGTATTGCTAAGGGCAGGTGAGGTCGGACGTATGAAAGCGTGCGCCAGATGGGACCTATGAGGGGGTCTCCTTGCTTGAACCGCCGGTCACGCTAGCAGTGTCTGTCGGAGGGTCGGACTGTCTTTGTGTTTCCATGAATTCTACGAAGATCCATCGAGCAAATGTCCAGAGTAGGGCCCCGATCGGGATTCCGAATAGCACCCCCCAGAATCCAGAGGCAATTCCTCCTAGGATAACGCTCGACAGAATCACGATTGGACTTACACCGATGGTTGAGCCCATCACACGTGGTTTCACGATATTTTCGATTACGAGTGAGACGAGTGTCACGGTGAGTCCGACCCAAATTGCTAGGTCAATCCTTATTGCGGCTGCCATCGCGATGGGTATACCGATGCCGACCACCATGCCAAATATAGGTATGAAAAGGAGCAAGCCAGTGCCTACTGCCACCAATAATCCAAACTCGAGCCCGGCGATAAAGTAGGTGAGTACTACACTTCCGCCCCAGAGGACTGAGGCAATGAATTGGCCACCCAACCAGGCACCAAAAGTATGTTCTGCGGCACGTATAGCTCGGTCAAAGCCCTCAGCCCATGTTTTCGGAAGGATTGCTTCTAGGTTCCGCACGGCGCGGTCCCATCCAAGTAGTAGGTAGAAAGAAATGATTAGAGTGACAAGGGCAGCGGCTATCCCACCAGCTAGTGTTCCTGTGGCAGACAGAATGCCTGATGCTAATTCTTGACCGACGTTAACCAATTGACGACTCACGTCAGTAATTGTGGACCGAACAAAGTCTTCAGGCACACCTAACGATATGAGGCGGGCCTCAAGCACACGCATACCTTCCGGAATCCCACGTGCTTGCTGCGTCAAGCTTTCAGCGGCGCGGCCTACTTGTTGAAAAAATGGTGGAAGCACAAAGAACAGGGCAACGCCGATGAGGCTAAGAAGCCCGAGGTAAACGACAGCTGCAGCGATGGGCCGTGGGATCATCAGACGTCGAAGCATCCGAACGGGACCCAGGGCAGCGACGGTTAAAATCCATGCAACGAGAAGGATGACGACGAATACGCTCGCTTGTCCTAGGAGTTCCCAAAAAAACTGCAAAAGCCAAAGGCTCGCCACAGCGATGGCGAGGTAAACGAGCACAAGTAATGGGCGCTTGGTATCCACGCGCGCCGAAGCAGGTACCTTTATATTTGCGGCAGGCGGCAACACGTGATGATACCGCCCTGTCGGGTTGTGCAAGCAAGGTTATTGTTGGTCAGAGGCGAATTATCATTAGTCAGGTTTGGAATACAGTGGGTCATGGCTCTAGTTCACCGGACTTAGGGGCAAATGGTTAGGGTAAACGCCTCACCCAAGATCGAAGGCAAGCTCGCAAAGGTCTCACGCAAACCCGGCGTATATCTTATGCGGGACTCGGTAGGTCGAGTTCTTTACGTAGGCAAGGCTCGATCGTTACGTCCGCGCGTCCGAAGCTATTTCAGGCGCGGAGACCATACTTTCAAGACACAGTCACTGATTGCTCGTATTGCCGATTTTGATGTGATCGTGACAGATTCAGAGGTAGAGGCCCTGCTGCTTGAAACCAACTTGATCAAGGAGCACAAACCTAGGTTCAACGTCACATTTCGTGATGACAAGCAATATCCGTATATCAAGGTCACGGTCAACGAGGTGTATCCGCGCGTCGGAACCACGCGGCGCCTGTTGAAAGATGGGGCTTTGTATTTTGGGCCATACACAAGTGGGAAATCGTTGCGTCAAACCCTCAAGCTGCTCAATCGACTGTTTCCTTACCGAACCTGCAATATTGATATGTCAAGGCCGATTCCGAGGCCGTGCCTCAAGTACGATATCGGGCTTTGCAATGCTCCATGTACCCGAGCCGTCAGCGTTGAGGAATATTCAGTTGTGGTTGATGGAGCCGTGAGATTTCTTCGTGGCGAGCACAAGGAAGTGGTGCATCAATTAACCGAACAAATGTGGACGGCTTCAGCAGCCGAGCGATTTGAGCAGGCGGCCTTAATCCGAGACCGGTTGACGGCCATTGAAACTGTTCTGGAAAAACAAAAGGTTTCGGATCCGGGTGACAGGGATGGGCAAATGGACATTTTTGGTGTTGCCCGTCATCAGCGCAGTGCTATTGCAACGGTCTTTCAAGTTCGAGGCGGAAAAATGATCGGCAATCAAAACTACTGGTTGGCGGTGACGGGAGAAGAGACCGATGTGGAAATGCTGGATGATTTTGTGAGGGAGTATTACGACCGAGCCTCGGACGTTCCTCGGCTGGTTCTTGTGCCGCAAGAGTTGTCCCATGTGGACGTGTTGCAGGCATGGCTGACCTCCCTCCGGGGCTCCAAAGTTGTTTTGCACCGGCCACAGCGTGGATCGAAGCGTCGATTTGTTGATATGGCGAGCCGGAACGCCTTTGAGACCTTGCAGCTTGAGCGCGACTCTTGGCTGCATAGTGAAGACAAGCTACGACAAGCGCTATTTGAGATTGGGAGTGCGCTCGAGCTACCTCGGCTACCGCGGCGTATCGAGTGCTACGACATTTCTCACATTCAGGGTTCTTTGGTGGTTGGCTCGCTAGTCGTTTTTGAAGACGGCATTGCCAAGAAAAGTAAATATCGAAGATTTAAGGTCCGAGGTCTGGCCGGCAACGATGACTTTGCGTCACTCCGACAGGTGCTGCGTCGCCGTTTCAGGAGATATAGCCAAGCGGAAGTCTCATCCGAAGGTTCACAATCGAACGGCTTCGAGTTGCCGATCGTGGATCTACGAAGTTTTGACCCGGCAAACTCATTACCGTTGGCGTCAGGATCGGCTTCGTCTGGCGATAAGGGTTGGGGAGCGAGACCTGATTTGGTCCTCATTGATGGGGGCAAAGGCCAGTTGAGCAGTGTGCTTGAAGTGCTCGACGACCTTGGGGTGAATCGATCTGCTGTTCCGGTAGCGGCCATAGCTAAACGTCGGGAAGAGATTTTTGTGCCCGGAAAACGGGATGCCGCGCCCTTACCGTGCGATAGCAAGGGGCTGCACTTGCTTCAGAACATTCGAGATGAAGCGCATCGCTTTGCCGTGGGTTTTCACGTCAAGCTTCGGACAGCTCGAGGCACCGTATCTGTATTGGATGACATTCCTGGCATTGGGTCTAAGCGAAAGCGAAATCTTCTCAGGGCGTTTGGTTCGCTAAAGAAGATGAAAGAGGCCTCGCTTGAGCAGGTTGCAACCGTCGACGGGATGAATCGCCAGCTTGCGAAAGCGGTGAAGGAGGCGTTGTGATTTGCAACGTGCATGGATAGGCCCGTTCGGGCCGGACGTTGACAAGCAGATTGATCCAATGATCGATCGTGACCGCGGAGCCTTTTCTAGGTAGGTGTGGCTCGCTTAGGTTTCGTCTAACTGGTCCCATAGAGGCACGATGGCCATGTGATCGAGATATCCAATCGGCTGACCATCTTGGTCGACAACCGGCATTCCAGAGACGTTTTCTCGGTGGAGCTTTATTATAAAAGCGTCATGCAGCGTTTCACCCAGGCTTAAGGAGCTAGGTTCGACCATAAGCTCACCAGCTGTTCGATGCACCAGTTCGTCCGCTATATCCATGGCATCCTCAACGGAACTAACTTCTCCTAGCGCAGCTGCCGGAAATACGTCGGAGAACAGCGCGTCATATATTGTCCGGATCGGTATAACACCGACCAGCTTGCCTTGTGCATCGGTGACAGCTACGACTCGAATCTCTGGATGTGACCGAACAAGCGCAACTAAGACCCGGAACTCAGAATCTGATTGCACCACGGTAAAGCTGTCTTTAGCCCAGACATCAAACGCGTCACGAACTGTTGAGGATGAACTGTTCAGCGGTTGCGGGTGTCGTGGCTCATATACAACTCCAGATCTTGGTGCGCCTACGCGAACGCCAGGTAACGCAGCCATATCCACCCAGTGCCGAGGATGAGGATGACTATGGTGAGTGGAACTCCATACCTGACAAATTGCATAAATCCGATCTTATGGCCTTCGCGTTCAGCAATGCCGGCTAATATCACGTTCGCTGACGCACCGATAATTGTGGCGTTACCACCAAGGTCTGCGCCAATGGCTAGCGACCACCACAAGATGTTGTCAGGATTCAGCCCTTCTGCTGTTAATTGTTGAATAACCGGAAGCATGGTTGCCGTATAGGGAATATTGTCGACCACCGCTGACAGGATTGCGCTGAGCCACAACACCAAGAACGCCGTTGCTGCGACGTTACCTTGGGTTAGCTCTATGGCGAAGTCAGAAACCGCCTTTAGCGCTCCGAGTTCAATTAAGCCCGCGACCATCATGAAAAGTCCGACAAAGAAGAGGACGCTGGCCCATTCAACTTCGTTGAATACTTCATGGGCGTCGGGTCGAGTTAGGATCATCAGCAGGGCTGCGCCGGCGATTGCGACTGTTGCAGGCTCCCATCCGAGCGCGCCGTGAATCAGGAATCCAAAGATCGTGAGGCTGAGCACTCCCAGACCAATGTACATGCCCCGCCGATCGGTAATGGCGTCGCCAGGCTTCAGCGCTGCTAATGCCTCGGCTCGGGCCGGATCAGTGACGAGTTGGGATGCAAATACGCGTCGGAGATAGAACATGGTGAAGATTAAAAAGATGATGGACGGGGGTCCCATGTGAGCTATGAACACTGCGAAATCCAGGTCCCCAGCGCTTGCAATCAAAATATTCGGCGGGTCGCCAATAAGCGTTGCCGCGCCGCCCACATTAGATGCCAGGATTTCTGCGATAAAAAAGGGCACGGGATTCAGCTTTAAGCGCGTGGCGACGAAGACAGTAATCGGTGCAATCAGAATGACGGTCGTCACGTTATCTAAAAAGGCTGAAAGGACTGCCGTGATGAGTGACAGCGCGAGCATTAAACGCAAGCCGTCCCCACCGGTCCATCGTGCAGCCAGAATTGCGAGCGCCTGAAAGCATCCGGTTTTTCGAACGATTCCGGCCAGTACCATCATTCCAACAAGTAACAGGATGACGTTCAAATCCACATGGTGGAATGCCTGTTCCTGATTAAGGATGCCGATCAGAATCATTAAAGCCCCGCCACCAAGCGCAATGGCTGACTTGGGGATACGGTCGGTAGCGATCGCGGCATAAGCCAATATGAAAATTGTGATGCCGGCAACTAGCAAGCCGGTTCCGACAGGTTCAGTGCTAGTTATTTCAGTGCCAGCAAGGGCTCCGGACACGCCAGTAGCAACGGCCTCAAACGACGAACTCCCATTTACAGACCTAACAGTGTCATACATGTGCTTGGTCGAAATAGTTCAGAGCAGCTTGAGCCATGGAACTATTTCCACTCCCAAAGTTCCCAAGAGGCGTTACCGGTGGCGTCGACGTCCCAGTCGTAAACAACGGCGACGCCGTTTAGAGAAGAGAGCGAGGGAGCCGTGGATTCGAAGTACACCACTCCCCTGAAGGAGAACCCGCCATCAGCTGTCGGGGATCCGATACCAGTAGCTCTGAATGTAGCTACTCCATCTGCTGCCATTATCACGCCAGAGTTCGGGCACTCGCCGTAAAACGAGCCGTCAGCCCTCAACGTCGCTGAGTACGTTGCAAAACTAGTTACTTCAGTACCAGCAAGGGTTCCGGTCAATCCGGAGGCGACCGTTTCAAATGACGGACTCCCATTTACCGCTGGAAGGGCTTTCATCGCGGTAGGACCCGAAATGGAACCAACTTTTTCACCTAACACAATCTATCTCCTTATTTGCAGTTGCTGTTACAAGCTTAGTCACAGTATGGGATGAGCGAAGTCGACTATCTAGCCGAAAGCATCACGCCCATGTGTCCACACAGTTGTCAGAATGCTTTTCAATATTACGCCAGTTACCGTTGTGCCTGTAGGGCTGCGGTTACATCGACACTGCAGTCTGTTTTTCGCCAAGTGCCGTCAAAATACTCGCATTGCATGCGTTGAGCGGCGGTGCCTACGAGATTGCACGAATCATAGAGTCCAACTGTTGCAGCGCTCTTTTTCAAGGGTGCTCCCAGGTATACACCGCCGAAAAACTCGCAGGAGTCAGCTAGTTCTGAAGCAGTCGGAGGTCGAGATTTGTATTGATGTGAGGAACCGCGGGTTGTGGAGGTGTGCTCTGCATTCTCGATCTGAAAACGTACGCCAACCACAACGAGCGTGATGAGTCCTGCTACAGCCACAACCGCAAAGATGCGGACCATATGGCGGATCAGGAAAGGTTCTCGTTCGATCATTCGGGCGCGCTCCAAAGGCGTTTACACAGAGGGTTCATATGTAAACCATAGGCGATTATTGTCGGTTGGACCAAGTTTCTTATGTGCGGCTGAATCACGGGGCTCGCTCTGGCCCTCGGTCTACGAAATCACTATAGAACTTTTTAACTCGAGCAGCGTCGAATATTTCGAAAGGTTCCTGCCAGGTCCAGGCAATGAGCATAAACCTACCCTTGAATTCGCCAACGTAGGGTGTGGCGACCATCTTGATTTCACCGAAAGCGCCGTTTGGGAGCGAGCTATAGACTTCCTCGATTTTGGCAACAACCGTGTCACAGTTGTTGCTGCACGAGTAGAGGAGAACAATGGCTCCATGTTCTAGGTTGTGAACCCAGTAGCCGGGCTCAACGGGTTCGCGGAAGACGCCGTACCGTGACCATACGGGATAATGGTCTCCGGAGGCTGGCGGGTTGGTCGAATAGGTTGGGTTGCTCCCTTCAGAAACATGTTTACGACCTTCGTCAGTAATACGGATTCGGTCTGCAGTTTCTGCGACGGGGCCTTGTCCTAAGGCTCTGATACCGAGCACGATAGCTGTCAGGACTAGCGTCCCAATTATCAGGGATACGATGATCCGGGTTCGGCGTTTCTTTCTTGCGGCACGCTGCCTTGCCTGTCGCGCAATCCGCCGCCGATCAAGTTTTCCGTGGGCCGATGATGGTTGTTGCTGGGTCATGAATAGCTAGGAGATGCTTTGACCTGATTCTGCCAGATTGCGGCATTTTTCTTCGACCCGTGTTTTGGTGAGGGAGAATAGGCGATCATGTCTACTGCGGATGCCCCCATGGCCCCTATGTCAGTTGGACTCATTGGCCTTGCGGTCATGGGTCGGAACCTTGCGCTCAACATCGATCGCAATGGGTTTCCACTTACTGTTTTTAACCGTACCGTCGCACGGACAGACGAGTTTCTGGCTAATGAGGCGCGTGATACCAAGATTCGTGGCTCGTCGACTCTTGAAGAGTTTGTTGCGTCACTGAGTCGGCCTCGTCGAGTTATCACGATGGTTCAGGCCGGTGGTGGCGTGGACGCGGTGCTAGAGAACCTGGTGCCGATGCTTGACGTTGGCGATGTCGTCATGGATGGAGGGAATTCTCATTTCAGTGATACCAATCGCCGCTTCGACACGGTTGGGGATGCTGGCGTGATGTTTCTCGGGACCGGAATTAGTGGCGGTGAGTCTGGTGCGCTCCATGGTCCATCGATCATGCCTGGTGGGCCAACCGAAGCCTACGAAGCAATGCGACCGATCCTGGAGCGAATTTCGGCTGTTGCCGGGGATCATCCATGCACAGCTTATTGTGGATCCAGAAGCGCGGGGCACTACGTCAAGATGGTTCATAACGGTATTGAGTATGGTGATATGCAACTCATTGCCGAGGCCTATGACGTTCTCGCGGCGTCGGGTATGACGCCTGTGGAATTGGCGGAGACCTTCAGTGCGTGGAATGACGGCGAACTGGAATCATTTCTTATCGAGATTACGAGCCAAATTTTCCAGGTCCGTGATCGTCAGGCCGACGGTTTTCTTGTGGACAAAATTCTTGATTCAGCCGGGCAAAAGGGCACTGGACGATGGATGTCTCAGGATGCGCTTGAACTTGGGGTTCCGATTCCAACCATTGATGCGGCAGTCTGGTCGCGAAATATTTCTGCGAGAAAGGATGAACGGGTGCAAGCGGCTGCTCTACAGAGCAGCCGCTTGAGAATTGATTCCACGGATCAGTTGGTCTCTGAGGTTCGCCAGGCGCTCTATGCCTCGAAAATTTGCTCGTATGCCCAAGGTATGGATTTGTTGCGTGTCGCGTCTGAAACCTATGGATACGGTATTGAGTTGTCGGAAATGGCCCGAATTTGGAAGGGTGGATGCATCATTCGAGCAGGGCTACTCGGATTGATTCAAGGAGCGTTCCAGGATAGCCCCGACCTTCCTAATTTAATGGTCGAGCCCTCATTTTCCCAGCAACTTGAAAAGGCCCATACTGCGTGGCGGTCGGTTGTCAGTCGGGCAAAGGCAGCAGGCATTCCATGCCCGGCCATGTCTGCGTCGCTTGATTATTATGATGCGTATCATGCCCGTCGTTTACCAGCTAATTTAATTCAGGCGCAGCGCGATTATTTCGGCGCGCATACCTATCGGCGTGTGGATCTCGATGGGGTGTTTCATACTCGGTGGGAGGATGGGGCGAAAGCCGGTGAAGCATCAAGCGATCAGGTTGCCCAAGCATAACTTTGTGATGAGTCTGCGGATATCACTGGTCCTGAACAAACGGATTTAGATTATTACAGGGGCCGTGCGCCCGGAGTTTGTCGATTCCAGCAAGGCATCGAGAGCACCGATTACATAGAGGTTTTCAGGTCCGCTGGTTTCAGGTTCAGGTCCGCCATTGATCCAGTTGGCCCATCCCTCCATGACCTGAGCATCGATGTCACTTGTCGTGAGCTTAGTGTTGTCAAAGGCCATCGGCGTAAGGCCGACACTTGGATCTGTGCCTACCAGGAGGGACTCCTCGCCACCAAAGCCCTGAGTGTTTCTATACACGATCGCTCCCCTTTCACATTCAATTCGAAACTCATGCCCGCTTACTCGTGCATCTGAAGTGGAAACCATGACAACCCGAGCACCATTCTTGAAGGTTAGTTCAGCCGTCGCGCTCGACTCTCGGACCCACGTCGTTGCAGGTGGGCGAAAACTATGTCCAGCGACTGCAATGATCGGCTGGCCCATCATTGAGATCACAGAATCAATTTCATGTACGGTCATTTGCCAAAGTTGAGAGTGTTCCGAGTCCGGATACTCACTGCCTCGAGCCTTGTACGTGACGAGGTGACCAACTTGAGCCTGACCGTAGGCCTGCTCAGCCAGAAGCTGTCGAACGGCGCGTTGACCAGGCTTGTAGCGCCATTGCTGGTTCACTACGACTTTCAGGCCGGCCGCGGTTGCTCTATCTTGCAGGCTGCGTGATGTGGCCAATGTTAGGGCGTACGGTTTTTCAACCAGGATATGTTTCTGAGCATCGATCGCTTGGCCCACGATAGCGTTGTGTGTGCGGGCCCATGTCGCGACCACAATTGCGTCAAAGTCGGTGTGCTCCAAGGTTTTAGCCAAGGATGTTGACGCGAGAGTGGTCGATAGGCCTGCTTCGGAAATTCGTTCATTGAGCCGTATAGCATCAAGGTCGACCCACGCAACTAGCTCGAACAGGTTCGGGAGTCGCTGAATGCTTTGGACATGGGAGCGTCCTCGTCCAGCGCCAACGACGACAGTCTTGAGTGGTTCCGCCATGGTGTGTGTATCTCCCGTATTGGTTCCTCCACGCTGTTGCGCTGTTGAGGGATCGTCTAGCGTGATTTTTTGCATCCGTGGACCCCGCCTGGCCAAGAATACGTGAGCGATAGGTGGCCGTAAGAATTAACTCATGGGATTGCTGGTGGTGATGTTTCGAAGACGATACGGGCCGAGCACTAGGTTGCAATGGCCGATCTTGGAAACGCGGCGTACACACTGACCGGCACGCCATAACCACCGGCTTGGCCAAGTCGAAAGTCGACGGCGGCGCCGGTGAGCGCTCGAGCTTCTTCTTCGGATATCCCCGTCCGTTCAATGAGGAGCAGTTCCATCGATCCTTGAGCTATTTGTAGCGCTTGGGTGAGTTCATCTGCGACCCCTATCGTCATTAGTTCGGTTGAAGTTTCGAACCACGGCCATTCGAGTTCTTGTCTGGATGTGATATCGAGTTGAAGGTCAATTTCAGCGTCAATGTTGACGCCTGAGTGGGCTTCACCGTCTCCCATGGTTGCGTGGACATCGCCGATGGCGAACAGGGCCCCGGGGGTGCGCACCGGCAAGTGAATCGTGGTTCCGATGGTGATGTCATTGAAATCGAGATTCCCGCCGTGTTGGCCGAGGCTTAACGTTTCTATGGAGCCTGATTGCGGGGCAACCCCAATAGTTCCGACCATTGGTCGCAATGGCAGGCGGATCTTCCGGGCCATCGTGACTACGTTATTGGTTACATCAAATGGTAGAACTGCCGGAGGTACGGGGGCCTTACCGAGCAACCCGGTCCCGGGTGTTGTCGCCACATAGCCTCGTTGCCCGACCCTGATGTCTTCAATCGTGACGTGCAGCGTGTCGCCAGTACTCGCGTTAGTAATCCCGATAGGCCCTGTGGCCGGATTCATATGACCTGGTGTTCTTTGGTCCAGGTATGACTCGATATCGAGGTTCACGCAACCGCGATCATAGGCGTCACGGGCGTGCACGGTGAGCGACGCTGGGGCCGATATTTCAGTAATGGGTTTTGTGTTCGGGCTAAAGGCGTAGATGACGTTTTCATCTCCGACTCGGATTCTTGGCCGTTGAGACGACATGCTTTGATAGATCCTGATGCTTTCAAATCGTGCGATGATTTCACACGAGTCGTTACTTTGGACACTGCTGCTGCAAATCCCATTAGTCTGCTCAGACATACACGTTGCACATGCGCCGAGGCTCCAGACCGTCGATGGTCGAGAACATCAACATCCTGAGGTTCCTGACCGGGCCAGAGTGATTGAGCGTGCTTTGGTGAGGGCGAATCTCGCTACCCCCATCAAGCCAGTGGTTCATGCTGATGTGACAATTGATGAGGTGCATGACCCTGAGTATCGGCGTTTTATTAAAAACGTCTGTCAGGAGATTTCAGAAGGTGCTTGCCTGACGCCTCGTGGTATCTCGCTTGATCCGAAGGCTCTTCAAAGTAAAGATCCGGCTATTCGTGTGGGCCATTATGCGTTTGGGCAAGATGCGCCGTTGATGCGTGGGACATACCGTGCAGCTCGTGAAGCCTGTGATATCGCGCTTACGGGGCTTGATCACGTTCGCAATGGTGCTCGTCATGTTTTCGCGCTCTGTCGACCACCGGGGCACCACGCCGAGTACGCACGAATGGGTGGTTTTTGTTACTTCAACAATGCTGTTGTTGCGGCTCACAGCTTTAGCAGCCAGGGACGGGTGGCAATGCTTGATCTTGATTACCACCACGGTAACGGTTCGCAAAATCTCACCTATGAGCGTGCGGATATCCTTTATGTCTCACTGCACGCGGATCCGGCTTTTGCATACCCAGGGTTTTCTGGGTGGCAGGAGGAAGTTGGTGTCGGTGCGGGCGAAGGCTACAACGCTAATTTTCCGTTGCGGGCCTATCTGGCGATCGGAGAGTACTTGTCATCTCTGGAGCAGGCCTGTGAGGTGGTTGTTGCGTTCGATCCCGACCTGGTGATTGTCTCGATAGGCTTTGATACCCATACAGAAGACCCGATCGCTCAGTTAAGTTTGGACAGTTGTGATTTTGGTCGGATAGCTGCGTGTGTCGATGCGATGGGGTTGCCGACGCTGCACGTTCTCGAAGGCGGATATGCCCTCGACTATTTGGGCGAGTCTGCTATGAGTTATGTGCAAGGACTGTCACCGGGAACCAGCAGTCCAATGGGCCACTAGTTTCAGCTGCGTTTACGGTCTTGCCATTTTTTCCAGTCGGCCGGTGTCATCCCCTCACGTTGGCGAAGAATGGCTCTGGGCAACTCACTTCGGACCACCTCATTAGAAATGATTTTCAGGTTGCGATCATCGATCGGAAGTTTGACGGTCTGGTTGTGTTGATGTTCCGACTCGCGAATGGCGATGGCTATCTCTAAAGCTTCCCGGGCATCGTGGCCACTGCAATGCGGATCTTCACCTGACTCTATACAGTCAATGAGGTTGTAAATTGCGTTTACGCCTCCGCTCCGGCCATTCTGAGAAGTCGGGAAGAAGCGCCGTCCGAACGCTCCCTGACCTTTCTGGTTTTCATAGTTGTCAATCCCGGGTTGCCGGGTCCATAACTCAATCTCCCTCGCATCATGGAGGATTCGTATGGCCCCGTCACTGCCGACGATATCGGTTGAGAACTCGGCAGGCCCGTTAGGGAATGCCCGTAGGTAACCTCGAACTTTTCCCGGAAACGAAATGACCGCGCTCCCGGGGAAATCATTGTCGGGTTGATCAGGGTCGATTTCGGCTTCTCCTACGAGCGAGGTTGCACGTTCCGGCATGTACATCGTGAGTGTCGTGATCAGATGGCTTCCGTTGTGAGATAGCCCGCACTGGGCTTGCGACCGAACATACAGTAGGTCTCCGATCGCGCCATCCTGAACGAGGGCTAGAGCTTGTCGGTAGTTGCCGATCCATCGACGCGTGCAGTTCACACCGAGGACGATCCCTGCCTTTGCACAAGACTCGATGGCTTCGTCAGCCTCGGCCAAGGATAAGGTGATCGGTTTTTCAGCGAATATGGCCTTTACGCCATAGTTGCCGTTGGCGATAGCGCTCAGAATTTCCCCACGGGGTTTTGCCGACGTACATACGCTGACGATGTCAGGCCGTGTTTCCTCGAGCATTTGACGATAGTCTGCGTACAACTCGCCAACGTTCCAGCGCTGCCTGGCTGCTTCCCGTTGTTCTTCCCACGGGTCTGACATTCCGACGACTTCGACGTCTGGAACCGCCATGTGGCACGCGATATGTGCATACGGCAAGAGGTTGCCCTGATATTTCCCAATTTCATCATCAATGGTGCTGGCGATGCGTCCAAGACCTATAACAGCAACCTTCAATTTAGCCACGTTACGTTTCCTTCGTACCTTGGGTTCGGTTTTTGGATTGGAATGCTTTCCACTCCGCCGCACTCATTCCTTCACGTTGCCGAAGAATGGCGCGTGGCAACTCGGAAACCAACACCTCGCGCGATACGATTCCCTGACTTCGATCAGCAATGGGAAGATCGATCCGCCCTCCACCCTGGCGGTGTGATTCGCGGACGGCAATGGCCACTTCCAGAGCCTCTCGGGCGTCCTCGCCCGTACATTTGGGATCCGATCCTGTTTCAATGCAGTGGATCAGGTCATAAAGGGTGTTAACCCCGGCTGCTCTGGGCTCGTGACTGGGCCTGAAGAAATGACGGACGGGTTGGGTGCCAGGCTGGCCAGGTAGGCCGTTCTCCATTCTCCACAGGTCAGCGACGCGGCTGTCGTCCGTGAATCGGATCATGCCCTCGGTACCTGTGATGTCGTACGTCAGGTCGAGTGCACCGGTATGCATGCCACGAAACTGGCCACGGACCCCGTTCTCACATACGAAGTAGCCATTTCCTGGGAAGTCATCGTCACTGCTGACTGCTTCATCTGATTCTGCTTCACCGGCTACCCAGGCTACAGGAGCATCGGTAAACGTTGTTAGGCGGGTAATCAGGTGGCTGCCGTTATGCGATAGGTTGCACGCTAGGTTTCCGTCCACGTGGAGCACATCACCGATCAGGCCGTCATCAATCATCTCGCGGGCCTGGAGGAAACTATCCCGCCATCGGTGTGTGCAATTTACAGCTAACGCAATATTTGCGTTTCGGAAGGCCTGAATGACTTCATCGGCGTCGGCCAGGGAATATGTCAGTGGTTTTTCAGACCAAATTGCTTTTATCCCATAATTGTTGTTGGCAATGTCTAGGAGGATGTCCTTACGAGGTTTCATCGACGTGCAGATGCTTACAATCTCAGGTCGTGTCCGATCCAGCATCTCGCGATAATCTTCAAAGAGGGCATCAATCCCCCACTTGGCGCGGGCCGCGTCGCGTTGTTCTGTCCATGTGTCAGACAGGCCAACGATCTCGATTTCCGGTACCGCGGTCATGCAACCAATATGGGCGTGCGGCAATTGCCATCCGTCGTACTTGGTCCGTTCTTCGTCCCACGTGCTGGCAATACGACCAAGCCCGATCACGGCAGCGCGAGTCATTGGCGACAATCTTTCTTTCGTCGATGCCGGGAGGAGTATTGCGCACATGACAAACTTCTGCATCTGGGTGGGGCTTCAGTAGGAATGCCAGGATGATTCGATGGCGATATTTGTTGCTATTGGTGGTTAGTACAACGATTCTTTTTGGCTGTGGTGAGACTCAGCCAACAAATATCACACCATCTTCTGCTTCCAGTCCCACGACCCTCCTTACGAATAGTCAATGGCCGTCGGCGTACTCAGACGGCGCTGCTCTTGCAGGGCGTCGCGTCGATCTGCGTGGTCGCGTTTACAGCGAGCCCATCCTTACTGAAGGCGGCATGCTCCTGAACGCGTGGGTTGATTTTGACAATGATCAACTGTCCACCGGGTTTTTTGTTGCGGGTGTAATGGACGGCGTAGAGAAAGACGATTTTATATGGGTGTTGGGGCGTGTTGTGGATGCATCGAGTGTGGACGAGGCTGATGGGTCTAATCCGCTCGTCGAGGTTGAGCAACTTACGGTGACGGACCGAGTAGGGGTTCGGCCTGCAGGAAGAATTCTGACTGTTCGCCAAGCCTTGGAGCATAACGGAGCTCGAGTAGTGCTTGAACGCATTGAATTTTCTCAGGAGGAAGTTCGAGTCTATGTTTCTGTTGAGAATAGAGGGGATGAGGTTCTGAGGGCCTTGGGTACAGGCCTACGTATTGAGCTTGGAGGTACGCCTATTCCAGCAATAGTTTCAGTTGGCAAGGGGGTGACACCACCCCGTGGTTTAGTTGAGCCCGGTGTCACGGAGTCAGGGGGCTTTCAGTTTCCCCCCTTTGATCCAAAGGGCGGATCTTTTGTGGTGCGGTGGACCAACTTGGGTTTTGAGTCGAGCAGGGAATCATCGGAGCGATGGGTATGGTTGGTAGATCCCTCGGGATCGATTCGTCCGGAAGGTTGATGGGAACTTCGCCCCGCTAAGTTGTTTGGGATCGAATGTTTCGATGATTGGGCGAAGCGTCGCCGGCAACGATGGCAAGGGTGGCTGATAGGCAGGCAAAGCCAAGCAAGCCGAAGGCGGAGGCCCCATACCCGATACCGTCAATCGAGAGACCAAGGAGTAACGGCGTTAGTACCACCCCGATGTCCCGTATGAATGCATGGGTGCCGAGCGCTACGCCGACCCGGTCGCGTGGCGAGCGGTCTACGACCATCGAGGTAACCATCGGCACTGCCCCACCACCTAAGCCGAACGCTAGTCCGAACAATACGTAGGTGGCTGCATCGCCAGCTTGGCTTACAAGAACGCTCACTAATCCCATGAATATGGCGCTGGGTACATATACCCGAACTCGACCAAACCGATCAGAAAGGGCTCCGGCTACTATGGCTATAGGAAACCGCATGAGCGTAGATATGGAGATGGCCAGCCCTACTAGGGCTGGTTCGAGTTGGAGTCCCTGAGTTCCATATACCGGGTAGAGAACAGCTTTGAATCCGAAGATAGGAAACGTGAGGGCTACAGTCATGAGGTTGACGATGGCCAGTCGTCCGGGCGTGTAAATGAATCCTCGGAGGCCCAATACGTTTTTCGGTCGTGGTAGCTTTCCATCACCATGCTTTACATAAAGCTTCACAAGTGTGACTGCTAGAAGGGACGGGACAATCGTGGTCAGTAGGCCAAATCTCCAGCCTGCAAATGATGCGACAAGACCGACGATGGCTGGGGATAGGAAGCCACCGACCATTTGTGCCGCACTGATCGTTCCAAGCATTTGTCCCCGAGCCTCTTCTGGTGCTTCGCGAGCGACGTAGGCTTGGGCAGCGGCTCCGGCGACGCTCGCACCACTACCTTCGATGACGCGTCCTGCGAACAGCAGTGGATAGATGGGGGCTAGTGCGCTGACCGATACTCCTGTGATGACCAGTAGTGCGCCGGAATAAAACAGTGGGTGCGAAGACAGTCGATCAATCAGGCCCCCAGCCGGGAGATCAATGATTAGGCGAGCAATCCCAAACGCCGAAATCAGGGCGCCCAGCGCGGTGAAGGACACTCCGAATTCTGAGCTTATTTCGCCCAGCAGGGGAGCCAGGGCCCCATTCCCAAAGGCTGTGGCAATCGTAATTGCCATTACGGCCAGCACATCTTTCGGTAGATGTAATTTGGAAAGCCAGGCAGGTTGTTGACTAGATGTCACAAGGCGAGCGGTAGCTTTTGAACGAGAAGCTAGGGTCTGGTCGATTCGGACGGTTCGGACTTTATATCCAGCGCGCGTCCCACGACCGAAGACTCATAAGCCGTCATTACAAGGCGGAGGTTTCTACGACCCTCGGTGAGGGTGTGTAGGGGGCGCGCGCCACTTCTTACGGATTTAGCAAACTGCGAAAAAATCGCCCCGAATCCGGCGTGGTCGGCAGATGAACTGACTTTCAACGATTCGGAGGTTCCACCCGTATGTAGTACCGGGGTCTCGCCCTCAAGGCGAATGGAGCCTTGATCTCCGTGAATCTCGGTTACGTTCAGTGCGCTGGCAGCGCTCCAGGCGGCCAGCACAATTGAGGTCGCCCCATTTTGGTGCCCGAGGATAACCGTGGCGGTATCATCCACATCTTGTTGCTTAACGTTCGTGGCAACGCGTGCAAAAATTTGTGTGACCGGTGCGCCGATCACGTGCTCGGCTGAATAGAGATTGTGATAACCGTTATCGAGTAGTGCGCCGCCGCCCGACACGTCACGCCGAGATCTCCAGTCGGGGTCATAGCCAGCAGCACCGGTGTACCAATGAGAACCCATGCTCTCCATCCGAAACATAAATGGCGTGCCGATTTTCCCAGCCCGAACGGTCGATAGGGCTGTAGCCATCTTGGGGGTATGAAGGTAATTGTGCATAATTCCCGCCGGCACGCTGTGTTTAGCAACGGTGGCAAGTATCCGGTCCGCGTCCTCGAGGGATGTTGCCAAAGGCTTTTCGCTCAGGAAGGGCATGTGAGCTCGAGCTGCTGTCAAACATGTGGAGGTGTGGTAGGCGTGGGGAACTGCGATGTCGATGGCATCAACGATGTTGGCCTCAAGCAGGTCATCTAGCTTCTCAAACCGGGCTGGTTCGGGGACGTTGAATTGTGCGCCCAGTAGGTCCCGCCGTACTTCAGTCGGATCGACAACGGCAGCGACTGTCCAGACATCGTTGATACGAAGCAGGGCCGGTACATGGCCCTGTTCCATGACTCGACCACAGCCGACGAGTCCAAGTTTTAGGGGTGTCATGCTTACCGGTTCGGGTTGCTCAGATCAAACCCTAGCTGGTTGGTCAGATAATGGGAGTTGACCTCTAGGCTTTCGCGTGGTGTGGTTTGTGATCGGTCAAGCTCTACAGTCAGCCAACCGTCATATTCAGCCTCGCGAGCAACCTCAAGGATGGCTGGCAGGTCGACAATACCTGTCCCGAGTTCTCCGAAAAATGCAATCCGGGGCGCATGATCTTGGGAACTTGGGGTGTCAGGGCGTTCGGTGTCTAGTGCAGGAACATAGTCCTTAATATGCATGTACACGAGAATGTCTCGATACGTTGATGCGACTTCAACAGGATCGTCACCAGCCTTAGCAATATGCGCAGGGTCCAATGCAAGCTTGACGAGACTCGTATCGACGAGATCGAAAAACTGAGTGATTTCATCACGATCCTGAATCACGGTGTTCCAGTGCGGGTGAAGCCCAGTGGTGACGTCGAGATCCTTGGCGGCAGCTCCTATCTCGGCTGTGCTTTCGGCTAGTCGCCGTAGATCTTCGGTTGATGGAGGGCCATCTCGTCGGCTGGGCCCGATCACGAGTTGGTGGGATCCTACTTCGTGCAGAAACTGAACGATTTCAAGGTTGTGTTGGATCGCCTCTTGTTGGGTGGTCGGATCGTGCAGTGGTCCTCCGCCATACAGTGCTGAGAGTTGGAGACCTCGAGCGTCGAGCATGTCTTTAAATTCTGATGTCCGACCTTCGAACTGGCTTACGACCGTGCCAAACGTTTCTGTTCCCAAATAGCCAAAGCTCCCAATGTCGTCTAAGGCCTCGACAAGGTTATCCCCCCATGTGATTTGGTGGCATGAGCAGCGGAATGTAGCCATACGGTGTTCCTAATATGAGATGCGAATAAACAGGAAGCTAAGGTGACCGTACGTCGATCGACGGTTGCAGGCAAGCAGCGGTGTGCATGACAGAGACTGTGCAACAGTTGGCCCATCAGGTTGTCATCGTGTACATGTCAGTAAGGACGGCTATACCAACATGTGGTTGGGAATGCCGATAGCGTAAGGAGATACAAGGATGGACCGAGAAATGCAGGGTAAGGTCGCAATAATCACCGGGGCGGGGAGAGGAATTGGAAAGGCAATCGCAGAACGTTTTGCTTCGGAAGGCACAGCTGTACTTGTTGCTGATATAGATCGTGAGGTTGCTGATGCGGTCGCATCACAGATTGTTTCGCAAGGGGGAAACGCGATTGCACAGGTCGCAGACGTTCGGAACCGCGTCGACATTGTCTCGATGTTCGATAAAGCAGAGGCGGTATTAGGGCCAATCGACATCCTTGTGAACAACGCAGGTATCGGAGGCTCGGCTTCAATAGAAGAGCAAGACATTGATGCGTGGGACAACATGTTTGCGGTAAACGTACGGGGCGTATTTCTCGGAGTGCAAGAGGCCACCCGACGTATGCGCGTTCGGGGATCCGGGGCAATAATTAACATTGCATCGGCAGCTGGAAAGATTGGCCGGAGCTACATGACTAGTTACTGTGCTACGAAGCATGCAGTGATCGGTATTACACGCGCCGCAGCGCACGAACTGGCTAAAGATGGAGTTCGGGTGAACGCAATTTGTCCCGGCATCGTGGATACGAGGCTCTGGAAGGAAGATTTAAACCCTCACCTCACAGAACTCGAAGGCCATGAGGATCAGACGGCTTGGGATTTACGGGTGGCTGCAATTCCTATTGGTCGGCATCAGGTTCCAGGGGACGTTGCCAATGCGGCGTTCTTGTTGGTTTCTCAGGAAGCGTCTTATATCACCGGCGTTTCGCTCAGCGTTGATGGTGGCATGGTGATGCATTGAACGGTTCGGATGGCGAGCAATGATGGATCATCTTTTTCCAACTATGGTGGTCGGGAGTCTTCCTCGGCCGGTGTTTATCCGTGAACTAATCGAACGTCGGAAATGCGGTGAGGTTTCAGAAGCCGAAGCCGAACTAGTTCTAGATGATGTCGTCCCTGCGGCGATTCGTCTTCAGGAGGCTGCCGGTGTCGACTTTGTGTCGGATGGTGAATGGCGTCGAGAGAGTTACGTGAAAATTTTTGCAGATGCGGTTGCCGGGTTTGGCGCTGATCTTATTCGCGCTCGTCCTGGGAGTAATGCTGCTGCATATCCAGCTGTGATCTCTAAGTTGTGCCAGAAACGTCCGCTTGCTCTTGCAGAAGCCAAGTTTCTTGTGTCATCCACGACGCGTCGCACAATTGTTGCCCTGCCATCTCCATATACGATTGCTCGGCGGATGTGGAGTTCCGAGCATTCGACTGCTGCATATCCGACTCGGGCCTGTTTTATGGAAGATTGCATCCCGATCGTGAACGAAGAAGTGAAGCGTCTGACCGCGTTAGGCGTTGATGCGATCCAGCTTGATGATCCGTGGCTGGTTCTTTTGGTTGATCCTGAGTACCGGGCACGTGAACAGATTACGGATATCTCTGCTGAGATTGAAATGTCAATAAGGGGTGTAAATGGGGCCGTTCAAGACGTGAACCATTCTTTTCTCTCGGTTCATCTATGCCATGCTCATGGGAATAGAAAGCACAGCACTCGCGGTCCCTATGATGAAATCATCGAAGCCCTTTCCCAGATGAATGTGCATCGGTTTGCGATGGAATTCGCGACGCCGGACGCCGGCGGGATAGGTGTTTTGGATAGATTTCCGCAGGACAAGATTCTTGGTCTTGGAGTTATTGATCACACGGATACGAGGATTGAAACACCCGAAATTGTTGTGGAGAGGGTAGAGGCAGTGATGAAGCATGTGTCGCCGAACAGAATAACCTTAAATCCCGATTGTGGATTCGCCCCCTCCAGCATTAATCCTATGGATTTAGACGAAGCCTATTTGAAGTTGAAGGCACTTTGTGATGGTGCGGAAATGTTACGAGGCCAACACGGCTGATGATGGGTGCTACTGAGCAGTGATTCCTGTTGTGCGAACAATAGGGTGAATTGTCTCCAAGCGGTATTCATAGGTTGTTGTGGCAGGAACGACTCCTTGCCGGTAGGCCAACCGTAAGACTCAATTGTCATTATCGACATGAATGTGACGACTTACGACGGGTGGATTTGGTATCGGGTTTGACGGCGTCGGGCTAGGGTTGTGATCTAGGAACGTTGAGCGACTCAAGTAATGCTGTGGACGTCGTCATTGTGTGTCCGACCGGTTTGCTTCCGCCTAGGTGGATGCCGCCCGTCTAAGTTTCCACAGGGCTTGGGCACCAGCGAGTCCCAGTAAACCAGCGGTTAACGACACTAGGTGATCAAGAACGTTTATTGATGACCAGCAAAATGCGATTAGACCGGGATAAAACAGCATCCATGTCTTGACACTGAATGTCACTGGGGTCTTGCCCCGGTCTGCGAGATATAGCAGAAAGTTTGATAAAGGATAAGCCAGAGCATAGGCGACCCCTATCTCGCCACGTAAATGCCCCCATGCCACGAGGCCACCGACCAGTGTGATTTCTCGAACATGGTCCGATACCTGGTCAACAAGGGCTCCGAATTCTGAGTCCGTCCCAGTGGCTCGGGCGACTTCTCCATCCAGAAAATCCAAGAAGATCGCTAGAAAGAAGAGTAGGCACGCGGCTTGAGGTGCGCGAACAACCAATATCGCAGCCAAGAAACCTAATGGGATTTGGGATAGTGATAGGGCGGTAGCCGGTACGCCTAAAGTGGCCAGAAGCTTTACCAGCGGATGGCACAGGCCTGATCCGAACTGGCGAAGTGGCAGGAGCGCCCGTCGTTCAACAGTTGAATACGATCCCGGTGGATGAGTCTTCCTACCGGTGTCTGGCATTAAATTTAGGTGGTTAGGAGAGTAGCGAAATGCTGTTCAAGATCGGCTATCGCTATCCGTTGCTGCTCCATAGTGTCTCGATCTCTTACGGTGACACTGAAGTTGTCGAGTGACTCGTAATCTACGGTTACAGCAAACGGTGTTCCGGCCTCATCCTGCCGCGCATATCGGCGCCCAATAGACCCGGTCTCATCGTAAAAAACTGGCCAGCGGGACCGTAAATCCTCAGCGACTTGGGTGGCTAGTTTTACGAGAGGAGCCTTGTTGCGTGCCAAGGGAAATACTGAAATCTTGAATGGAGCGAGGCTCGGATGAAGCTTGAGGACTACACGATCCCTGCCTTCGATACTTTCTTCCGTATAGGCATCTGCTAGAAACGCGAGTGCTGCCCGGTCGACGCCCGCTGCCGGCTCTATGACAAAGGGGACAATATGGCTCTTTGTGGATTCGTCAAAGTAAGCCAGATCTGTTCCGCTCGCTTCGGCGTGACGGCGAAGATCGAAATCGGTTCGGTTCGCAATGCCTTCCAGCTCCCCCCAGCCGAAGGGGAATTCATATTCGATATCGGTGGTTGCCTTGGCATAGTGAGCGAGTTCATCTGCGTCGTGACTACGTAAGCGAAGTCGTTGGGTGTCGACGCCCAGATCTGTCCACCATGTGAAGCGGGTTTCTATCCAACGTTCGTGGGCTTCATCGTCTTCTCCAGGTGCAACAAAGTACTGCAATTCCATTTGCTCAAATTCGCGGCTGCGAAATATAAAGTTTCCGGTCGTGATTTCATTACGAAATGATTTTCCAATCTGAGCGACGCCGAATGGAATTCGTACTCGCGAACTATCGAGGACGTTCTTGAAGTTTACATAAGTTGACTGCGCTGTTTCAGGTCGTAGGTAAGCAACAGATGCATCATCTTCGACGGGACCTACATAGGTTTTAAACATCGTGTTGAACATTCGAGGGTCGGTAAGCAGATCCTCGTCATGAGGGCAGTGCATATTGGAGACGTCGTCTTGTCGATAGCGGCGACGGCACGTGGGGCACTCCACGAGAGGGTCTTTAAAGTTTTCGATGTGTCCAGATACTTCCCATACGCGAGGGTGCATCAGGATTGAGGCATTCAAGCCAACTACATCGTTTCGAACAAGAACGGTTTTGCGCCACCACGCGTCTTTAACATTTCGTATCAACTCTGTTCCAAGGGGTCCATAGTCCCAGGTGCTACCGAAACCTCCATAAATATCTGAACTGGGATAAACAAAGCCTTTTCGTTTTGCAAGAGAGGTGAGTGTTTCCATATCGGGTGCGGGCATGGTTGATATTTCCTCAGGTCCTTTGGGTCCGATTGGTTGCAAGAGCATGAGCTTGACCAGTTGCCTGAGCTCGCTCGAGGATTCTGGCTGAACTAATGTCTCGCTCTATCACGGTTGCTAAATAACTTCGTAGGCAACGGCGGAGTTCGGTTCGTGTTCTCTGGTCGGTTCGTACTCGTAGGGCTCCCTTAAGGCCTTCGCGGTGCGTGAAACGCAGAAGTTTAAGGGTGTTTACGTGGAGTGCATCGGTGTTGTGACTTTCCGCACATTTCTTGCACACGATGCCTCCGTGTTGGGGGCCAAACGCATGGTTCCCAGCTTTAACATGGGTGGCGCATAGGGTACACATTGTCAGTTCTGGTCCATACCCGTGGATGTCCAGAAGCCTGAGGGTGATGGCAGATAGCAACGGTTCTGGGGAATTTTTCGCATCATTGAGGGTTTGGAGGAAATCGGTGACAGAAGCATAAGCATCTGGAACTGATTCACTATCAATGCTCAGTCCGTCAATTAATTCGATTGCCCATCCTGCGGCAGCATACGCTGTGAGATTGTCACGAAGTTGTGGGTATGTCTCTATGGTGTGTGCTTGAGTGAGGACATCCAGATTCTTACCTTTGACCCCGACAAGACGTACGCGAGTGAACAATTCGATGTGCGGTGCAAATTGGCTGTTGGGGCGCCTTGCCGATCGAGCAACGAGTCGTCGGCGACCGAACTCACGTGTGTAAAGTGTAACGATGCGGTCGGAGTCCCCAAGGTCTTTTCGACTCAGGACTATGCCTTCAGCTTTATATATTTTTGAGCGCGTAGCATTGGCCATTAACGTTGCTTTTCCGCTCCGTTTTCCATAGATGCGGAACGAAGGACATCGATGGTTTCAATACGCGGTCCATTCATTCGACGCACCCGCAACACCCACTGTCCGTGATTAATCGATCCTCCGACTACAGGTACGGCTCCAAGACGGTGCATAACGAATCCCGAAACCGTGCTGTAGTCGCCTTCGGGAACGGTGCAGTCAGTGAGGTGTTCCAGCTCATCGAGTCGTAGATGCCCTGAGATCACAAAACGGTTTTGGCCGAATGGATGAATGTCCTCCGATGATACGTCGTGTTCATCGCGAATCTCGCCGACGAGTTCTTCTACAAGGTCCTCGAGGGTCACGATTCCGGATGGCGAACCATGTTCATCTACGACGAGCGCCATGTGAGCTCGGACACGTCGCATTGTTATAAGCAATTCGCCAACAAGAGCTGTCTCAGGTGCCACATGAAGATCGCGCACCAACGATTCTGGTATTGGTCGGTCCATGACCGGACTTTCAAGCGCTAGTAGGTCTTTCACATGGACAAACCCGACAATTTCGTCTGGCTCATCACCTTGCACAGGGAAGCGTGAGTGGCCCGTTCGGACTGCTTCTTTCTCGATTTCTCGAGCCGTCATGCGGGTCGAAACCGAGTGGATGGCGGACTTTGGCACCATGACATCTTCAACTGATCGGGATTTGAAGCGTAGTGCTCGGTCGGCAAGTTGTTGCTGTGAGGCGCTAATTGCTCCAAGCCGTCGCAATTCGCCTAGCATCGAGCCAATATGATCCCGGGTATATGCATGAGCTAGCTCGTCGCGGGGACGAATCCCAAATCCGCGTATGACGATGTTCGCGGTTGCGTTGAGGATCCAGAGCAACCCTCGCATTGTATTTGTATAGAACCGAAATGGTATCGCGACCCAGAGCAGCGTTCGTACAGGATCTGCAATTGCAATGTTCTTTGGGGCCATTTCTCCAATGACCATGTGAAAGAGAACCACGATCAGGAGGGCGATTACACCAGAAATCGCGTGTAAGAGCGCTCCCTCGATCTCTATTCGGGTTGCCACGATAGCTTCGAGCACATCAGCTATCGCTGGTTCAGCCACAAAACCTAAAGCAAGAGATGCAATAGTAATACCGAGCTGAGCGCCAGTGAGCATGAAGGAAAGTTCTTGAACGGAGGCTAGCGCAAGGCGCGCACTACGACTCCCACTTTTTACTGCACGTTCAAGTTCTGCCCTCCGTCCGGCAGCGGCGGTAATAGCGACTTCCGCTCCTACGAAGAATCCATTGGCGATCAAGAGCAAGAGCGCAATAACAAGGAGGAGGATCGGCATTACTTGGAGCTTCGGTTTCGGGCTGGTGTATCCATTTGGACACGAACAATTCGTGGTCCATCCATCTCGACGACCTCAAGTTTCCATCCTCGGAAAATAATCTGGTCGCCGGGTTCAGGAACTCGTTGAAAGAGCGCTAGTAGAAGACCTCCAAGTGTTTCAAATCGTCCATTTGGCATAGAAAACCCAGTGATCTCAGCGAGGTGATCCCTTCTCACGATCGCGTCTGCATGAAACGAGTCGCGTCTTTTCCTTTGTATTTGAGCACGTGCAGGTCGGTCGTGTTCGTCTTCGATGTCACCAACCAATTCTTCGACGATGGCTTCAAGGGTCACGATTCCTACCGCGTGACCAAATTCGTCATCGACGATGGCCAAGGCATGTCTGGCATCTTGCATTTCTAATAGGAGGGACCTAAGGTCGCGGGCCGGTGGTACCACTAAGGCCTTTTGGAGTTTTGATGAGATGGGAGTCGATGCCCGAGCTTCGACTGGCAGTTCCAAGACGTCTTTCACGTGTGCCACGCCGATCCACTCGCTGGCAGCAGGCCCCTTTACAGGAAACCTGGAGAAACCTGTTTCCCGGGATAGGCGGGCTAAGTCGGCAAGGTTAGCTGTGGCGAGGACCACAGCCACATGCGTGCGAGGCACCATTACGTCGCGAACAGTCTTTTGACCTAGTCCGAGAGCCCGATCAAGTACCTCATATTCGACTCCCTCGAGAGCGTCCTCTTGAGCAGCCCAGTGGAGCGCTTCCCTCATTTCCTCGACTGATTGAAAACCATCCAATTCTTCTTTTGGCTCGAGGCGGATAAGGCGCATGGCTCCGTTTGCAGTAGCGTTAAGCAATCGGATCACAGGGCTTACCGCGGCATTTGCAACGACAGTTGGTGGTACAAAGAGCATTGCGGTTGACATCGGTTTAGCAATAGCCAAGTTTTTAGGCACCAGCTCTCCCAGAACCATTTGGATTATCGTGGCAAGAATTAGAGCGATAGCGGCGGTGATAGCGACCAAGGCTCCTTCACGGATCCCGGGTATCCACGACAGCATCGGTGTCAGAATTGGCCCAATCGCGTTATCGACTACAAATCCTAGGGTTAGTGAGCTCACTGTAATTCCTAGTTGAGCCCCTGAAAGTTGGAAGGAAAGCGTTTCTAGTGCTCTTCTGACTGTCCGTGGACGTCGAGAGCCTCCAGTGGCGGCTGCCTCAACCTCGTATCGGTCGACCGCAACAAGGGAAAATTGGGCTCCAGCAAAGAGCCCGTTGATCGCGATTAAGCCAAAGAAGGTTACTAGCCCAAGCGCAATATCGATGGGAGGGCTCCTACGGAGTTCTTGTTACTCACCGGCCTGGTTTTCATCGTCATCTGTGCTTGTGCGACGAATTTCTAAGCGCGTGATTCGGTTTTCCATGATCTCGTGGACCCGAAGTGTTGTGTCACCTACGTTAACTGAGTCGCCTACGGCGGGTACTCGACCAAACGCACTAAATGCCAGGT
>DJHK01000041.1:51490-87225 GCA_002433065.1 Chloroflexi bacterium UBA6622
GTGACCAAACGCACTAAATGCCAGGCCACCAAGCGTGTCGACATCATCTGCGGGTAGGTTTAGGCCTAGTTCTTCGTTTAGGTCGGTAATCGGAAGCCCGGCGTCGACCACTGTTCGACCGGGCCCCAGAGCTTCTATTGGTACTTCAGGTGTATCGTATTCATCTTCGATCTCTCCAACTATTTCTTCAAGAAGATCTTCGATTGTCACCAGGCCGGCGGTGTCCCCATATTCATTAACAACGATCGCCATATGCGTATTAGCGGCTTGCATTTCACGAAACAATTGGTCAGCGAATTTCGAGTCGGGGATGTATACCGGTTCCCGTGCCAATGAATGAAGATCGGTAGCCTGCGTTGGTTCAAGTAGCGCGGCTAAACCATCACGGACGTGGATAATGCCTATAACTTCATCCAAATCGCCGTCGTACACAGGCAGCCGGGACACCCCACGGTCGTAGGCAGTCTGAAGCGCGTCGCGTAATGGAGTCGTTATCGAAACGGCTACGATATCTGGCCTCGGTGTCATAACTTGGCGCACGACGCGATCGCCAAGTGCGATGACGTTGGTAATCATCTCAACATCTAATTCGTCAATCGACCCCTCACGAGTCCCTTCTTCGACTGCTTCGATGACTGCCTCATCTTCTGGGTCCGGTCCTTGCCAGGCTTGTTGCTCAGCCGGTGACAAGAGTCGTTCGAACAGCCGGGTGGCTGGAATGAAAAGCAGGTATTGTGCGAAGGCCAGCATGGAGAGCTTGTGGGCGAGGTGGGAAGGATGGCGCTGGGCCAGAATTCTGGGTGCCACACGAGCTAAGCCGGCATGTACGACTGCCAGAAGAGCTATTGCTAACACTACTCCGCCGGCTCGTGATGAGAGAGCTATGCCGAGTTCATCACCAACGGTTGTCGCAGCAAGCGCCGCTGACGCAAATATGAGGATGGTTGAGCCCATTCGTGCGCTTACCCAAAATCTAAACCTGTTTTCTAAGAGGACGAGTAACCGGGCGGTTGATCTGTCAGGTGCATGCCCCATATCGGCGAGGGAAGATCGGGAAAGTTCGAGTGCCGCACTTTCGGCTAAGACCAGCAGCGCGCTAGCCAGGGTAAGTACAACTATCAGGGCGAGTCCGGCCCAACTAACTGGATCCAAAAAGGATCGACTCCTGATTGCGTGGCACTAGCGGGTGCGGCACGCCCAGATGCCAATAGGTGCATTTATGCACTACGGCATCATGTTGGTTGTGAACCTGCTGCGATCGATTCTTCATTTTGTATGTGGCGAACGGCTTCAGCAAGTAGTGGCCGTGTTCTCGTGTTTGCAATTTTCCGAGTATTTGGCGCAGTGTGCAACGGGATGCTGTTGTTTTGAGCATGCAACGGAAGCAGCGTGCTGATTTTTCACAGGTCATTCGTTACGTTGGTTGTAGGCCAAATTTGCCGCTTGGAGACGTTCGAGGTTGTCGCAGCCAATCGTCTCGTCAAGGTCCGTGATCTCATGGCCTGTGACTATAGAGCCTTCCTTTATTGCTATACCGAAAAGATCAGTTAGGTAGCGTTCTCCGGAAAACTGGCTTGGGTTAACGGATGCCAAGTGGTCTCGCAACCAATCGGCGCGAAATGCACAGGGTCCGGCGTTGACAGTCGTGATGAGTAGTTCTTCTGGGGTGGCTTCGGATGCTTCAATCACCTTCCTTACAATCCCGGAGGAATCAACAACAATCCGTCCAAAAGACCCTGGGTCCGGAACCTGAGCCCACGAGAGACTGGCGACGGCGTTTGTCTGTGTTAGAGCTTTGACCACATTGTTTACGGTAGACGCTTTTAGTAACGGAGAGTCCCCATAAAGGATGGCGACCGTCTTTACGGACGACGGTATTTTGCTTAAACCAATCTCGGTTGCGTAGGCGGTTCCAGATTCCCCGGGTGGCTGATTAGCCAGAATTGCTCCCTCGCCGGCTAAGCCAATTTCGATATCAGGTCGGATTACAACAACGAGCGGGTTTAAACCGGATGCCAGACCGGTGCCAACCACATGCTTCAAGATCGGGGTTCCACCGATGAGCTGCATAACTTTCGGGATGGTCGAAGCAAACCGGGTGCCTTTGCCTGCAGCCAAAACAATGCCCGCGATTCCGGAGTGTTTCAATTCCATAGGCTGGGGAGGAAGGATTCGAACCTTCGAGTCACGGATTCAAAGTCCGTTGCCTTACCGCTTGGCCACTCCCCACGTTAATTAGCGTAGGCAGGAGGATGACCGCGGTCAACGTAGTTCTTCCGGCGATACGGCTGATTCCCGAAATCTTGTCTTGGTGGTCCACCAGCCGTGCTCAGCAAGCTCGTGTTGCGCTGCTTGGGCAGTATTTTCTTCGTTGTATAGACCAAAACAGGTTGGTCCGCTGCCTGATACCAGCGCCGGCCGTGCTCCTGTTTTAAGAAGGCTTTTCAATATAACTTCGATTTCCGGCACTAGGGACATGGCGGCGGCCTGTAAGTTGTTGAGGAGGAGCGAGTTTTCGATCCTCCCGTCTTGGATGGCGTCTACGAGGGCTAAGGTGTTTCTGCCGCCGGACCAGTGATCCGGTAACGACTTTGCGTATACAGCAGGTGTAGACAGACTGCGTTCTGGTCGAGCTAAAACCACCCATCTACGTGGAGCTGCTGAGAGTGGGCGAAGGTCATCTCCTCTGCCAAGGCCGAGGGTGGTTTGGGGATCGAGAAAGAAGGACACGTCTGTTCCGAGCGATCTTGCTACTTGATGAACACTAGCTCTATTCGCTCCCCACAGGGCTTCGAGGCCGAGGAGGACCGCGGCTGCATTTGAACTCCCACCTCCAAGTCCTGCTGCTACCGGGATGCGTTTTTCCACATGGATATTGACTCCTCTATGCGGCGCAATCAGTTTGCGAAGTTCATACGCAGCTCGAAACGCCAGATCCGATTGATGAGTCAAGCCTGCTACAGAAGGTTGGCCATCAATGGACTCTGCGTTGGTTTCGGCAAGATGGATCGTGTCTCCGAACTCCAAAGCTTGTAGTACGGTCACCACATCGTGATATCCGTCACTACGCCGCCGCACAATTTCCAAGCCCAGATTGATTTTTGCTGGAGCCGGAATTGCTAACTTCATCATGGTGGTTAGTTGGGCCTCAAATCGAGGCCGACAGATTCCAGGATGGCTTCCTCTAAAACGCGCATTTCTCCTTGTCGTATGGGGTTCTCATGGTCGTAACCAGCGATATGAAGTAAGGCGTGGACCAGTAAATACCCAAATTCTCGAGTGGACGAGTGTCCATAGGTTTTGGCTTGGGCAAATACTCTTTCCAAGGAGATTGCGATGTCACCAGGGTTAGTGGAATCACCACTGGGGAAAGCTAGAACGTCTGTCGCAGAGTGTTTGTTTCGAAATGCCCTGTTCAATGTTTTCATTCCGGCGTTGTCAGTTAGTCGTAGATTGACGATACCTGTGAGTCCGGTCGCTTTTCCCACTGCAGCAACTAGTGGTGTTAAAAGTTGTTCAAATTCGTGCGGAGCCGCCTTCTCGTCTTCGAGTACGAGTGTTAGGTCGTCTGCGACGATATTGCTGTCTGGATTACTCGTTGTTTAACAGTCCGGCTACAAGGGTGTTTACGGTTTGTCCGTCTACGGACCCAATTTCCCGCAAATGCGCTATTAGGGGGCCCATGACCTTGCCCATGTCCTGAGGGCCAGATGCTCCTACTTCGTCTATAACTTTGTTTGCCATGGCAAGGATGGTGTCTCGATCAACTTCGGGAGGCAGGTATGCCTGAATAACTGACAACTCGAACTGTTCATTGGCAGCGTCGTCTAGGCGGTCACTGTTGGTGTAAATGTCGACTGCCTCAGTTCGCCGGCGGACATCGCGTTGCAGAACCTTCGCGACCAAGGGGTCGTCGATTTCTGACCCGCTTTCTTTAGCCTCATATTTTATTTGAGAGATAAGCGTTCTTAGCACACGGAGTCTACCGGCGTCCCGTTCACGTTGCGCGCTACGGAGATCACTGGATACCTGATCAAATATATCCATACGGATCTAACTTAACTTTATAAGGCGCGTGCTTCTGCCTGGGCGGCCTTTAGCGCAGCCCGACGGGCTTTGCGTCGCTTAGTGGCGTCTTTTTTCTTTCGCAAAACGCTTGGTTTGTCATAGGCCTTGCGACGACGCGTTTCCGTAAGGATGCCTTCTTGTTGCACTTTTTTGTTGAACCGTCGAAGCGCGGCATCAAAACTTTCGTTGGCACCAATCGTAATATGAACCAAACAGTCCTCCGACCTATATAAACTGAAAAACCTCGAATGATTATTAACGAGGATCGGTTGTTCCCCCGTATTGACCGAAGATCTTGTGGATCTAAGTCAACACTTGGGTCACTGACCGTACATCATTTGATCTATAAAATTATAGGTGGACCTCAAATGGAAGGTCAACGGGTGGGACACTGCTTTAACGGATCGACCGATGTCTGAGGTTAATTGGCTGGTGCTGGTGCTCGGTGCTGTTGTTTCAATGGCTTGCACGGCGCTGATCCGTTTTGTGGCTGTCAAGAGGGGATGGTTGGATAGGCCTGGAGTAGCCCGGATGGGCTCGAGACCTGTTCCGAGGCTCGGTGGTCTTGCTATGTACATTGCCTTTGTAATCACGGTGCTTGTAGCTCGCTGGCCAGTAGATATTGACTTATTGGGTTTGTTGGTAGGGGCCACGATTCTTGTAGTGCTCGTACTGTTTGATGACATTAAAGGTCTTCGTCCACGCGCAAAATTGAGCTTTCAGTTGCTGGCTGCATTCGTCGCGATATTGTTTGGATTTCGTATTGATGTGATTAGCAATCCGTTCGGCGTAGGGGTGCTTTTACTACATATCGTGGTCGTAATCCCTTTCACCTTGTTTTGGATTGCTGGAATGATCAATGCAATTAACTTTTTGGATGGTCTTGATGGGTTGGCTGGAGGTGTGGTTGCAATAGCTGCCATGGTGCTTGTGATTCTTTCGATACGTTTAGGCTTGCCTGATGTGGCAACGTTGGCTTTAGCTCTTGTTGCGGTAATTCTAGGATTCCTGCCATTTAATGCTTACCGGGCGAGCATCATCATGGGTGATGCTGGATCCAACTTTCTTGGCTTTACCGTGGCTGTGCTTGCGATCATGGGGCCGGCGAAGATTGCTACTGCGATGTTGGTATTAGGAGTTCCTATTCTCGATGTGGTTTGGTCCATTGGCCGACGTCTCATTCGGCGTCAAAATATTGCGGAGAGAGACGTCGAGCATCTCCACCATCGCCTGTGGGAAGCTGGGCTCTCTCAACCCGTAATTGTGCTGATGTACTGCCTGCTGGCAGGAGTTCTCGGGGCGATTGCACTGCTGGTGGAACGTGTCGACAAAATATATGCGTTCACAGGTCTTGCTGGCTTATTGTTGATGCTTCTCGTGGTGTTAGGTCGGCTTCCCCGTAGACGAAAGATCCCTCGGTAAGCCGTGGCGTCTCGGGTCAAGACCATCCGTCTTCAGGCCAATGCTGTGATACGGTTTGAGGACGGAGGAAGACTAAAGTGAAACCTGATATTCATCCCACCTACGTGGTGAGCCAAGTGAAGTGTGCTTGTGGCACTTCGTTCGAAACGCGGGCTGCTGCGCCTAACATTAGTGTGGATATTTGTTCGAATTGCCACCCTTTTTATACGGGGCAGCAGCGTTTGGTTGATACCGCAGGACAGGTGGATCGGTTCGAGCGACGCCGGCAGAAATCCCGCGGCTAGGTTATCTGCACCATACCTAGTTTGAAATAACAAGGTGTTTTGGTGTCGGTAAATTCCAGCAACGAGCTCCGCATTAATTATGGCGGTCAGGCTGTTTTGGAAGGCGTAATGATGCGTGGACGCCGAACTGTCGCGATCGCTGTTCGACATCCAGCAGGCCATATTGTGCTTAAGTCGGAGCCGCTTAATCCCAAGCGTTTGTCTCAAAGGCTTCGTGGTGTTCCCTTTGTTCGAGGAGCTGTCTCGCTTTGGGAAATGCTAGTTATAGGTATGAAAGCTTTGAATTTTTCCGGGAATGTAATGCTCGATGAAGGAAGTGAGGGTGCTGCCGAAGACTCTCCTGGAGCAATGGGGGTAAGCCTTGCGATGGGGGTCATTGGAGGGATTGCCTTATTTTTTGTTCTTCCCTTGATACTTACTTCGTTTACTGACGAGATCGTTGAATCGGACGTTGTGAGTAATGTTGTGGAGGGGGGTATACGGATGGGCGTGTTTATTGCCTACATGGCTTTAATAGGCTTGCTACCCGACATTAAGCGCGTGTGGATGTATCACGGTGCTGAACATCAGACGATAAATGCGATTGAAGCTGGAGAGACACTGACTGTTGATAATGTTCAGCGTCAGTCCTTGCAACATCCCAGGTGTGGGACCTCATTCATGGTCACGCTCGTGGCTATTTCCATTCTGGTTTTTTCGCTTATGGGACGTCCTTCTATGGAGCTTCGTGTGATTTCTCGCATCGTCTTGCTACCACTCATTGCTGGTATTGGATACGAGTTCATAATGATCACTGCTCGTAACCGCGGGAATCTTGTTCCTCGAATTCTGTCGGCACCAGGCATGTGGTTTCAACGGCTTACTACTCGTGAACCTGATAGCTTGCAGATCGAAGTGGCGATTGCTGCTATGGATAAAGTGCTTGAACTTGAAGAGGAGCTCTCCGACTTACGTCCACCGAAAATGGCTGCCATCGATGATCGAGCGACTTGAGGAAGCTCGTCGACGTTACGACGAGGTAACTAGTGAACTATCGCAGCCTGATGCTGTTTCGAATCCGCGCCGCTTGGCTGATCTTGGTAGAGAACTAGCCCGGCTTGAAAAGCCTGCGCAGTTGTTCACCGAAATAGGAGGCGCGGCGGACCGAGTGGCTGAAGCTCGCGAGCTATTGGAATCGCCCGACAAAGAACTAGCGGCTTTGGCCCTTGAAGAGTTGTCCGAGGCTGAAGCGATTCTCGGTGACCTCGAGGAGCAGGCTGTAGAAGTCCTGGTTTCTGAGGATCCGGATGATCTGCGTAATGCAATTGTTGAGGTTCGGGCTGGGACTGGAGGGGATGAAGCAGCGCTCTTTGCTGGTGAATTGATACGCATGTATGTTCGTTACGCGGAGCGTCTTGGTTTCGACGTCGAGACTTTGGGAGCTAGTGAAACTGGTATTGGCGGGATGAAGGAAGGCATCTTGCGGATTCAAGGGGAAGGGGTCTTTGGGGCGTTTCGGTTTGAGAGCGGTGTGCATAGGGTTCAGAGGGTTCCGGCGACAGAAGCAAGCGGTCGTATTCATACGTCTGCCGCAAGCGTTGCTGTTTTGCCTGAAGCCGAAGAGGTTGATATTGAGATACCTGCTTCGGATCTCAGGGTCGATGTTATGCGCTCAAGTGGTCATGGTGGTCAAAGTGTGAATACCACTGATTCTGCCGTTCGTATCACTCATTTGCCGACAGGTATCACCGTGAGTATGCAAGACGAAAAATCCCAGTTGCAGAATCGTGTTAAGGCTATGCAGGTGTTACGTGCGCGTGTAATGGAGCAGGAACGCGAACGTCAGGCTGCTGAACGTGGGGAGGCGCGCCGAGAACAGATAGGTACTGGTGATCGCAGCGAAAAAGTTCGCACGTACAACTTTCCACAAGATCGAGTTACCGACCACCGTATTGGAATGACGATCCATAATCTCGAGTCAATTCTTGATGGGGATTTGGATCGTTTGATTAAGGCGCTTCGTGAAGAGCTGCGCCAGGCCAGGTTGATGGATGTGGCCGATGGCTATTCAGCCTAGTTCCGTAGCGGCAGTTCGGCGTCAGGCTATTTCGCTGCTCCATCAGGTTGGTAACGAGACCCCGGCATATGACGTGAATGTGTTACTGGGAAAAGTCCTGCGTTTGAAGCCGGCTGAGGTGATGTTGCGCCAGGAGGATGATCTGAGCTCTCAGCAGCTGGAGGCTTTTGATCAGGCTATTCGACGTCGTGTTCAACATGAACCTGTGGCATACATCACTGGAACTAAAGGGTTTCGCCGTATAGATGTACTGGTGAATTCTTCGGTATTAGTTCCCAGGCCGGAGACAGAATTGCTGGTGCAGGTGACACTCGATCTATGGGACGAGGTAGGCCCATGTTTGGTAGTTGATGTTGGGACCGGTAGCGGGGCTGTTGGTTTGGCGCTTGCTGAGGAACGTCCGACATTGCATGTGCTCGGAACGGATGTCTCGAATTCAGCTCTGGATGTTGCTGCACAGAACGCGAAGCGTCTGAGCTTGTTGGACAGGGCGCGTTTCAGTCGAACTAGTGGCTTTGCTGGGATAGAGATTTCTGGTGCGTTGGTGACAGCAAACCTCCCATATATTCCCAGTGGCGAAATTTCTGAGCTGCCTCCGGATATTTTGGAATGGGAACCTCGGAAGGCTCTTGATGGTGGTGTCGATGGTCTTGTGGTGATTCGATCAGTGGTGAGCCAGCTAGAGCATTCAAATGCAGTTGGTGCGATTTTCGAAGTTGGGGTAAATCAATCGGCGCCGGTGGCGAGGTTGTTGGTTGATGCGGGATTTTCTGCAACGTCGATTCACTACGATCTTTCCGGCTATTCCAGGGTTGTGGCAGCTTTACGCCCCGCTGGGTCGATTTCCCGTGTGTGACCGAATACGGCGAAGTCATCCTGATGTTTTGTAAGCGTTGCTAGAATTCGCCCTTCTGCGAATGGAAGGCGGTGCTTGCTTTGCAACGTGATGCTCGTTCGTCGCCTTGCGGATTGTTGTTTTTGATTACCGCCCCGTCGGGTGCCGGGAAAGACTCGGTTATTCAAATATTGAAGGGGCGTCGCGATGTAGATATGCGATGGGCGATCACTGCGGTTACACGCGAGCCAAGAAAAGAAGAGCGACATGGGGTCGACCACTTTTTTCTTTCAGAAGATGAGTTCAAGGCCAAGATGACAAGCGGGTGGTTTCTAGAAACAGCCAGAGTCTATGGACGGTCTTATGGGACTCCGATAGAGCAGGTTCGAGAGCCGCTACTTGCCGGGCACGATGTGATGCTTCGGGTCGATGTGCAGGGTGCACGGACGCTAAAGCAAAAGTGTCCTGAAACAATCGTCATTTTTCTTCAACCACCTTCTCCGGAAGAGGCCGAACGCCGTATGCGCCAACGCGAAAGCGAGACGATTGAGGAGATTGAGCGTCGTGTTACGGCCATGAAGCAGTATGAATTGGCGTTTGCTGTAGAAGCAGATCATTGTGTTGTAAATCGAACAGGTGATTTGCAGGCGGTTGCGGACGAGGTGTGGGCGATAGTTACTACTACCCGGGCTCGAGGCCATGTAGGGCCAGTGATCACCTCCTTGACTCCTGTTCAGGCTTGTTCTTAGCCGAATGTGCGCGGCCAAGCCGGCCTTTGCGGAGGTTGTCGTTTCGGCAGGAAGCGTTCGGGGCAATCAAACTTTCCATTACAGCGTTCCAGATAAACTGAAGTCTCGTCTACGTCCTGGCCAACTTGTCCTTGTGTCATTTGGCCGACGGCAACTTCATGGCTTCGTCGTCGGGCTGTCTGAGGAAGCTCCTGTTGAACAGACTAAGGAGATTCGTGATCTTATATCGGAAGCTCCCCTTATCAGCGATTCGCATCTCCAGTTAGCTCGTTGGGTTTCAGAGCATTATGGGGCACCGCTTCCGGTAGCTGTTGCCTTGGTAGCACCGCCACGTTTGGCGAATAGCCTAAAGGCGCACTATACGGTGGCCGGCGAGGCCTCGATCGATGTCAGAAGATCATCATCAGAGCGACGGATCTTGGACCTGGTGCGAAGTCATGGAGATATTTCCGCTGCCGAGATATACAAGGAATTAGGCAAGACGGCTGCCACACGCGGTGTGGACAAGTTGGTGCGCGATGGCTTGGTGGATAGAAAGATCAAGCTCGTTTTTCCAACGCCGAAGGTCGAACGTTTGGTTGGGGCAAGACGGTGCTTGCGAAAACCGAAAGAGATCGAGGGCTTGTTGCGACGTGCGCCGAAGCAGTACGCGTTGTGGATGCATCTGCTTAGTAATGAAGGGTTGGTTTCTGTGGCTGAAGCGTTACGGTCAGTGTCGGCCTCGGCTGCTGCTCTCTCGGGGTTAGTTAAACGGGACCTTGCTTTTATAGAACACCGCCAGCATCTCCCTTATGTGATTGGGGCTCCTGAAGGTATTAAGGCGGTAGAACCGACCGGGCAGGCCTGGTCTGAGCTAAAGGGTCTTCTCCAGAACGGTCGAACTGGAAAAGTGGTTTTACAAGGCAGTGAAACTGCCCGTTGGCAGTTATACGCAGCTGCAGTAAGGGCCATGCAGCACGATGGGCGACAGGTCGTGGTTGTCGCTCCTGACATTGCATCTGCTACGGAACTTGCTGTTTGGCTTGCGGCAAGGACCGGTGGCTGGATCGCAGATATGACTCGTGCTCGAACGGAGGCGGAACGTATTGCGTTGTGGCGGTCAATTAGGGCTGGTGAAGTTGATGTTGTAGTGGGTGCCCGGGCTTCAGTTTTTGCGCCCTTTACTCGGTTGGGGCTTGTGATCGTGGAACGCGAGGAGGATGCTGGTCACAAGAACTCAAATACGCCGCATTACCATGTTGTTGACTCTGCTGCCGAACTAGTCCAGCGATGCGGAGGCTTGTTGCTACTAGGTACTGAAACTCCGCGAGTTACGACGTTTTTTGATGTTGAAAATGACTCGGCCAAATGGATTGCTGCGGGACCGCACGAAACACGTCCCCAAGTTGCTGGTAGCGGTAAATCGTCACGTGACATTTCATGGCCTTCTGGGGACGTCGACATCGTCGACGCTCGCGATTCATCGATGGTTGGCCGGTTTGGCGTGATCACCAGGTCGATTTATGAATCAGTGCAGGAGGTCATGGCGAATAGAGGGCGAGTGGTTCTCTATGTCAATCGGCGTGGGACGTCTGCTCTCACCGTATGTCGGGAATGTGCGTACGTTTTCGAATGTCCAAGGTGCACCACTAGCTTGGTGCAGCATCGGGATACTAACCAGTTGATGTGTCATATCTGCAACTGGCGAGGCTCGGCACCTAGTACTTGTCCAGAGTGCGAAGGTGACCGGCTTCGTTTATGGGGCTACGGGAGCGAGGCTGTGGTTGAGGCTATAAGTCACTTGTTTCCCCAGGTCCTGGTGGCTCGCGTCGATAGCGATCGGTCTTCTCAAGATTTAGAGGCTGATATAGCTGCCTTTCTAGATGGTGAGGTCTCGATACTTGTCGGCACGCAACGGTTGTTGTCGTATCACCGTCATATCCGTGCATCGCTTTTGGGGATCATACAGGCTGATATTGGCCTTAAATTCCCTGACTTTCTTGCTCCAGAGCGGGTATTCCAAACTCTAATGAGGCTCCGCCGATCGGTGTTGGCGAATAGCTTGAAATCTAGAACAATCGTACAAACGGTAATGCCAGACCACTATGTGTTTACGGCAATGCAGAATCGGAGTTACGAGCATTTTTTTTGCTCGGAGATGGACAACAGGCGAACCGAAGGGCTTCCACCAATTCGTCCGATGGTGAAGGCAACCTTTGCACATGCTCGTATGGAGATGGCGGAAGATGAAGCTTTTCGTGCTCGTCGGGAACTTGCGACTGTGATTTCTGCTGATAAGACGCTCGATATTGAGATTCTTGGTCCGGCACCTGCTGTGGTCCGTCGCCAGCGCGGTCAATATCCGTGGCAGATGTTGCTGCTTGGCAAAGACGTGCGACTGGTGCTCCCTGTGTTTCACAGAGGATGGTTGCTGGAAGCTGATCCACTACAGCTAACCTAACGAATGACTGTCCATCGTATACATCCAATCGATCATCCTATGTTACGGCGTAAGGCCAGTCGGATTGGTCGAGTAACACCAGATATCAGGGTGTTTGTAGAGGATATGGTTGAGACGATGGTTGCTAATCATGGGGTCGGTCTGGCGGCGCCCCAGATTGGTCGACCGTGGCGGGTGATTGTTTTAGACGCAGATGGTGAATCTGTGGCGATCATAAATCCTGAAATTGTTCGGCAAGCAGGTTCTGTCACCGCCGAAGAAGGTTGCTTGAGCTTTCCGAATTGGTTTGGGCCTGTGACTCGGTATCAAACAGTAACCGTCAAAGGTTCGAATGCGGACGGCAAGGAGGTTCGATACCGTCTTCGAGACCTCGCTGCGCGAGTAGTACAGCATGAGATCGATCATTTGGACGGCATTATTTTTATTGATCGTTTAACGGACCCATCCTTGCTAAGGTTTGTTGACCCTCGTTCGCCAGAGGCAGAACGCCTACACGTTTCCTAGGCGGCTATGCGGATCGTATTTTTCGGCACCCCAAATTTTGCAGTGCCATCTTTGCGTTTGTTGGCTGCACGTCACGAAGTTGCGTTGGTTGTAACGCGCCCCGACAGGAAGTGGGGCCGGAAGCATATCTTGCAATCACCCCCGGTTGCGATTGCTGCGAAAGACCTGAATCTAGATCTTTTCCAGCCACGAGATCCGAACCACATTTTTGCGAAAGAAACGATTGCAGAATACGAGCCCGACGTGCTCGTGGTGGTTGCTTATGGACGGCTTATAGGAGAGGAGCTATCTGCGTGTGCTTCAATCGGATGCGTCAATGCTCACCCGTCTTTGCTTCCGGATTTTCGTGGTGCTTCGCCTATTCAGGCGGCGATCGCGTCTGGGGTCCGACAAACAGGAGTTACTTTGATTCGATTGGTCGAACAACTTGACGCAGGGCCGATAATTGCATCCAGCGAATTTTCACTCACGACTGATCAAACCGCGGTTGAGGTGAGTGAGCGCCTTTCTGTGGTGGCGGCCGATTTGTTGGCTGCAACGTTGCCCAAGTGGGTCTCTGGCGTCATATGCGAATATCCACAGGACGAATTGCTTGCGAGCATGACGCGACCGCTGGAACGACGAGACGGTGAGCTTGATTTGCGTAGGCCGGCGATCGAACTATATAACCGTTGGCGAGCTTTTCAACCGTGGCCTGGTGTTCAAGTTCAGGCTGGTGAAATTCGCTGCAAGTTATTAGAGGTAACGCCTAGTGCCCACGATCTTTCGGTTGGTTCGACTATGGCTCGTGACGATGCCTTGTTCATTGGTTGCGGTGAGGGATCAATTGCGGCAACGGTGATCCAGCCTGAGGGCAGAGATCGTATGGAGGCCCAGGCTTTTGTCAGGGGCTACAGGTCACTCCTGAATGTGCAGTGGGGCCAACCGTTCCCGGATAGTCAAGCGCCCATCGTTGTCTAAGTATGGATTGTTCTTTCCCATCATTTCTCGGTGCTAGGCTTTGGTCAAGGTGCTACCTCGTTTGTAGCCAACTGTGTTGGAGATGCTGGCTATTGTGTTTTTCACGTTCTTTGATCCGCTCTATTTAATACTAATTGCACCCGCTTTTGTTCTGGCCATGTGGGCCCAGAACAGGGTCAAGAAGACTTATGCTGAGTATTCGAAGGTGATGGCGAGTTCAGCTGTTCCGGCCCATGTGGCTGCTCGTCGATTGTTAGATGCGGTGGGACTCACCACGGTTGAGGTCAAACGTGTGCCTGGTGAATTGTCCGATCACTACGATCCGACCAAGAAAGTTCTGCGGCTTTCTGATGGAGTCTTTGACAGTACATCGCTTGCCGCTGTGGCTATCGCAGCTCACGAAGCTGGACATGCGATGCAAGACAAGATTCGCTATCCGTTCTTGGTTATGCGGACGGCAATGGTTCCTATCACTACGTTTGGATCGCGTTTTGGATACTTTATGCTGATTGGTGGATTTTTCTTGGCCGTGCTAACTGGTGTTAGTCCGATTGGATTGACGATAGCTTGGATTGGACTTGCTTTATTCAGTACTGCGTTTGTTTTTGCGCTCATCACGTTGCCGGTCGAGTTTGATGCAAGCCGGAGAGCTCTAGGAATGATGCAAGCCGTTGGTGTGATTAACGGTTCAGAAGGTGCTCATGCAAAGAAAGTTCTCGACGCGGCGGCTTTAACCTACGTAGCGGCAATGTTTGTGGCGCTAATGCAAGTGCTGTATTTCGCTCTTCGGCTTTTAGCGTTATCGGGACGCCGATAACCTTAGGCTTGCTCAATAGTTATGTTGGCGATTCCTCCATCGATTACTGATATCAGTGTGGAGGAGTTGCGCTCAGAATTGGATCTTGAGCCCCGCTATCGGTTGGATCAAATTCAGCACGCGGTATACAGCACTAATTCGACGAGCTTCGACGACATTCTGACGCTTCCGGTTGGAACCCGGGAGGCGTTGGCTAAGAAGTTTAGTTATGAGGCTGTGGCCCCGTTACGAACTGAGACGTCACTTGATGGAACGAAAAAGGTGTTGTTACGGACTGGTGATGGGTCGGTAATTGAGACGGTGCAAATGCCAACTGAGCGTCACAAGGCCACGACGATATGTCTCAGTTCTCAGGCGGGTTGCGCCATGGGGTGCACCTTTTGCGCCACCGGGGACATAGGGCTAACTAGGAATCTTACAAGCGGCGAGATCATCGATCAGTTTCTTTACTTTCGTCGCCGATCTGGGGATGAGCAGGTTCCGGATCGGGCTGTTTTCATGGGGATGGGTGAGCCGCTAGCGAACTTGGCAGCTGTCGAGGGCGCTGTGCGTGGGTTGGTCGAACCTGGCAGGGTGGGGCTGGGGGCTCGTCGTGTGACGGTGTCGACCGTTGGTTTACCCTCTGGTATTCGTGCTTTGGCTGATTGGGGGCTCTCGATAGGTCTGGCAATATCTTTGCACGCTGCCGTAGATGAAATTAGACAGTGTCTGGTTCCGGTGGCACGAAGAATTTTGCTTGAAGAGCTTATGGACGCTAGTACTTACTACCAGCGAATTGCGGGGCGCCGAGTTACGTACGAGTACACGATGCTCGAAGGCGTTAATGACTCGCGGGTACAGGCAAAGGAAGTTGTACATTTGTTGCGTGGCCAAAGGTGTCACCTGAATCTAATTCCTTTTAATTCGTATCCCGGTGCTCGTTATCGAGGAACCGCACCTGATCGTATCCGCGATTTCAGAGACGTTGTTGGGTTGGGAGGCGTTTCTGTGACGATCAGGCGTACACGGGGTCGTGATATTTCTGGCGCCTGCGGTCAACTTCATGCGGGTGGTCTTACCAACTAACTAAGATTTTGGGGCTGATGGTGTCAGTGTTATTGAACAGGTAGTCTGATGTGAGCAATCAGCATTACATGTGTCCCTCGGTGGACGAGGAATGTTCCACAGCCCATTGTGTTTGAGCGGCCATGTCTCGTTGATCGGTTTCATTGATCCCGAACAAAGCAAGTAGCATGCTCCTGCTCAGAGATCCTGGGGAGTTATAGACGAGCCGATGAGTGATGTTCTTATCGCACCCTCGGTACTAGCAGCAGATTTTGCGGTCCTTGGGGAGCAAGTGCGCGAAGCAGAATTGGCCGGTGCTGACTGGTTTCATATTGATGTGATGGATGGGCATTTTGTTCCGGCAATTAGTTTTGGCGCGCCTGTTGTTAGAGGCATCCGTGGTGTGACTTCGTTACCTCTTGATGTTCACCTGATGATTGACTCGGTGGATTCTCAATTAGAGGCCTTTGTGTCGGCAGGGGCCAATTCGATTACCGTGCATGTTGAAGCGATATCTGATCCTGCGGCAACGTTGCGGAAGATTCGCGAACTTGGTGTTCGCCCAGGTTTGACACTGCGACCGACGACTTCTGTGGATGAGGTCCTGCCATATTTGGATCTGATCGATATATTGCTCGTCATGACTGTTGAGCCGGGACTGGGTGGCCAGGAGCTGTTGCCTGAAATGCTGCCACGTATTGAATTGTTATCGGGAAGACTGCGCCAAATTCCGGGCGAATCGATATTGGTGGTGGATGGGGGATTGAATGAATCCACAATCACGCAGGCAGTATCGGCTGGGGCTCAGGTCATAGTGGCTGGTTCTGCAGTTTTTGGTGCTACTGACGGGATTTCTGCTGCACTGGCCCGTCTTCGAGTGTTGACTAGCGTCTAGCCTGCTTGGTTGAGGCTTCTCATGCAGCGCGTGCATACACTCACGCGCTTATACTTTCCATTCAGCATTAAACGCTTACGTTGAACGTTAGCGGACCACATCTTTGCTTTGCGTGGTGCCTTGCGTTCCCAACGACCAGAGGCCGTATGACGAATGTGACGACCAAACTGGGGTCCTGTACCGCAGACTTGACATCTGGCCAAAGGTGCACCTAACTACGTTGACGGAGTTTTAGAGGAATTTCTAAGATCGAGGTCCCATGCTATCACCGTGGGTGTACATCTCGGCCTGAATAGTGTGAATAATTTCCAAGCCAGTGGCGAAAATCTTGATCTCAACGACAGTGGTCGTTTCTTCAATGCTGTCGAATATGGTTTGCGGTGGCTTGAGGTGAACTCGGAGGCTATCAATCGACTAAACGTCTATCCGGTTCCTGATGGAGACACAGGAACGAACATGGTGCTTACGCTTCGCGCTGCTATTCGAGAAGCTGGTGAGTCTGGTTTTCAAGATGTGGCAGGCGTTGCCTCTGCTCTCAGTCAGGGGGCCTTGTTAGGAGCTCGAGGGAATTCTGGAGTGATTCTTTCGCAGATCTTGCGAGGCTTTTCCGAGGGGCTGGCCGATTCATGTGAGTTGGGTATTTCCGAATTTGCATCTGCTCTGGAGACGGCGGCCGACGTTGCGTACAAGGCGGTTACAGATCCTGTCGAGGGGACCATCTTGACTGTTGTACGGGATGCGGGTGTAGCGGCCACGTCTGCTGTTTCTCATGTTGATTCAATTGAAGACCTGCTAGCGGTAGTAGTTGATGCATCAAGGAAATCTGTTGCAAACACGCCAACTCAGCTCGCAGTTCTTGCGGAGGCCGGGGTTGTTGACGCGGGTGGACAAGGCTTGCAGGTGATTTTTGAGGGGATTCTTCGTTTTGTTCGGGGCGAAGCGCTGCCTGAGCTTGTTGAGGTTGACATCTCCTCACATGTTTCCGTGGAATTTGCCGAGGCCCATCAGAGTGATAGCCACGGATACTGCACCGAATTTATTGTGAGAGGTTCTGGTCTTGATACCGATGTGCTGCATCGTGAACTGGAGCCTCTTGGAGACTCATTACTCGTAGTAGGTGATTCTCAACTGGTACGAGTTCATGTCCACACGGAACGCCCAGGAGATGTCGTCAACGTGGCATTGGTGCATGGGCAAATCGACAAACTCAAGGCAGAAAACATGGATGTGCAGCAGGCTCAAAACTTTGACCAAGTTTTGAATGACGAGCCTCAGATGCCTCCCGAAAATGGGGTGGTTGCTGTCGCTGGCGGAAGCGGTCTGCAGAGCATCTTTCGGAGTCTCGGAGCTACGGTGGTCGCCGGTGGCCAGACGATGAATCCAAGCACCGGAGACCTTCTGGCTGCTATCGAGAAATTTTCTGGTTCTTCCGCATTTGTTCTGCCGAACAACGCAAATATTGGTATGGCAGCCCAACAGGCCGCGGAGCAGTCTGAAAAAGTTGTACATGTAATTCCTACAAGGTCGGTGCCTCAGGGGATCGCGGCGGCAATGAGCTTCAATCCAACTGAAAACTCGGAAAGTAATGTTCAAGCTATGAGTCAGGCTGCGAAGGAGACCGTTACGTTAGAGGTTACACGTGCGGTACGCGATGCAGTTGTCGATGGTACCCCTGTGACAGAGGGGCAATACCTTGGTCTGCTTGATGAGTGTTTGGTCGAGGTTGATGTTGAAGCGGAAGCTGTTGCCCTTCGTATGTTAGAGCGAGTGATTGATGCTGACGTCGAAGTGGTTTCTATCTATAGCGGTGCGATGATTTCTCATGAGCAGTCCGAGGCGCTTGCTTCTGGGATCGGTGACCAATACCCAGATGTTGATGTCGAAAGTTTTAAGGGTGGGCAGGATCACTACGAATACATAATCTCGGTCGAGTAGTAGTACCACCAGGCATGCCGAAGAGGATTCAAGACACGCAGTCCGTTGAACCAGGTCAAGTTTTGCTCCGCGCTGATCCAACGCCAGCAGCGATCAAGCAGGTTCGACTAATTCTCGAGAAGGAAGAAGTTTCAGGTTATGACGATTCGTCGGCACCAGGCGGGCTATCAGCATGGATGGCTGGTGCAGGCAGGGCGGTGGGGTTCCTCACACAACTCTCTAATTATTCCGGTTTGCGTCCCAGCACTCGAGAGCAGCTAGCTCAAAGTGTGATGGACAATTTGGCATGTGCTGGCAGGCATGTTCCGGACCAAGCAATTGCCCCGGTAACCGATGTGTCTGGCATAGGCACCACCGCTGCAAAACGATTGTCAGTGCTGGGGATTGGGACTGTTGGTCAACTGCTTCGACATCGGCCGCGTCGCTACATCGACAGGTCTTCGATTGTGCGCATAGCTGAAGCTCGGTATGGACAGGAGGTCACGCTTATAGGCCACGTCAGCCAGATAGAGGTGCGCTCTGCTCGATCCAGGCGAATGCGGGTGGTCGAGGCAACGATTGCTGATGAAACTGGGAAAATTAAGGCGGTATGGTTTAATCAGGCATATCTGGCTCGAACTTTGAATAGTCGAAGCAACGTGGCGTTCGCTGGGCGGATCGAGTCAGGACCTCAAGGATTGCAACTAACAAGTCCTGAGTATGAGTTGGACTTAGGTCGGATGGTTAACGCTGGGCGTCTTGTTCCGGTATATCCCCTTACGCGAGGTGTTTCGCAGCGGCAAGTTCGACGGTGGGTTTCAACCGCAATTGAAAACTACGCTGGAAGTCTTCACGATGTCCTCGACGAAAAGATACGTTTACGAAGCCACCTGCCGGAGATTACGGAGGCGGTTCGTGATTTGCACTTTCCTGATAGTCAGGCTGCGGCGGACGGGGCAGTTAGACGTTTTGCGTTCGAAGAGCTGTTGCTCTATCAGCTAGCGATCATGAAACACAGGCGAGACTGGCTGCGAAGTAGGCCAGGCCGTAGTGTTCGGATCCGGCAAGACACGCTGACTGCGTTCGGTGGGAGGTTGCCATTTAAATTGACCGGCGACCAGCGTAGTTCGTTGGCAGAGATTTTGACGGATCTTCGTAGGGATAGGCCGATGAGTCGGTTGCTCCAAGGCGACGTGGGCTCTGGGAAAACGGCGGTGGCTGCTGGCGCATTATTTGCTGTTGTTGGTGACGGTTGGCAGGGCGCAATGCTGGCTCCTACGGAAGTTTTGGCGGAGCAGCATGCTCAAACGCTCCGAGAAATGCTTCAGCCGTTGGATGTGAGGATTGAACTTATTACCGGAGGTGTTCCAGCGTCTGACAAGCGAAAAATATGGCGCGATGTTGAACTTGGAAAAGTCGATGTTGTTGTTGGCACGCATGCAATTATTCAGCGAAGCGCTCGATTCAAACGACTGAATCTGGCAATAGTTGATGAGCAACATCGCTTTGGTGTTCGTCAGCGTAGTGAGATGCGGGCGAAGGGTTTCAACCCCCATCTATTGGCCATGACGGCGACTCCCATTCCGCGCACGTTGGCATTAACCTTATATGGGGATTTGGATATCAGCACATTGCGGCAACTACCAGCTGGTAGGCGGCCAGTTAAAACCTCGTTTGTGCCCAGTAGTCGACGACAGGAGGCCTACAGTTTTATTAAAGGGCAGATCGCCGCTGGTCGGCAAGTGTTCATTGTTTTTCCCATAATCGAAGAGTCTGACGCATTGAATGCTAGGGCGGCCGTGGAAGAGTATGAAAGGCTCTCAGAGACGGTGTTTAACGACCCCGGCCATTCTGTAGGCTTACTCCACGGACGAATGAGCTCCACTGCCAAGGAACAGGTTATGCGCGAGTTCAGAGATGGAGAGATGAATGTGCTTGTTAGTACTGCTGTGGTTGAGGTTGGAATAGATGTTCCCAATGCGACGGTAATACTTATTGAGGGCGCGGACAGGTTTGGGCTGTCACAGTTACATCAGCTTCGGGGTAGGGTTGGTAGAGGGGCGCATTCGTCCTACTGCTTATTAATGAGTGAGGCTTCGGGCGTGGAAGAGAATGAAAGGCTGGCGACCTTGCAAACAACTGATGACGGATTTGCACTTGCTGAGCGTGACCTGGAACTCCGAGGTCCAGGCAATGTCATGGGTACTCGCCAGAGCGGTGTCCACGGCTTTACATTTGCATCGGTAACAGATTTGGAGACAGTTAAACAGGCGCGAAGAGAAGCTAGTGGCTTACTGGGGAAGGATCCTGATCTTGTTCAGCAAGACAACGCGTTGTTGGCAAACGCTGTGAGTTCAGTGCTTGCTGAAAACGAGTGGAGCTAAGAGGGGTTAGTGGCGGGACGTCGTAGCTCTCTTCGTGTAGCCACGGGAGAACTGCGTGGTCGTCGTTTAAAGGTCCCGAATGGTGTTCGGCCTACTACTGACAGAGTTCGTGCCGCTATGTTCGATGCGCTTCAGCAAGAACCTCCTGCCCGGGTTCTTGATCTGTTCGCTGGTTCAGGATCACTCGGAATAGAGGCATATAGTCGAGGTTCTGAATTCATTCTATTTGTTGAACGAAGTCGGAGCGCTGCCAAAGTTATTAAAGAAAACCTTGAGAGCCTGGAAATAGATACTCAGGCTGACATCCTGATCAGGGATGTTTTTAGGGCCGACTTAAGAGGCGCGGGTCCTTTTGGTCTTGTGTTTGCCGATCCTCCTTATGCCGATGATCCATGGGCTGGAGTTTTTGAAGGCATAACAGTTTCAGGTGTGCTTGCGAGAGATGCTCGAATAATTGTTGAAGTCAGTAGTCGGCAGGGTGTTCCGGAAGCTCCAGGTGGATGGGTTTGTTGGAAGACTAGACGTCACGGAGATTCCGAATTTGCGATCTTTGTGCGCGAGTGACCAAAACGTTTTTCGATCCGTCGGTATAATGGCCACATATATAAGGAGGACTGGGAATGCGTGCATTGTTCCCCGCCTCGTTCGACCCGGTCACAAATGGTCATATGGACATCCTAAATAGGGTTTCCGTTGTGTTTGACAGTGTCGTGGCAGGAGTTGTTGATAATGCGCGCGCTGGAAATCTTTTTGCTACGCAAGAACGTGTTGACCTTCTGCAGTCGGCAGTTGTTAGTTTGGACAACGTTGAAGTGCTTCCATATACGGGGCTAACTGTGGACTTTGCACGTCAAGTAAAGGCAAGTGTTCTGGTGCGTGGGCTACGTGCCGTGTCAGACTTTGAGTATGAGTTTGCGTTGTCGGCAATGAATCGACGTCTACACCCGGATATAGACACAATGTTTTTTCTCTCAGCGCCGGAGCATTCATTTGTGAGTTCGTCTTTGATACGCGAAATTGGGGCGCTAGGCCGGTCTGTCGAGCCATTTGTTCCGGCTAACGTAAATGAAGCTATTTGTAAGAAGTTCGCGCAAAGCGCGGATCGGAGGTAGAACGTCATCGACCTCATCAATCTTATTGAACGTTTGGAATCGCTGGTGAGCAGTGCCCAGCGCGTTCCGTTGATGCAAAAATCTCTTGTAGACGAAAAGGCCCTACTTGAGATTATTGACGAGATGCGAATTCGGATTCCAGAAGAGATTCGCGAGGCCAGGCAGTTAATGCGAGAAAGAGAACAGATTCCACAGTCAGCTCAAATGGAGGCTGATCAAATCATTCAGGAGGCGCGAGAGCAAGCCGATCAACTTATCCGGGATGAGGAGATCGTCAAGGAAGCGGAAGCTCGGGCCCAGCAACTCATTGGGGAAGTTGAGGAACAGGCTGAAGCCTCTCGTGAAGAGATGGACGTGTACGCTTTGAATATGTTGCGTGACTTGGAACGTCGTCTCCAGTCACACCTTTCAAGTATCCAGCGTGGCGTGCTTGCTTTGGATGAAGAAGCTGCGGTTGCTGGTGATCTCGAGGACGAGGATCCCGTTTAAGACGGGAGTTGTGTAAGTCGGTCGGGCATCGAACTCCATGGCTGATTTTGTGTTTAATGTGTCCAGGCTTTTGGGTCAGCAACCGGGGGCCCAGCGTGCTGAGGCTGTGGAAGCTCCCTGTGCAGTAATGAAGGTTCCTGAACTAATCAAGCCAGTGTTGGGTACGGCCCGCATGACACGGATCGAAAATGCGATTCTTGTTTCGGGAAACATGAGGTCCACCGTCCGGGTTCCTTGTGCGCGTTGTGACTGTGATGTTGATGTTGATGTTGAATTTGAGTTAGCGGACCAGTTCGTACCTGTAGGCTCAGATCTTTCTGAAGAAAATCAACAATACTTGGCTGACTGTTGGCGTTTGGATAAGAGGCACAATCTTGATTTGATCGAAGTTCTCGCAGAAGGTGTTGTGAGCGCAATCCCACCTTTTGCCGCATGTGATCAGGGTTGTAGGGTTTCTGAGCTTGAAGAGGAAACTTCGGGGCCACGTATTGATCCTCGGTTTGAGCCGCTCTACAAGATTCGTCAAGATATGTTTCCTAAGGACCTTAAAGATGAGGGATAATGGTTGACTGTGGGTGCTCTTCCTAAACGCCGTCTAACTAGGTCCAGGTCCCGAGCTCGTCGTCATGCTACGAGGGCTCGTAGGCCGAATTTGGGCCGTTGTGCTACGTGTGGCTCGCTTGTTACCAGTCATCGAGTTTGTCCTGTATGTGGTAACTACCGTGGTGTTCCTGTCACGGAGCCTACGGGACGAGCATCAAAGTACCGATAATCAGACGGTCTAGTAACGGTAGGCATGGCTGAAGATACGCCTCGGGTGGCCTATGTTTTTCCCGGCCAAGGGTCACAGGCTTTTGGGATGGGCCTTGGACTTTATAAGCAATCCTCCGCGGCTCAACAGGTTTGGCATGCTGCTGACGCGAGCGGAAATGAGTTGCTCACCCCCCATGTCTTCGACGGTGTCGCTGAAAGTTTGCGTCCGACGGATGTTCAGCAGCCAGCCATCGTCGCTACCTCGATTGCTGCACTTGCTGCATTTAACGAAGAACTTGGTCTTCAACAGGTGTTTGTTGGGTCGGGCTATCCTATTAATGTAGTTGTATTTGCTGGGCATAGTGTCGGGTTAGTTTCTGCGCTGGTAGGGGCAGGCTGTACGCCCATAGATGAGGCAGTAGCTCTTGTTCGAGATAGAGGCCGCTATATGGCGGCGGCAGCTCGCGACAAGCCAGGAAGTATGGTTGCCGTGCTCGGACTCGATCCCGCTTCAGTGGAAGCTTTAGTAGAGTCAATTCGGACCAGGGTTCCTGGAAGCTATTTGTCAGTTGCTAATGTGAATTCCCCCCAGCAAGTAGTCGTGGCAGGTGATCTCTTGGCTATAGATCACCTGGTTAATGAGGGGCGTGCACGTGGGGCACGTCGGGTGATCCCGTTAGATGTAAGTGGTGCGTTCCATTCAATAGCGATGCTGCCAGCACGTGAATCTATGCGGAAGCGTCTGCTGGCTGTCGGCATTGATGCGCCTTTTGCGCCAGTTCTTAGTAATGTGGACGCCACTGAGCTAACAACTCCTTCTGAAATCAGAGCTGAGCTGGCAGATCACATCGTTGCACCAGTGCAGTGGTTAGATGGCGTGCGAAAGATTGAAACGATGGGGGTGAAGCATGTTGTTGAGTTTGGACATGGATCCGTCCTTACGGGCATGCTGCGTCGTACTGTGAAGGAAGTTGAGTTGCATAACGTGTTTGATGTGGAATCAGCAAGGTCAGTAGCAGGCATACTTACATAATGAAAAATGATCTTCGCTTGCAAGATGACCGGGTTTTGATCACAGGCGCGTCCGGAGCGCTTGGTTCTGTCTTTGCGCGTCGGCTTGCTGTGGAAGGCGCTGATTTAGCCTTGCATTACAACTCGAACAGTGAGTCGATTGAGAAGTTAGCTGATGAAATACGCTCTCTGAACCGCAAGGTATTTACCCTGAAGGCCGATCTTTCGACTGTGGATGGTGCGGAAGCTCTTGTGGATGAGGCGCGTGAAGCCCTTGGAGGGCTTGATGTGCTCATCAACAATGCGGGCATTACTCGAGACACGCTACTTGTTCGAATGTCGGACGAGCAATGGGATGAGGTTATTCATACAAATCTTCGGTCAGCGTTTGTTTGTTCGCGGCGGGCAGTTCGGGAGATGCTGCGTCAGCGTAGGGGACGGATCATCAACATTACGTCCGTGGCGGGATTGATAGGAAATGCTGGCCAGACGAACTATGCGGCTGCTAAAGCTGGCTTGATTGGTTTTACTAAGGCGCTTGCTCGTGAGGTTGGTAGTCGGGGGATAACCGTGAACGCGGTTGCCCCCGGGTTTGTTGTATCACCTCTTACCGATGAAATTCCGGACGATATAAAGACCGCGGCGTTGAGATCGATTCCTATGGGGAGGTTTGCTGAACCTATGGAAATCGCTGGGGCTGTTGCGTTCCTAGCCTCTTCGGATGGCGACTATGTCACTGGCCATGTACTTACCGTGGACGGTGGCGTTGCGATGGATTAACTAATGATTGACAAGGTGTTAGTTGCCAACCGAGGTGAAATGGCGGTTCGTATTATTCGTGCTTGCCGTGATCTTGGGATTCGCTCAGTCGCAATATACTCGGAGGCTGACGCTGATTCGCAGCACGTTGCAATGGCTGACGAATCCGTATGTGTTGGGCCACCGGCTGCCGCAGGCAGTTACCTCAATGTCCCACACATTATCAACGCCGCACTTAACACGGGATGCGATGCGGTGCACCCGGGTGCTGGATTTCTTGCTGAAAACGCATATTTTGCGGAAGTTTGTTCTCGCTATCACATAGTGTTTGTCGGTCCAACTCCTGAAAACATTCGTGCTATGGGGAACAAGACGCAAGCTCGAAAAGCGGCCCAATCTGCCGGGCTAAAGACCATTCCTGGGTCAGACGGGCCTGTTAAAGATGTGAACGAAGCTAAAGCAATTGCTCGGGAAGTCGGATACCCGGTGATGGTTAAGGCAGCGGCTGGTGGTGGAGGACGAGGGATTCGATGTGTGGCAAACAATGACGAGTTAGTTGCACTGTTTCCCATAGCGCAGGCGGAAGCTCGAAGTTCATTCGGAAGCTCCGAGCTCTACGTGGAAAAGCTGATTGAATCTTCTCGACATGTTGAGGTTCAGATTTTGGGAGATGGTAAAGACGTCATACATCTCGGCCATCGAGAGTGTTCGATTCAACGTCGGTTTCAGAAACTAGTAGAAGAGGCCCCGGCACCGAGTCTGGTGGGAAGGGTGAATGATCGAATTACTCGTGCCGCTGTACGTTTGGCGGATTCGATCAATTACACGGGTGCCGGGACGGTCGAATTCCTCTTAGATCCTGATGACAACTTTTATTTCATTGAGGCAAATACGCGTATACAAGTGGAGCATCCGGTGACGGAGGCGGTTACTGGGGTCGATATTGTAAAAGCCCAGATTTCAATCGCGGGTGGTGAACCGTTAGCGATCCGACAACGTGATGTAAAGCTCCAAGGACATTCGATCGAGTTTCGTCTTTTGGCTGAGGATCCGAAACGGGACTTTCGACCAGCCTCTGGAGTTATAAATGAGTTGAGGTTGCCCGGAGGTCCTGGCGTGCGGATTGATTCGCACATCTTTGCCGGATATTCCGTGCCGCCATTTTATGACTCATTACTTGCCAAGCTTGTTGTACACGGATGTTCGAGGGACGAAGCTCTTGCCCGGGCCAGTCGGGCGCTTGATGAGACCTCAATTGATGGGTTGACAACTAACGTGGGTTTTCACCGAGCTATTGTTCGGGACGAGCGATTTATTGCAGCTGACTACGATCTTGATTTTCTGGCTACGGACTTGGTCTCTGTTGCGGGGGTTGTTCCCTAGCCTGTGGCTGCTCGACCACGTCGCGGGCGTCGACTCGCACGAGAAACGGCGATGAGACTTGTTTACGAATCCGACATCACCAAAAAGTCGCCAAACGAATTGCTGAAGGAACGTCGTTCTGAACTAAATTTGGATCAAGTTACGTACAGTTATCTATGTCTTCTTGTTGAGTCGGTCTCGAAACGTTCGACAGAATTAGATGACAAGATTGGGAAGCTTACGCCGGCGTGGCCCGTTGAACAGATGGCGAGGTTGGATGTCGCCATTTTGCGTATCGCACTTTCAGAGATAGATGCTGGCGATGTGCCTGTCGCGGTTTCCATTAGTGAAGCTGTCGAGTTAGCTAAACGATATTGTTCGACTGGCGCTGCTCGAATGATTAATGGGGCGCTCGGGTCATACGTTCGTCAATGAGAAACAATCGTAGTTTGTTCTATGTGCCGGTTAAGCTGACGCATGGCTGAAGCTGACCAAGGTTTATCGAATCAGGCAGATCCTCAGGATTCGCTTGGTGGAGTCATGACACTCCGCGAGCATTTAGAGGAGCTCAAAAAGCGGCTTACGATTGCCGTGCTCGCGGTGATTGTGGCTAGTTTTGTCGTGTGGCCGTTCAAGGACTGGGTCTTTTGGGTTGTTCAACAACCCTTGCCTCGTGGTGCGGTGCTTCAGCAAATCGCGGTTACTGAGACGCTTTTTACGTTCATAAAAATTTCGTTCATAGTTGGGTTTGGGCTAGCTAGCCCGATTGTGCTGTATCAAGTGTTGGCGTTCGTATCGCCTGGCCTGTATGCGAACGAGCGTAAGTGGCTCTTTATGAGCATTCCAGCGATTGCTGTAGCTTTTTTGGCAGGTGCGGCATTTGCTTGGTTCATAGTTCTTAGATTTACGGTTGGGTTCTTAGCTGGATTTGCTCCAGCTACCATTGCGACCGAGTTTACGGTCGATGGTTGGGTTACGTTTGTCCTGCGTATTTTGTTAGCGGTGGGTTTAGCGTTTGAAACGCCGTATGTAATATTCGCGCTCGCGAAGATTGGTGTGGTTAGTGGGGATCAGTTAGCCCGGCAGCGTCGCTATGCGATCGTGGCCATCGCGATAATTTCTGCAATCATTACGCCCACCCCTGACCCTTTCACACAAGCTTCGGTGGGTATTCCGCTCTATGCCCTGTATGAGATAGGCATAGTGCTTGCACGGGTGGCTGCTCCAGGCGATCAACAATCTGACGATGATCCTGATGGTGGGTCTTCGAATCTAGATGAGGACTAGAAAAACTTATTGGTTTTATTGGGGACGAGTTTTCAGGGTCGAGTCGGGGGTCATTGGCAGAGCAAGGTTTAAGGATTCGGCGGTTCGTTTGAAGTCGTCAGGAGGTGAACAGGCGCCCAGCCAAGTTCTACCGGTACGGTCTTTGAAGTCAAGGGTCCACGCGTGAAGCAGGGTTCGGTCGGCGTCTGGGTTTTTCTGGCCATAGGTCGAGTCTCCAACTATTGGGTGGCCGATAGCTGCCATGTGTACTCGAATTTGGTGAGTTCGACCGGTTATGGGTTGAACTTCCAATAGTGCTTGGGATCCGGACTGATCTAAGACCTTGTAACAGGTCTTGGCCGGTCGACCGTTTGACGTGACCGCCATGTGGGTGCGTCGTGAGGGGTGTCGTCCGATCGGTGCTTCAACAATTCCTCGTTCTTGTCTTGGGGCGCCCTTCACAATTAGGAGGTAACGCTTTTGGATTTCTCGATCTGCGAACGCTCGCGTTAGATGTAGATACATTTCGGATGTTCGAGCAACGACAGTGACACCGGATGTTTCTTTGTCCAGGCGATGAACGATCCCGGGTCTTTTGGGATGACCCACAAGATGGGTTTCAGGAAACATTGCGACTAATCGGTGAGCTAATGTTCCATAGGAGGATCCCGCTCCTGGATGCATGATGATTCCGGATGGTTTGTTGACGACTACAAACTCTGGGTCTTCAAGCAATATGTTTAAGGGGCTGTGATCTGGAACGAGTTTTTCTGTTTCGATCGGTATGTTGATGGAGATCTTGTCACCCATTTGCGGGCGCTGTTTTGGCCGAGCTTGTTCACCGTTGACGGTGATATGCCCACTACGAAGAAGGCGTGCAGTCCTCGATCGGCTTATGTTGGAAAAACGACCTGATATGAAGACGTCCAATCGTTCAGTAGACGGTTGGTCCGTTAGCGTTAATTCAAGACTGGATGGGCATTTGTCGTTCACGACTTTATCTTAGGTTATGCGCGAATCCGACAGGTATTTCTCTGGGCTAGCATTGGGGCCATCCCGTTTGCTCAAGTGTTGCGGGGAGCCGCGGAAATATGGAGGGCGAGTCAATCGATGAGTACCAACGGTTCCCTGAACTGCTTTGTTGAGCCATATACTCATGTTCGAAACGGTTGCCTATGGATCCGAAGCATCTTGAAATGCTCAGCCTGGCGGTTTTGTGTTTAAGCGGAACAGCAATATTTTTCTTGAGATCACAGAGACCTTACTGTTAGCTGCCCTGATTTTCTTGGGGACAAGGTTGCTGGTTCAAAACTTCCGTGTCGAAGGTCCGAGCATGCTTCCGAGTCTTGGGGATGCTGAGTTTTTGGTGGTAAACAAATTGGCCTATTTGGGCACGGATCCGGGTAGGGGCGATGTAATTGTCTTTCGATCACCGCGGAGCCCAGATGAAGATCTTGTAAAACGTGTGGTGAGTTTACCGGGGGAGACTGTTGAAGTTCGAAATGGTCAAGTTTTTGTTAATGGCCAAGTGCTTGATGAGACAACCTATATTCAGAACCAAGTTGCACGGAACACTCCAGCGATTACGGTTCCGGCGGACGCATATTTTGTTATGGGTGATAATCGGCGTCAGAGCCGTGATTCGCGTGACATAGGTGCTATTCCGCGTGCGTCGATTGTTGGTCGGGTTTGGGTGGTTTATTGGCCTCTTGGAAAGATCGGTTTTCTTCCTGATGTTGAGCCGGCGGTTATCCCGTAAGGTTCCAATAGCTAAAGGTTTTTCCAGGCTGTAGTGATCCGTTCACGCGTTTGGGCTAGGGTTTCAGGGAGGACTTTTACATCACCTGTCACAGGCATGAAATTTGTGTCTCCGTTCCACCGGGGAACTACGTGAAAATGGACATGGCCAGGGATTCCAGCACCTGCCGCAGACCCAAGGTTTGTTCCTATGTTGTAGCCGTCCGGAACGAGTGCCTTTTCAAGCACGGTTCGAGCTTCTACTAGGAATGCCATCATCTCGCTCGCTTCTTCCTGTGTAAGCTCCACAAGGTCGGAGACATGCCGGAAGGGAAGTACCAACAAATGTCCATTGTTATAAGGGTAGAGGTTTAGTGACACGTAGCTCGTATTTCCGGTGTGAACCACGAGACCTGGGAGGCTGTTCTCTTGATCTATCGTGATGCAGAAAGGACAGGCCTCATCTTCTCGGTCCGTATCTTCTACGTAGGTCATTCGCCATGGGCTCCAGAGTCGTTGTGATGTCAGGTGGTACTCCCGGCAGATTGGGCGACACTTTTTCGTCGGCAGTTCACGATCTTGGCGTTGATCTTACAGGTCAGTCCCTCAAATATCTTGAGATCTATGCCAGCTTGGTCCGGGAGCGAGCCTCTCGTTATGGCTTGATGTCCCAAAAGGCCGTTGCGGATATTGACCGGCATTTTTTGGATGCGATTGCGCTATGCGCGTTGTTTCCTCGGGACAAAGGGCAGAAGCTTCGTGCTGTAGATGTGGGATCTGGCGTAGGAATCCCAGGTGTGGTGGCGGCAATCGTCTGTCCCCATGTGGACATGACACTAATGGACGCTTCCGGTCGGAGGGTCCAATTCTTGGAGGATGTGGCTGAAGCTATTCCAGATTTAACCCTTGAGCCCGTCAAGATTAGAGCTGAGATAGCGGGACGTGGTGTGTTTCGTGAAGCATTTGACCTTGCAATTTCGCGAGCTGTAGCTCCAATGTCCGCTCTAGCCGAGCTCTGTCTCCCGCTGGTTCGAGTGGGGGGTGAACTGCTAGCCCAAAAGACTAAGAGAGCCGAAGGTGAGGTGGAGGCTGCGACGTACGCTGTAACTGCGTGCGGTGGCCGGTTTCTTGAACCGGCCTATTACCGACTTGTTGGAATGGATTTTGAGCGTATGGTTGTACGTGTTATCAAGCGTGAAGCGACTCCATCTCTGTATCCTCGCCGTGATGGTGTTCCTCAACAACGTCCGTTGACCCCGTCGTAGGTCACGATTCCAGATAGATGACAGGAGCAAATGGTATGGGCTTGAGTGCTCATTACAGTCCGATCGCGCTTGCAATGGAAGACAACCCATTGAGGCCAAACTGGGCGATGCACCGGCCCGGGCTCATTAGTTTGGCGTACGGGTTCCCCGATGCAGAAAGCTTTCCGTTTCAAGAACTGAAGGAAGCTACGGCTCATCTTATGGATGCTCGCACAGCGGATGCCCTTCAATATGGGCCTGTGTCGGGACCGGAACCACTACGTCGATTCATAGCTGAGTGGGTCAACGAGTCGGAGGGGCTAGCCGTCACATCCGACAACATCCTGGTCACAAGTGGAGCGTCGCAGGCGATTGTTTTGGCTACACGATTGCTGGTGCCTTCGGGAGGTGTGGTAATTGTGGAGTCTCCAACCTTCATTGGGGCGTTGTGGTTCTTACGAGGCCTAGGTGTTCGTGTTCGCGGTGTAAAAACTGATGCCAGCGGAATAGACCCTGCGGCTCTACGTGAGCTTGTTCAAACCTTACGTAGTGAAGGGCACGAGGTTTCGCTGGTCTATTCGATGCCTACGGTGCACAACCCAGTTGGGTTTAATGCTCCTGTCCAGCGACGGCGCGAACTTGCAGAGGTGGCAGAAGAACTAGACCTCCTTTTTATCGAGGATGACGCCTATGGCGATTTGATTTATGAGGGGCATCGGCCCCGTTCGATGTACTCGGTGGCAGGCAGCGATCGCGTGATCAAGCTGGGGACTTTTTCTAAATTGGTGGCTGGCGGCATGCGTTTAGGTTGGGCAATTGCGGAGCCGGATGCCATATCCAGAATGTGCGCGTTAAAGGCTGACAGCGCTACAGGGCCTTTTGCAGCTTGGGTTACTTCGGAATATTTACTGAGTGGGGCGCTGGCTGAACGATTACCGAGTTTGCGCACGCTGTATCGGAAACGTCGGGACGCGATGCTTCGTGAGTTACATCCGCTAAAGGAACTTGATTGTGAATGGTTTAGTCCGGTTGGTGGTTTCTTTGTCTGGCTTCGTCTTCCAAGTGGCCTCGATAGCGAAGCAATCCGTGGGAAGGCTGAGACCAACGGGGTTACCTATCTTGCCGGACACCACTGTTTTGCCGATTCTGCGGACCGGCGGCACATTCGCCTTGCCTTCAGTTATCTGTCGGAGGAGGAACTACGCGTTGGTACCCGTCGTCTCGTTGAAACGATTCGTGCTGCGGTACTGGAGAACGGTTTGGGTTAGCGCGATAGCGCGTGATAAGGGTGTTCTTTCCAGGGAAGTTAGGACTTAGTGAAAAAGACTTGATGCCGCTAGCTAAGAACCAAGACTTCTAATGACTGGATAGTTATTATCTTGGCGGCCAATAACTGTAGCGAGGACCACAGTGCTTTTCGAACTCCGCCAGTACAAGATCCGTGATGGTCATAAGGAGAGCTGGGTGCGCCTTATGGAAGATGAAATAATCCCCTTCCAGGTCGCGCAAGGTATGGTCATCCTCGGCAGCTTCACGGGTGATGATGACGACTCCATTTACGTGTGGATCCGACGCTTCAAGGACGAAGCCGAACGCGAGCGTCTCTACCAGAGTGTCTACGAATCTGCCCACTGGAAAGAGAATATCGCGCCGCACATACCGGAGATGATGGACCGCGAGGCGATAAAAGTGATTCGTCTGGAGCCGACCCCGAAGTCACCGATCCAGTAGAAGCACAGTTGTGCTTGTGATCGGGTGCAATTGTTAGAGGTTAGGATGAGGCCGTGGGCGCGGTCCAAGTAATGGCATGGGCTGCCCAGGCTAATCCGGCGCCAAAGCCTACAGTTATTATCTTGCTCCCAACTTGAATTCGTTGGTGGTCCAGGGCTTCGCATAAGGCGATCGGGATAGAGCCAGCAGATGTGTTGCCATATCGGTCGGCATTTACGAAGACGTTGTCCATCGGTATTCCAATGCTTCGGGCAGCGGACTCGATGATTCGGACGTTTGCTTGATGAGGGATAAAGAGGTCTACCTCGTTACTCGTCCACCCGGCGTCAACCATTACAGCAATGGCTGCCTCGGTTGTTGCCGTTACAGCAAACCGGTACACCTCTCTTCCATTCATCCTTAAGTAGTGAGAACCGTCGCGAAGTGTTTGGGCCGATGTTGGGTGCCGGCTACCCCCTGCTCTTTGAATGAGGAGTGGCCCGCCAGATCCGTCAGACCGAAGGCAGGTGCTGCCAATACCGCCTGGAGTGTCTGTCCTTTGAAGAACAACAGCTCCAGCCCCGTCGCCGAAAAGAACGCAGGTGGATCGATCTGTCCAATCTACGACACGAGACATTGTGTCAGATCCAATCAATACGATAGTCCGGTACATTTCCGATTCGATGAATCCACGGGCAACAGCTAGACCGTAGGCGAAGCCGGCGCACGCCGCATTCAGATCAAAAGCTCCTGCAGTTGTAGCCCCAATCGCGTCTTGTACAAGGCTAGCCGTGGAGGGGAATCCATACTCTGGTGTCAGGGTAGCAACGATAACTAGATCCACGTCCTTGGCTGAAAGGCTGGCTTGATCCAAGGCACGGTTGGCCGCGTCGCAGGCTAACGTGAACGTTGTTTCGTTGTCCGATGCAATACGTCTTTCTCGAATACCTGTTCGTGACACTATCCATTCATCATCGGTATCCACCAGCTTTGAAAGGTCAGCATTGGTTCGAGATTTACTCGGGAGCGCCTTTCCCCAGCCGACGATAGTCGATGCGTAGTTCACGCAAGACTCCAATTGATGATGGGCGGAACAATTCTTCGGGCAGGATAGCGGTCTATGTAGGATATCGGCGAACCGTCGTGGAACATCTAGGGTTTGCTATTGCGGTTGGTTGCAATACTGTGGGCATGGGTTATATCGGGCTTCACTGATAAAATTAGGATGAGTGAAGGGTCCGCTGTGGCGAGTAATCTTGTTGAGTAGAGGGAATACATGAGCGAACGTGTCGTTGTCACTGGTGTCGGAGCTATCTCACCGCTCGGTTTGACTGCCGAGCAAACGTGGCAGGCTGCAGTGCAGGGGCAGAATGGCATCGGTCCCATCACGGCTTTTGATGCCTCGGAATTCAGTTGTTCCATCGCGGGTGAGGTTAAGGGTTGGGATGCTGAGTCGCTCTTAGGTCGTCGACAGGCGCGTCGGGCTGATCGTTTCTCCCAATTTGCATTGGTCGCGGCTAGAGAGGCTGTTGCCGATTCAGGGCTCGAGATTACTGACGAGAATCGAGCGTCGATTGGTTGCTATATTGGCAGCGGGATTGGGGGATTACTCGTTCTGGAAGAGCAAGTCCACCAACTGCGGGACCGAGGACCGTCACGAACATCTCCATTTATGATCCCTGAGATTATCGCGAATATGGCCTCTGGCTTGGTTTCTATAGATCTTGGAGTGGAGGGTCCGAACATAGCGATAGTTACAGCGTGTGCGACCGGTGCGCATTCTATTGGTGAGGCTGCTGAGGTGATAAAGAGAGGTTCGGCAAATGTGATGTTAGCCGGCGGTGCTGAAGGCGCGATTGGCCCCATAGGGTTAGCTGGGTTTTGCGCTGGTCGTGCCTTAACCACGAGGAATGAAGATTTTGAGCGAGCGTCCCGCCCGTTTGACAAAGAACGTGATGGCTTCGTCGCAGCGGAAGGCGCCGGGGTTGTTGTCCTCGAAAGTTATAGTCATGCGAAAGATCGAGGCGCGGAAATCCAGGCGGAAATTCTTGGGTACGGCCTTAGCGCCGACGCGTTTCACATCACACAACCACCTGCTGATGGAGGGGGAGCGGCACGAGCCATGAGGGCGGCCATTGGTAATAGCTCGCTTGACTTGAATAGCATCGATTATGTGAACGCTCACGGTACTTCGACCCCAGCGGGGGATCTAGCAGAAACAAATGCAATCAAATCTGTTTTTGGTGAGTGTTTGCCTCCTGTCAGTTCGACAAAATCTATGATGGGACATCTGATCGGTGCTGCTGGTGCCGTTGAATTTATGTTATGCGTTAATTCGATACGTGATGGTGTTGTTCCTCCTACGATAAATTACGAGATTCCGGATCCGGAACTTGATTTGGACTATGTCCCGAATGTGGCCCGGGAAATCCCGGTCAAGCACGTGATGTCCAATAGTTTTGGTTTTGGTGGGCATAATGCGGCGCTGATTGTTGGTGCGGTTTAGGTGGCGGACGATCCTATTTTGAACAAGGTTAGTGTTAACCGAGTACGGGCCGTTCTTGACGCGATGCGTCGGAACAGTCTGACCGAACTGGAAATTCGTGTCGGCAAGGATCGTGTTGCTGTTCGGGATCCAGAATCCAAAACCTCCAGTTCTGTCCGTGAAGGCCTTGTAGACATCGACCAGGCTGTCATGATGCCGGCGTTGAGCGGAACCCCCATAGCGACACCGATCACCGGGATTTACTATGCGTCTTCGAGGCCAGGAGCTGAACCTTTTGTGAAGGTTGGAGATTGGATATCGGAGGGGACGGTTATTGGGCTTGTTGAGGCTATGAAGGTGTTCAATGAAGTTGTTTCTGACAAGTCTGGTAGCGTTACTGGCGTGTTGGTTGTCAGTGGCGATTCTGTAACCGAGGGTGATCCCTTGATAATAGTCAGCACGGATCCAGAACTTGGCGACGGTTCGTCGACAACTAACTCGGAAAGGTGAATTTCACGATGAGCGCTATCGCGGGACGACGCATTTTAGGCGTTGAACCACAGCAGGCTGTGTCTGATTTGCTCTTGGTTGTTGTGTTCGCGCTACTGATGGCTCCCGCGGCACAGATGAAGATCGAAGCTGAGCCGGTGCCATATACGCTTCAGGTATTGTTTGTGTTATTAACGGGCCTCACCTTGGGGCCCTGGCGTGGGGCTGCTGCGATGCTGCTCTATGCGGTTCTGGGCTTTGCTGGGTTGCCGGTTTTTGCTCGAGGTGGTGGGCCAGCATATTTTCTTACGCCGACGGCTGGCTACATTTATGGATTTATTGTGGCCGCCTTTGTCACCGGTATGACTGCTCGATTGTTGCACGAACGGTTTGGCTCGACTGGTATGGGGAGCACAGGGGTGGTTCTACGTTTCGTTCGAATTGACTTGCTCGCGGCTCTAGCAGGAGTTCCGTTTGTTTATATCTTTGGCGTGAACCACCTAGCTCTTTACTATGTACTTGCGACCGACGAACTCAATCCTTGGGGAAAGGCTTGGGGCGTGGGCGCAGGAATATTCATTTGGTATGACGTGTTAAAAGCATGTATTGCCGGCGCACTTGTAAGTAGTGCTGGTATGCGAAGAGAGGGATTGCGTGGGAACCGTTGAACAAGTAATTGAGGTTGTTGCTGACAGGCTAGGTAAGCCGGTGGATGAGGTGAAACCTGAGTCTAATTTCGTTGAAGATCTAGACGCCGACTCGCTCGATCTTGTCGAGTTAATTATGGCTCTTGAGGACGAATATGACGTGACGATACCTGATGAGGACGCGCAGAACATACGAACAATCTCGGATGCGGTTACGTATATCGAAACACATCGGGAATGATAGGTGTGGTGACGCGAAGCTAACGCGGTTTAGCATCGGGTTATCGGGTTATCGGGTT
>DJHK01000041.1:87546-198794 GCA_002433065.1 Chloroflexi bacterium UBA6622
ATCGGGTTATCGGGTTATCGGGTTTCGGTTGCTGCTGACTGTAATCCGCTGAAGAACAATGTTGGCGACGTCTTTTAGCTATCGGGACGTCTTCTGTGATTATTCTGTTGTGTGCTGAAATTGCCCGTGAGGTTACTTAAAGGGCTTTTGCATTTAAGTTAGAGCAGACTTGAGCTTACCGCTGTTTGAGCCCAGTCCAGCAAGCCCCATCCCACAATTCCAAATAGGACCGTGAGGCCGGCAGCAATTGTTATAACGAGGACATGGGAGTCAGCTGCAGCAGTTTTTGGCTGGCCGTCGTCTGTGGTGGCTTCGGGGTCTTGCATAAATATGGCGACCACAACACGTAGGTAGTAAAAGGCTGAAACCACTGATGTTCCTACAAGCACAATAGCTAGCCATCCCAAATTGGCTTCTACCGCTGCCTGAAGGAGGTACAGCTTTCCGACGAAACCTGATAGCGGTGGTACCCCGGTGAGCGACAGCATGAAGATCGCCATGGCAATTGCCGGAAGCATTGCGCGTTTAGACATTCCGTGAAGCGCGGATATTTCATTACTGCCTGTCTGAGTTTCCGCGACATAGGCGACAGCAAATGCTCCGAACGTCATGAAGGCATATACGAATCCGTAGAACAGCACGGCGGGAATCCCCACGAATGTTGGGACGGAATCGGTTTGGCTAATCGAGGCGACACCGACCAACAAGTAACCGGTGTGAGCAATGCTTGAATACCCGAGCATGCGTTTGAGGTCGGTTTGGGATATAGCAACTAGATTTCCAATAATCATGGTCGCGGCCGCGATGACTGCCAGGGTAAAGCTGGCATTTGCAGCAAGCGGTTCGAAGGCAACTGTGACGACACGTGCCAAAAGAGCCATTGCGGCTACCTTGGGCCCTACAGAGATAAAGGCAGCCGCGGGTGTTGGTGCACCTTGGTAGGCATCTGGTGTCCACGCGTGAAACGGTACTGCGGCTACTTTGAATCCCAGCGCGACTAAAATCAGCGCTAGGGCGAAGAGTACCCAGGGCTCATTGCCCCTAGTCGTGAGGACTTCGGCGGTGGTGAGAAGGTTGGTGGTGCCGGTAAGTCCATAGGTCCAGGCAATTCCATAGACAAGAACTGCGGAAGCAAATGCACCGAGGGCGAAGTATTTCATGGCAGCCTCGAGGGAATCACGCCTAAATCTAGTAATTCCAGCCAGCACGTAAACCGGTATGGCCATTGTTTCGATCGCGATGAACGCAGTGGCCCAGTCTATTGATCCAACAAGCAACATCATTCCGAGCAGCGAAAACTCAATGAGTACAGCAAATTCAGTGATAGGAGCTGAATTGAATCGTTGTGCGCCAAGCACAATTGTGAGTGAGGCAATGATTAGGAACAGGGCCCTGAAAAATGTGGAATATCCATCGACTACAAGTTGGTCCGAGAATATTTGAACCGCGGTATTGCTTGGAGGTGTTCTAAGGAATAGCAGTGCGAACGCTGAAATATTTCCAGTTACGGCGAGAAAGATGCTCGTCCAGTGGTTGGAACTTCTGGTTATGGCGGCCCAGAGGAGAAGGCCAAGCGCAGTAACTAGAACTAGGATTTCGGGTAGGAGATACCCGACGTCTTGGGGCTCAATCATGGTTGTCCTACCAGGCTCGAGGTCGCGGTACTAATTAGTTGTACGAAGGTGTCAGGCAGGATGCCTATCCAAACCACTAGCACTGCTAATCCGATGAAGGTCGCTATTTCAATCCGTCCTACATCGGTGATTTGAAGGATGGCTTGATTCCGAACATTTCCCAGAACGACGCGCTGGTACATCCACAACATATAGGCCGCGGCCAGAATGACGCCTAATGCCGCTATAGAACCTACGGGAACCGCATACTCAAATGCGCTCACTAAGACGAGGAATTCTCCAACAAAGCCGCTTAGCATCGGTAGTCCCAGTGATGCGAGCATAAAGAATCCGAAAATCGCGGCGTAAATGGGCATGCGTGACGCGAGACCTCCGAGCTCGTTGATTTGTCGGGTATGGGTTCTCTCATACACCACACCGACGGCAAAGAACAGTGCAGGGCTTACGAGACCGTGACTAAGCATCTGGAGAATTGCTCCGTCTAGACCAGTGGCGGTAGCGGTGAAAATTCCTAGTGTTACGAAACCCATATGACTCACACTGGAATAGGCCACCAGCTTTTTGAGGTCGGGTTGAACCATGGCCACGAGGGCTCCATAGATAATTGCCGCGAGCGATAGGATGATCATTAGGCCACGCGTTTCGTCCACCGCGTCAGGGGTCATGGGTAGAACAAAGCGTAGGAAGCCATAGGCGCCCATCTTTAGCAGCACGCCAGCTAGGACCATGCTGCCGGCAGTAGGGGCTTCGACGTGTGCGTCAGGAAGCCATGTGTGGAAGGGGAACATAGGCACCTTAATTGCGAAGGCGAAGAAAAACGCGACAAACACCCAAAGCTGCAATACCCGTGATGCGTCAGCCATTTCTGCTGGGATGGCCTCAATGTCGAATGTTCCGGTGTGCAGACGCAGGGCAAGGATTGCCACCAGCATGAGGACACTGCCGGCAAACGTATATAAGAAGAATTTTATAGTGGCGTAAATGCGTCGTTCGTGGCCCCATATCCCGATGAGTAGATACATGGGAATAAGAACAAGCTCCCAGAAGACGTAGAAAAGGATGAAGTCCAGCGCGATGAAGACTCCAAGCATGGCGGTTTGTAGGACTATCAAAGCAGCGAAGAACTCTCGTTCACGCCGATGAATAGTGAGCCATCCTGCTCCCACGACCAGTGGGCCCAAGATGCCCGTCAACAGCACCATCAGAATGGATATGCCATCGACCCCAAGCTTGTAGGAAATCCCAAGTGCAGGGATCCAGTCGGCTGATTCCACGAACTGATAACCTGAGGCCTGTCGATCAAATCTGATAGTGAGAAGGATCGTAATTGCTGCTTGCAGCACAGTGGCGCCAAGCGCGCCAAGCGCGATCGCATTACGATTCTTGGCTAGAAGAACAAGCGGAAGCCCTACGACTAGCGGGAGCCAAAGCCCGAGGGAAAGAAATGGAAAATCAAGGGCAGCTTCACCGGTTGTCATTCCACTCATCGGAACACCACCAGGCCACCAATTGTGAGCACCATGCCTATCACCATTAACAAGGCGTAGTTTTGGGCTTGTCCTGTCTGGATACGTCGGACCTGCCCACTTAGCGTTTGAGTCAGGCTTCCAAGGCCATTTACGATTCCATCTACGACAGCGACGTCAAACCCCCATGAGATGAAGGCCAGCGCTTTTGTTAGGGCGACGGCAAACCTGTCACCGAGATGATCCATGTACCATTTTTGTTTAAACAGTGTTTCGGCTCCTGGCAGGAGGGTTCGGGCAATAAGCGGAATGCGCATGCCTTTCCCATAGGCACCAAATGCGATGAGTAGACCGCTGCCAGCTACAAGTGTCGAAATTAGCGCCAGGACAAGCGTGTTGGGATGTTCGGCGCCTTCCAGGTGAATGATTCCGGCGGTCTCTTTCAGGTAACCGTGGATAAGCCCCTTTTCGGGAGGGATGCCGAGTAGTGCACCAGCGCTGGTGGCTCCTACTGTGAGAACCAGTAGGGGAACTGTCATGATCCACGGTGACTCGTGAGCATGGGTATGTAGTTCGGCATTACGCGGAGTTCCGTGAAAAGTTTTAAATATCATTCGGAACGTGTAGGCGGCTGTCATTATTGAAACGGCCAGGCCGGCTACATAGAAAAGCCAATAGATCGAGGCGCCGTGGAAGGCTGATAGGGCGGACCCAGCAGGCGCAGTGGCTTTAACGTAGGTCATTGCCAGCACTTCATCTTTGCTCCAGAAACCGGCGAGCGGGAAGATTGCTGCGAGCGCGAACCCACCTAAGAGGAATGTCGTATACGTGAGGGGAAGTTTTCGCCAAAGGCCTCCCATTTGTCGCATGTCTTGCTCATCTTGCAACGCATGAATCACGCTCCCTGACCCGAGGAATAAGAGGGCCTTGAAGAACGCGTGGGTTGCGAGATGAAAGATTGCTACGGTGTAGGCGCCGGACCCTATCGCCAGGAACATTAGTCCCAGCTGGCTGACGGTGGAATAAGCCAGTACGCGCTTAATATCAGTTTGGACCAACGCGATTGTCGCGGCCATAAATGCTGTGAACGTGCCTATGGCGGCTATTACGAGTAGGGCTTGTGGTGCGAGCGTGTACAGGGGGTTTAAACGAACGACTAGGTACACACCAGCTGTCACCATGGTGGCGGCGTGAATGAGAGCACTGACAGGCGTAGGCCCTTCCATGGCGTCAGGGAGCCAAATGTGCAGTGGGAATTGGGCGGATTTCCCCATTGCTCCGACAAAGAGAAGTAAGGCAATAGCCGTGAGCATGCGTTCATCAGCATTTCCAAGATTTTCAAAGATTTCCCGATACCGAACGGTGCCAAATTCATGGAATGCCAAGATGATTCCAATGGCAAAGCCAAAGTCTCCAACGCGATTCACAAGGAAGGCCTTTGTGGCCGCAGCGTTGGCACTATCGCGCTGATACCAGTAACCGATCAGGAGGTAGGAGCAAAGGCCCACCATTTCCCAGAACACGAAGAGTTGGAGCAAGTTGTCAGAGATAACCAGCATGATCATGCTGAACACAAACAGGGGGATCCAAGTAAAGAAGCGGGATTGGTTGGCGTCGTGCGACATATAACCTGTTGCGTACATGGAAACTAGGGTGCTTACACCGGTTACCACAAGAAGCATTACCACGGTCAGTTCATCCGTCAGAAAGGCGATTTCGACATTAAACCCCCCACTCGCGATCCATCGGTAGAGCACAAACTCTTTACTCGAGGATGTGTCGATGGCGATCCACAGAAGCACGGTGGCGATGAATGAGCTGAAAATGAGCCCTGTTGAGAGCCACCCATAGCCCTGACTCTTGTTTTGTCCCGAACTTCGAAGGAGGCCGTTCAACGCAAAGGCGACAAGTGGCAGCAGCGGAATAATCCACGGAGTGTCTACCACAGGTCGCTCTGCTTTTTTGGGTGGATCAGGTTACCCATTGAGGTTGTCCAATTGGTCGATGTTGGTTACTGGATGTACGCGACTGAGTGCGACAAGGATGGCGAGCCCAATGGCGACCTCTGCTGCTGCGACGGTCAGCGAAAAGACTACCAGTACATAACCGGCCTGATCGTCAAGGTATTTCGAAAACGCTGCCAGGGTGACATTTGCTCCTTGCAGCATGAGCTCGATTGACATGAGCATGACGATTGCGTTTCGGCGAATGAGCACTCCCAGTGCCCCTATGGAGAACAACAGCGCACCAATAACCAGAAAGCTGTTAAGGGTCATTGGGCAGACCGTTCAAGAGGTGTGCTTGGTGGTTCGGTGGTCGATGCTGATTGGTTGTCAGTGGTCGCTTCAGATGCCTCGATTCGACGCGCTAAGACAATAGCGCCGATGGTTGCGGCAGTTAACATAATGCTTGCCATCAAGAAGGGCAGCGTATAGTTGGTGAAGAGCATTTTGGCCAGGGCCTCCGTGCTTCCGCCTAATTCGGATACTGTGCTGGGAGGGTAGAAGCCTTTTATCGAGTCATCGATTGCAGGTGTGCCGATGGCTATTACGACTGCCTCGATCGCCAGGAGGATCGCCACGGGGATACCCAGCCACATTTGGCGATGTGTGACACGAGAATTGGGGAGATGCCGCATGTCCAGCATCATTAGTGTGAACAAGAACAGCACTACGATTGCCCCGGCATAGATTGCGATCTGGGCGACTGCCAAGAAACCAGAGCCCAGAATTACGAACAGCCCCGCCACGTGGAAGATCACGATCACCAGAGATATAGCGGCGTGTACAGGATTCCGTAGCGAGATCATGGTAAGTCCTGCGGCCACTGATGCGAACGCGAGGTACCAGAAGGCGACTGTACTCAGGATGTTGTCAGCCACGTTCGAACCAATTGGTGATAGTTGCACCTGGGCCAATGTTTTGTTGTTCTTCTTCTCTGTAGGACTGGTCATTTTCAAATATGTCGATCATTTTGTGTCCGTCTATGACAAGATCCCTGCGGTCCTCGGTGACCAGATGGAAATTGTGGGTTCGCTGCAGCGCGTCAACAGGGCATGCTTCAATACAGAAGTAGCAGAACACGCATCGACCGACATCAAAGAGGTATCGGTCCACAAAGCGTGTACCGTCGGTGTTCTCGTGGGTGTCAACGCGAATTACGTCGTTGGGGCAGGCGGTCTCACATAAACCGCATCCCACACATGTCAATCCGCCGGTAATCTCGTCGCGCCGCATGCCAACTTGGCCGCGAAAGCGGTAAGCGATGTCCCGAACTTCCTCTGGGTACATCACTGTGGCGGGTTTTCGCCGACCTACCATGAGGACGGTTTTCAAACCTTTGAGTACACCGGATCCTAATGGCACTTGGCTAGCTCCAGACGATCCGCAGGCCAGCAGCGGCAATTAAGTTCACCACGCCGATCGGGATTAGAATTTTCCAGCAGAAGTTCATCAGCTGGTCATAACGGAAACGGGGAAGCGTTGCTCGGAACAGAAAGAACAGGAAGACGAATGTCAGTGTTTTGAGCAAGAACCAGAAGACACTTGTTAGTCCTTCTGCGCCTGGGATCGTCCAGCCGTGCCAGCCTCCCAGGAAGAGAGTGGTAATGACTGCGGACATGAGCAGAATGTTGGCATATTCCGCCATAAAGAAGAACGCCCATCGCATTCCCGAAAACTCTACGTGGAAACCAGCGACTAACTCGGTCTCCGCCTCCGGAAGATCAAATGGAGCTCGATTTGTTTCAGCCACAGCTGCGAACAGGAACAGAAGAAACCCAACGAATTGCGGAACAATAAACCAAAGCCCCTTTTGGGCGTCCACAATGTCAACAAGGCTAAGGGTTCCGCTATAAAGAACGACGGCGAGGACGCCGAGTCCTAGGACAAGTTCATAGCTGATCAGCTGCGCGGTGGCACGTAGTGCCCCGAAGTGAGCGTACTTGCTGTTTGAGGCCCATCCAGCCATTACGACTCCATAGGCCCCAAGGGAGCCCATTGCTAGGAAATAAAGGACTCCCACGTTGAGATCGGCGATCCAGAGCCCAATGCTTCGTCCAAGCTCTACCGTGGGCCCGAAAGGCACAATTGCCCATGCGGCCATGGCTGGCATAACCATGATGATCGGAGCAAACCAAAATATCCCTTTGTCCGATCCTGCAGGCATCATGTCTTCCTTGATTCCAAGTTTTAGTCCGTCTGCTGCAGTTTGAAGCCAGCCACTCCATCCAACTCGGTTTGGACCATAACGGGACTGCAAACGACCCAAGATCTGGCGTTCGGCAAGCACAAGCACTAGCGGGGCTAAGGCGAACAAAACAAAAATCGCCAACACCTTAGTTATTAGGATGAGCCAGGCCCAGAAGTCCACGATTAGCCTTTGCTCACGCGGACGACAGCACCGTCGGGAGCACGTGGGTCGAGTTGGCGTGCTGGCGCTTCAAGAAAACGGTCTGGCAAGCTGACAATGCCTTTAGGTACACGGGCCGTAACAAGGGCTTTTAAGTTCACTTCACCAGCGGTGGATGCCAGTCGTACTGGATCCCCATGGCTGATCGATAGCCGTCCGGCATCGTCCGGATTCAATTCAGCAACAGCCTCGGGAAGCATCGTCTGGAGGCTGGGAGCATGGCGTCCAGCCACACCAGCGGTGTAGAGGTGCTGCTCCGTAGTCAATACAAAACTATTGTTGTCGTCTAACGGACCTAACGCACCATCGATCGGTACTGACGAGCCAGAGCCTTGGATTGATGGTGCGGTCGAAAGTTCCCGAAGTTCTTTGCTGATTGGTTCGTGGCTGCGCCATCCAAAGTCGCTACCCATTGCCGCCGCTATCCGGGCGACGATTTCCCAATCGGGCCGGGATTCGCCAACAGGAGGTATCGCAGGTTCGATGCGCCCCAGTCGTCCTTCAAAGTTCGTGAAGTGCCCGCCTTTTTCAGCGAAGGATGTGCCTGGAAGTACAACATCGGCGGCTTCGGCTGTGGCATTCATAAATATGTCTTGCACGATAACCAGTTCGGCGTTGAGCAGTGCCGCACTTGCTTCGGTGCTGTTTAGGGCTCCGCCGACCACGTCTTCACCCATCACATAGAGGGCTTTAATCGGTCCGGAGATAAATTCATTAAAACTAAGGCCTGGATTCGGGCTAATCGAAGTGTTCCAGACAGCACCGATGTCATCACGGGCCTTCGAGTCCTCAACTGAACGAGCACCCGGCAGCAGGTCAGGCGCCATGCCAACTTGAAAGGTGCCGACGGAATTCACACGTTCAGCTAGAGGAAACAGGCGGACACCACTTCGAGACAACGCGAGGTTGGCCGCAGCTTGTGCTATGCGAGTTGCTCGATCGAGCGTCCATAGTCCTGTGTCCCATACCACGGCAACGGAGTCGGCCTCACCCACCAATCCTTGGATTTTTTCGAAGGATTCGCGGTCAAGACCGGTAAGGGATTCGATGTCAGCCGAATGGGTCCCAGCGAGTGAACTGAGAAGGGTTGCTTCTGCGGTGGGTCGAATTCTCTCGGCGACGGTTGCGTATTTATCCAGTCCGCTGGCAAGTCGGGTCGCGACCACAAGTGTTCTGTTATCGTCTCGAGCTGCTTGCTTGATATGAGCTCCGAGCACGTTGTGAGTGTGGCCGATATCCGCACCAATAACGAGAATCAATTCTGATTCAAGTAATTCGTTTTGTGTGTGCGGTCCTGTGGAGCTTCCAAGAACAGCACGGAGCGTGCGGGCGGTAGCGTGCATGCCGCTGTCTTGACTGTAGACATTCGGGGTGCCGAGAACTGCGCGGGCAAACCTTAGTAGGGCATAGTTGTCTTCATTAGTTGTGTTTGGCGACCCCACCACCCCGACTGATTCAGGGCCATGGGCATCAAGCACGTTTTGCAAGCCTTTGGACACAACATCTAGCGCATCACTCCAGGTCGTTGGTTGCAGGACACCGCCACGGCGGACCATGGGACGGGTTATTCGCTTTTCACTATTAACGAAGGAATGCCCAAAAAATCCCTTGGCGCATAAAAGCCCTCGGCTGGGTTCCTCAAGCCCGTTGGTTCGAGTCCGTACCACGTCACCGTGACGGGACTCGACAAGCAGCGAGCAACCTACGGAGCAGTGAGGACAGGTGGAGGCCACCTTTTCGGTTTGCCAACTTCTAGCCGAGTGTTTAAACGGTTTGCTCAGCAGGGCACCCACCGGGCAGGTCTCGATACACATACCGCAACGTTCACAGTCCATGAAGTCATGCTGGGCAGGCGCTATAAAGGTTCCTGCTGCGCGTTCCACAAAATCTAGAGCGTGGACACCAATTTGTTCATCGCAAATCCGAACGCACCGACCGCACAGGATGCATCGATTGTGGTTGAGGAGAATAACCTCGTTGAGAACTTCTTCTGGGTGTGCCTTGGACACGGTCTCGTACGGACTTTGGTGAATCTTTTGGTCGAACACTTCATCTTGCAGTTCACAGGTGCCAGCTTGATCGCAGTACGGACAATCCAGGGGATGATGTTGTAGCTGGAGTTCGATAACGTGTCGTCGCACATCACGAATGGAATCGCTGTTGGTTACCACCGTCATGCCCTCAGCAGCCGGTGTGGTGCATGAAGCTGTTGGCCGTGGTGGTCCCGGTTGGACTTCGACGACGCACATTCGACATGCGCCATACGGTTTTAGGCGGGGGTCAGTACATAGTGTGGGAATGTCAATTCCTAGTGATTCGCACGCTTGCAATACCGTGGAGCCAGCCGGGACCTGAACTTCATGTCCATCGACGGTCAGTGTGATGGTCTCCGTGGTCATCGATCGACCTCGCCAAGCACAATATCCACACTCCCAATAATTGCTACGACGTCGGCAATTAAGGTCCCCACGCTAATTTCTTCGATGATGCTGAGGTTGACGAATGAGGGGGATCGGACATGACAGCGGTAAGGCATTCCCGATCCGTCGCTAACGAAGTAGTAACCAAGTTCACCCTTTGGATTCTCGATGCCAAAATAGGCCTCTCCGGGTTCCGGTTGTACTCCGTGCATGACGAGTTTGAAGTGGTTAATCATTGCTTCCATGTCGACGGGTACCCGACTGATGTCTGGCGGGACAATTTCTGGCCTATCGATGTTAGAAGCTGAATCAAGAGGCAAATCACGTATAGCGTCGACGCATTGCTGGATGATTCGACACGATTGATACATCTCGTTGAGACGGACCAGGTATCTGGCGTAAACATCTCCTTCGGAAAAGACTGGCACTTCGAAATCTACGAGATCGTAGGCGGCGTATGGTTGGGTTTTTCGGAGATCCCATGCGACACCAGAGCCACGTAGCAACGGGCCAGTTAAGCCGAAGCTAAAGCATTGCTCTTTTGTAACTACACCTACATCGCGAGTTCGCTCCATGAAAATCTCGTTTTCAGTTACGAGCTCGTCTATTTCGTGGAGCGTGTATCCGTCCAGGAAATCTGCAACGTTGTCTAGCCATTGATCACCAATGTCATGTGGCCCAGTTCCGCCGACCCGCATGAACGAGGTCGTCATGCGGGCACCACACGCTTGCTCGAATAAATGCAATATCTTTTCTCGTTCTCGAAGCGAATAAAGGAAAGCTGACATTGCTCCGATATCCAGTGCGTGGGTTCCAATCCATATATGGTGCGAGGCGAGTCGCGAAAGCTCTGCCACGGCGGTTCGAAGGTATCGTGCACGCAAAGGGATGTCGTCCGTGACGCCCATAAGCTTTTCGATAGCCATTAAGTAACCCATGTTGTTCGAGGGGCCTGCCGTATAGTCCATCCGATCGGTGAGTGTGATTCCGCCCCGATAGTCATGGGTCTCGATCAGTTTCTCAACACCTCTGTGTAGATAACCCATGTCGGCTTCACAGGCACGAACTACCTCGCCGTCTAGCTCAATTAGCAGGCGAAGTACTCCATGTGTACTGGGATGCTGTGGCCCCATGTTGAGCAACATGCGGTTTTCACCGACATGTTCTACGTCAACCGGTAGACCGGTCTTGCCTGCGTCTATCGTCATTCCTCAGCAGCCCTATCAATAGCACTCCAGAAATCATCTGGATCGAGCTCGCCGAAAAGATCGTTACGGTGGGCATCTTCAGGGAAGTTTGGTCCCTCGACGGGGTATTCCTTTCGCAGTGGATGTCCTTCGTATTCCTGCGGAAGCAATATTCGTTTCAAATTGGGGTGGCCTTGAAAATCGATGCCAAAAAGATCGTAAACCTCACGCTCTAGATAGTTGGCGGACGCAAAGGTCTGAGTAGCCGAGTTGACTCCCGTACCGTCGGCAAGGCGTGTGGTGACGCGTGCATATAGGTTTTTTGAGAGAGACCGAAATTGCCAGACCAATTCGAACTCTCGACCATCGTCTAGTGGCCAGTGAACCGCAGTAATGTCAATCAGTTGCTCAAAACTAAGCTCGGAATCCGTTCTTAGGGCTTCGAATAGCTTCGGCCACGCATCAGGTGTAACTGCTACGACTGCGTCGCCGTGGTCAACCCGGCCTTTTTCATAAGAAGGTCCGGCAAGACTCTCAATTCGGGATACGATTTCTTTTGGGGATAGGGTGGCAGTGGTTGCAGGATGAAGCATCGACTACTGATTCCAGTCCAAGGCGCCTTTACGCCATTCATAAACAAACGCTACTGCCAATATCGCCAAGAAAACGCAGCCAGATGCGAACAGTGATACCTGATCACTAATCATATTGAAGTACAAAGCCCATGGGTAAAAGAACAATAGTTCTACGTCGAATATGAGAAAAGTGACGGCGACGAGGTAGAACCGAACGTTATATCTGCCTCGACTATCGTGGAGCGGAACCATGCCGGACTCATAAGCTTCCACCTTGGCATCGAATTTCCGACGTGGCTTTAAAGCCATTGTTCCGATAAGGCTGCCGACGGCGAACAAGAACGCTACGGCCATTAAAATCACTACTGCTATCCAGCTAGGCATATGTACTTTCCGTCCCCCTCGTGACAGACAGCACTATCTACGGATTCTGACGATACCTCAGACTTGGTGAACGAATTCACAAAGTCACTTAATAATACGTGCCGGCTGAGTTGGTTGCGAATCGTCTATGTCTGAGCGATGGTTTTAAGGCTATGGATCGCGTGGGACAAGTACTCGACCTCCATCGTAAGGTCAACGTTTGAGAGTTTGACGTGGTCGGGCACGCGAATGTGAGCAGGAGAAAAATTCAGAACTGCACGAGTTCCGGCGTCTACGACTTGATCGACAACAAGCTGAGCATTTTCAGCAGGCACGGCGACAATGGCCATATCGATTTGTTCGTTCGCGAACAGGGTGTGTATGTCGCGTGTGTGGTGAATAGTTAACCCGTTAATCGTTTTCCCAACCAACTCTGGATGAATGTCGAAGGCCTCTACGACGTTGTACCCATGATTCTTAAATCCGTCGTACGAGAGAAGGGCCCGACCCAAATTGCCGACGCCAATCAAGGCCATGCGCCAGTCTTGGTTAACTCGAAGAATTGAGGCGAGATGCTGGCGTAGTTGCGCTACGTCATAGCCAACTCCGCGTTTTCCGAATGAACCAAAGTATGTGAGGTCGCGTCGAACTTGCGCGGCCGTGAATCCAGTCTGGTTAGCGAGGTCCCCTGAGGAGGTGCTGGTCTCACCAAGGGCTTTGAGGCCTCCAAGCACTCGAAAGTAGATAGACAAGCGACGAATTGTGGTCGGCGGTGCCACTACTTTTTTTCGACGTTGTGCCATCGTGTCAGTCGGCCGGAATTAAGGGGGCATGCTTTGAGGATCCCCTAACAGCTGCGCCTATCATGCAACTTTTCGGTGTTTGGCGTAGCCGGTTTAGGTTGACGTTTAGTCCGCCCCTACTAAGCTCGGTGGTCGACAATGTATTTCTGAGAGGCCGTCACGAACATTTCCAATCACTTGGCGCGACAGGTGGCCGCGGCGCGTGTAGGCGTCGATGTTGGCGGAACATTCACTGATTTTGTCGTGGATACCGGCACGGACATTTCGGCATTTAAGCTCTCCAGTACCCCAGGGGATCCGGCCGACGCCGTAATCGAAGGACTGAAGCGGATCGGTATTCAAATGGATACCACGGTTGTGCATGGATCGACGGTTGCCACAAATGCTGTTCTTGAACGACAGGGAGCTCGTACGGTGTTGGTAACTACGGCCGGCTTTCGAGATGTGCTGGAAATTGGTAGGCAACAACGTTCGGAGCTTTACGCGATTAGTCCGAGTCGGCCCCAAGTGTTGATTGATCGGAAGTTACGGTTAGAGGTTGACGAGCGTGTGGGTGCCGACGGAACTGTTCTCCAAACTCTTGATCCTACGTCGTTGGAAAAATTAGTTAGGAGGATTCGTCGCTTAAAGCCAGAGTCGGCAGCCGTTTGCTTGCTGTTTAGTTTTCTTCGGCCGTCACACGAACGAGCAGTGCGAGCCGCTTTGCGAAACGCCGGTGTTCGGTGGGTGTCAATTTCTTCCGAGGTTTTACCGGAGCACCGAGAGTATGAACGCAGCAGTACGACAGCTGTGGACGCTTACGTAGGTCCTGTAATGGGCAGATATATCGAAAAACTCAAGAAGTCTATTAAGGGTCGGCTCTGGATAGTCCAATCCAATGGAGGTGTTTTGAAGTCGGCTGAGGCTGTTAAAGCACCGGTCCAATCGGTTCTCAGTGGTCCAGCAGCAGGTGTGGAGGGTGCTCGTACGTTTGCAAGACGGTCCGGGTTTGACCATATCGTGACGCTTGATATGGGTGGAACATCTACGGATGTTGCCATTTGTCCTGGACAGCCGTTGCAGCGACGAGATGCTGAGGTTGGTGGTCTTCCGATAGCTATTCCGATGACCGACATACATACGGTAGGTGCAGGAGGCGGGTCTATCGCAAGGGTTGATGAGGCTGGGAGTCTTCGTGTGGGTCCGAAAAGCGCTGGAGCTGAACCAGGACCAGCCGCATATGGTCGGGGAGGAACGGAGCCGACCGTGACGGACGCGAATGTTGTTCTCGGTCGGCTCTCCGGTGTCAACGATCTTGCCGATGATGTCGAGATTGATCAGGTGGCCGCGGCTCGAGCTATGGATCAATTACTCTCTTTGCGGTCCTCCACGACGGAGAATAGAAGGCGCGCTGCTGCGACTGTTGTTGATGTTGCGAATGCACACATGGAGAGGGCTCTTCGCGTGATCACGCTGGAGCGTGGCTATGATCCGCGTGATTTTGTCTTGGTAGCTTTTGGTGGTGCCGGTCCTTTACACGGATGCGATCTGGCTGATCGACTCCAAATGTCTCGTGTGCTTGTGCCGAGACACCCTGGAGTGTTGTCCGCGCTGGGGGCTTTGAGTGGCGAGCACCGACGGGAGTATGCGGCTACTTTACTGCGACCGGCGACGCCACAGAGCCTAGTTGCGTTACGAAAGGCATTCGAGCGACTCGAGCGAAATGCCCGTCGCGATTTTCATTCGACTGGACGGCCCAAGATGCATCGATCTCTCGAGCTTCGTTACGTTGGGCAATCTTTTGAGTTGGCAGTGCCTATTGTTGGCGATGACATGGTCTCTGCGGTGAAGGCATTTCATCAGCGTCATCAAGATCGTTTTGCGCACAGTCGGCCGGAGGCCGACGTGGAAATTGTGGTTGCTCGATTGGCGGCAACCGTACCGCAGGCCGAGCTGCCTTTCACCGGTGCGCCAAGCCCCAAACGTAAGCCAAGTTTTACTCGAACCCTGGTTGTGTCGGGCGGCTCTGAATTGAACGCTCGTGTCTTTGTGCGGGATATGCTCCCCGTAGGATTTCGAGCTCGAGGTCCTGTTGTGATTGCGCAAGATGATGCGACTACCTGGATTCCTCCTGGTTGGCGAGTTCAAGTGGATGGGCAGTCGGCGCTTATCTTGGACCGGCATCAGAAGAAACCTCTATAAGTATTCTTTCTATCAGTTGGAAAAATGTTTTTAGGATTTGCCCATGCGACCACTAATCGAAATATCTGATCTCACAAAGTCCTATGGGAGTTTGCATGCGGTTCGTGGCGTTTCGTTTGCTGTGGCCGAGGGTGAGATTTTTGGGATGCTGGGGCCGAATGGTGCGGGTAAAACCACGACGGTCGAAATTATTGAGGGGCTCCGCGATCGTGATGGGGGTCGGGTCAGTGTCTTCGGTCTCGACCCAGCTAAAGCGGGATCCGAAGTTAAAGGTCGGACTGGCGTCCAGCTTCAACAGGTGGCTCTTTATCCCAGGCTTCGGGTGAGAGAGGTGATTTGCCTGTTTGCCTCGTTTTATGATCGACAGGCGAACCCCGACGAGCTAATAAGTCTTTTGGGCTTGGAAGAGCGGCGTAACGCGCGGGTAGGGGAGCTTTCTGGAGGGCAAGCCCAGCGTTTGTCAGTTGCTCTCGCGGTTGTCAACGTTCCGGAACTATTATTTTTAGATGAGCCATCAACTGGTATGGACCCTCAGGCTCGACGAAACCTCTGGGATGTAATTCGTGGCTTTAAGGCTGATGGTATGACGATCGTATTAACGACACACTATATGGAAGAAGCTGAGCGGCTATGTGATCGGGTTGCTGTAATGGATTACGGAAAGATTATTGCGCTTGATACTCCTCGGAACTTGGTGCACGAACACTTTGAGCAAGATGCAATCGAGTTTTCTTCAACAATGGATTGGTCAATTAGTGAGCTTAGGGGCTTGGATTTTGTGTCTAGTGCGACAGCTCAAGGGTCGGAGTACAGTCTCTTTAGCACTAATGTTCCCGGAACGATGGGGCATCTGCTCAAGTTTTCAGACGCGAAGGGTTTGAGCATTGATGGTATGCGCGTCCGACATGCGACGCTTGAAGATGTGTTCTTAAAGCTGACTGGAAGGACGTTGCGGGATTGAATAGCGTCGTTCAACTTTTTCTGACCAATTTCCGAGAGTTTGTTCGAGATCGCCAAGCCCTGTTTTGGACGATTGCTTTCCCCATAGTTTTCGTTGGGATTTTTGGGATTGTGCTTGGTGGAGGTGATGAGGGAGCGAGTTACGACATTGGCCTAGTTATAGAGGATGACTCTCAGGAAGCCACAGTGTTTGCAGCTATTCTGGAGGAATTCGATGCGTTTGAGATTTCCCGTGGTTTGGCCGTTGATGAACTGGAGCAATTACAAGAAGGCAAGCGAAGTGCTGTTGTACAGGTTCCCCGAGGTTTTGGTTCGGCACTTAGAACCGGAACTCCGCAATCGTTGCAAATCCACTATGACGCATCGCAACTGACGACTCAGCAGGTAATTATTCCGGTGCTACTTCGGGCGCTTGATGTAGCTGATCGAGCGATAACCCAGACCCGTCCGGTTATCACGGCTGAGTTCCGAACTCTGCAAGCGGAAAAGTTGGGGTATGTGGACTTCGTGATGCCGGGGCTTATTGCGATGAGCGTGATGAATACAGGCGTGTTTGGGGCGATTCAGATGGTTTCGTTACGTGAACGACGAGTCCTGCGTCGACTCTCGGCCACACCGTTATCTGTTTGGAAATTGGTCGGTGCTGATCTCGCGTTTAAGGTAGTAGTGCTTTTGGTTTCGACCGCAATTCTTATCGTGACGGCGGTGTTGGTTGCGAAGGTCAAGATTAACGTTGAGAACCTTCCATCTTTGGCCGCTGTCGTGGTTTTGGGAGGGGCAGCTTTCCTCGCAATCGGATTTTTTCTTGGGGCTTTTGCCAAGACTGAGCAGGGTTTTTTCGCAATTGCTCAGATAGTCACATTTCCCATGCTGTTTTTGTCCGGAGTTTTTTTTCCATTGGACGGTATGCCAGATTGGATTCGTCCGTTGATTACTGCTTTACCACTCACGTATTTGACTGATGCGGTGCGGCAGTTGATGGTGGGAGGGGCTCCGATTAATGCTATGAGCATTAATGTCGTGGTTCTCGTGGTTTTCCTCGTAGGGTTTCTAGGGTTGGCGGGGCGATTTTTCAAATATGAGTAGATGAGACTTACGCATTTATTGATCTCCGTAGTTCTCGTGCTTCTCGGAACAGTTCCGCCGGATTCAGCCCAACAGTGTCAATCATATGGACCGTTCCAGGGTTTCTGCCGATGATCCGCATTACGTGGCGAAGGTTGATGCCTCGCTGAAGTTGTATGTGAAGAGGCAGGCTTGGTTCTCGGTCTGGTGCCGTGTTATGCCACCGGATCTCTGCTAGTCGGTCGGAAAATCTGGCCAGGTAGTCAAGCCTGCATTCGAATGCGGTTTGGTTACCGTCCAAGGCATGGAACGCATAACCCGTGTGAAATGCAAATCTAATCGCCACACTGGAATCAAGCATCTCCAAGATGCTGTCCAATCTGGACAGTACAGATTGGACAGTGGAGTTTTGGACGGCAACCGGAAGGCCTGGGAAGAGGCTATGGATGGTCCAAAAACTATCTTTCAGTGCGTCCATATGTGATGTTTCAGATGCCATTCGTCGACCAGGATGGACCACGTACATTTCCATAGGATGTCTATCCTCGAAAAACTCAACAATCTGGACGAACTGTCTCAGTGCGATGCTGCGGTCGCTGGCATTTGGATCGGTGAATGAGGGCCACTTCCGATCAGAAACGTCTCGGAACACGTTCAAATGAAATCTTGTGGGAGCGTCGTCGAGTATTGAAATGAGATCAGCATCAAAGAACATGCGTAATCCCAGTTCGTACATTGTGGAATCTAGGTTTAGCTCGACGACATTAAATTCGAGGCGTACCGCGGTGTCTACGATGTCACGCAGTTGCTTTAGGAGGTTCCGCCGATCATGGGCGACTAAACGGGGATTGAATCCAAGTTTCAATGGGCGCATATGTGACTAGCACCTAAAACCCTCTTGGGTCGATGGATTTTCATAAAGCTACAGCAAACAGTTAATGAGAGCCGTGAGTGGCTTAGGGTTCCCAAAGGCCTACCGAGAAATAGCGATCGCCAGCATCAGGGAAGACAGTTACGACGTGTGCTTCGGGATCCTGTTCAAGTATTTGCCGGACAACATACATATATGCGCCTGAAGATTGACCGGAAAAAATCCCAATGCGGGCGAGAGCGAACGAAATGCTTCGGCTGGCATCGATGTCGATCTCGATCCATTTGTCGACGACAGACCTGTCGAAGATCGCAGGATTGATGTGGTCGGCGCCCAAAGGTTTTAGTCCTTCAACACCAGGGAATTCCGGAGGTATGGCCGCTACGATCTGGACATCTGGCCGTTCTTCACGGAGCCGTCGACCTACACCCGTGATGGTTCCTCCGGTTCCAATACCTGACACAAAGTATGAAAAAGTTTTTGGCGCTTGAGAAAGTATTTCTTGGGCCGTGGTTTCGTAATGGGCAAGCCAATTTGATTCGTTACTGTATTGGTCGGCGAAGAAATATATGTCCGGGTTGCCTTCGTACATTCGGCGAACTTCGAGCAAGGCTTCGTCATACCCAAGTACTCCATCAGTCAATATGATCTCAGCGCCATGCGCCTCAAGTCGCTGGCGGCGCTCAGCACTTGCATTGTCGGGTATGACAATTTTTACCTTGTGGCCTAGCGCGCTGGCGAACATTGCGTACGCGATTCCTGCATTTCCTGAAGAGGAATCGAGTACGATCTTATTGTCGTGCAGTAAACCATCTGCCTGAGCATCGCGGAGCATTCGGGAGACGGAGCGGTCCTTGATTGAACCTCCGGGATTCATGGACTCAAGCTTGGCGTAGACCGACGATCTGGGAAATTCTTTTTGGAACACAGGGACTTCAATAAGCGGGGTGTTGCCTACAAGATCTAACAGTGGACTGGATTGCTTCGCTCGATTCACAGCCATCGATCTTCAGGCTTTAGGATGCGTTGGTTGTCGAGATATGGCTGGAGTACTTCGGGTATACGAACTGTCCCGTCTTTTTGGAAACCCGTCTCAAGCAATGCGATAAATGTTCGTGGTAGTCCCAACGCTGTTCCGTTAAGCGAGTGGGCGTACTCGGTTTTTCTGTTTTCTGGCTTTCGAAGGCGGATACCGGCCCGCCGTGTCTGAAATGCTTCACAGTTTGAGATGGACGAAACTTCGAGCCAGTCGGCTGCTCCTGGCGACCAAACTTCTAGGTCGTATTGCTTTGCAGCTGAAAATCCGAGGTCGCCGGTGGCGACCTCCCGAACCCGGTACGGTAATTCGAGACCCTTGAGCGCGGTTTCGGCATGGCTGCGCATTTCCTCAAGCGCTGCATATGACTTTTCAGGAGCTGTTATCTGAAATAATTCGACCTTGTCGAACTGGTGAACTCGCCTTAGCCCCCGTGTTTCGGTTCCAGCAGATCCTGCTTCACGACGAAACGCGGGCGAATAAGCGACATATCTTGCTGGGACATTATTAGCATCTAGGGTTTCGCCTGCATGGAATTCTGACAAGGCGACTTCTGCTGTCGGGCTTAGCCATAGTTGACTGTTGTCAATGCGATACGAATCGCCAGCGAATTTCGGCAGTTTCCCAGCGTTAGTCATAGCGGTGCCGGTCACGAGTGCAGGAAGGTAAAGCTCACGATAACCATGAGTCTGCGTCTGGATGCTGATGAGCCAGCTGATCAAGGCGCGTTGAAGTTGGGCTCCAACTCCCATGAACATCCAGAATCCGGAACCTGAGATTCGGGAGGATCGAGCAAAGTCAAGAATCCCCAAGGATTCTGCGATCTCGACGTGGTTGGGACGATCTTGTTCTATTGTTGGCTCTGCGGTGCTCGTGAAGTGCACTGTGCCTGGATGCTGGGCATTACCGATTGGGACGGATGGGTCTGGCAACATTGGTATTTCGAGTAGAAGAGATCCAATTCGGGCTTCCACTTCTGCAAGTTCAGGTTCGCTGCGTTTTAGCTCGTCGCTTACCTCTCGGGTTTTATTGATTAGCTGAGCTCTTTTGCTATCAGAAGATTTCCCGATGTTTTTCGACAGGTCATTCCTTTTTGCCCGTAGCTGCTCGACATCGGAGAGCAACACACGTCGTCGATCATCGAGTTCCAAGAGTTGGTTCAGCGGAATGTCGGTGGATCTTGTGCCAAGGCGTTCTTGGACAAGGGCCTTGTTCTCACGTATGAAGCTCAACGGAAGCATGACATTGGCCTTTTAGGCGCGGTACGCACTTATGCGAATTACTTGGTTTCGGAGTAGGTCAGACCGTAGTGCTGACCAGAATTCATGAACGATCACGAAGTTGAGGGAACAGGATGGCTTCTCTGATGTTCGGTGCATTGGTCAGGATCATTACGAGACGATCTATTCCAATTCCTACTCCACCGGCTGGTGGCATGCCATGTTCGAGTGCCAGAAGAAAGTCTTCGTCCACAGGCATTGCTTCTTCGTTGTTACGAGTAGTTGATTGAGCCTCTAAGCGTGTTCGCTGGTCTATAGGGTCGTTTAGTTCGGCATAGGCGTTGCCGATTTCCATGCCATCCACAAACAGCTCAAATCTTTCGACATAGCGTGGGTCATCATCGCAGCGCTTGGCGAGAGGGGCAGTCTCAGCAGGGTATCGTTCCAAAAACGTGGGTTTGATTAGGTTCGGTTCGACTACATGCTTGGTGAGCTCGTCGAGTTGCTTTGGTCGAGGCCAGTTTCTGTCAATCGTGACGCCCTTACTTTGGGCGGCTTCGATTAATGCCGTGTTGTCGTCAGTGGCTTCTATATCTATCTGAGCGTATTTCCTCAGAGCATCACGGTAGGTCAGTCTCTTCCAGGGTGGCGAAAAATCGATCGTGTGCTCGTTAATAGTGGCCTGTGTAGATCCATGGACAACATTCACGGCTGCTACTAATAACGTTTCGGTCAGAGTTCTCATTTCATCAAGATCAGCGAACGCTTGATAGGCTTCAAGCATTGTGAATTCTGGGCTGTGGGTACTATCAACCCCTTCATTCCGAAAGTTCTTGCAAATCTCGTAGACGCGTTCATATCCGGCCACCAATAGGCGTTTAAGATACAGCTCGTCGGCAATACGGAGATAGTAGTCGCGGCCCAAGCTTGCGTAGTGCGTTATGAACGGGGTGGCTGTTCCTCCTCCATAGATGGGTTGCAGTGTAGGAGTTTCGACTTCGAGGAAGTCTTGATCATCAAGTATTTGTCTCAATGTACTGATGATCTGTGCGCGAAACTCGAATCTTTTTCGTGTGTCGCTGTTTGCAAGCACGTCCAGGTACCGTTGCCGCAGGCGAATCTCGGGATCCTGTAGGCCATGCCATTTTTCAGGCAGCGATCGGAGGGATTTGGCGGCGATGGTAATCCGTTCGACGCGAATGCTGGGTTCTTGTGTCCGAGTGCGAAACAGTTGTCCTCCCGCAGAAACGAAGTCCCCAACGTCCAAGGCGTCGCGCATTAGTTTGTACGAGCCCTCACCTAACATTTTTTCGTTGATGAAAAGTTGTATTTCTCCAGACCGGTCTCGAAGATGCGCGAATGCTGTCTTGCCCATGCGCCGGATACTCATAATTCGACCTGCTACGTCGACTTGAGGAGGGGGGGCATCATCGACGTGTTGCGCGGCATCATTAGCTAGAAAGCTGCGGAGTACTCGACGGGGAAAGGCCGTTCGCTGGGCTTCCTCGATCATCGCAAGCTTTGCTTTTCGGGCCGCAAAAAGCTTTTCACTCGTCGTTGTGCTTTCGGGCACAACGTTGGCTGTTTTGATTAGATAATCCTCAGGATCTCATGCGAGAAAGCTCCGCCGGGGGTTGTCACGGTTACCTCCTCGCCCACCTTTCGTCCCACAAGGGCTTGGCCGAGCGGAGACTCGTTAGATATCTTTCCATTCGCCAGGTCGATTTCATCAGTTCCAACGATCGTGTACTCGTGTTCACCGTCATCTGACTTGGTTTGGACCGTAGCGCCGATGCTGACGGTGTCAGACGAGTGTTCGCTAATCACCACAGCATCTTTCAATAGACGCTCAAGCATGAGGATGCGGCCTTCAATGAACGCTTGTTCATTGCGAACTTCGTCAGACTCGTTACCTTCGCTCATTTCGCCAAACTCTTTTGCTTCATGAATACGCTGAATGATTCCAGGTCGTTCAACGGTCTTCAGTTGCTCAAGTTCGGAAACCAAGCGTTTGCGACCTTCCTCGGTCAGGAATTTGGTTGCCACTGTGCCGCCCTTATCTGCATTCGATGGCCGAGCATCGTGATTGTGGTCACGATTTGTCGGGGTGTTCCCACCAATTATATGGGAGCGGAAGGCTGCTCGTGAATTGAGCTAGCGGTCTTTGACACTGGGTTTGCCAGTGCCAACGAAGAAAAAGCGCGTCTCCATCAAATATGAGCCCTCGTTTGGGTCTTCGTTTTCTGCATCCCAGCTAGTTTCTGTCCGCTCGATTCTTGGGTTTTCGACTCCTGCGGTAAGTGCCTGGTTATGGGCAAGCTTGGGTCCAAGCTTGTCCACGTGGGCTCGGGCTTGCTCGATCGTTTTAAAGTGCTTCCATTCTGTCGGGCCGTGGACGACATAGCCTGTAACACCAGCGCGCGTGTATAAGGGCCGAAGCAAAAACTCAACCTGTTGCACAATATGAGCACAGCCAGCGCCTACGGCGCTCGCCACGTTGGCTAGTCTAGGCGTTTCACAGTCTGTGTGAAGTCGTGAAGCTACTTCGGGTATCCATGATGCTGCGGCACCTCCTAGGGCGATGACCGGAGGAATGACCTCAAGACGAACGTCGATAGTGGGGCTTTGATGGCTGGTTGAGACTGATTTATTCAGCAGGAATTGGCCGAGGCCGTCATCCGAAAAAGCCACTTTGGATTCAATGGTTTCTAGTGTGTTCCGTAGCAGACCCGTTGCTAATGTTTGGATTATGAGCTCATGAGTTTGCGAGTAAAACTCTTTAGTTGTGACGCGACGTTCTCGAGCGGCTATCCGACAGGCGATGGCTGCTGCGTTTGCATCATAGTTTTGGAAGCCACCTTTTTCGTGAAGCAAATCCGTTGGTGTGAGTCCGATACGTCGGACTAGGCCACGGGCTGTAAGCGTCCGTGTATTAAGTAGTCTAGGGTCGGGAAGCCCCACTCGTTTTGCGAGTGTTGTGATGTCAAGTGGATGGTCTTGTAGCGCGGCGTAGATCGCTTCTTCATGGCTGTTCATCGTCGAAACTAACCCTTCGCCATCCGCGGCGAGGAATTCCCACACCGGAACAAGTCGATGTGTGGTGCTTTTGCGTTCGATTCGATTCAATGTGTCAGTGATGGAGGGGTTACTTGCCGCTGCAACTGCCAGCGACTCAACACGTTGAGGGCCAACGTTTAGGTCGAGTGGATCGGCCGTAATCCGGCTATTCCCGCCTAGCCCCATGGAATACGAGGAGACGGCATGTAGTGATGTTCGCCAATCACCAACAACGGCTCCGCTGCTACTGAGCTGGGGAAGACCATGTGTTAACAGAGTTGTGTCGGTTGTGGTTCCTCCCATGTCAGCGACAACGGCCATGTCGAGTTTGCTTAGATGGCGGGCACCTGAAACGCTGGCAGCTGGGCCCGAAAGGAGCGTTTGGACTGGTTTATCCTTCGCGACGTTGAGGGATGTGAGCGTGGCATCTCCGCCGAGTACTGTTATCGGAGCTGTGATCTGCAGTGATGACATGGTTTGCTCTACGGCTGTAAGCAAGTGGCCGATTACAGGGATGAGCCTTGCATTTAACACTGCTGTTGTTGCTCGTCTGACTGAATCCAGCGAATGCCCAACATCATTTCCTAGGACGATTGGGAGGCTTGTTTGTTCACGTGCGATCTCTCCTGCGTGCAATTCATGTTCGGGGTTTCGTACTGCCAGGTAACTGCAGATCGCGAATGCGTCGACATGGTCGGACCATTGGTCGATAGCTTTGCGTAAATCATCGGTGTTCATCGGTGCGCGCTCATAACCAAAAACATCATGGCGGCCCGAAATATATTCAATGGCGGACGCGTGGATTCGGCGGTCGAATTGGCGGCTTGTCAGCAAATGTTTGTCATAGCCGATCAGAATCGCGGCGACTCGGCCGCCAATCCCCTCAATGGCGGCATTGGTCGCTAGGGTTGTCGATAGGGCAACGAGCTCGATTTCATCAGGACGTATGTCCGGTAAACCATTAATTGATTCAGAGATTCCAACAGCAAGGTCGTGGTAGGTGGTAGCGGCCTTGTTCCAAGCGACGACTTCTCCTGTATCAGACTTTAGTGCAACCGTGTCAGTAAAGGTGCCTCCAGTATCTATCCCAAGTACAAGATTCATTAGGGTGCCAACAACCGATCGGTTACAGGCTTCAGTATTACAGGCACGACAAAAATGTTCTGGATCTCACGCATAGAATATTTTCGAAGGAATTGGCTACATGTGTGTTGCTAAGTGGACGTCTTAGATGCTTCTTTGCCGGTAGTTTGGGGCTTCCTTAACAAGTACGACATCGTGGACATGGTTTTCGTCCATTCCGGCGCCAGTGACTCTGACGAAACGTGATTTTGTTTGCATCTCGGCCACATTCACTGCCCCTACATAACCCATAGCCGACCGGAGACCACCGGTGAGTTGATCAATGAGACTTATCGTTGGCCCGCGGTATGGCGTCTGTGCTTCAACTCCTTCGGCGACAAGCTTGGCTGCGTCTTCGACTTCGTGTTGTCCGTATCGATCGCGGCTACTTTGACGCCTATCATTCATGGCCCCGATCGATCCCATACCACGGTACTCCTTGAAGCGTTCGCCTTGGCGGTACACGACTTCTCCAGGGCTTTCGTCGGTGCCTGCGAAAAGGTTGCCGATCATTACTGCCGATGCTCCCGCAGCAATGGCTTTGGCTACATCACCCGAATACCGGACACCTCCATCAGCAATCATCGGGATACCGTGTTCTTCACATGGTCCGGCGCATTCCATAATTGCTGTTAGCTGGGGCACTCCTACGCCTGCCACAATGCGAGTAGTACATATGGCGGCAGGCCCTATACCTACTTTGATCGCGTCTGCACCGGCTTGGATAAGATCGTTGGCGCCCGGGCCCGTAGCGACGTTCCCTGCTATAACTTCAACGTCGAATCCGTCCTTTATTCGGCTGACCATGTCGATAACGGCTGAGTGGTGGCCGTGGGCTGAGTCGACGACGAGCACGTCAACTTCAGCCTGGACCAGTTCTTGTGCGCGCGCATAGGCTTCTTCCTGGGTACCGACAGCGGCTGCGACAACCAGCCGACCTTTTTCATCGTAAACCGCGTTTGGAAACTGTTGTCGCTTGGCGATGTCTTTGACGGTGATCAATCCTTGTATGGTTCCAGCTTCATCGACTACGGGTAGTTTCTCGATGCGGTGCTCGTGAAGCAGGAGCTCGGCTTGTTCAAGAGTTGTTCCGACCGGTGCTGTTACAAGTCCTTCTTTTGTCATGAGGTCAGATACGGTTCTTGCCCTGTCATGTGTAAATCGCATATCACGGTTTGTCAGGATTCCTACGAGACGGCCATCCGAGTCGGTTATAGGCACGCCGGATATTCTGTAGCGAGCCATCACATCGTTGGCGTCAGCAAGCGTTGCATCCGGAGGAAGTGTGACCGGATCAACGATCATGCCGGATTGTGATCGCTTTACCTTATCGATTTCTCCTGCCTGTTGGTCGATAGATAGGTTGCGGTGGATGACCCCAATGCCACCCGACCGTGCCATTGCGATAGCCATAGAGGCCTCTGTAACCGTATCCATGGCGGCGGAAAGGAGGGGGACGGTGAGCGTCACGGCCTCGGTTATTTTTGTGCTGGTATTTACTTGGGTGGGTATGACATCGGATCTTCCAGGCACAAGGAGTACGTCGTCGTAAGTTAGACCCTCGGAGATAACTTGTGTGGGTGTGGAAGGCTCGTACTTGATTCGTGTTCGGTCAGGATTAACAGTCACGCAAAAGCTCCTGATGTGATGAACGCCGACAACTAAAATGACCCTTGGATTCGTGGCTCGGGAGCGAAGGACATGGTTTGCTCAACGGCGCATATTTGTGTGCCCGGCGAGCCATCTTTGAAGATCGATGGTCAGGTTCAATCATTGGCTGATCATACAACGCGATCATTCCATGTCTGAAGCTATTCTCGGTAACTGTGCTTACTGGGGCTAGAATTGGGAGTAGCAGGTCAACGGATCGGCTTTCTTCTTGGTGGGCGTAGCTCAATTGGTTAGAGCGTCTGGTTGTGGCCCAGAAGGCTGGGGGTTCAAGTCCCCTCGCTCACCCCTTTTTGTTAGCAAGTGCTTGCGTGGGTGGATCTTTTTCCGTTTTGCTTAGTTTGGGGAGTTACCGGATTCGAGATGTCGGCTGGCATTTTTCCGACGCTACATATTGGAGGAAGTCGACCAGTATTGTTCTTGCCAATGGGTCTGAGCGACCTGCACGACTGAGGCCTAGGGTTGTCACCAGTACTTGGCCTTGTCCATAGCGGGCCTGAGCTGTAATTGCGGCTTCATTCCCGACCCATCCTCGGAATGTTCCCATAAGCACGTCAGACGTTTGTAGTCCGTCAAGGGCGGGTATAACTCGAGGAGCACTACAAGTCTCGAAAGGTGTTCCCATCAAGGGGCCAACAGGGAGGTTGGGTGGTCCGTCGGGAGCAATCCAATCAAAGCCGGTACACCAATGCGGCTGGAATCTTCCTTCTCGCGGTACCGACGGGAGAAAGACCGTATCTTCCAGGTCTGCAAGTACGAGTGCTGGTACGCCACTGTCGATCAGGTCCTTTGCAGAAGACCCTCCTCCGGCAACTACGATGGCATCTATGCGATTAGGTTCGGTGAGCGTTGTGCACCCTGCTTCAGCCAGTGCATTTGCGAGGGTTGAGACCTGGTTGACGGCGGAGGATCCCGTGAGAAATATTCGTAGTTTCCCGTCGATGGTCTGTCTTGACGTAGGGATCACCAACAGCTCGGATCGTTGCTCCAAGCTGAGGCCATCACCCTGTATTGAGACTGAAATGCTGAAGAATCCAGAGTTAGCAGTTTGTGGGGCCTGGAATTTGAAGCTATCGATGTGTATAGGTTCGAATCCAGATCCAATGTCGAACTGCTCCCGTCGTGCTGGGTTGCTATTTATCGACCATTCAACGTCCACGGTTCCTGGCGTTCGGGGCCCGGAAAGTATTGCGCGACACGTTACATTACTTCCGCTCCAAGCAGATGTTGGAAGTTTGTCCAGAATAAGCACCGTCTCTGCTCCGACGCTTCGCAGGGCTTGAACGGCCGGTTTGGGGTTTCCAGCGAAATCTGCTATTCCATTGGGTTCCCATCCTTGGTCAGTTAATTCGGTTAGTACAAAACCACTTAATCGTTCCGTTTTTCGCAGGATTTCGACTTGTCGCTTTATCCCGGCCGCTTGGATCTCTTGTGTCGATTGACATAAAGCCAGCGTAGTGGGGAATGCTCGACGGACGTACGAGTTCTCGAAGCGAGAAGCAAACCCTCCTTGGTCAAAAGAAGTATCCGTAATCCACGTTCGGGTCGATTCCAGTCCGTTCTTCAGGTCATCGAAGTTTTCAGGTAGCCCCCAAATGCCAAATTCGGTCAGAGCGACCGGTTTTTCACCTGGTTCGGTGGCATCTTCACGGGACCAAAGATCCGGTGGTCGGGTGGCTAGCCGACCAACTTCCCGACGGAATCTACCGAGTCCCTGGGGATAGTTGGCGTACTCGTGGAAGTCAGCAAGGTCTGTATCCACGTGTGACTCTCCGGTCATCGCTGAGTTGTCGATTACTAAACGCGAGTTGTCCAAGTTTCGGGCAAGTTCAACCCAACGCCGGAGTCGGGCTCGGTCGTCAGATGATCTTCCTATATTGAGCCCCCAGCCCTCGTTGACGATCGACCGAGCGATGAGCGAAGGATGGTGGCCGTCTCGTATCGTTGAACGTTGCAGCATGGCCTCGATTTCATTGTCAAGCCACTCCGGCATACCATCTGGTGGTGTGGCCGGATGTCCCCAGCTGGGCAATTCGTACCAAACTAAAAGACCAAAGCGGTCTGCGAGCGCGAGGTATCTGGGATCTGGCAACTTGACGTGACATCTAACCAGGTTGAGACCGGCGTCCCGAGCGGCAGCAAATCGCTTTTGAAGGGCCTCGTCTCCCGGATATGCAAACCCGGTGGTTGGGTGGTAGTCCTGGTCCAGAGCGCCGCGCAGATACAAGGGCCGACCGTTTAGCCACAGGTTCTCTTCATCGGCTTGTATTGACCGAAATCCTGTTATGTAAGTTTGGGTGTCAGTTACTCCATTTTGGATAAAGGAGGCATCAAGCTGATAGAGAGAGGGAGAGTTGGGTGACCACGGGACTATCTCCTCCCAACGGTGTTCTATGTCGATTCCTTTGTCCAAGCTGCCGTTGTGGCTTGATTCCCATACGGTTGAGCCTCCGTCGAGAGGACGGACTTGGATTCGAAGAGATCCGGGCGCAGCACTTTTTCCTAGGGTTGATATGCGTACGGTTTCCATGTCGGGTGCAAGATCGGTTCTGACACCTTGGATATGGGCTTCTGGCCGAACCATCACGTGAACTGGCTGCCAGATTCCGGAGCATTCGCCGTACCAATGTTGCTTTCCTCGGGGAATCCAGGTGCTATCAAATGAGTCGCCGTGTGGGGACTCGACTGTTTGTGCGGGCAAGAGCGGAGCGTCCCAAACTCGAACTGTCAAAGTCGTAGATTTCCCATGCAATTCAGGCGGAAGTACAGCTTCAAATGGAAGATAGCCGCCTTGATTCGAAGCAATAAGACGGTCGTCTACCCATACGTCAGAGTGCCAATCAGCGGCACCAAACATAATGACGGCTTGGTGGTGTGGTTCTGGTTTAGGAACAATTAGCTGGCGACGGTACCAGTAATATGCTGGTCCATCGGGCAGCGCATCGATCGACAGTTGCGCGTGCGAAGGCACTTCGATTCGGGAATCAAAACGTGCGGAGTCAGGATCAGGACACGTGTTGACGCAAAACTCCCAGGTTCCGTTTAGATCGCTTTGGCGCGAGTTCATAGTTGCCTGTTAGGTTTGTTCCAAATCACAAGATGGATGGTTGCGAGCGGTGAACGAAGCATCCGTACCCTCCTCGGATACTCCAACGGGCAATGGTCTGAGTCAGGCTGTTATTAGAAATTACGTTGTTTCTGCTGTAGTCCTGTTGATGGTGGCAAGTGCGGTATATGTGGTGTGGGTTGACCGTAATCTTGGTCAGCCGCCAGATATTTATCAAGACCTTGACGCCTCTGTCCCGCTTGAAGATAAGACTGCTAAATCTAGTATGCCTGTCGTAGTTCCATCGACGCCAAATCCCGTCGTAATCAATATGGACTTTGGGAGTGGTCCATATGAGATTCCATCCACTCCAACAGTCATTCCTGCTCGCCGCGACAGTGAACCGCAGTTTTTTTTGGTGAAGGTACGCCCTGGAGATACCCTGGCCGCTCTGGCGAGTCGGCATAAATATAGTTTTTCTGAGATAGCTTCGCTGAACGGAATTGATCCGCCATATTTGTTGCGGGTGGGCGACGAGCTTCTTTTTCCTAATCGTTAGGTGCTTCCGGCTAAAGAAACTTAGTCAGCAGTCTCGGGCCTTTTTTCCGAGGTTTTCGAATCAGATTCCTCAGTCTTTTCGTCAGGGTCGGATGGTGAATCTGACGAATCGAGTGGTCGAGACGACCCATTAGGCTCGCTGGAATCTTCATCAGAGACTTTAGTCGACCGTTGTTCGCCTTCACCGTCCGCAGAGGAACCCTCAGAGGGAACGTCGGTTGGTTGGGTGTCGCCCAGGGATTGTTCGTTGTCTGGTGGCTGGCCGGGGTCTAGCGCTATGAAGCGAACTGGCCACGAGGAAACGCCATCGACAGCGGCTGGAATGGCCATGCAGGCGAGTCGTTCTTCACTTAGTTCGGTTGTGTTGTGAAGGTTCCGGACCACCGGGATATCACTTTCCAGTAGAACGCTTAGGATTACACGCTCGTCGTCGGGTTCATTCTCACGACCTACTTCTATGTCCTTGGCAAGTGCTAGCAGTTTGACACCTCGAACAAGCAACCATTGGGTAGCTTGGGCGGTGAGTCGCGGAGTACTTCCACCAGGTCCAGTCGCCAGAATCGCGATATCACCATTTTGAAGACGTCGCCCGAAGGCTTGTTCAAGCTTTTCGGCATCGATGTCTGGGTTTTCTAGGGAAACCGGAAGTTTTCCGAGGACTCCTTCGCCAAAAAATGTGTCCACTCGTAAATCTCCGATTGCTGAACCCCAACTCGCGAAACGTCGACCTGCTACCACATGTGTGCCGACGTCGCTTTCCATCTGGATGTGGTGGGCAATAGTGCGGGGCTCGCCTGCACGTTCGAATTCGTGGGCTACAAAATTATTGTTCAATCCATGTTGCAGTGGTTTGGTGCAATCGATGATGCGTCTGGGCATGTCTATCCGAATCTTGTGTGCGTATACGGATGGTCGACCGCATAGCGGGTTGTCGTCAATAGGTTATGGGTCAGTTAGTCGATCATTATCGGTTGTCCCCAGTCAGGAATCCGGAGTTCGATATTCGAATCAGCGAACGTCTCTCGGTAAAAAGAAAGTCCGCGATCCTGGAGATGGACGGGGATTAAGGTCCGAGGATTTGCGATCTCGATAAACTTACGTAAGTCAGCGCCAGCGGCATGGCCGGAAGCGTGGAAACCAGAATTCTCCGCTTCCTCGACTACTCCTCCCCCTACGAGGTCGAGTCCAAGTCGATCGGTCCAGTTCCGAAGACGGTCCATGTCCAGCACGGCTTCCTCGTTGTAAGGCTCGCTTGAGGAATAGATCCACACACCTGCTGTTGCCCCTATATCCAAAAGCCGGGTTACGTCAAAAAAGCTAAAGCACAGTACGTAAGATCCCACGTCAGCTCGGATTTGTTCGGGTGCAATTAGGGCGTCTTCGAATTCGTCGGCTATCGCTTCTTGCCATGCTGCACGATTCGATCGAGTCTCACTGTATACCATCAAATCATTCGCAGCTGATGGGGTCGGCACTCCAGTGTTCACTGTGGCCATAGCTTTGAGGAGTAGGGCGTCTTTCATCAGGACTACGAGCTTTCGACCGTTGATCCTTGCTGCTTCTAGAAAGGTTTCCAACCGTTCAATATTGCGTGGCCCAAAATCTGCGACGACTAAACCATCCTCGTTGGCGATTCGTTCTATCGCTCGGTTTCGAACATCGTCTTCTGTTGCTCCGGCCGGCCGGCCGGCCTGCGTTCCTTCACAGATCAGAGCCACAAGGTCTAGCTTTGCCAATTCTTGTGCAAAATTAAGCGTCATGGCTCCACGGCGTCCATGAACACGAATATCTCCGCTGTAACCAACCCATCCCGCGCTTGTTTCGACGGCAAACCCAACGGATCCTGGGATTGAATGGTCTGTGGGATAAGCTCGGATCTGGTGGCCCTCAAGCAAGGTGCTAGCCGGGATCGCTTCACAAGTGACTGCGGCAGGCCCAGTTTTCGAAAATCGGCGTTTCCAATATGAAGCCGCAGCCGTGGTCCAGGTTTCTTTGTCCAGGATTTGCCATGGCCTTTGTTCGAATGGTTCGTTTGCAGCAGAAGTGAGAATGCCATTCTTCGGCCTGGCGGAGCGAAGAAATACGGTTTGGGCGTCCAGTCGACTTTGACCGCCATCCTGCATGGCTTTCGCAATTAACGCGGAAGTGGCGCTCGTAATGATGGGTATGTCGTTTCGTAGCATCGACACGTACCCCACATGGTCGGCGTGGGCGTGGCTGAGCAGTACAGCACGTGGCGCTATGTCGTTACGGTAGCCTGGTTGCTGGTTTAGGCGATTCCAGATAAATGCGTGTTCAGGCAGGGTGCTTAGGTCGGATCGATATAGCCCTTCTAGGGGCGGAAGCAAACCGGTTTGTAGAAAGTCAGATAATCCGTGGCTTGGGCGTGGTTGGAGAAACTCCTCGAAGTATTTGCCGGCAGTACCAAACGACATTCCAAAATCGAAAAAAACTTGCCAGTCATCGTCCTCCAGAAGGAGTTTGTTCCCACCAATTTCTCCTGCACCGCCGTAGGCCGTAAATCGAACAGCCATCTATTACCCCTCTGTGGAGATGGATTCCAGGTGGCCAAGTACCTCGGGGTTTTGAATTGATCGGGGACGGCCTCCGTTTAGTACTGCCACGGCATCCCGGATGGCGCTTTCTGGCCCCCATGCGCTCGCTTCACTTGAGTACCCGGCGGTATGCGGAGTGACCAACGTGTTGGGTAACGCCAGTAATGGGTTGTCGTTCTCCGGTGGTTCAACTTCCAAAACATCCAGGGCGGCCCCAGCGATCTGGCCGGTCTCAAGAGCTTTCACCAGTGACCGTTCATCGATTAACGGTCCCCGCGAAGCATTTATCAGGAAGGCGCTTGGCTGCATCTGTTCTAAGGCGGCGTGATTGATTAGGTGGTGAGTTGATGGGGTGAGTGGAGCGTGGAGGGATAAGTAGTCTGATGTCTTTAGCAGGTGGTTAAGCTCTACAAGCTCTACGTTTAGACGATTCGCAAGGTCGGGAGCAACAAAAGGATCGTGTGCGATCACATGAAGTCCGAACGGTATACATCGCAGGGCTACTGCCTGTGCGATGTTCCCAAGGCCTAGAAGACCCACGGTTTGTCCGCGAAGTCGTGGCCATGTCTCAGATGGTGTAATGACGTGATCTCGGTGGGGGGCCTTTCCCTGACTGTTGGTTATGAGTCGAGGGATCCGTCGATAGCACGCCAGTAGAAGCATCATTGTGTGGTCCGCCACTTCCTCAATACAGAGATCGGGGGTGTTCCCGATCATCACTCCGTGGGAGGTAGCTGCGGCGATATCTATCGGATCGACACCAGTGGTGCACGTGATGATGGCTTTGAGGTGCGGGGCTAGGCCAAAGTCAGCAGCATCGAATTGGTCAAGTCCTACCGCGCCAGCGACCGCCCTGGACAATACTGATTTTCGTGCATCGGCATTACCAAGATCTACGACTTCTATTTGTCCTCCTGCTGATTCAACCAAGTTGAAATGAGGTTTGAATCTCGCTTGGTGTGCGAGCGGGACAAAAACGGTGTTTTGGCGAGGCATGTTGGATTCCTTTAATGGGGCTCAATCGGTTTCATTCTCGGTTCCCACGGCAGAAACGAGTTGTTGTGGTGGTATGAGGTGAACCCACGTGCGGCCCGGGCGAAGTTTTAGAGGCGAACCGTCAGGGTTAAAGAATTCTGTTACTGCTGTGGCGGACGGACGCCGCCAGGTTCCGTCATAGCGGGTGCCATCTCGGAAAAGGCTTGCATCGCCCTCGCCAGTAGTTTCAATCCACAGTGATTTGTTGCCCAAAGAATCCTCTTCGAACTCAGTGGTTCTGCTTGATATTCGTTGGAGGACGACATTTTCTACGTTTATGGCGTTTCCGGTCGCAACATCTACATCGATCTCTCCACCAATGGAGCGTTGCCAGCGGCGGGTTGGGCGATCAAAGGTGTAAGTGGTTTGAAAGATGGTTTGTGATCCGGCAGGGATGCTGAGTTGTGATAAGGGTCCTAGAGCAGGTTGCTTGGTGTAAAACAACAGCGACGGTGTTTTTCTCGTGTTTGGATGTCGGTCACGGCCGAATTCACGAAGCGCAGCAAGGTTCAGGTACATGTTGAATGGGGCCGGACGGCTGGGGATTCTGAAGTATGGCCGGGTTTCGTTATAAAAGAATTGATCCATATCGGCAACGTTGGAGGATCTAAGGTCATTCAAGACCGGCGGGCTTCCACCCACGTGAGCGAACAAGGCATTGAACTGTTGAACCAAGTCCCGATCGACAAAGCGTGAGCTTCGGATCGGACCGACCCGTTCTACGTCAGTACTGTGGAAAAAGGCTGTGTAACGTGTAACGGGACCCTCTGTAAGGTGTTCGTACACGATGTCTGCTGCACTTAAGCCGCTTTGGGGGCGGGCCTGAGGCGCGTTGTCTATTTTTACAGCGACCACTCTTAGAGCGGTTTGTTCGATCGACGTAGGCAGGCCGGTAAGAGGCGAAACGACTGGTTCAGGCGTAGGTTCTGGCCTGATTGTGGGCGTGGGTGACGGGCGAGGCGTCTGTGTAGGTCTAGCTGTCGATGTTGGTTGGACGGGGGCTTGAGTTTGTGATGGTGTTAGCGAAGCTTTAGCGGGTGGGCGAGGCACGACTGCTGGTGTGGGCGATGGTGTGATCGCGATAGGCTCGGTGGCAGTGGTGCGTGGCTTAGTTGATCGGGTTGGACGGGTTGAAGTCGGATTGCGGTTCACTGGCTTGGTTACAGGCGTTGCAATCGACGGGGAATTTTCAGAGCAATTCGTTACGAAGGTGGTTAGCCCGGCCAGGGACAATAAGCCCGCTAGCCGACGTCTGCTGAAGTTTTGAGGTCTTTTCATGCGGAACGGCTGCTCCGGATTACTAGACGGGGGTGACACTGGTACTAGGATGCGTCGGGCCCAATCCTTCGTCCAATCCAAAGGCTTTTTGCGGCTGGCTTAGCCGATGCAAGAGTTGGGTTTTACGGTGACCCGAATACACGACGACAGGCCGCAGCTACTTGGGCTGCGCCATCATTGGCGGGGAGACTCCGTAAGTCGTCGTTAAATATTTCCACACCACCGGGGCCCTCGTATCCTGCGGCTTTCAAGGCTGCTGCAATCTCCGATAGATCAAGGATGCCTTCGCCAGGCAGGAGGCGCATTGAATCGTCAAGATGGTCAACATCGCCTGACGGTGCGTCGTTTAAATGCACATGATTGATGGCACTGCCTGCCTTGACGATATCTTCTAGGCGGCTGTCACCACAGTAATAGTGATAGGTGTCAAAGAGGATGCCAACGTTCACGCGCCCTACCCGATCGATGAGATCAAGGGTTCCGTTAATACCCGAGATGAATTCATGTGGGCGTTCAGGCCAGAGATTCGGGCCAATAAATTCGAGTGAAACTGACACGCCGTATCCGGCCAAAGTATCAGCAATGTCTCCCAGGCGTACCGAAAACAGGTCCAGAGCTTCTGCCCGAGGAAGATCTGTTCGATTTGGAACAAGGACTGAGCTTGCTCTTGCGTTCAGGGCGGCACCGAGCTCGGCTGCTTGTTCAGCGTCTAACAAGGCGGCGTCAAAATCAGATTGAGACGTAAGGACCTGCACGCCAGCTCCCCAGCCCCCAGCTTGAATCCCTCGGGACACAAACGCATTTTTTACGGCGTCCACACCGTGAGCTGATAAGAGGTCGAGCGCCTGGCCCATATTGAAGTCGGCGGCTTTGAAACCGGCAGATGCCGTGGCGTCTAGATAACTCTCCAAGTCGTTTAGTTGGGCGATTGAGGCTGGATGCAACGCAGGGACAAGGGAAGACATACAGCAGGCTCTTCGATGGATATAGACCCCTGAGTATCCGTTGTGGCGGGTGATCCTGCGAAGATATTTATTAGCGTTGCCGTCCAGACCTTCCGCCAAGAGCCTCGCGAACAATGATGTCATCGATGAGCCGTTCGACCGGTGCCAGATCATCGGTGTAGACGGTGTTAGCGTGTGAAACTTCCCGTAGCTTCCATGCTCTGTTTGAAATCTCTGCTAAAGCTGATTGATTCGTGGCTAGGGCTTGGGATCGGAGGTCGGTGTCGGCTATGGGCTTAAACGTTCCGTAAATGAGGCTGTTGGAGAAGCCGCTAGGAAGATCGATCACGTATACGTAGGGGAATACGGACCGCATCGTCTCAGAAAGAACGTCAACCAATCTGAAATCGGTCAGGGTTCGCCCGGCATTGAGAGCCAGAACCCCGTTGTTGTTTAAACGGTCTCTGGCAGCAAGAAAGAATTCCTGTGTAACCAAGTGAAAAGGGATGTACGGCTGCCGGTATGCGTCCACCGCAATGACATCATAGTTTTGGGCTGTGCGTTGTAAAAAGGTACGACCGTCTTCTGCATGTGTCGTCAGGTTCGGCTCGTTCATTTCGAAGTATTCTTGCCCGATTTCAATGACACGGCTGTCGATCTCGACGCCGTCGATTGCCACATCACTTCCGTATACGGACGTGAACTGCTTGGGGACTGTTCCCGCACCCAACCCAATTACAAGTAGTGACGAAACGTCGTCAGGTTGTTGGTTGGCCATCAAAGGAGCTAGCAGGAAATAGTCCCATGGTCCGTCTGTTAACAGTCGGTTTGGGTTGAATATTGAGTGCGTGCCAATCCCTTCATTCAATACAAGTCTTCTGCCAACGTTTGGTTCGTCGATGACCTGAAAGAATTGGAGCGCAGACTCGCCTTCAAGCACGAGCCCATCTGCCGGGCGAACCGCGCCCGGATCGACAGCAATCCAAAGCACGATAAGGATGGCCAAGAATACTGAGTAGAGAGAACGCCGTAGGGGTGTAGAGGCAGCAATTAGAGTTAATGAGAGAAGTCCTACCGAAAATATCAAGAAAGTTGATCGTGTCCCAACCGATGGGATGAGAACAAGCACCGGAATAAAGGCACCGACGATACTTCCCACTGTGCTGAGGGCGAAAATCTGTCCTGCTCGGTGGCCAGCGTGTCTTACATCGTGCGTGACAAGGCGAATGGCAAATGGAGAAACCATGCCAAGCATCGTCAGCGGAACGGCGAGCAACAGCAGTACGCCGACAAGCGAACCGAAGAAAAGGCCACCGCTGAGCGAAGCAATTGCCTGCGAGGAGATGCTAAGTACTGGTTTGGCTAGAAACGGTATAAGTCCGACCAGAAACGCTGCGATTGCGACGATATGAAAGAGTCGACTTTCCTGTGGGCTTGCATCGGCCAGTCGGCCTCCGAACCAATAACCCACTGATAGGTATAAAAGCGTTAGGCCGATTACAACCGCCCAAATGATGATGCTTGTTCCGAAGAAAGGGGCCAACAGTCGAGAGGTGCTGATTTCTACAGCTAACACTGTCATACCAGAGAAAAATGCGAGCAGCAGGACTAGCCACACCCGTACTTTGGGTGGGGACATCGGTTGCGGTGAAGATTGAATTTCTGTGTGCAAAAAAAACCCTTTTACTAGAAGCCTAATACCTGACCATGCCATCGGGGGTCCGTCGCGCCAAACCGGGCACCTGTGTCCGGGTCGATCATGATGCCCTGAGATCGAGAGTGACCACTAAAAGCCGGATCGCGAACAATCAGATGTCCTCGTCGTTCAAGTTCAGTCGCGACAGACGATTCAAATCTGCCCTCAAGCATAAGGTTCCCAGAATCTTCGTCATGGTGCCAGCGGGGCGCATCCATCGCGGCCTGGAAGTGCATCTTGTGGTCAATGACATTTGTGATGAGTTGGAAGTTGGTTTGAACTTGATATTGGGCACCAGCGGTTCCCCCAAGCATAAACAGGTCATTCTCTCGCCGAACCATATAGGTGTTCAGCGTATGAATCGGTCGTTTTCCACCCTCAAAAACATTTGGGCTATTGGGGTCCAGGGAAAATCCTCTCATGCGGTTGTTTAACAGCACGCCAGTTCCCGGAACCACATAGGCGGATCCGAAGGACGCAAAGATGCTTTGAATGAAAGCTACGGCGTTCCCGTCTTTGTCGACTGCTGAAAGGGTTGTGGTGTCGCCGCCTAACGTGCTTGGGTCTCCAGCTGCGACAGGTGTCGCAGCTCGAACTGGGTCGATCGTCATTCGTCTTTGTGCGGCAAATTCTTTGCTGATCATCCTGTCGATGGGTATAGACGATGATCGTGGATCTCCGATGTAGGCCATCCGATCTGCAAAGGCCGCCTTTTTGGCTTCTACCATGATGTGTATAGCTTCCGGGCTGCCAAATTCAAGGTCTGCTAACTCAAATCCTTCAGCGATATTTAGTTGTTCCAGAACGAGAAATCCTTGAGAGGGGAGCGGCTGTTCCAAGATTTCGTATCCGCGGTAATAACTTCGTAGGGGCTGTCCAACCTCGCAGGTATAGGATGCTAGATCGTTACTGGTAAACGAGCCATGGTCTCTGGTTGAAGCAGCGACGAGTGCCTTTGCGAACGGTCCTTGGTAGAAGGCCTCAGCGCCTCCTTGTGCAATTTCACCGAGGGTTTTTGCGAGATCGGATTGGACAAGTGTTTCGCCTGGCTTTGGAGGGGATCCGGTAGGGAGAAAGCTGCGAGCACTTTCTCCGTGCTCCATGAGTGCTTCCGAAGCGTCAGCGATATGCTGAGAGGTTCTATAAGCGACAGGGAATCCGTGGGAGGCATATTCGATTGCCGGTTCTAAGACTTCGGAAAGTGCTCGGGTGCCGTAGCGGTTTAAGATTGTTTCCCATGCACTAACTGCGCCAGGTACGGTCGAGGAGTTCAGACCGTGGGCGGGTATTTCGCCGCCGAATTTATCGATGGAAAGTTGAAGAGGCGATGGCCCGCTAGCATTGATGGATACAGGGTCGGCATGGCCGACAGGCAGGCAAAGCGCAAAAACATCACCACCGACGTGGTTCATGCTAGGTTCTACGACGGCAATTACGGCAGCGGCGCAGATGATTGCGTCAAACGCATTTCCTCCAGATCGGAGCATGCGCAGCCCTGCTTCAGTTGCTAGGGGATGTCCCGTAGAGATCAGTGCATGAGGCGCGACCACTGGATCTCGTCCCGTTGTCCAGGGCGTGACTCCTTCAGTGATCAAATCGACCTTCAGGTAGTGGTACTAGCATTGTGAACACAGAGCTTCTTGCGGCGGGCCTAAGTCACTGTGTGCATGGGCATGATCACGTGATCAAAGAACGGGATGTCCTCACCATCTTTGTCAACTAGTCGAATCAGGCCGGGGCTGGTGTTTCCCGAGAGCGCAAGGGACACCCGGTCGGACTGCACTGTGGCTAGGCATTCCGTCAAAAAACGGTAGTTAAAGGCTATTTGGGCATCTGTTCCGACCACTGTTCCTTCAATTTCACCTTTGTTTTCACCTAGGTCTAAGGAGTTGGCTGAAAGTGTTATACGGCCATTACCGTCGTCTCCTGCCTCAATTGTTGCCTTAATTACGTTCTGTCCGGAGCGAGCGAAAAGTGCGGCAATACGGGTTGCCTGAACGAATTCACCCGTGTCCACAACGATTCGAGTTTCAATGTTTTCTGTTGCTGGAATTAGCTGTGTGTAGTTTGGGAATTGCCCGTCAATAAGCTGAGAGACTAAGGAAACGGACTTAGTGCTAAACAGCACAGATGAAGCGTTTGGTGATAGCCCGAGCGTAACGGTGCCGGGATCATCTGAAAGGATGCGTCCAAGCTCGACCATGGCTGATCGCGGGACGATGATTTGTGTCGATTCGCTGAGTCCCGTGTTCACCTCGACACGCCTTGCGGCTAGACGGTATCCGTCAGCAGCGGCTAGCTCGATGAATTGGGGGTCGAGTGTAAGGCAAATGCCGGCCAGTACAGGGCGACTGTCATCCGTTGCAGCAGCGACTACGACTTGATCGATGATTTCAGTCCATAGCTCAGTGGGCATTTCAACTTCTCGTTCGGCGCTATCTTCAGGAATAGGGGGGAATTCGTCCGCGTCGATGCCTTTCATCTTCGCTCTGTAGCGCCCAGACGACACGGAGAGTTCGTCTGTATCGGCATCAAGTGCCATGTTTACTGTGCCCTCTGGGAGTTGTCCTACAAAGTCAGTGAGCAGCCTGGCTTGAACCGTAGTTGCTCCTTGGGTTTCGATACTTGCACCAATCCAAACGGATATTGCGAGTTGCTGATTCATCGCCGAAAGTTTTAGGCCGCCTTCTTCCGTAGAAACAAGAACGTTGCTGAGTACAGGAAGAGGGCTTCTGGTGTTTACGGCGTTGCTTACGAGGTGCATCGCTCGGGTTAGATTTTCTTGGAGGCACGTGACCTTCACGGCAAACTTCTCCAGTCGCTTAGTGAACAACTTGTTAGTGGAGGCACTGTTTGGTGCACTCAACCGCATATGTCGTGTCAAGGGATGTCATGGATACTAGATGTGGTGGGATTTGCTGGTCAATTCCTGTGTGAGTGCTGACTTGCCCGTTTTGTAGGCCTATTGATTGGTACGCTTGCACATCGCGACCAATTCTTCTGTCTCTGAGCGTTTCTGCTGTTGAAAGGTTTTCATGTGAGCTTGCGGGTTATTGTTGCTGAGGACGAGACCATTATCCGTCTCGATTTGAAAGAGCGTTTGGAGGGAGCTTCCCATCAGGTCATTGGGGAGGCTGGCGATGGTGAAACTGCAGTTCATATGGCTCGTGAGCTGCGTCCTGATCTGGTCGTTATGGACATTAAGATGCCTGCGATGGATGGTATTGAAGCGGCAAGACGTTTAACCGAGGAACGAATTGCTCCTGTTGTTTTGGTGACTGCTCATGGTGAGCAGGGTCTTATAGAAAGGGCAAGCGAGGCTGGTGTGATCGGATATTGTTTGAAGCCGCTGCGTGACAAGGATCTTGAATCTGCTATTTCTGTTGCGCTTTCCAGATACAGTGAGTTTCAAGAGATGAGTCAAACTGCAGTTGACCTCTCGGAACAATTGGAGACAAGAAAATCAGTGGAACGGGCTAAGGGAATCCTGATGACCAAGCATGACCTTCCCGAGCCTGAGGCTTTCAAACGTATTCAAAAAATGAGTATGGATCGCAGGCGGTCGATGCGCGAAATAGCTGAGGCAATTATTTTGGCTGAGGATATCTAGGGAGAAATTTGCTTCGGAAGGCCAAATGATGAGTGCTCCACGAGGCCTCATTACGTTCGGATCTCCACGGGTCAGTTGGGCATCGGCCGTCTCGATCTTATTACTAGTCCTTGGCGTTTTTCTTATTTATAGACGTCTTCTATTTGAGGGTCTGGTTCTAGCGGGTTTTGACACACAGACTTATTTCTATCCGTATTGGACCTACACCTTTGATTATTTGCAGCAAGGACGAGTGCCCCTGTGGAATCCCAACTTGTTCACTGGGACCCCTTTTCTGGCGAATCCCCAGGCTGCTGTTTTCTACTTGCCTAACTGGTTGCTTTTGCCGGTTAGTGCTGAGCGTGCTATTGGCTTTGCATTGGTGTTGCACGTGTTCCTTGCTGCTATCGGGACGCTTGTTCTTTCCAGAGTCTCGTTCAAGATTGGTTGGCCTGGTGCAACGACTGCAGGGGCAGCATTTGCATTCGGTGGATACTTTTCGGCTCAGGCCGGCCATATAAACCAAGTCTCTACAGTTGCATGGCTACCTTGGCTTTTGTTGGGTATTGATCGAGCTATTAGCGGTGATCGGCGTGGGCTTTTGGCTATTCCGATCCTCACAGCGCTCATGGTTTTGGCCGGTCATCCTCAAGCGCTGTATATGTCCCTTGTGTTTTCGTTAGCTTTTGCCGCCTTATTAGGAACGTCTTCGTTGAGGGTTCCGAATGGACGGGGAAGAGCTCTTAATCTTGGCCGTGCTCTGGGCATATGGCTTATCGGTTTGTGTGGTGGCGCTATGTTGGCCGCGGTGCAAGTACTGCCAACGCTCGAACTTGCTAGGCATGGCATTAGGTCCGGTGGGTTATCGATCGATGAGGCCGCTTCGTTTTCCTTGCCGACCGCAGAATTTCTTAGTGCAGTATTGCCAACATTCGTTTCGCTGCCGTCCAGTACTGAGTTTATTGCACACATAGGTGTTTCTGGTCTGGTGCTCGCTCTGTTAGGTGTGTCCTCCCAGAGGCCAAGTGCGAAAACTTTGTTTCTGTTGATGACGGTTGGTGTGACCGTGGCTCTTTCTCTGGGACCAGTGACCCCAATGTTTTCTTTGGTCCACAAGGTGGTTCCCGGATTTGACTTGTTTCGCGTGCCTCCACGATGGCTTGTTTTAGGCGCGCTTTCTGCGTCGATCTTGGCGGGACAGGGGGTGGACTCCCTCGGATCGAATCTTCCTCAATCGGTTAAGCGCCGCCACCTTGTGGTAACTGCGATGGTACTTGGCATTTTCATGTGCATCATGACTTGGCTGGCCCTGCTCAATCCAGTTCCGTATGACACGGCGAGAGCATGGGTGGTTGCGGGAGTTGTAACGATCGTGGCCCTTACGCTGGCATACATGCGTGGCGACGTTAGGGTGCAGTGGGTCGGGCCAGTCTTGCTGGTTGTCGAGTTGGTTGTTGCGTCAGGCCCGAGCCTGGTTGGGGAGCCGATCCCTGATCGGGTTTATCGTGGTGAATCGGAGGTGCATGAGTTTCTTGCATCTGATTCGTGGCAGGGCAGGGTTTTGAGTATTGCGAAGCCAGACTTTGAGGTGTCACAGGCAAGACGAGCCGAGCTTGCTGAGCGATGGCGTGAACGATTGGGTGAGCGGTCGTGGCGTGAATTCCTTGTTGCCACAAAAAACGAAGAGATCATGCATCCAAATATTTCAATGGTTAGGGATGTGGTTTCGGTTGACGGCTATGACGGAGGAGTTTTGCCGTTACGTTCCTACGTTATGTTTCGTGATGTGCTGTTCCCGGGTACCGCTGATTCGCCAGACCGCTTGCTACAGCATCAAATAGAAACTATTCCATCCGACCGAGTTTTAGAAGCTTTGGTCGTGCAGCATGTTGTCCGGAACCGAAAGGCTGTTCTCGTTTCTGACAGTGGGTTCATCGACATAAGTTTTCCCCGATGGGTTGAGGGGACACACACGTGGGATGATCTACAGATAGAAGATGTTAATGGGCTGACAGTGGTAATTGATGCTCTGGCCAAGCAAGCAGTAGGACAAGTGGGTCGTATTGAGATCCAGACTCGTGACGGCGAGCTCAAGACGTTTCCAGTCAGTCGGCTGCCTAAGCGGCCCGAGCGTATTGTTATAGGTCCCGGGCACTTGGCTTCCGCGCGTGTTGGTCTTAGTAGGCCGTCTTACGTTAGTAGCGTTTCGTTTGGCATGACTCATGACGTAGAAATGGTTCGTGTTGTGGCTGAAACCGAAGCCTTGGACCTCAGGGGCCTTGCACTCCGACACGCGGATGGAACGGCTACCTCGCTTTTGCTACGTTCTGGTGAGCCATCGGTCTCCAGGTCAATAGGTGATGTTTCGGTGGTTACTCGGGCAGCGACGCAACCTCGTGCTCGACTTGTGAGTTCTGTTCAGGTAGTTAGTACTTTGGACGAAGCCAGTGAAATTGTCCGTGCCAGTCAATTTGATCTGACAAGAGCTGCTGTTCTAGTGGAGGGAGTTGGCAGACCGCCTCCCCTCGGTGCATTGGGCCAGTTTTTGCAGGATGTTGGAGTCTTGCCAGCGGATGAACGTGGTGGTTTCGTTGATTCGAATGAGCTCAAGAGGCTAGCACCGCTCATCGGTGGTGAAGTCTCGAGGGTGACTCAAAGCGAAAGTCGTGACCAGCTAGATTATGTTGTATCAGTTATTGAAGAGCCTGAACGCATCCAGATGGAGGTGTATTCGAGTGGTGCCCGTTTGCTTGTTCTGCCCGACGCTCCGTATCCGGGATGGGAGGCCTATGTGAACGGGGTGCAACGGGCAGTCTGGCGTGCGAACTTAGGAAACCGTGCAGTGTTTATACCTGAGGCTGGGAAGTACAGTGTGGAGTTTAAGTACAGGTCGTTCCCATTTGAAGTCGGTGCCGTTCTGTCAATCTTTGGGTTGCTGACGTTTTTCATGACGCTGATTTCGACGCGGCTATTCCGGCAACCACAGTTGTAGCCCATGGATGTCGTGTTCCTGGCACCTTTCGGGTTTTCCTCGAAGAATACGACGGGTCGAAGGCTATTGCCTATGGCGCGAGCCTTTGTTGCTAAGGGGCACCGGGCACGGGTCATCGTTCCGCCCTATGACCAGCCTTCACTGTATGGGGAATCGTGGGTGGACTGTGGGGTAGAGGTGTGGTGTTTGAAGCGGCCAAAGTTTGTGGGGCATTCTCTTCCTGCCCAAATGTGGACGCATTACCGGCTCGCTCAGGCAAGCGTCAAGCTTGTAGAGGAATGGGCTCCTGATTTGGTCCATATTTTCAAGCCTAAAGCTGTTTCAGGACTGGCGCAGCTGTTTATCTCTCTAAGGTCAAAACGTCCGGGCATTGTCCTTGATCTTGACGATTGGGAAGGTCGCGGAGGTTGGAGTGTCAATGAAGATTATTCTCGAATCTTGGTTGAAATCTTTGATGTTCAAGAACGAGCAGGAATGCGTAGGTGCGATGCCTTTACGGCAGCTAGTCGAAAGCTTGAGCGTCGGGCAATTAGTGTGGCTAAAGGTCGTGACGTCATGCATGTCCCGAATGGATTTGATCAATCGGCATATGCAGGATGGGATCTTGAAAAGGCTTCCGCTGAACGTGATGTTGTTAGGGGGTCGTTGGGCCTAGACCCGGCAGATCAATTAGTTTTGATTTACACACGGTTTTTTGATTATGACGTTGCGAGATGGGTGGAGCTTATTTGCTCAATTGCAGCTCGTTCTGAAACTGCAAAATTTCTTATTCTCGGGGCTGGCAAGTTTGGACAGGAGACATCCCTTAGTGATGCTGTTAAGGATCGTGGCTTGTCGCGTCGCATCATGTTTATGGGGTGGACGCAGTTTGAGTCGCTCCCATCTTTCCTTGCGGCTTCAGATGTCGCCTTGATGCCAATGGCCAATAACCTCGCAAATCAGGCGAAATGCTCGCCTCGCTTCGTGGATCTAATGTACGCGGGGGTGCCGGTCGTCACCACCCCGGTAGGGGAAGCTACAACATTCATCACGGATGGATTAACTGGCTATGTTGCAGAAACTGATCAGCCGAATTCGGTCTCGGTGGCTGTGTTGAGAGCGTTGGCGGATTGTGACGGGGATACTATTCGGGAGCAGGCGAATTTACGTGTTTGCAAAGAGCTGTCCTGGTCATCTTTGACCGTGGGGCTGCTAGATCTTTACGCGAGAGCGATTGAGCGTGCTGGTACGGGCTAGCCAGCGGCGCTGGTTTTGACGGGTGTTGGACTCGGTTTAGGTGGTTCTTGGGCGGGTGCTACTGCACCGCCTGGACCAACTAGGGGTGTGATTCTCGGGGCAGGATTGAGTGGGGCTCCAGATTCGATGTTGACGGTAACGCTCAAAGGTTCTACCCGAGCTACTTCTATACCAAGGGGTACAGTGATTACAGGGCGAACTTTGTGTTTGCCTGGACCCAAATTGCTTGCATCAACTTCAGCGACAATGTCTCCAACTCTTATTAAACGAAGAACTTCAGCGGCACCCCCAACCACTACTTGTACTGATGGCTCAGCGACCCTAGCGACTTGCGTGGAAGGAAGGTTTTCAATGACGACCGCAGCCTGAATAGTAGCGGTGTCATTGAGTGGCTGAACAACTACGACGACTCGTGCTGTCGGACGCTCACTTAAAACCGTAATGTCTGATGGCTCACTGAAAGTAACTTCCGCTTCAATATCAGCACGTGCTCCAGATACGGCCAGGTCCGATGTCGAAACAGAGTTGACCCGTTCCAGTGCTTCTGGTTGGCCTTCAATTTCGACGGTTGTGGGGGTGATACTAATCTGACTAATGAAAAATCCTGCGGCGACGTTGCCGTCGATTTCTGGAACCACGGGGACTCGTTTTCGGCTTGTTATACGTGTTACAGGAACACTGACCTGTGCAGTTTGTGGGTCAATAATGACGTTAGTGATCTCGTCGCCCTGCCGATTGACCGGAACCAAAAGTGTTTGTGTGGAGACCTCGCGTGTGGCACCGTCAAGACTCACGTTTGCGATGACCTCAGCGACCTCGGCGATGTCGGAAGCCCCGCCGCTGACTTGGACGATCGCTGGGTTAGCGGCCACTTCGTTTAATTCGGCCCGGAACCCAATGACAGGTGCGCTTTCGAGTCGTGCAGTTACTTCAATTGCACGAACTTCAAAAGGATCGATCGTTACTGACACTGTTGCCGGGGTTATACGCACTATTTCTACTGCAGGGTCCGAAACCTCAACGATCACCGGAACCTGCTGGTTGCCTGAACCAATACTGGTTAGATCGACTCGAGCCACGAAGTCTCGCATTGTAAGCCGGGCAATATTTACTTTGGGGCCTTGGATGCTAACTCGGACCGGTTCGATCTGACTTGCTAGTACAAGGTTAGGTCCTAGATTTACGACATTAACTGAGATGTCATCGTTGAAGAGCTCTTGGGCATTCGGGTTTCGATCTAGAGTTAATCCTGCCCAAACCAAGGCGGATAGAGCCAACGCTACAAGAAAACGTATGCCGAGGCTGCGCGTGAGAAGTCGGCGTGAGATCACAAGCCAACGAATATGTTGGCTTCGAGCTTTCACCGCCCTCTGGATATCCAGGCAGGAAGGCCCTGAAGTCCAGCGCCTCGTGTCTGCACGCGGAAGGCGGTTTCTAGACGGCGTCGAAGCTGATCTGTTGTGAGGTGCCGTTCTATTCGGCCGTCTACCGCTATCGATATTCCCCCTGTTTCTTCAGAAATCATTACAGCAACAGCGTCTGTGGTTTCTGTGATACCAAGCCCTGCCCTATGTCTCGTTCCAACATGATCCTGTGGTCCCAGCTCATCGCTTAGCGGCAACATGACGTGGGCTGCAACTACCTGAGTCGCGGTTACCAGAACTGCTCCATCATGAAGCTCTGATCCGGGATGGAAAACCGTCATCATGAGGTTTCGAGAGAGAGCAGCGTCTAGCCTGGTTCCAGTGCTAGCAAATTCATCGAGCCCACCCTCACGCCTCAGGACAATTAGGGCACCCCATAAGCGTGCGGATAGTGCCTCAGCCGAGGAGACCACCTCCCCAATCATTCGCTGGGTTTGCTCAGGTGTCATGATGCCAAAGGGGTGAGCCACCAGGGATCCGGTGCGTCCTACGCGCTCGAGCAGGCGTCTCAGTTCCGGCTGGAATATAACGATCAGCGCAAACATGGCTACGAGTAGCCCGTTGTCAAGAATCCAGTTGACAAGTTCGAGTTGGAGCACGCGTCCTATTACAAGCATTGCTACGACTAGTAATAAGACGCCCCGGAGGAGTTGGTCTGCTTGAGTTCCGCGAATCAGTGTGAGCACAGTATTGAAGAGCAGCGCTACAAGTAGAATTTGAATAGCAGCGCCGAAGCTGAACTCACCTGAAAGGTACTCTAGTTGTTCCAACTTTTTGTGCCTAAATACCTTTGCATTAGTTTACGTCGGGATTTCGCAAAAGGCGGAGTCTCCTCGTAAAAGCATTACTAATAAAGCCTTTTGGGTATGAAGTCGATTCTCGGCTTGATCGAAAATAACAGACTGGTTTCCATCGATTACTTCAGCGCTCACCTCGTCCCCTCGATGGGCAGGGAGGCAATGCATGAATATTGCTTCTGGTTTCGCGTGGGCCATTAGCTTGGTATCGACCCGATACCCTTCAAAAACTTCTCGTCGGTTCTTTGCTTCGTTCTCAAGCCCCATGCTTATCCAAGCATCGGTGTAAACCACGTCCGCGTTTTTCGTTGCTGCAACGGGGTCAAAACCTAACTCTAAAGTTCCACCATTGTTTTTTGCCAATCTTCGAGCCGAGTCCACGACGTCCATGTTTGGCTCGTAACCGGCGGGGGTTGCGACATTTATGTGCATGCCGGTCAATGCGCTTCCAAGCAACAGGGAGTTGCAGACATTGAAACCGTCACCTATATAGGCGAGATGACAGCCTTCCAATTCCCCGCGTTTTTCACGAATGGTAAGGAGGTCTGCAAGGGTCTGGCAGGGGTGCTCGAGCTCACTAAGGCCATTTATGATCGGGATCGAGGTCGAGTCTGCAAGTTCGTTTAAAACCGTGTGTCGGAAGACTCGTGCCATGAGGCCATCGACCCAACGTTCAAGGTTTCGCGCAATGTCTGGGATTGGTTCCCTGACACCTATTTGTGTGTGTTCGCTCATCAAATCGATCGCCGTACCCCCGAGTTGTGTCATGCCCAATACAAAAGTAGTTCTGGTTCTGAGCGAGGCCTTTTCAAACAGCATTGCCAGACTTTGACCTTTCAATAGACGGTGTTGAGTGCCTTGAGCTTGGGCGGCCTTTAGCTGGGCTGCTCGATCCAGGAGCAGTTGAAGCTCGCTAGGGCTCACATCTCTTAGTGTTAGAAAGTCTCGTCCGTGCATGGTGTAGACCTCAGGTTTCTGGTCAGTAGACGTGATTGAAGTCAATGTCGGTGTAATAGCTGGTAAGGATTTCTTCTGCTATGGCCCCATCTGCTGCCATAGCGTTGGCGCTCCGCAGGGGTAACCCAATGCCATGGCCTAATAGGCGGTGTCCGACACTGTAAGGGTCTGGCACCCCCATTGCCCAGGGCTTAGGGCGGCCGCCCCAGACGTCATGCCAGTTTCTTGTTCGTCCGTCAGCTCGGGAGAAATACACCGCGTGGATTGTCTTGTTCTTGTAGGTCATTACACTCCCTCGAGTATCCCGTATCGCGTCACGAAGGCGCGTACCTGACAATTCGCGAGCTACACCGTGGTAAACCTGATCACGTGTAAAAAGCGTAGGTGTGTGGTAGGTCGAGGCAGCTACGTCAAACAGATTGCCTCGGGCCCGGCGTTCGTTCCGGACCGTATATCCATATGTGCGGAATGCGATCGCAGACGCACGAAGCGCCTCCCACGGGATGGTGTCTCGTTGTTCGACAATTCCTGAAAGGTAGTCATCCATCGGCAGTATGTTCACTACCCAGGCTGACAAATACTTGGGAAGCCAGGCAAACTCCATCGTGCCTCGGTATGTTCTTTGGGGTGCAGTTTCTTCTAGTCGAAGGAGAGATTCCTCCATTGGTGAAACGAGTACTTTTCCTGCTGTATCTATCTTGCTTCCGTCCGGAAGTTCAATGCGATGCTTTTCATTGGGAATGTCTCGGCGAATAACTACACGTTGAGTTGGTCCTAGTTCTGCAAGGTGCATCCCACCCTCGTCGTGGATTCGGAGACCTCCTGTTGAGAAGATCGTTGCTTGCGTGACACCCGGGTTGTCATCGCTAATGTCTAGGAGGCCGACCCGAACATCCGGCATTTCTAGGCGGGCAGGGGTGGCGATGATTGGCGCAGAAATAGCCTTTGAGCTAAACCAGTCGTTAGCAGTCTTTAGATCCGGTTGGAGCCGATAGGGGCCGGGTTTACGAGGGATTTCAATGTCCAATTTGACGGTGGCTGAACCTTTGGGCGGCACATCATGGGGTAACGGGACCGATGAAAGTGCTTCCCGAGTTTTTGGGGACAGGGAGTCGGCCCAGCGGGCTCCTAGCCAAACAGCTTGTTCCCCTGAAGATTGCCATACAGTTTCTCCGGTGTTGACAAGTTCGATATGTATCTGGGCTGCCTCACCAGGGCGCGTCGGTGAAATGGGTGATATTTGGTACGAGGCATTTGTCGTGTTGGCCAGCGCCGCAAGATACGTATGTCCTATAGGACTGATTTGTACAGGCTTTCGTCGATTGGGAGAGTAGGTCAACTTTCCGTGCTCGAAGTATTGGGCGGTTATACCGCCAGCCTCTGGAACTTCCTCGGAAATTGGATTTCCGAGGAGGGCTCCTTTGCCTAGCTGTTCCCAGGTGCGAAGGAATCCAAAGCGCAAGGAGTGCTTGGTCTTCCAGATGTACTTCACTTGCGCAGAGCTCCGAAAGGGCCTCGTTTTCTGGAAATACCGGCTTCCTGAAACTAGTCGTCCGAGGGCAGCCGGTCTGATAAGGCAAGGAGCAGATTGATTGTGTTCATGGCATTCGAGGAGGAAATTCTCAAACAATTGAGCCGTACGTCCATCGTGTTTGAACGTTTTGGTAAGTGGCTGTCCGATCACAGCGGTTCCACCGGCGTTTTGAACGAAGGCCACGAACTTTGGATTGATCACGAGTTCTGGGGCTGTCGCTAACCCATTTAGTCTCAGATTCGCCGGCCCCAAGGCGGCGCTTACAGAGGCAAGGGTTGCGGTGCGTCCAAAAACACGGCGTGAGAAGCGTGGTTGCATGGGTACAGGGTATCGAGCAAATTGGCGGTGGACGCAATATTGAGCGTAATCATCACAGGTTTTGTTGAACGGTTATGCGTGACTCGCATCTCGGCACGGCATACTTTCTAAGTCATGAGCGATGTCAACAAACGAGTTTATTTGGATTATGCCGCCACCACGCCACTAGACCCGGCGGTTTTCGAGGCGATGCTTCCGTATTTGTGGAGAGAATCGGGTAACCCGTCGAGCGTGCATGCGTCGGGTCGAGAGGCTCGTTCAGCGCTAGACCACGGCCGCCAGCAAGTTTCCGAAGCTATTGGAGCTCAACCCCACGAGATCGTTTTTACGTCAGGTGGCACGGAATCAAACAATCTCGGTGTGATGGGCAGCGCGAAAGCTGCTTCCTATCGTGGCCGACACATTGTGACTACATCGATTGAACATCACGCTGTGCTACATGCGGTTCGTGCTCTAACCAATGAGGGATTTGAGGTGACGGAGCTTCCTGTTGATTCCTGTGGTCGTGTTCGACCATCTGATCTTGAGAAGGCGATCCGTCCGGATACTGTGCTGGTCAGTATTGGTCTTGCTAACAACGAGATTGGGACGCTGCAAGAACTGGAGACGCTCACACGCATCGCCCATTCTGCTGGAGCTGTCGTGCACACTGACGCAGTTCAAGCTGTTGGACAGGTAGACATAAATGTAGACAGGCTCGGGGTGGATCTTCTGAGCATGACGGCCCACAAAATATATGGTCCAAAATCAGTTGGAGGTCTGTACGTTCGCGATGGGGTTGACGTGTGGCCCCAGGTGTTTGGGGGAGCACAGGAGCGCAATCTTCGTGCAGGGACTCCGGATGTACCAGGCATTGTTGGGTTTGGAGTTGCCATTACGCGGGCAAAACAATCGCGATCTGCTCGAGTGAGTCATTACAGAGAGCTCGTGACCGTGTTGGTTCGTGAGGTCGTTGAAGGCTGTCCAACAGTAAGGCTCACAGGTGACCCTTGTAATCGTCTGGCCTCGTTTGCTTCTTTCGCATTTCGAGGGATTGACGCGGAGTCTTTACTCCAACGTTTAGACCTTGATGGGATTGAGGTGTCTACTGGTTCGGCTTGTGCCTCGGGCTCGTTGGAGGTTTCTCATGTTATGCAGGCCTTACAGTTGCCTGCTTCATATAGGCGTGGAGCATTGAGGTGTACGGTTGGCATGCCAACCAATCGGCGGGACGTGGAAATGGCAGCGGCCAGCATTGTTAGACAGGTGCGTGTTCTTGAGAAGGTCGCGGATAAATCTGTAGGGGGCATGTAAGGTGGATGCCTTGTTATTGATTCCTCCGCCGGTCTTTCTTGGCTTCGTCCTTGCAACGTTCACAACGTTTATATTCCATGCGCTTTTTGGACGACGAGATCGGTCGGGGCTGTTTTACTGGCCATTTGGAGTCGGGGGATTTGCGGCAGGAGCGGTTGTGGCTACACCGCTTGGGGCGACTTATTTACTTGTGGGTGGTCTTCCGCTTCTGGGAGGGATTGCCGGTTGCATCGTTGCTCTAATGCTTGCGCACTTGATCCTGGCTTAGTTGAAGGAATTGGTCTTGTTTTTTCTATCCGTAAGAAACCGGATTGCCCCGTTTGAAAACCACATGCTACTTTTCATAATGCTGCATGTTTTGGTGAGCGATCGAGTCACCGTGCGGTTGTATAAAGGCCTTTGAATAAAGTTGTTGAGAAGAGAGGAATATTTATAGGACAGGCTTAACTTGTGACTCGTTTGAAGAATGAGGCTGATCGGGAGGTTGCTTCCGGCGGCCTTTTGTCTTTTTCAGAGTCGTTGGGAAGCCATGCATTGTTATGAAAACTGCTGATATTCGGGATCTTTACCTAGGGTTTTTCGAGGCCCGTCAACATGCCATTTTGCCAAGTTCTTCGCTCGTGCCTGTTGGTGATCCAAGCGTGCTGCTTACGTCAGCGGGTATGCAGCAGTTCAAACCGTATTTTAGTGGTGAAAAGAATCCTCCTTACAGCCGTATCACAACCGTTCAAAAGTGTTTTCGAGCAACCGATATTGACGAGGTTGGCGACCTTAGCCATCTCACATGTTTTGAGATGTTGGGGAACTTTAGCTTCGGCGATTATTTCAAGGAAGAGGCGATTAAGTGGGCTCGCCAGCTTGTTCTTGATGAGGCTGGTATTGACCCGAGTCGTTTATGGGTAACCGTATATGAAGGCGGAGGCCCGGTTCCCAGGGATGATGAGGCAGTTGAAATTTGGACAGATCTTGGGCATCCGGGAGAGCGCATCGCCTACGCAGGAGAGGATAATTTTTGGGGGCCCACTGGCAATAGTGGGCCGTGTGGTCCGACAACCGAGTTGCACATCAACCTTCGACCTGATTTGCCTGACGTGGGCCCGATGCAAGCACCCGACCAGTATCTCGAGATTTGGAATGTCGTATTCAATCAGTATTTTAAATCGATCGAGGGTGAACTAAATCCTCTGGATCAGCAGGGTGTGGACACCGGTGCGGGTTTGGAGCGTTGGGCGGTTGTTTTGCAGGGTGTATCTTCAATCTACGAAACCGATACTTGGAAGCCTTTGATTGAGGCGGCTTCTGAATGTGCAGGGGTTGCGTATGACCCCATTGCTGAAAGCGGTCGTTCGTTACGGGTAATTGCTCAGCATTCCCGTGCATCGGCTTTTCTAATTGGGGACGGTGTAATGCCTGGCAATGAGGGACGGGGTTATGTGCTTAGGCGAAGTATTCGTCAGGCTGTTCGTCACGGACGTCAGCTCAACATTGACGAAGACGCGCTTGGGCCGGTGGTTGCGTCGGCTATTAAGGTTATGGCAGAGCAGGGCTATGGAGAACTTCTTTCACGAGCAGATTTCATTCAGGGCGTGGTTCAAGACGAGGAGGGTCGATTTCGGCGTACGCTCGATTCTGGCATTACGCGTTTAGAAGACATTCTTGCGGAAGTAGAACCTGGCGGGAAGGTTGATGGCGCTCGGGCATTCGAGCTGTATGACACATTTGGTTTTCCTATGGATATAACTCGTGACATTGCTGGCGAGCGTGGTTTTGGTGTGGATGAAGAGGCGTTTACGAAGGCTCTAGCAAGTCAAAAGGCTCGTAGTCGGTCTGCGCACTCCAAGGACAGCACGGAATCTCTACCATCCGGATTTGGAGAGACGATCTTCACTGGTTACGACTTTGTAACGTCGGGGGAATCCACCGTAGTGGCTATTGAAAATGAAGGCCTGCTCGTTCAGTCGGCTAACGCCGGTTCGAAAATAATGGCTATTCTCGACCAAACGCCCTTCTATGGTGAGTCGGGTGGGCAGGTCGGGGACACTGGTGTTCTAGAAGCTCCGGAAGGGCTTGTAACCGTCCTTGACACTGTTAAAAGTCCAGAAGGAACGGTGGTGCATATATGCCGCATTTCAAAAGGCGTGCTTGCCATTGGTGATCGGGTACGGGCAGTGGTAGATCGTGAACGTCGGTTTAACATTATGCGAAATCACACGGCGACGCACCTGCTGCATGCTGCGCTTCGTCGTCGGCTTGGCGACCATGTTCGGCAGGCAGGGTCTTTGGTTGACCCGGATAGGCTTCGTTTCGATTTCACGCACCCTGATTCGCTAACCGATGCTGAACTTGAAGAAGTGCAGGCCTGGGTTAATGCAGAGGTTCTCAAAGATCACCCGGTGGAAACACGACTTACCGAGGTTCGGGTTGCTGTGGAGGCGGGTGCCATGGCTCTGTTCGGTGAAAAGTACGGCGAAGTAGTTCGTATGGTCACTTTAGACCCGATAAGTACAGAGCTCTGCGGAGGAACTCATTGCTCGGCAAGTAATCAGATCGGCTTGTTTGCGATTGTGCAACAGACGGGAATTGCTGCGGGAGTTCGGCGTATTGAGGCAGTTACTGGAGATGGGTCCGTGAAATTTGTTGGGCGTAATCAAGATTTATTAAAACAAGTATCGGGTCGTCTGGAGGCCGGTCAATCCGAGGTGCTTGCTCGAGTTGAGGGGTTGCTTGAGCAGCTAGGCGAGATGCGTCGTCGTCTCCATGTTGCAGATCTAACTGAAGCGGCTCGGCTCGCCGAGCAGCTCTCGCAAGACGTTCACCATCTCCACGGTGTTCAACTTGTTTGTGCTGAAGTCTCTTTTGGCGACCGGAATGTAATGCGACATTTAACCAAAGAGCTCCAACAGCGTTTATCAGATCCGTGGGTGATCTTGCTTGGATCCATTTCAAATGGAAAACCTTCGTTTGTGGCGGCAGTTTCCCCTGCAGCGGTTGACCTTGGCCTGCATGCAGGTGAACTTGCTAAGTACGTAGCCGGAGTTGCCGGTGGTAGCGGTGGAGGCCGTCCGGAACTCGCCATGTCTGGTGGTAAGCATTGCGAAAAGCTTCCCGATGCGCTTGATGCTGGTCGAGCCTATGTGGAGCAGTTGGAAGGCTCGGTATGAACCAGGGCTCAAACGTTGTTATAGAACGGATTTCGAGGTCTGATCTGGATGATGCAACCGTTCGCTTCGACCAAAATCCAGGTATAGGTGGTCGGGGAGGAACATTTGAGAACGGTCGTGTGAGATTTGAAAGGATGCAGGGAGCACATCTTGGCGAATCGGCGGCTGTCGCCTGGCCTCTCTGGGGCAAGCTTTCGGGAGATTTGGCCTCGGTCCGCGCGGTGGCTGCGTTTGCCGCGGCATTTGTTTTAGCGATGGTGTTGCTGTTTGTTGGTGTTTTCTACTATGTGGTTCCTTCCAGCTCGGTCGTTATTTCTCCCCGCGTCCAGAACATACCGGTGGATGTCGGAGTCAGAATTGATCCTGACGCCGGTGCTGTGGATATTGATCGGGGTATCGTGCCGGCCTTGATCACAGAAGTTGAAGTCTCGGAGTCCCTGACAAAACCGACCACGGGGCGTCGGCGGGAACCCAGCTCCCATGCAGAGGGGTTGGTAACCCTTCGGAATAGGACCGATCAAGCGCTTGAGTTGCCGATGGGCTCTCGTGTGACTTCAGTTGATGGCGTCGTTTTTCTCACAAAGGCCCCACTTCTTGTGCCGGCTACCCTCAAGGTCGGGGCCACTAGCATTCCCGGTGAGGCAAGTGTAGTTGTTAGGGCAGATCTCCCGGGTTTGAGCGGAAACGCACCGCCACTTTCCATCACTCAAGTAAGCGGAGATCTGGGAGCAAAGTTAGAGGTATTTAATCCGCAGGCGTTTCGTGGTGGTGATGAGCGCGAGGTCTTTTTGGTCACTCAGCGGGATATGGATGAGCTGTCAAGTGTTTTGCTGGAACGGTTGCAGAGTGCGGCTATTGAACGGTTGCGTAGGCAGCGTGAAACTCACCAAGATCTAGTGGTTTGGTCGCCAGCCGCAGGAAACCCACAAATACTCGAAGAATCTTTCAGTGCATTGATTGATGACAGAACCGGGGAATTGACATTAACGATGGCTATTCGTGCTCAGGCCACCATGTTTTCTGTAGCTGATGCGAAAGCTGTTATTCGGGACCGGATTATGTCGAATCCCGACCATCAATATTTTGATGTGGACTTGGTCGATATAAGAGGGCACAAGGTTTTGGCTGAAAACCAGGGTCTTATGGATGTGCAGTTTGCTGCAGTGGGACAAGTGATTGACGATATTGACACGGATCGTGCTCGTGCTCTGATAACTGGCCAAAGACTTGGCGAGGGAATGGAAGCTCTTCGGGCAATGCCAGGTGTTCGTGATGTTTCAGTTGTGCACCACCCTCCGGAGACTCAAAATTTCCCGCGCCTCGGATTCAGAGTTGGCGTCACGATTAAATCGGACCGGTCTGATCAATAGGTTTGAGCCAGAGCTTCCTCCTCCAACTTTGGGTAAGCGAGTTGCTGCTTTTGATCTTGGTGAGCGAAGGATTGGTGTGGCAGTCTCCGATCCTGGCGGAGGATTTGTGACCCTTCGTACGACAATTGTGCGGCATTCAGAGGAGGCGGATAAACGGGTGCTTGGCCGTATATTCGACGAGTATCAAGTTGAGGTACTTGTTGTTGGCCTGCCGTTACACGCTGATGGAAGCGAAGGTGCACAGGCGTCTCGTTGTCGCGAATGGGCTTCTCGACTTTTTCAAGATTGGACGGACGATATTCATTGGGAAAACGAACACCTGACGAGTGATGAGGCCCGGCAACTGGGGGCGGTAGCTGACGCAATTGATGCGACGGCTGCTGAGTTGCTGTTACGTAGTTTCCTGGGAAAACCCACAAAATGTTGAGTCGTGTGAGTGTGGTGTTACAAAGTCTTGCGATTGTTGTGATCACGCTTGGCGGTGTGCTTTATCTCGCGTATTCGTTGACGTCACGGTTTGCCGATTCTCCTTCGACTGTAGCAGCACGGACTGTTGTGTTTACCATTCCTGCTGGAGCAACTACCGCGGATATTGGCCGAGATCTTCAAGAACTGGAGCTTATTCAGAGCGAGAAATTGTTTGAGGTTTTGGTGGCAAGGCGAGGTCTCGATGGGCAGCTAAGGCAAGGAAGTTTCCTTCTTAGGCCAAACATGTCGCTTGACGAAATTCTTAGCACGTTTAGTCAGGCCACCGTTGTTGAACAAACAATCACGTTCCCTGAGGGCTGGCGTTTAGAAGAGATGGCAGAGCGCATCGCAGACCAAACGGAGATTGACGAGGCCGAATTTCTACGGATAGCGAGGGAGGAGTCCGCGTCGTTCGCCAGCGAATTTTCGTTTATAAAGGTACTGCCTCCAGGGCATAGCCTTGAAGGCTATCTATTCCCTGATACGTATCAGATTGATTCGGGTACGACGGCACGTGATCTAGTTTTGCGCATGCTTCAGCGATTCGAACAAGTTGTCGATGCCTCGCTCCGTTCGGCAGCTGCTCAAGTTGGACTAAATGTGCATGAGTTAATCACTCTTGCCTCAATAATTGAGCGTGAAGCGATGCGCGACGATGAACGAGCGCTGATCTCGGGCGTTTTTCACAATCGTCTTGTGCAGGGAGTGCTTCTTCAAGCTGACCCAACTGTCCAATATGTGCTCGGGCAGGATGGGTCCGGGGGGAGATGGTGGAAAAGGGATATCAATAGATCAGATCTCCAGACTCCTTCTAAGTACAATACCTATGTGACTGGTGGATTGCCGCCAGGCCCGATTGCGGGGCCTGGTCTAAAGTCCATTACGGCTGCGGCTAATCCAGCAAACACGTCATATTTGTTTTTTGTTGCACGAGGTGATGGTTCTCACGAGTTCGCGCGGACAAACGAAGAGCATGAAGTAAACATGAAGCGGTATTTGAGGTGACATCCAATAGGACGGATCTTCTCATAGCAAGCTGTGCCGAACTTGATGTGGATGGCATGATCGTGACAGGTGAGGCCAATCGTCGATACCTTAGCGGGTTTACCGGAAGCTCCGGCACGCTGCTAATAAGTGTCAATGCTCGTTGGCTGGTTACGGATTCTCGTTATACAGAACAGGCTGGTAGACAGGCGATTGATTATGACGTGATCGAAAGCGTCGAATTGCTACAGCAAATCAAATGTTGGGTTGTTTCGTTGGGTGTTTCCCGGCTTGGATTTGAATCGGAGCACACGTCGGTTAAACAGCTTCAAGAGCTCACTGATTTCCTTGCTGCTGAGCAGTGCTTGGTAACCCTTGTTCCCTTAGAAGATGTTGTTGAAGCGCAACGTGTCGTGAAAGACAAAGCGGAATTGAACTTGCTTACAGAAGCTGTGAGGCTTGCAGATGATGTTATGCACTGTGCGGGTGAGTGGTTAGTTTCTGGCGTGGTCGAACGTGATTTAGCCGCTGATCTAGAACATCACATGCGCAAACTAGGCGGCGACGGCCCTTCGTTTCCGACGATCGTTGCTTCTGGCCCCAATGGTGCGATGGCTCACCATTCTCCAGGTGATCGGTTGATAACCAACGGTGATTCGGTCATCGTCGATCTTGGGGTCAAATTGGATGGATACTGCTCGGATATAACCCGGACCTTTTATGTGGGTGGGTCGGATGATAGGTTTCGGGAAATTTACGGTGTGGTTTTGTCGGCCCAAGCCGCGGTCGAGACTGGGATGTCAGCTGGTATGACAGGGAAGACTGCCGATGGGCTGGCCCGACAGGTGATTGTTGACGCTGGTTTTGGTGATTGTTTTGGGCACGGTACAGGACATGGTGTAGGTCTTGAGATTCACGAGGCTCCCACGGTTTCGCCTCGAAACGAAGGAAGGCTTCCTGTCGGCGCTGTTACCTCAGTTGAACCCGGCATATATGTACCTGGCTGGGGAGGCGTTCGTATAGAGGATCTTGTAGTTATCGGGGATGATTGTGTTGAGGTGTTAACACAGTCTGCAAAATGAGAGGGCTAATAGCAGGTGAATGAATCGAAACACTTACAGTGATTGATGCAGGTGAGTTGCGTCGTGGTTGGGTGTTGCGGATTGAGAATATTCTGTTTCAGGTGGTGGAATTCCAGCACCAAAAAATCGGCCGTGGTTCTGCGAACGTAAGGTTACGGTTGCGGGACCTTCGAGGGGGGTCGATAACTGACCGAACTTTTCAAGCTTCCAAGAGATTTGAACGTGTCATCTTGGATTCGCATAAGGTGCAGTTTCTCTATAACGATGACTCGGGATATCACTTTATGGATGTGGAATCATTCGAAGAATTAACGCTGTCCACGGATTCTGTAGGCGATGCCGCCAATTATCTTCCCGACGGGTTGGAGCTAGAGATTGTGGCCTTCGAGTCTTCACCTATCGGCCTTGAATTGCCGGTCACGGTAGATATGGAAGTTGTTGAAACAGAACCTGGTGTCCGTGGTGATACGGCTACGGGGGCGACTAAACAGGCCAAGCTTGTCACAGGGTTAACGGTACAGGTTCCGCTTTTTGTCGATAAAGGCGATGTGCTTCGTATAGACACTCGGACCGGCGATTACCAGTCTAGAGCGTGAATGGAAGCGAAGGGGTAGCTATGGCAGATGATCACGATTGGGATGACCTTCTAATTGAGAAAGTACCCCGGCTTGCGGAATTGTTGAAAGAGACTGGTGCGGAGGAAATTGAGATTGGTGATGGCGACCGAATGGTTCGTGTGCGCCGGTCTATTGACCTGCTATCGACTCAACCAGTCGCCAAATCCGAAGCCGAGTTAGAAGGCAAAGATTCAGCAGGTGATGATGCGGTAACGAATGTTGACTCAGAGCAGGTCGGGGTGTTTAGGGCTATCGCTGAGGAAGATGCATCAACTCCCGCTGTGGTTGGTGACGAGGTCGAAGAAGGTCAGGTGATTGGTTTTGTTGATGTGCTAGGTGTGCCGCACGAGGTTAGTTCGCCAGTAAGTGGTGTGATTGACGAGGTGCTGGTTCACGACGGATCGGTTGTAGAGTTCGGACAACGGCTGGTTAAGATTCGTCGGGCTTCAATAATAAACTAAGGATCTTTTCGTTGTAGTTTTTCGCGGAGCTTTCGCCAGACTATTTTTCCGTCTGATTGGTCCCATGAAACAACCAAGCAGGATGCATTGAATAGAGACGAATAGGTTCCAATTGCGAACCCGACGCCTAGGGCAATGGAAAACAGGCGGATCGTTGGTCCGCCAAGCACAACCAAGGCAAAAAGCACAGCCATCGCTGTAAGGGACGTGTTTAATGAGCGGGTCAGGCTTTGGTTGATGCTGAGGTTTACGGTTGTTTCAAAGTTGGGGCGAGAGGATTCGGGAAGTTTGCGGTGTTGTTCTCGGTTTTCACGGATACGATCGAAGACGACGATGGTGTCGTTCACGGAGAATCCAATGACTGTCAAGATCGCGGTTACAAATAGAGCATCTACTTGGACTTGAGCGAAGTGGCCCAGAAGGGCGAATAGGCCTAAAAGAAATATCGCGTCGTGTAACAGCGCGACGATCGCGGCGAAGCCGAGCACTGCAGCGCGTTCCATGCGCCGGAATGCCCAAATAACATAGAGCAATACAAGGGCAGACGCAATTACTACGGCAACGAGCGCTGCTCTGGTCATTTCGGAACCGACGATAGGCCCTATGGAGGAGAAACTGAGTTCTTGGCCTGGGGAAATTCCAGAAAATAAGGCCTCGAGAATTGAGTCTTTTTGCTCGATGTTTAACTGTCTAACGCGAACTAAGGCTCCGTTTTCTTCGGTAAGTTGAACGGTTGCATTGTTATAGCCAGCATCGGACACGACTGACTGAATACGTTGTTGTGTTACTGGTTCCTTGAAACGGACGTGTAGGAGCGCGCCGCCGGTGAAGTCAATCCCAGGTTTGAGTCCACCGGTCAGGAGAGCGAGTAACCCGGGTAGTAGGAATGTAAGCGAAAGCGCGTACCACCAACCTCTCCGAGCGGTGATCGCAAACGTCATGGGCTTGCTGATTTTTGGCGTACGCCAAAAAATCTGGACCGTGCCAGGGTTTTTGAGGTCACAGCAACACGAAGAAGGTTTCGGCTAACGGTGATCGCACTGAACATACTTGCCATAACACCTATTGCCAGAGTGAGAGCAAAGCCCCTGACTCCACCGCTTCCAAATCCGAAAAGCACACTGCAGATAATGAGGGTGGAAATATTCGAATCACGGATAGATGGCCACGCGCGGCTGAATCCTGATTCGATTGCGCCTCGTATTGTGCGGCCTTTCCGAATTTCCTCTCGTGTTCGCTCGAAGATAAGGATGTTGGCATCAACTGCGACGCCTACTGAGAGGATAAATCCTGCGAGGCCAGACAGAGTGAGGGTTACGGGTATCAGCTTGAATGCGGCAAACACGATGCATGCGTACACGAGGAGTGCCGCTGCAGCCACAAAACCTGGCACTCGGTAATAGCAGATCATGAAGCTGAGAACGAGAACGGCGCCAACCACGCCAGCTCGAAGGCTTGCGTCTAGAGATTCTCGGCCGAGCGTTGGTCGAACTGTGAAGTTTTGGACGACTTCAAGGGGGACGGGTAGGGCTCCGTAGCGGAGTTGGATTGCTACAGCCCGAGCTTCGTCAGCAGTGAAGTTTCCAGAAATCACACCTCGGTCTCGAATTGCCGATCGAATCGATGCCGAACTTACGACTAGCTCATCAACTGTGATGGTGAGAACTTCGCCAATGTGGGTGCCTGTATATGAATAAAACTTCTCGCCAGCGTTAGGCTTCAGATCGAACTCAATTCTCGGGCTACCGAGAGAGTCGAAGCCGAGCCTTGCGTCTTCAAGGTCTCTGCCACTAAGGACAATTTGGCTTGGTTCTGCGACGAGGCGACTACCTTCCTGCACAAACTGGAATCCGGTGTTCAAGATGAGCAATTGGCCAGTTTGACGGAAGGACTGGATAGCCTTCTCCGGATCGTCAATGCCAGGCAGTTCGACGATTAGCCGATCTTTGCCCTGAATTTGAATCAAGGGTTCGGCTACTCCGAGGGCATTTACCCGGTTTTCAATGATGCGTTTGACGGCCTGCATGTCTCCGGTTTGTAACTCTTGCCCCTTCGGTGGTTTTGCCTGGAAGCGGACATGTAGGCCTCCTTGCAGATCAAGTCCTTGCCGAAATGCAAGGGACGAAAAGTCTCGACCCGCAATTTCGACTGGCACTCCAGGTGTTGATGGAAGGGCGATGTACAACGAAAAAATAAAGAGAATTGCTATTCCGGCCAGGGTCGTCCATTGGCGTCGTTTCACTGCATGCTCGATTCAAGTGTTCGCCGATGGTGGTGGTTCGGCACTTGTTCGGTCTCGGTCACCCTGTTTGGTGTCCCGGAACGTTCGTGGCCATTCACGAGTTTTGGCTGTCTTGATCGAGGCCGAGTGCTGCTGGTTGTCCGTGTTTGGGCCAGGTCATTGACTGGGGAGAAAGGCACTGAGCCTGTTTCCACATCAGCAATACGGCTCGTGTCAATGATCGGTGTCGCGGACAGGAATGCCTTCAAGCAAGCCAGCTTTGTGCATGTTTTGCCATCGGGTGAGGAACGTCTCGTTCCATTCGTCGGTGAGCGGGCTGTGAAGCATGTCTCTAAACACTTCCCAAAACACAATGATGCCGTCTGCACCGGCCTGAAGCGCTGCTGCAGCGACATCTACTGACCGAACCAGGGCAGCGGTCACATAAGGTCGCTGTTCCCAGCCGCTTAGCATTTCGACGCATTCGTGGACGTGCCATACGGGATCTACCCCGACTTCTTTGTACGGTTCGCAAAAGGGCAATATATGTGTCGCTCCGGCCTGTGCTACGACCGCGGCCTGCGTCAGGTTGAAAGTCGTGGTGCAGAACGTCTCGACGCCGTCCGCGGCAAGGGCACTGAAGGCCTCGAGCCCCTGTTCTGCACAGGGGATCTTTATGACGATTTGATCCGACATCGCGGTGAAAACATGAGCTACATCCAAAAGTTCATCCGTGGTATGGCCGTCAATCTCCACGACTACTGGTTTATCCGTGATGCTTAGATAGCGTTTTACGACCTCGGTTAGCTGTCCATACTTTTGGGTAAGGTCGTCAAGCACGACCGTGTTGGTCACAATCCCGTAGCCACCACGCGGAAGCCAGGTCTTAAGGTCTTCAGGGTCACCCGCCAACCATATTGCGGGACCACACTCCTTCAGGCGTGAATGAGTTACCCGGCCGATCTCTGTCTGTGTGGTTTCGGACATTACTCGTGCCTCCCGTCAACCAGTTGCAAGCCGACGCCAAGGGTGGCGTCGGTGTCAAGAAAAGTTATCCGCCAATCCGACGAACTTACTATGGGGTCTGTCCCATTAATACCAAGCTGCTCGCTCAATGTGTTTAGCGTATTGTCAAAGTCATCGTCTCGGAAAGCAACGTGGTGGACGCTTGCTCCGTGCTCTTTCAGGTGAGCCGCAAACTTACTGACGGCATCATTTGTTGGGCAGATGATTTCCAGGTAGCTGTCAGTGTTTCCGATCTGAAGGGCTGCGTACGCATTACCTTCTTCGTCTGATTCCCAGATCTTGAAGGGCTTCATACCTAGCTTTTCGCTGAAAAGGCGGAGCGCAGCGTCCCGGTCATGGACTACGTAGGCGATGTGATGAACGGCGTCAAACATAATTGGACCTCTGGGGATTTAGGAGGATGCAACTGGATTTTACTTTGTAAGTTCTATGCTTATCAGCTTCGTCGTTATTCGGAGAAGGCACGCCACGCGTAGACAGGTTCATCTCCGTGAGCCTCTTCTTCTAGAGCTGTGAGATCAAGGTCAGGTATGCCTAGGCCAGGCTTGTTGCTGAGGTGCATGTAGCCGGAGTGGATTTCCATTGCCTCGCCTCCAACGGTGCATCGCAACTCGTATTCAGGTTGGGCAGTTTCAAGTACATAAAAGTTCGGGGACACCGCGGCAATTTGCATGGCCATTGCTGCGGAAATCGGCCCTCCTGAATTATGGGGTGCGATCTGTACGAAATATGTGTCAGCAGCAGCTGCTATTTTCAGGACTTCAGTTATGCCGCCGGCATGAGTCAGGTCTGGTTGGATAAATGCGGCACCTTCACCCTCAAGCAATTCTCTAAAGTCTTGGCGGCTAAACATTTTTTCCCCACAAGCAATAGGCACGGACATCTGACGTGCTAGCGAGCACATTGCTTTAGTGTTGCCAGTTGGAATCGGTTCTTCCATCCATACCGGTCGAAAGGGTTGAAACATGTGGGATGCTTCGATCGCTATACGTGGCGTTAATCGTTCAGCACATTCAAGGTATATCTCGAAATCTAGGCCGTTTGCGTCCCGTATCCCGCGCACTAATTCTTCGGAAAATCGCAAGCTTTCGGTTTCGCTTCTCTGGCCAGGGGACCCGAACGGATTAACTTTGACGCCTCGATAGCCCTCTTTGCGAGCACGTATCGACCCGTCGACATGGTCGGAAACTGAGTCCAGCCAACGCGATATACCTCCAGCATACACTCGAACCTTATGCCGGATAGGCCCACCGAGAAGCTTCCAAATGGGCTCTCCTAGACGTTTGCCCTGAAGATCCCAGAGCGCTCCATCGATAGCTGAGATCGCACTGTTCACAACTGGGCCACCGCGCCAGCCTGTATAGAGATCCCTCCAGATGAGCTCAATCGCAGAAGGGTCGCGTCCTAGTAGTCGCGGGGTGAAATGCTTAATGGCTCCGACAACTGCTTGGCCTCGGTCGGATGTCGAAGCCTCGCCCCACCCATGAAGCCCCTCGTCAGTAGACACACGAATGAATAGCCATTCTCTCCAGCGAACATATCGGCTAAAAACTTCGATTCCGGTAATTTTCATGCCGATAGCTTGGCTGTGAATGGTGACCGGGTTGGTCGGGTGGGTGAGGTCGAGGACGGACAAATGTTATTGAGTTCGCATGTGTCGCAATCAGGATTTCTCGCGTCACAGACTCTGCGACCGTGCCAGATGATGGCGATTCCCGCGAAGATCCAGTCCTCTTTATCGAGAACCTTCATAAGATCCCTCTCGATTTTTACCGGGTCAGTAGCTTCACTTAATCCCAGGCGTTGCGCTAATCGTTTTACATGGGTGTCTACGACGACGCCACTGGCCAGGCCAAATGCTTCTCCAAGCACCACATTTGCGGTTTTTCGGGCAACGCCACGCAGTCGCAACAATTCGTCCATGGTTCGTGGAACCTCACCGTTGAACTCGTCCACGATTTGAGCCGAGGCCACCCGGATGGACTTGGCTTTGCTGCGAAAAAACCCAGTCTGTCTCACAAGGTCTTCGACTTCTGCTTGCGACGAGTCAGCAAGGGCTTTCGCTGTGGGGAATTTTCGGAACAAGTTGGGTGTGACTCGGTTGACCGTGACATCTGTTGTTTGGGCTGACAGGATTACTGATATTAAGAACTGGAATGCAGACCCATAATTCAGCTCGGCGGCAGCATTTGGGTACTTCTCCCGTAGTCGTGAGATTATTTCTTTGCCTCGTGCACGTTGGGCAGCTTTTGACTCGCGCCATCGACGAAGCGGAGTTTTTGTGCGGGTTTTACGGGGAGACGGCATACGAATAGCTTATCCCTGGAAGATCGCTCAGGCGACCAATCGGACTGTGTGGGGATGTTGCTCAACAGTGGTCAAGTATCGACGTTGTTAGGATAGCCCTTCGGCATTCTGAGGTGAAAATTGGCAGTTGTCGGGTCGAGCGCTAAACGAGTAGAGCTAAAGGAGCGGTTGTGGCGACAGGTCCGGATGGGGTGGATCGACGCACCGCAGTAGTAGCTGGTATTGGCGCTGCGATAGCTGCGATCCCTGCTGTTACGGCGACCGTACTGTGGGCTCAGCAAGACTCATCTACCTTTCCTGACGGAACGATTATTGGTGAGGTTGAAGCGAGTGGGTTAACTGCCCATGAGGTGTTGGAACGCCTGGAATCGTCGTGGGCTGCCTTTCTCAATAATCCCGCGGTTTTTCGTTTGCATGGCAGGGAATGGCGACCAACGGCTAGTGATATCGGCCTTCGTGCGGATTTCAGAGGTCCGATAAGCGAGTTGGTCAAAGCCCTTCCTCGTCGCGGGATCCTTGATCGGCTATTCGCATCGTCACAGGTGCGACGTATTGATGCGCCAACGGTTGTGTATGACCGGGAAGCAGCTCGCCGATACATAAAGAGACTTGCGGCAGGCTTTGACCAGCCGGCTTCTAAGGGAAGCCTTATTCCTATTGGTGGTGGCCGAATTGAATTGAGTCCGGGCCAAAGTGGTCGGGTTGTCGATGTGGAACGTGGATTGCGTGATCTTGAGATTGCCATCGGCGGTCCCAATGTTGGCTCGGTTATTGAATTACAGTATCGGGTCGATGCGGCGCATTTGACGTCAGAGGCTGCTGATCTGGCGATTCGCTCAGCCCAACAGATGGCCGGTGATCCAATTTGGTTAATGCATGGAAGTAAGGGTTGGCTCCTGAAGCCATTGGACCTTTCGGATGCGTTGGTTTTTCATGTGGATTCAAAAGGAGTTTCCGTTGGTTTTGAGTTCACGCGGTTTAATGAACTGTTCCAGCGAATAGAGGCCACACTTACTGCCGAACCCAGAAAGAATGTTTTCGAATTCGATGCTGAGCATGATCGGGTAACGGCGTTTGAGCCTGGCAATCCCGGCCAGCTTCTCGATCGATCAGAGCTGGAGCGTAAGATCGACGAAGTGGCTCGGCGGGAAGAAAATCGCCGGCTTGAGATTCCCCTGATCATTCTGAACAAAGAATTTGATGTCGCGTTGAATGAACTAGGCATCAAGGATCTCCTTGCGACAGGATCCTCGATTTACAAAGGATCTCCGGAGTATCGCAACCACAACATTGCTGTTGGGGCGGCAAAGCTTGATGGGATGATTTTGCGTCCTGGTCAAACGTTTTCGTTCAATGATCGAATTGGGAGGTTCTCTCTGGGTGAGGGATGGGTGGAGGGCAGTGTGATTATTAGGGACGAGACCGAGCAAGGTGTTGGTGGTGGTATATGCCAGGTTTCGACCACGTTATTTCGTGCGGTGCTAGCAGCTGGCTTGCCGATCGAAGAGCGATGGCCGCATCTGTATCGTGTTCGTTACTACGAAATGGGGCCTTCCCCGATTGGTACCGATGCGACAATTTTTTCTCCTGGAGTCGACCTCAAGTTTTCGAACGATCTAGATGCTCCGATCATGATTCGGAGCCGTCTGGATCCAAAGCTGTCGACTTTGGATTTTGAGATTTGGGGTGTTTCCGATGGTCGTGTTGTCACCATGGGGCCACCTCGACTCACAAAGTGGAAGGATCCCCCCGAGGATCAAGGCATCGTGGATTCTGAGGAGCCCCCTGATTTCGAAGAGCAGATTGAATTCGCAAAGCGAGGCGTTAAGGCGGAACTAAAGCGGGTTATCGTTTGGCCAGATGGGCGGAGGAAGAGCAGCGTATTTCTTGCGAACTATGTGGCATGGCCCAACCGGTTTGTTGTGGGTATCGACGAGGCTAAGTTGCGATTCCCTTCAGCCTATAACAAGTGGTTTGACGAGAATCCTGAGATTGCCTCTCGGTGGGGGGTGAAGCGAGTGCCTGGGGTCCCAGCCGACCCGGACGACCCGTCTGGGTGAACATCCTGCAGGAAACAGTAACCAAGATTGTTTTTTCGGGTTAGCCTCTAGCGGCGATAAGATCTAGATATTCGGGGAGTGGCGCAGCCTGGCAGCGCGCGGCGTTTGGGACGCCGAGGTCGCGAGTTCGAATCTCGCCTCCCCGACCATCTGCGGGTGCCTCAATTCCTTTTATTCAATCAGGTTTCGAAGATATGCGAGGTCATCAACTTCCCCTCGTGCGCGTAATGCTCGCGCCTCTTCGCTGTATTCCCCTGCTCCAACGGTGGCAATCACGTCCTGGTCCATCGTGTATTCAGTGTGGATGGTTAGAGGACCACTGAAGTTCCAGCTTTTTAATAGGGCAATGGCTTCCGGCCATTCCGCAGCACCGTGGCCCAGCAATACAAATTTGTCAGCAAAGGCTGCCCGTGACTGTGGCCTGTGATCCCGTATATGGTGGGCGTCCTTAGCGCCTACAACCGATAGTCGATCTCGAAGCATCGGGAGTCCCATCTGTACATCTTCGCCATTGAGGGCTAAGTGGCCCAAGTCGACGTAGGCACCTATGTGAGCAGGCTCGTAGCCGTCAAGTAGATGGCGGAGGCCGGCACAGTTTGAGCCGAGACATCGTCCGCTGTGGGTGTGATAAAGCGTTTGGACGCCTGTGGATTGGCTGAGCTTTTCGAATCCAGCAAGCATGCGGCGACTATGTGTCCACAATTCATCAAAGACATCTCCAAGTGTGTAGGTGAAGTATCCAATCTTTATCCGGGGTACGCCGGCCATGGCCGCAGCTTCGAAAAGACTGATTGTTTCGGGGTTAGCCGGATCGGTAAGTGATGTTCCGGCCGAGATCATTGAGCACTCAATTCCGATGTCTTTCCATCCCCGGACGGCTGCAGAAAGATCGCCAACCACATTCTTCGGGTTTATTGCGTGGCCATCACGAACGGCGAGGTCCAGCCCGTCATAACCGAGTGTTTGAGCGTGCTGACCGAGCTCGTGGGCGTTCAGGTGGCCCCAGAATTTTGTAAAGCGAATGATTTGCATGTCAGAGTCGATCGCGGAGGTGGCACGCCCATTGTTTCACGGATCTGGTCATATGTGTTTTCGTTGGTTCGCGTTGGAATCTATGGTCAGGCTGGGTTCGAGGCTGCCTCATTGCGGTTGATGAGGCAATATTCAGTTGCTGTTCAGCTCGGTGGTATCGAATGGCCGAATCCCGACAACAAATCCTTATTTTGCATCTGGCTGTACCTGACATGGGTGGTGCGACCGTGGCGTGGGCGTTATATGACGGTGCGCGTCCGGCTGATGAACAGATGCAGGCGGGAAGCCAGTCCGATCCGCCGTATGCTTCGGTGCTTGACGCTATGCACGACGGTTGGCGGGTTATACAGCTTCCTTCGCTGCCTTCATATCCTCGGGGTTCTGAGTACGAGACGGGTCCGCTCCCGTGGGAATATGTGCTCGAAAGAATGGTCAGTTTGGATTCAACGGATGAATAGTGAGGCCAATCAGGGTCATTTACTGAATGCCTCTACGATGGCTAAGTTTGCTGTGGACGGATTTGTCGAATTTGACGATCTGGTGCCTCAAGAACTTAGCGAACAGGTTCATCAAGATGCCTTGGTGTATCCCGCCAATCGTGGTTTTGATCCCAACTTGCCGCGTGAGTTTTGGGATTCGTCGTCTGCTGTACGTGAGGTGTTTGGACTCGCAGCGGTCAAAGGCGTGGTGAGGAGTCTGGTTGGGCCCAGCCCTGTCCACAATCACTCGTATTTACACACGGTGCCTCCCGGGAAACTTGAGGCGCAACGTTGGCATGTCGATTCAGCCTTGGCGGCTGAACACCCACGGAGGTTCGATGTGCTTGTTTGCTTTTTCCCGCACACTACTCCGGCTGAGATGGGGCCTACTCTTGTGTTGCCGGGATCCCATCTGCGCCGCGTGAGTTATCACGACGTGACTCGTTACAAGAATTTTCGAGGCCAAGTGCAATTAACTGGTGGAGGAGGACGGATTGCTTTTATGCACGAGTCTCTCTGGCATTGCGCTCAACCCAACACCACGAACAATTGGCGTTTTATGTTCAAGATCCGATATCAGCCAAATGTTCCACAGCGGGGGCTATTTGATGTGGAAGGTTGGGATGATCCTGAGATCCACGCCTTTTTTAACGATGCGCGTCGGCGTCACGTGTGGGTGGGAGACAGGTTTGCGGCAATGGAGCGAGAACGTCTCGACTGGTGGCGATATTTGTCTGGTGTGAGCTAACTCTCAATCTCAGGATTGTGGCGCGGGTGAAGAGAGTAGGTTCAACAACAAGCGGTTATGTGGGCGAGGAGGCTGCTTTTTGCGCGATAACGCCATACCAAATACGTGGAACCAGGTCGAACCGTATGTGGTCTACGGCTGCGCTCATCGCATCACTAAGTTCGTCCATTGTTACATCACGCGTGAAAGTGAGATCTCTGGCCATTCCTCGGACGAACTCTGGGTATCTGGAAATTGCTTTTAGTGCAGAGTGAGTGAGTTGAACCACGCGGTCTTCCTCATGTACGACAACAAAGCCTGCATCAGTGATCATTTGCTTGTAGTCGTCGGGAGTCCGATACGCCAAGGTTTCGACTTGGCGATCTCGTTTGCCGCCCGTCAGCCGGACGAAGTGAAGCTTCCATTCACCATGGCCACGCATCGAGTGACCGACCTCCATCGAATTGGAGGTGAAGGAACTATTGATCGATAAAAAAGCATTGTCATGCGTGATCTCAGCTAAGCCGGCAAACACTTGCCGTTGGCCTTCTTCACCATCGATTTCATGAATTGCATCATGAATGCTCACACTGTCCGCACCATCATCCGTAAGGTGTTCAGCGACAGCAGTCGGAATATCTCGAGCGTCTCCTTCAAGGAAAGTTACGCTGATGTCCGCAGTGCCAGGTGTGGCAGCTCGAGCTATTTCAAGCGCCTCGGCGTTGCGGTCCACCGCGATTATTTGGCCGTGATATCCGCGGGCAGTGGCTTGTTCCACTAAGAGTTGGGGGATTAGCCCGGCACCAGTTGCGACATCGACATGTACGAAAGGGTTTGGCAGCCGATCAATCAGTTGTGCAATGAGCTCCCTGTTTACCTCTCGGTATTCAGGTATCTCGGAGAAGTGGCCGAAGTGCAGGTTGTTTTGGGTCATTGATTGAGTGTTACCGAAGATCGGCCCGATTTCTTAATGCGGAACCGCCTAGCTAGGTTAAATGAGGTTAGTTTGTGTCGAGTTACGGATTGCATGCTTAACGAATTAACTGGCATCTTAGCGGATATGAGGCGTTTTGCTCGCGTCTAAGGCGCTAATGGACGAGTGTTTCTTAGCTTCGGGGCTGTCCGATAGGAGTTATATTGCCGGATGCACGACACGTGATGCCTTTCATGTACAACGTGAGTGCGGTTTCTGGGCGGGGGTAGCTCAGTTGGCAGAGCGCTAGCCTTCCAAGCTGGATGTCGCGGGTTCGAATCCCGTCCCCCGCTCCCATCGACAGGTTGATTTTCCTGTTACGAAGCAGTTCGCTTCAGGCGCTTGGCGATCTTGGCCTCTAATGTGGCCTTGGCACTGGTCACTAGCTGCGTAAGAATCCGTGGACGCTTCGGCGTTTTTGGAGGTGCGATCTGTGTTGGCGAAATTTTTCGATTTTCCAAACCCTGTAAATGATTACGCTGCTCGTCTTGTGGCAGGTGCCGTGGCCACGATGGCCATTGTGATCATTTTGTTTGATGTGCGCTGGATGTTTGGCGTGCTGGCATATGGATTTCTTGCTCGTGTTCTTACTGGGCCTCGGCTAAGTCCTCTCGCGCTCTTGGCCACAAAAGTAGTAATACCTATAGTGGGTGGGCCGGACAAGCCCGTGCCCGGACCTCCCAAGCGTTTTGCTCAGGCTGTAGGGGTTGGGTTCTCGTTGGTTGGCTTAGTGCTGATGTTGTTGGGCTCGGTGGTGGCGGCCAAGATCGTGATTGGTGTGCTGTGCGTATTTGCTCTAGCTGAATCCTTACTTGGCTTCTGCGCAGGATGTTTTGTGTTCAATTACCTGATGGCTTGGGGTTTTGTCCCGTCAACGGTGTGCGAGGCGTGCCAGCAATATGCACCTCCCACAGTTGAAGATTCGGATGGTTAGCCCTTGGATCGGTGGTCGTTTCTCTCTGTGCTTTTTATACCCGGCACCTAAGGCCTGGGGAAGGGGCTATTATCTCCATTGTTGGGAGCGTGGTAGGAGGTAACTCGTGAGCGCTGTAGACACCGAACGTCGGACCTCAGATAAGGACCTGGGGAGTCCGAAGATTGCGCCGTATCTGGTTGATTGTGATCTGCATCATCTGTGGCACCAGATCGACGATATCTTTCCGTATCTTCCCCGACAGTACGTGCAGGAAATCAAGGATTTTGGACCCATGTTCCCTGGAGGGATGTGGACCAACATGCCGAACAATCACGGTTATCGTATTGATCAGGACGTGGACCATGAGACCAACTTCCCTTCGTTTACGGTCACGGAGCATATGGATCGGTATGACTTCGACGTGGGAATTCTTACTGGAGGGGACATATACCTGATAACCGCGACTACCAATCTTGACTATGCGGCGGCGATCTGTCGGGCGTACAACGACTGGACGCTGGATCACTGGGTTGCAGAGGACGATCGGTTCCGGATGGTTTTGGCCATTGGCCCGAATGATCCGATCCAAGCAGTCGAAGAAATTGATCGACTAGGTGGGCATCCGGCGGTGGTTGGCGTAAACCTTCCGGCAGGCGGGCGTCATCCGTATGGGAACCGTATGTACCATCCAATTTATGAGGCGGCTGAGCGTCATGGCCTTGCCATGGTGACGCATTTTGGTGGCGAGGGCGTTGGTGCCAACAACGCCCCGACGGCGGCCGGCTATCCAACCTACTACCTGGAGATGCGTATGGCACGTCCCCAGATTGCCCAGGCACACGTTGCCAGCTTGATTTGTGAGGGCGTATTTGAGAAGTACAAAGATCTTAAGTGGGTGTTCGTGGAAGTCGACACCTGGTGGATTCCCGGATTGTTGGACCACTTCGATGCTGATTGGAAGGCGCTACGTGATTACACTCCCTGGGTGAAACAACTCCCAAGTGAGTATTTTCGAAAACATATTCGGGTCGGTACGCAGCCCTTGGAACAGCCGGCGAAGCGGGAGGATCTCCATCGATTCTTTGATCAGGCGAATGCTCGAGAAGTCCTTGTTTATGCCAGTGATTTTCCCCATTGGGACTGGGATGAGCCGGTCGCAACTGCTGCAACGTTTCCCGAGTCGATCCGAGATGAAATCTTTGGTTCTAACGCTCGTCAGGCGTTCAAGCTTTAGCGGTGGATCTGTGAGATCTGGTTCGTCGAGATGGTGATGAGTCTTTCAGTATGACGCGTGCACAAGGCAGCAGAGATCCTACGGGCCAAGGCCGGGGTGCCACGTCTACCCTTTCCTCAATATCGGTCGTCCCGGGGCCAAGCAGCGCCGATGATTCTGGGGAACTTGTTGTTTGTGAGGCTGCTGATCTTTTGTCCGGCGGACGGATTGAGATCTCAGGGGCCGTTCATTTCGGTGTCACGGTGTTTAATGTAGACGGCGAGTTGTATGCACTACTAAACCACTGCCCGCATATGGGTGGGCCGCTTTGTCGAGGACGAATAAGACCTAGGGTTTCCTCAGATGCTGTGGGCCGCTGGGATTTCGACCGTGAAGGCGAAGTTGTGAAATGCCCGTTCCATAATTGGGAATTCGATATTTGCTCTGGACAGGCTTTGCATGATTCTCGGCTTCGCGTGCGTCGGTACCCGGTAGAAATTCGTGATGGAAAAGTGGTGGTTAAATTGCGAAAAGATGGCCGAAAAAAATTGTGAACAGGGTGTTCAATGACAGTTTCTGCCGAATTTAGGTGGACGCTCAATCTCAATAGGTTCTTCTGAGATGACCGCGGATCCGATGGGAAAATGAGCCCTCAAGCCCCAGTCGTTGTTGTCCGTAACCTCAGCAAGTCATTTGGAGACATTAAGGCCCTCAGTGGGGTTAGCTTTGACGTGCATGCCGGTACGGTGGTCGGTCTGCTTGGTCCAAATGGGGCAGGTAAGACTACGCTTGTTCGGATCCTAACCACTCTTCTCGATGCTGATACTGGTTCGGCTCATGTAGCGGGTTTTGACGTTCTTCGTGACAAGGCGAGGGTTCGTCCTGTAGTGGGGCTGGCCGGGCAATACGCGGCTATTGATCCGGTGATGACCGGTCGCGAGAACTTGGTGATGGTGGCTCGCCTGTATCACTTGCCACGTGCCGAGGCTGAAAGCCGGGCGTCGGAATTGTTGATGCGGTTTGGTCTTACGGATGCTGCTGATCGCCAAAGTGATACGTACTCTGGTGGCATGCGACGTCGCCTTGATTTGGCTGCAAGCCTTGTGGCGGATCCTAGAGTGTTGTTTCTTGACGAGCCGACGACCGGTCTGGATCCCAGGGGGAGAATGGAACTTTGGGCCATGGTTAGAGATCTCGTGTCTGACGGAATGACTGTGTTGCTTACTACTCAGTATCTAGACGAAGCCGACAAGCTCGCTGACCGGATCGTTGTGATCGATCACGGCCGTATTATCGCGGAAGGTGAAACTGACGAATTGAAGGGCATGGCCGGAGGGACCTATCTAACTGTTCGGGTGAATGATCTCTCGTCGGTCGAACCCGTGAGATGCGTACTTGCACAAGAGGGTGATGGACCTGCGATGGTTGACGACTCTTCAGGCGAGGTGTCCGTTCCTCTAGCGCGGGGTGCTGCCAAGCTTGCTGGTATCGTGCGAAGGCTTGACGAGGCGGATATTGCCATTGCCGATATCGGTCTTCGGCAGCCAACTCTTGATGAAGTGTTTCTTTCCTTGACGGGGCACGTGGCCTCTGACGACGGTTCCTGTAAGCAGACATCAACCGAAGAAAGTTAAGGGGGTGCACATGTCCATGTCAGGGTTCATGACGGCTCTTCGATCCGAGGCTAAATACGGTCTCGGAGACACCATGCAACTCTGGAAGAGAAACCTTCTGGCCTATCGACGCCAACCAGACCTCCTCGTATTTTCGACGATCCAGCCGGTCATGTTTGTCCTGCTCTTCGCGTTCGTGTTTGGCGGTGCTATCCAGACAGGTCCAATTCCATATATCGATTTTCTTTTGCCTGGAATCCTTGTTCAGTCCGGGCTTTTTGGATCTACGCAGACTGGTGTGGGTTTGGCTGAGGATGTTCGTAGCGGGATGATCGATAGGTATCGGTCGTTGCCAATGGCTCGGTCAGCTGTGATCGCTGGGCGTATTTTGGCCGATACCACTCGAAACATGTTTGTGCTGACCCTCATGGTTGGTGTGGGCCTCATAATTGGTTTCAGGTTTCATGGCTCGGTTGCTGGAGCAACAGCCATGCTCCTATTAGGGGTGGTTTTTGCGCAGGCTTTTTCATGGATATCCGCCGCTATTGGTATGAGCGTGCGACGTGCTGAAACTGCGCAGGTTGCGAGTTTCGTATGGATATTTCCGCTGACCTTTGTGAGTTCTGTGTTTGTCCCGATTGAGACCATGCCTGATTGGTTGCGTGCTGTTGCCCAACACAGCCCCGTAACGCTTACTGTGGATGCGATGCGTGGCCTGGCACTTGGTGTGGAGTTTTGGGGTTCGTTGATGAGATCGTTGGCTTGGATTGTGGGGATCATGGTTATTTTTGTTCCAGTGGCCATATGGCGATATCGAAAGATCGCTTAAGACGACTTGGCTGCGATGCGCGCTTGGAATAGTGCTCAGCGTGGGGTGTGTTTATGAGTTGGTGAATTGGAGTCATGCCTCCGCCCAAGGTTTGCATTAAGTCTTCGAAGGTCTGAGTAGTTCAGGATGGAGACCCTGTTCTTATAAAAACGTATGCCGTAGTGGAAAACGGAGATGCTACGGTTCTGACAATCATTCCGATAAAGTTCAGAACTGAGAACCGAGGTTGGGCTTGTTGTTGTGTGTTCGGGACTGGAAGGGTGTTTCGTAGTACCATTACGGTGCCCGTACGGATTATCCGGCGGGTTTTTGTTGTGCATGGCATAAGTTTTAGGTTCGGTGTGTATATGTTCACCGGGCTTCGGCTTACCGCTGTTGGAGTTGTGAATGCCCCGTAAAGGCGATCGGATGGTTATTACGCTGGAATGTACGGAATGTGGTTCTCGCGGTTACGTTAGTAGCAAGAGCCGGCGTAATGATCCAGACCGAATGGAACTGAATAAATTTTGCCGCTCGTGCCGAAGCCATAAGCTGCATCGAGAGACGCGCTAGCGCGTGGTCGATACTGATGTCAGTCGAAGGGGTTCGCCAAGCAGTTCGAAGACTTCCTGGGTCTCGGTTTGCGCGCGACGCGTACAGCGAGCTCCGAAAGGCTCAATGGCCGACGCCACAGCAGACGGCTCGTTTAACTGGGCTGGTGGTCTTAATCAGCTTGCTTATGGCTATTGTGCTGGGTTTGGCAGATCTGGCGTTCGATCGTTTGTTCGAGCTCGTGACGTGATCAGGGGAGGCGGTCACCATGATGGCTGAGGCAGATGGCGTTCGTGAAGAATCAGACCAACCGGTGCCGATTTCGGCAGATGAGACTCTGTCACAGGAAGTTCCAGATGATGCACGGTGGTTCGTGATCAACACCTACTCCGGCTACGAATCCAAGGTGAAGCACAATATGGAGCAACGGATTCGGTCGATGGAGGCAGCTGACAAGATCTTCGACATTATTGTGCCTGTGGAAGAGATAGAAGAATCGCGTCATGGGCAGCGTCGAAAAGTTGAGCGAAAAATGTACCCCGGATATGTGCTCGTTCGTATGTTGCTGGAGGACGATTCTTGGATGGTCGTCCGCAATACCCCTGGTGTGGTCAATTTTGTCGGTTCTGGAAACAGGCCTACCCCCCTGCCTCCTGACGAAGCAAGTACGATCTTTAGACAAATGGAAGGGGATGCTCCGCGTCCTGAGGTCAGGATACAGATTGGTGAGCGGGTCAAGATCATTGATGGACCCTTCACCGATTTCTTTGGTTCGGTGGATGAGGTGATGGAGGATAAGGAGCGGCTACGGGTTCTTGTATCTTTCTTTGGTCGAGATACTCCGGTCGAATTGGACTTTTTACAGGTTGAGAAGTCTGGCGGAGGTTCGATCACCTAGTCGATAGGGAAGAAGTTCATCTATGGCACGTACCGTACTCGCGCAAATAACGCTTCAACTTGAGGCAGGCAAAGCGACGCCTGCCCCGCCGGTTGGTCCTGCATTGGGCAGCCATGGTGTCAATATTGTTGAGTTCACTAAGTTGTACAACGAAAGGACTCGCGAACAGATTGGCTCAATTATTCCTGCTGTAATCACCGTGTACGAAGATCGTTCTTTTTCCTTCATTACAAAAACTCCGCCGGCGGCAGATTTATTGCGGAAAGCAGCCGGAGTAGACAAGGGTTCTGGTGAGCCAAATCTTGAAAAAGTTGGCGTGGTTACGGCCAGTCAGGTTCGTGAAATCGCAGAAATAAAGATGGCTGATTTGAATGCGTACGATATGGATGCGGCGATGAAAATAATTTCTGGTACGGCCCGCAGTATGGGCATCGAAGTAGAGGATTAATAGTGACAAGGCACGGGAAGCGATATCGACAAGCTAGTGGGGCTGTGCCCAAGAATGTGCAGCATGGACTAGAGGACGCTGTGGAGCTGCTTGTTGAGCTGCCCAAGGCGAAATTTGATGAGGCGGTTGAGTTGCATGCTCGGCTGGGCGTCGATCCAGCACATGCGGACCAACAAGTTCGCGGTACCTTGTTGCTGCCACATGGAACAGGTCGATCAACGCGGGTGATTGTTTTTGCTAGTGGCGATCGTGCTCAGGAGGCTAGGGATGCTGGGGCCGACGAGGTCGGCACTGATGATCTGGCAAAAAAAATCCAGGGCGGCTGGGTAGAGTTTGATGCGGCGGTTGCGACTCCTGATAACATGCGGATTATTGGACCACTCGGTCGTATTCTTGGGCCGAGAGGGTTGATGCCGAATGCTCGGGCGGGAACGGTGACCGATGATGTTGCCCGAGTCGTTGAGGAGCTTAAGGCTGGTCGAGTTGAATTTCGGGTTGATCGCTTGGCCAATCTGCATATAGTGGTAGGCCGCGTCTCGATGGGTCGTGATGCGTTGTTGGAGAATTTGACCTCGGTTGTTGAGGCGGTTTCGAATGCTCGCCCAAGTGTTGTGAAAGGCACGTATGTTCATTCGTTGAGCATATGCTCAAGTATGGGGCCAGGGATTCCCCTGGATCCCCAAGCTGTTTCAGTCAGATCGGCTGTATCTACGGCGTAAAGACGGGGTAAGAATCTAGTACATACAATTGAATAGCCAGAGACAACGGGCCAAGCAATCTTCCTTGAAGGGAGAGCCCGTCGAGGCGCGGACGGACGATCGAGTGGCAGCACAATCCGGCGCGCCGCTCGAATTTTTTTGGGAAGGTAAAGGAGGATGTAGCCGTGGCGACTAAAAATGAGAAAGCCACTTTGGTTGATGAAATTTCTGCTTTATTGAAGAACGCGTCAATAAGCATTGTTTCCGGCTATAAGGATTTATCGGTCGCCGATCAGCAGGAGCTTAGGGCTCGAATCCGGGAGACTGGGGCCACCTTCAGGGTGGTTAAGAATAGTTTGGCTATTCGTGCGGCCGGCGACGCTGAAATGGAGGGTCTCGGGCCGATGCTAGCTGGGCAATCCGCCTTTACTTTTGGAGGTGAAGACGTTCCTTCTGCTGCGCGAGCCCTTCGAGATTTTTCTGACGACCATCCGTCCCTCGATATTCGGGGCGCGATGTTTGAGGGCCAGGTTCTTGATTCCACGAGCGTTTTAAGACTCGCTTCTATTCCGGGGCGTGACCAGCTCAACGCTGAGTTGGTATGGGCGCTTGACTCCCAAATCTCTGAATTTGTTCACGTACTTGATGGATTAATTAACGGTTTTGTCTACGCGCTCCAAGGGCGTGTGGATCAGCTTGGAGCTGGTGAAGCTCAAGGAGTATAAAGATGGCAAAGCTTTCAAAGGACGACATTCTTGAAGCGGTGGATGCAATGACTGTGCTTGAATTGTCGGAGCTTGTAGAGGCTCTCAAGGACAAGTACAACGTAAGTGCTGCGCCAGTGGCAGTTGCCGCAGCCCCCGCGGGTGACGGTGGTGCTGGTGGTGCTGAGGAACAGTCGGAATTTTCAGTGGAAATCACCGAGGTTGGTCAACAGAAGATTCAGGTTATTAAGACGGTACGCGAAATCACGGGTCTTGGCCTAAAGGAAGCGAAGTCAGTAGTTGATGGTGTGCCGGGATCCATCAAAGAAGGTCTTTCTCGCGAGGAGGCCGACGGTATCGTTGAGAAACTTCAAGAGGTTGGTGCAACCGCACAAGTTAAATAGGCTTGCATCTGCAACACCTCATACGTCGGGATAGCCACGTGAGGTCTCGTTTATTGTGTGTGGTGGATGCCTTGTGATTGATGTTGTTGTTGTCACTCATGGACAGGTGGCCTTAACACGTCGTGCGGTTCGGAGTGTGAAGTCCTGTGAGGCAGGGATTGCTTCAATCACAGTGGTTAATACGGCTTCTAACAAAAACTTTGAGCTTCTTAATGATTCTGGGCTCTCTGTGACGGTTATTGATCAGCCGGGTAATCCGGGTTACGGCGGGGCTGCAAACGTCGGGGTAGGTCGGGGCGTAGCGCCGTTTATTTTGGTTGCCAACGCTGACATTTGGGCGCACAAATCCTCTTTGAACAACTTGTTAGGGGTGCTGTGTGCGGATCCTGCGAATGGATGTGTCGGTCCCTTGTTTCTCAATCCAGATGGGACGGTTCAGGATTCAGCGTTCGCGTTCCCTGGTGTAGGGCAAGCAGTTTTTGATTTGCTCCCCTTACCTGACCGCTTGCGTGGCTCTCGGCTTAATGGACGTCTATGGTCAAGTGAGAGGTCCCGGGTAGTAGATTATGTTCTTGGGGCTTTTATGTTGATGAGGCGACAGGCCTTCGAATCGGTGGGTGGTTTTTCCGTTGAGTATTGGATGTATGCTGAAGAAGTTGATATTTGCCGTCGCCTTCAGTTGGCGGGTTGGAAAGTGCTACATGTTCCCGCTTCGTTTGTCACGCATGTTCGGGCGGCGAGCACACGATCTTCCGAGGCTAAGTTTATTCCTCAGCTATATCGGAGCAGGGCACGGTGGTATAGAAAGCATCGGGCGGCTCCGGTGGCCAAATTTTTGGTGGCCCTCATGTGGGTCGCCCTCACAGTTCGTGCGAATCTTCCAGGCTCCAATAGAGAGGCATACAAGGCGGCCCGGGCCGCTTTAGCTTTCGACTGATGCCTATCAGCACCGTAAGTGCAGTCGTCCTTGTTCGGAATGAGGCCCAAGATCTTGATGATTGTTTGCGGTCTCTTAGTTGGGCTGATGAACGACTTGTGATTGATTCCTTTAGCGTAGATGGGTCAGCCCGGATTGATGACCCAGACGTTCGCGTTGTCGAACGTCGATTCACGAATTTTTCTGATCAACGTGAGGCTGCGCTTCGATTAGCCGCACATGATTGGGTGTTTTTTGTTGACGCGGATGAAAGAGTATCGGTTCAACTGAGCGATGAGATTGTCCGGAGAGTAGGCGCAGAAGAATTCTTTGGTTATTGGGTGCCCAGACGAAATCGAATACTTGGACATTGGATGAGGGCTACTGGTTGGTCGCCAGACTTTCAGCTCCGTCTAATGGACCGTCGGCATGCGGGTTACGATCGCGATCGGCCGGTTCACGAGCTCGCTAAAATCGACGGTCGTGTGGGATACCTCGAATGTGAATTGCTTCATCTGAGCTATGAGGATGTGCGGGGATTTCGCCGGCAACAACGGCTATATGCTGAGCTTGTCGCTGACGGCATGATTCGGTCGGGCGTGAGGCGTCGATTTACGGCGATGTTCTTTCAACCGGTACGTGAGTTCTGGAGGAGAATGTTCACGCTGCGAGGGTATCGAGATGGTCAGGTCGGTTTCTTGTTGGCGATTTTGATGGCGGAACATGAATGGCACGTTCAGCGGATTTTTCGCCGTAGACGTTTTCGGGAATGCCTTCCTTCAAGCGATGAGTAACGGGCGAATGAATTCGGTTTCAGTCGTTATTGTGACTTGGAATTCCGCAAGCCACATTAGGGCGTGTGTAACGTCTGTTCGCGACGCTTCAGATGAAGTGCTTGGCCCATTGGATGTTGTAGTAGTAGACAACAAGTCTGGTGACGGCACGCTTCAGCTAGTTGGGCGGGTTTTTCCAGAAGTTCGTTGTGTTCAAACGCATCGCAATATGGGTTTTGGTGCTGCTGCAAATATTGGCATTTCGCAGGCGAGCGGCGATGCAGTGCTTGTCTTAAATCCTGACGCCGTCCTTGAGAGGGGTGCATTAGGTGCGATGCTTTCTCATTTGCGAGATAACGCAGAGCTTGGGTGTGTAGCTCCGATGCAGCGGGGGCCAGCAGGGTCGACCATATTTCCAGGGCGAAGGTTTCCAAGCCTTTTGGCCGCGATTGCGGACGGGACGATCATCCAACGATTCCTTCCAGATCTGGCAGCTCTACGTCGTTATTACATGGTTGGGGAACATTTGGCTGAGCCAGAGTGGCTGGTCGGTGCATGTCTGTGCTTCCGGCGAAAGGCCTTGCTTTCGACCGGAGGCTTTGATGTTGGATATGAAATGTATTCCGAGGAGATGGATTTGCTAAAGGAACTAGCGCTAACAGGCTGGCCTTGTGCGGTTACGACTGACGCCTATATTTTTCACCACGGCTCGGCTAGTGCGGATCAGGATCCGGTCGCTAGAGAACAGAGGTTTTTTCGCAGCCGATATCGGTATGTATCAAAGACTTGGGGTGTGCCAGTGGCCGTGTTTCTACGAGTGTTTGTTGCGACAACAGGCGTTTTGAGATGTGGAGAGCAACTGTTGCGCATGTGCCGGCCATCGCATCGGAAATCTGCGGTCAGTGAAATTCGACAGATTGTCGCTGTGACCACATGGCAGTGGTTCGGATGGCGACGATAATTCGGTCATGAATAAGGTGGCCCAACAGGTTTTGATGATGACAGGGGAATATCCACCTCGTATTGGAGGCGTTGGGGACCATGCCCACAAGTTGCGGACAGCTCTTGTTTCTCTTGGTCTTGTCTGCGAGATCGTAACTGAGTCGCGGAGCAACGATAGTGAGAGGGAGTCTGTGAGGTCACTCGACACCAGATTTCCTTTGCAAGCTGTAACTGGTGCGCTGCGCATCTTGCGTAAGGCGCGGCCAGACGTCTTGCATTTACAGTTTCAAGCTGGTGCATTTGCACGGCCTGGCGAGTTGCTTGTAATTGCTTTTCTTGCGCGTGTTTTCAAGTTGGTTGGTCGTGTTGTCGTGACGCTACACGATTTAAATGAACCGTACCTGTTTCCAAAAGCTGGTCGTTTTCGATCTTGGTTCTTCCGTCAGCTTGAACGAATGGCAGACTCGGTCATATACGTTGATGAGTTAGATCGCCGGTGGGCGGATGCGAATAGAGATGCGGCGGTTGATAGGTTTTGGATTCCAGCGGGCCCAACCATTGAACCAGGGAGACAGGTCTTAGATCGTGACGCTTCACGGACTTGTTTAAATCTCTCGAAAAATGATTTCCTTATTGGATATTTTGGTTTTCGGCAAGCCAGCAAGGGGATTCGTGTTCTCGCGGAAACTATGCGTCGACCAGAGTTCAAGGATCCTCACGTCGCCCTGGCTCTTATTGGTGCCGCCGGTCCTAACCTTACGGGATCGAGGTCAGAAGTAGTGGTGGAGGACAGTATTTTTACGGGCTTAAATATATTTCAGACAGGTGCGCAGGATCCGGCCGTGATATCGATGTGGCTTAGCGCTTGTGATGTCGTTGCGTTGCCGTTTCTGGAAGGACTGTCATCGCGTCGTGGGTCGTTTATGAACGCGGTGGCGCATGGCCTTCCAGTGGTAACCACGGAGCCTAAAGTAGAGGGGATGGTAGACGTGGCTAGTCACGAAGTTGTGTTTGTCCCTCGTGGAGATGTTGAGGCACTGGCTAAAGAACTTGTGTCACTTCGCAACGATGGATCGAAACGAGATCGTCTGGCGAAAGGTGCGCTAGCGGTAGCCGATCGGCATAGCTGGAGCGAGATTGCGCGACGTACCCGGGAGGTTTATGGCCTTTAACGAGGTTCTTGGCCGAATGGGTGAATCTGAGGTTGCCTATCGACTACGGATGGGGTTTTCTCCTAGAGCGGTGCTTTTCTTGTTGGTAGTCGGTGGCGCAATTCTCCGTGGATTTAGACTAAATACGCTGGGGGATTTCGATTTTGATGAGGTCGCGGCCGTTTGGTATGCCCGATCAAGTCCCAGTGACATTGTTGCGGCTATCTCAGCAGCACCATTTGAACACCCACCTGGCTATTACATTGGTCTGCACTATTGGACAACGTGGTTTGGGGAACAGGAACCAATAGTTAGGTGGCTATCGGTGCTGCTTGGTTTATTGCTCGTCCCGGCCACTTATCGGTTAGCGCGCTTATTCGTTTCGGTTTGGCCAGCTGTTCTGGCAGCTGGGCTTGTGACGGCGTCGCCGCTGTTGGTGTTCTTTAGTCGCGAGGCTCGAATGTACGTTCCAGCGACGCTCTTTGCTGTTCTGTCGCTGTGGGTTTTTGAGCGAGCTATGCGGTATGGGCGGGGCCGTGATTGGTGTTGGCTAGGCCTGTTGGTAGTGATCGGGGGGTATATAGATTATTCCGTGCTCTTGGCTGTGGTCGCCATGAACATCGTTTTGCCGTGGCGATTTGCTACCCAACGTCGTTCGGTGATCACCTTTGTTTTTATTGAACTGGTGGGAATTGCTCTAGTCCTGCCCTGGCTGATTCTCTCACGTGGTGTGCATGAGAGTCTCCCAGCCTTCGGAACCGGTGGATTTGGATTAGCAGTTATTCGAGAGGTCGCATCTGTTGCCTGGATTGATGTTTTTCTTGGCGATATAGCAGTTCGAGGAGGTGGTCGTGCTGGTGTAATCGTGAGTGGACTGATGCTAGGGCTAGCAATTTTGGGGATTGGTATTGGCGTGGTGCGCCGTCGTGGCTGGCTATTGCTTGCGCATATTGGCGTTACAGGTGCGTATCTGGGCTTGCTTCTCGCATTCGATAAGCCCTACCAGGCTCGATACCTGCTTCCAGCCGTTCCTGCGTTAGCCGTCTTCGTGGCCCTTGCGTTTACAGTGTTACCTCGAAGGGGCTTGCTGGCTGTTGCCACTGTGGGGTTGCTTGCGATCGTGATGGCTGGGCCAACCTATGCTACCCGTAGTTATTATCGAGAATATCAGCGAGGTGACTATCGATCGATAACATCCACGATCGAGAATTTGGCTAGGCCTCGACGTCCAGGTAGGGATGAAGGCAAGTTCCGTGATGCTGTGGTTCTAGCGGGGCCATGGCAGGGGTGGTATTGGCGGCACTACTTCCCCGACTTTTTGGACAAAGTAGATGTGTGGTTTCTTCCGGAAGAAGTTCCGCCGGCCGTTACTGCGGAAGAGGTAAATGCCAAGCTTTCTCGGGCTGCTAACAATCACCGAAGGCTCTGGGTGGTGCTCGCCGGTCTTGAGCAGGCCGATCCTGATGGACATGTAGCGGCATGGCTTTCATCGCAATGGCAGGCTCGATCTGAGGTTTATCGGAATGGCGTATTGCAGCTTTACATGACTAACGTGCTTGATCTGGTGGATCGGAGCGGGCATGTGGATCTGGGAGAAGATTTCTCGACTGAGCTGATCCAATTCACTGGTGCACGTGCAGATCAAGGGGCACGTGAAGCGGGTGATGGCGTCCGATTTACGCTCTTCATGAAGTCAGTACGGCCGGTAGATTACGATCTTAGGCTCAGGGTTTGGTTGCGTTCTTCTGACGGAACCATCTATTCCAAGGACTTGTTTGCGCAAGATTTGGTTATGCGTCGGACTTCAGAATGGAAGTCGGGTGAGACATATCAGGTTCGCACCGCATTATGGGTTCCAGCAGAGGCGAATCCTGGTCGATATGAAGCTTTTATTGCCTTTTTGACTCCTGATGGTCGAGCATTGCCTGCGAATGGCAAGCTCTCAGGGATTGCTCATCCGGGGGTAAGTTATCTCTGGTTGGGTCCTGTTGATATAGATAAGCCGAGCATTCCACTAAAAAGCGAATTCGAATTACGCACGATTCATGGAGGCCCTATTCGCTGACGGCTTGGGTTTATATCAAGGAGATGCTAATGGGAAATAATCACGTTTGTAGGACTATTCCACGGTTAACACTGGCGCGGGATTACTCGGTTTCGTCCACGCAAGAAACTCAACACCCTTTGTATTCCTTGCGGACGCATTCAGGGGCCACAACCTGAGTTTTAGAGGGTAAGTTAATTAATTTGTTCGAGTGAGTAGACGACGTCAACGCAGTTATTTGCAGCATCCCACTCGGTCATCTTTGGTCCCGTCATTATGGCTTGGAAGGCTTCCATATCTGTCACGTTCAACATTGTGCAGATTTTGTGATCGTTTATTACAGCGATTTCCCAATCTGAAACACAAGGCCGCATTTCTTCTTCAAAATCCTCGGCCATTGCTCTGAAGTCATCAATAGTGCAACTGAAAGTTGATACAACACACAGGTTCATTTGATTACCCCCTCAAATTCTACTTATCCGTTGCGCTAGATAATTGGTGTTCATCTGAATTTTCCAGAGATTATTGTATCCATTGTTTTTGGAAGAACATCTGGGTTTAGGGCAATCCTTGCGCCTTACGCAGGGGAGATCTAATTCCGCCGGACGCAAGCAACATTGTCGTGTAAACGGCAAGCCCGACCGTGGCAGCCGGTATCCATGGCATGTCGCGGAGAAGCCATGCGGCTAGGGCGAAGGTGCCGGCTGCAAGGGTCGGTCGGGTGGCAGGCTCAACGAGTTGTGATAGAAGTCGGTCGCGCCGTAGTAACCAGGCCAGGATCGCAAGCAGCACAATTTCACTCGCAATAGTTGTGCCGGCAGCTGCTTGAAAACCGAATGCGGGGATCAAGGTCAGATTGGTAATGACGTTGAAAATCGTTGTAACCAGGAATGCGGGGGTTAGCCACCATTGGCGGTTCTTGGCAATCATTACGTACTGCAGTGTTCCGTTTAAAAAGCTAAGTGGTAGGAACCAAGCCAAGATGGCCAGTGCCTGAGCGGTAATTGGTAGGAACTGGTTACTAAGTAACGTGGTCACAATCGATTCTGAGTAGGTGAAAAGAAAAATGACTGCCGGTGCAGCCAGTGATGCGAGTACCCGCCATGTTCGGACGGTCCATCGGGAGAGGGCTTGCGGATCGTCTGCCGCGCGAGCCATCAAGGGGAATGCAGCAAGCACAATGGCTGCAGGGAGTGCATTGAGTGCGTTAATAAATTTGAAAGCCGCGTTGTAATGTCCAACAGTTTCTGTCCCCTGGATTGCTTGAAGGATCAAGACATCGATCTGAATGAAGGCGGTGGCAAGTAGTCCATTTAGCATTAACGGGAGGCCGGCGTTAAGGAGTGGTCTAACGGGGGCCTTCTCATTTGGTCGCTCGGTTACTAAATGGATGCCGATGGGCCGAGCTAGCGCAAGAAATGAAACAGTTCCAGACACCATAGCGGCGATCGATAGGCCCATCACTCCGAAGCCGGCCCCCAGCAGGATGAGGCTGAGACCAACTGTGAGCACTGACGTGCCAGCGGCCACGATGGCGCGCCGATCCATCCGTTCCCAAGCCCCATAAACTGAAGCGTATGCTTGGGCTACGGCCGTCGGCAGAAGACCGATGGCCAAGAGAATTGTGGCCGCCACGGTGACAATAGAAACTGATCCTGCCAATAAATAAATGATCGCGACCCCGGCCATGATCGGGGCGCTTACCGCAACAAGACGAAGTCGAATTGCTAGTGCTGTTCTAAATAATGGTTTAAGGGGGGTGCTTGATTTGGCGAGGTCACGAGTCAACACGGTCCCCAGACCAAAGTCAGAAAGTGCAGCGAAATATGTCAGCAGGTTTGCTGCGAAGGCGTATTCTCCGTTTTGTTGAGGTCCCAGGATTCGTAGAGCAACGATCCAAAACGCCCAAAACGCGATCCGGTCTATCCCTGTTGTAAGCAAGGGCGTTAGTGCGTTTCTGGTGAAGCGCTTGCGTGTAGCTGTGTCGGATCGAGATTCTGGAGGCCGAACGTGGCGTCCGCTAATCCAGAGTAAATACACCAGCGACAAGGCGACCAGAATTACACCAGGTGCGATCAATATCAGGCGTGTCTCAGGCATGCTGATGTCTAGGGAGGGGAGGGGGCGGGCCCGGGTCACGGACAGGACCACCGTCGTGACTGCTCGAGCCCGCCATTAGATGAAGCGTTGCGGCAGCCAAAACGTGACGGTTATTTTTGATGAGGTACGAAGAGGCACCGTCTCGAGCCTTCATTAGTTTGTGTCTATGGTTTGCGCTTCCGTCGGACCCAAGTGATCCCAATGGAACAATTCTAGTTGGTTTGTCGCGTGTCGGCTGTGGTCATCCCAAGCACATTCGTACAATCAGTTGCCATCTAGTCGTTTCAGTCGGTTCTTCCAATGCCGAATGCCCTGATTTCTCCCGAGAAACGTGTTCTGTGGATTTTTGCTGCTTCGGCGCTTGTATTTGCACTGTTTGTTTTGTTTGGCCGATTAGTTAGTCAGGTCGGTCTGGATTTTCTTGTGTACTACGAACCGTCGAGCGTGCCAATCGATCGCCGACTACCGAGCAGCGATCGTGACAATCCTGAGTATGCGATTCGTACGGTGGGGAGTTTCAACGATGTCGAATCGAAACAGCCAACTGCTCTGATGGTTCATGGTGATGCCCGTGAGTCAGTCAACTTTGATTTTCTGAGATCCGAGTTTTCCCGCGGGACAATCATTATTGCGGTCAATATGTTGCCCGCTGAATTGGATGGTTTGCTTGCTGGGGGGATTCAGGACGTGGCTGATATACAGGGTCCTCTAGAACATCCTTTCTTTACGATGCTTGGCAAGACTGAGGGGCATTGTCCCGAGGGCCTTCAGCGGGATTGTGGAGTGTTTATAGTGATTGCTCGGAACTTTTCCGGGTTTGGGGATATGAATAATCTCGCGCGGGATTCGCTTGATCGAATCTTGCGGGGCCGTTTAACTCCGGCGGCGACATGATCTAATGATCATGGGTTTTTCGTGATACTTCAGTCGCTAAACCGGATTGGGCGGAAGTTTTGGCTGCTGCAACGATCGCTGCAATATGTCGTCCCTCACGAGCGGTAAGTAATGTGTCAAGTCCTTCGTCGAGGGCTGAGACAAAGTGGTCAACCTGCTTTCGATCGGTGGTTTCGTCGGTTCGCCGATTGCGAAAATCAGTCGCTTTCAATCCTCGCGCATGAACTGCGATTTCTGGTTTGGGTTCTGCAACAACCATCGCACCGTTAGTGCCGGTTATGTGAATTCTGATTTCGCCGAGGTTTGGATGGCTGGGTCGTCCTATACGGCCGATGCAAAGAGATCCAATGGCCCCATTTTCAAGTTCCAGCGTGACCGTGCCAATGTCTTCGACCCCACGAGCTGCGTGGCGTTTGAAAAAGTGAGCGGACGTTCGGGCAAACACCCGTTCAACATCGAGTCTGAGGATGTATCTGATATAGGCCAACGGATAAATACCTTCGACCGTGAGTTCACCTTCACCAAGCCATGAAGCAGGGATTTCCTCTTCCTCTTCGCTGTCGATGAGGATGCCGGCATCTTTTGAGAAAAAGAAGTCGATGTGGACGCTTTGCGGTGTGCCAATTTCACCTGCCCTGACCATGTTTCGGGCATCAATAATTGAAGGGTGCGTGTTTCGGTTCCAAAGGAGAAAGTGAACATTTGCTCCTTCTACTGCGTGAACAATCGCGTCACAGTCATCCACCGTCGGTGCCATGGGTTTGTCTTGCACGACATGGAGCCCTGCTTCGGCTGCACGGATGCTGAGTGAGGCGTGCCGAGCGGCTTCCGACGAGACCACTGCAACATCTGGTGCGAGCCTCTGGATCGCTTTGCCTACATCGCGTTCGTATGGCACTGAGAGATCCCTTGCCAGAGCTTCATTTCGTTGATGGATCCAGGATTCGGCAGAGGTGTCATCAGCTACTCCAACCACTTCGAACCGTGGATGGTTGGTGAATGCGGTTGCGACATATTCATGTTTAGCAGCGCTGAGTGCGAGGACTCGGTAGATCTTATTCGTAGGCATGATCATCTGCTGGCATACGTACGGATTCTCCGGTGAGCACTGACCGGTTGGTAGCTTCGGCAATCTTAATCGCGGCGATGGCATCCGGTGCTCCGGGGTTCGGTTGGCGCTGTTGCGTTATGGCCGCACTAAACTCTTCAATCTGCGCATTTACCCCGAGCGCATGCTGATAAGTGGCGAATGCCTCCGGACGGCCGCCACGGTATACCAATTGCATGTTGTGATGATCGTCGGCATACGCAGATCCAAGGGACCCTATGAGCGTTAGGGCATAGTAGCCTTCGCCTGAGGGAAGTCCGGCCATTACATTAAAGATCGCCATCGCTCCGGATGGGAATCCGAGATGGATCTGGATGTGGTTAGGTGCAGCAACGGCATGTACCTGGTTCGGATGCCCATCAAAAAGCCACAAAGCCTGGTCGATCTCATGAATGCTTTCGTGAATTGCCAGTCCGCCAGACCGCTTAGTGTCATTTTCCCACCCCGATGACGAGTCGGTAGATAGAGGCAGCCATCGATGAATTCGCAACATCCCGGGACGGCCGAGTTCACCTGCGTCTAGAGCCCGACGGACTTGTCGAATAGCCGGCATAAATCGAAACGTGTGGGCCACCATGAGGAGCGTGTTGGACGAGCGAGCCTGATCATGAAGGCGACCAGCAGTTTCCGACGTTAGTGCCAAAGGTTTTTCAATGAGCAGGTGTTTTCCTGCCGAAATTGCAGCGCTCGCATGTTGGGCGTGTTGATCATTAGGCGTATTAACGACGACTGCATCGATGTCCTGTGATCGTTGTTGGAGTAGCTGAGCAAGATCTCCGACGTAGGGTTCCGCGTGCGTGGTTGTTGCGATGTTGAGGGCCGCTTGCTTATGTATGTCGATGGCGAATGCAAGCTCGCAGTTTTCCGACGCATCGATTGCGTCGGCGAGCACCGAGGCGTTGCGGCCGCATCCGATGAGGGCTAGTCGAATCAAGCGTGCACCCTAAACGAGCCAATAACTGATGGTACCAATGGTCGTCTTGTTCGTGACTGATGGGATGTGCGCTTACTCGTTACTGTAGCTTGAGGTGCCGATGTTGACGTGAAAAGTGGACGGCCGTATGAAATATTGAATGGTCATCTGACGACTCCAAGTAGTTTTGGTAATACGGTGGGGTGTAAATCGGTGGTCGAACTCGATAGCAAGTTCCGGCATGCATTCCAGGATCGCTTGATTCGGTGGTACCGGCGAAACGGTCGGGAATTTCCATGGCGAGTGAATGCCAGTGCTTACCAAGTAGCGGTGTCTGAGATCTTGCTGCAGCAGACGCAGGCTGCTCGAGTTCAACCGGTCTACGAAGCATTTGTCAATCGATGGCCTCGACCCCAGGATTTGTATGACGCCTCGTTAGGCGATGTTAAGGCCCTGACGGATCCCCTTGGTTATCACATTCGAGGCTTTTGGTTAAAGGAATTGGCCCGGCATATCGTGGAGTATCACGATGGCCAAGTGCCGGAGGATCTAACAATGCTACGTGGTATTCCTGGTTTAGGCCCGTATGCTTCGGCTGCGGTGTATGTGTTTGGATTGCGTCGTCGGGCTGCGCTTCTGGACACCAATGTGGCTCGGGTGCTTACTCGAACTGTGGGACTCCCGGTGGAAGGTTCGATTTATTTGGACGGTCGGCGATTACAGGTTCTGGCAGAGGCGCTCGTGCCTGCTCGTCGACATTACGATTACCACCAGGGCTTGATGGATCTGGGTGCGACGATATGTCGAGCGCGGTCTCCTCGTTGTGCACGTTGTCCGCTCCGAAACATTTGCCGGGTTGTGATCGGTGGTCACCCGGTTGCGGTCTGGCAGGAAAATGATGTGGCGCTGGTTGGCCAGAGGACGGTTGGCCATCGCGTTGGGTCGCGGGTGGCTGTGGACGTCAGCTAGCCCGGTATAGGGCAGGGTCTACTGAAGAAAGGACAAGATATGAGAAAAACAAAGCCTGTTAAGCAGGGGCCGTTGGAAGGGAAACGGATTGCTTTACTTGCGGGACCAGAGTTTAGTGATTTTCAGGCGTACTACCTAATTCAGTATCTCAGTGAGTTTGGGGCTGAGGTGGTGAATCTGGTGATTGGATGGCCTGGTGTGGCGTGGAAGTTCACACGTCCAGCGACCTCGGATGTGGTCACAGGTACCTTTGGCCTACCTCTCGACCCAATTCCTACGATGCTCCCTGGAGAACGGTATACCTCTTTTACCCTTCAAGATCCGGCTGGCCTCACAGCAGATATGGCAACCGAGTTTGATGGCTTGATTGTTCTTGGTGGTCATTCCGCTGATGTGCTGCGGGCAGACGAAGCGGTAAGAGCATTTCTTTGCTCAGCTTATGAAAATGGTGCCGTCGTAGGGGCCTTAGAGTGCGGCCAGATGGTATTGATGAGTGCCGGTTTATGTAATGGGAAGAACCTAACTGGTTACAAAGTTATACAGCCATTCCTGAAAAGGTTGGGGAATTTTCAAGATGTTCCCGTTGTGCGGGACGGCCAGCTTCTTACTGCTCGAGATAGTGATGCGAGCGCAGAGTTTGTTCGCGAAATTTCTAGAATCTTTGATCCTGATTATGAGGATGACAAACAGAAGGTGCTCGAGGGTCACCGAATTCTAATTGTTGCCGGTCAAGATTTTGAAGATGTCGAATTATGTGTGCCGGCTATGGAGTTAACCTGGCGTGGAGCAAGGATAACCCTTGGGACCTTCTCACCCCCTGTAGTGTCTCGTCCGCCGATGCTAGGACTCGACGTTGTCATGGGGAATTTTGGCATGTCTGTTCCCTTTCAAGAACTCCGAGCCGAAAAGTACCCAGTTGTTCCACTAAGCGAACTTACGCCAGACGAATTTGATGCGATCCTAATTCCTGGAGCATTTTGTCCATGGCACTGTATTGAAGACGGCTATGTCGTTGAGCTCGTCAAACAATTTTATGAAGCCGAAAAAATTGTAGCGGCAATTTGCCATGGACCGTTGGTGTTGGCAGCAGCAGACCTTGTTGACGGTAAGAAGATAGCTGGGACTCCCGCTTGCGGTGACGATGTGGTGACCATGGGGGGCATCTACAACTATGATTGGCCGGCTGTAATCGATGGCGACATAATCACCGCCCGGGAACCCGATGACGTGCCCGAGTTTTTGGACGCTATAACTAAATCAATGCTTGATAAGCGTTCGTCGCAGTAGATGGTTTTCATTACAAGTACGTGCGTCTAGCTGGTGTCACGCAATACTTGTCGGGCGGCGGGACCGCGAAAAAATCATCGTCGGCTGTTTTAACCGCGAATGGCTGTTCACTTAGCGGTCTTTATTAGTTCCTTCCCACTACCACTCGGAGATTCCGGACACGAGACCGACAACACTGCACATCAACCGAATCCCGACAGCAGGAACCAGTAGAATCCGTTCGTGCTGTCCAGGTAAACGGATAAGTTTTACGTCACACTTGAACCTTCCCAAGCTAAGACGAGAGTTCTACTCATATGGTGGGCAGACATTCAGACAAATTCCCAAGGCACGTTACGGACGGGAGCACGCTTCATGCATCTAACCGAAGAGCAATTAAGCCACTTCAATGATGAAGGCTATGTGATCGCTCGCAATCTGCTCGAACCCGCACAGGATCTCAAGCCTGTTATCGATGAATACGCCGACATCCTCAATGATCTGATTCATCGAATGTATTCATCCGGCGAGCTATCTGAAACATATGAGGGGCTTCCCTTTCACCAAAGAACCCTTGCCGTCGTTCGCGACACGGGCCACCTAGACCCATACCCCTTCGACATTAATGTCCAGGAAAACCTTGATTTGAGCCGCGACAGCGAATTCCATTTTGGACCCGCAATGTTTCGTCTGCTGCGTAACGAGCGACTGCTTGATGCCGTTGAATCAATCCTCGGTCCAGAGATCTATTCTAATCCCGTCCAGCATGTTCGAATCAAGGTGCCCGAGCACTTGATTCATCCTGATCGCCGCTCGGCCTTGAATGCCACGACCGGATGGCATCAAGACAATGGCGTCATCGATAAAGAGGCTGACGAAACCGACATGCTGACAGTCTGGATAGCCTTGACTAACGCGACTGAACGTCAGGGGTGTCTAAAATTAGTGCCTCAAAGCCATAGTGAGGGTCTACGCGTCCACTGCCCAATTCCAAGTGAGGGGTCGCGTATTCCACCACAATTGATCCCCGAAGATCGTGTCCGTTCCGTTCCGATGTCTCAAGGCGACGTACTCTTCATGCACCGTCGATGTATGCATGCCTCACTCACGAACATAAGCGACGAGATCCGCTGGAGTCTTGACATCCGCTACAACCCGATCGGCCAATCCACGGGACGCGAACACCTACCAGGATTCGTAGCTCGAAGCCGGTCAAACCCGGGGTCTGAGCTACTCGATCCGATAGCTTGGCGGCAAAGTTGGATCGACGCCTGTGAAAAGATGTTGGCATCAGCCAAACATGGGCCGCGATCCGGACCGAAGTCCACACCAAACAAGCGGTGGAGCCGTGATCATGAACTGTGTGCGTGACAAAGCCATGTTTTCATCTCCTGCATCATGATGTAGCAATGACCGATCTTCAGGCGCCTTAGTCGTGCGCATCCCACCAGCTCATTGGATTGGCCAGCTGTGATCGATGGGGACATAATCACCGCCCGGGAGCCTGATGACGTGCCCGAGTTTTGGACGCCATAACTGAAGCAACGCCCTCGAGGCGATCGCCAAAATAGTTCTTCACGTGAGTCTAGTTGGCGCCACTCAATAGTTGTCGGGCGGTGGCCAAGACCATTTCTACCGTCGGGATTTCTCGTAAACCTTCCTCTGGGCTCCCTGTGGATACTGATGCTGCGTGTTGCTCGTCTGAGCCGTAAATCCATGGTGCCGTAGAGGTGAATACCGTCACGGTGGGTGTCCCGACACTTATCGACAGGTGTGTGGCTGCCGAATCATTTCCGATTACGAGTTGGCTTTGGCTCATGAGCGCGCCCAATTGGCCGAAGCTTGTTCGTCCGGTGAGGTCCGTCACCGGGTAGGTCATTGCTCGCTTTACCGTGCCTACAGAGTTGGCATCGGACGCAGTTCCGATTAGGGATACGTGACCGCCAAATTCCTTAGCTAGATGATCGCCTAGGGCTGCATACCGTTCTGCAGGCCATCGTTTGGTTAAGTCAACCGCCCCAGGGTTCATGCCTCCACCAGGGGCAATAAGGATGTGATGACCACTTTCCAGGGGTCTGAATTCCTCAGCGAGTCGAAGAGCGAAACTTGTGTCTTCAGGGGTAGGGGAAAAGACACAGGAAGAGTTCGAGGCATCAATGCCTACGGAAGCTGCGAGGCGTCGATAGGCCGATATTTCATTTTCGTCCGGCAGGATCTGGACCCGTGTCGTGTTGGAGAATCCACGATGGCGACTGTCGAGTCCTATGCGGTAAGGAATGCGTGCGAGGTAGGGGAGGAGCGTCATTGCGGGCGACCGGTCGAGGACAAACGCGACGTCGTAGTGTTGACGTTGAAGTGTTCGAGCGAATGCGAGGTAGCCGCGCAGATCGTATCGACGAGGTGTTCCAAGTAGCCCCATGGGTAAGACGTTATCGATATCAGGGTTGTTGAGCAGGGCGATTCGTGCGTAATCGCCGACGGCAAACGTTATGTGGCTGCCAGGTATGGCCCGACGCAACGCGTTCGTGAACACGGTCGCCCGTAGCACATCACCAATAGCCATGGGCTTAATGACAACAATGGATGGGTTGGCCTCTCGTGGTAACGGGTCATCGTTTGGTGGCGACGGCCTAATCGCGAGGTGCGCTAGCCAGGAGAGAACCGTAATTGCCGTTGATCTAGGTCCTGAACGGCGGCGCCAGTCGCCTCGAAATGGGGGGTGGGGGCGGATCCGTAGTTTTCTCATTCAATCGGGTAGCGTCTTCAATCGTAAAAGGTGCTGTAGATCGCTGAGGCCCACATGGCACCTACCGTTTTACAATCGTCTGTAGTTTAGCTGCATGAACGGATGTCCTTGCCAGTTTACGAGTATCGCTGTGGCTCTTGCCAGCGTCGATCCAGTCGTCTGTTTAAGACGTTGGCAGCTGTTGTCACCCCTGCCTGTCCCTACTGTGATCAGCGGGCGTTAGAACGCCTTGTTTCACGTCCTACGTTGCTGCGAGGCAATATCGTCGCCCGTGACGATCACGTTTTGGGGGCAGCCGATGGCTTGGCCGAAGCCATCCCCGATATGGATTCAGGGGATCCTCGTAGTCTTGCACGGATGACTCGTCAGATGTCTGAGGAAATGGGCGAGGACATACCTGGAGAGTACGAAGGTGTGCTTCGGCGCATGGAGGCCGGGGAGATGCCCGAGGACGAAGAAATTGATGCGATCGAGAAAGATACTGGCGAGGAGCCATCTTACGAAGACTAAGACACGGCTTGTGGCTTTGGATGTGGATGGCACGTTGGCCCCGGCGGGTGGGTCCGTAAGTGCTGAAATCATTGCTGCCCTGTGCCGAGTGGCTGACGCTGGTGTGACGGTCGTGATTGCGACTGGTCGGGGCTGGCGGGATGTGCAGGAGGTGGCTCGTAGTCTTCCTGCCACGGTGTACTTCGTGCTGAACAACGGTTCGACTACGCGAACTGCGAAAGGTCGATTTATCAATGGTGTGTCAATGCCATATGGGGTGGCGATGGATGTATGCCAGGTGTACTTGGCGCATGACGTACCAGCGATCTGGATTGAGGGTGCGATTTCTGGGACTCGCTACTTAGTTGATGGGGAATGGCGCAATCGAGAGCCGTATCGTTTATATCTGGATGGCAAGGTGCCACGTGTCTGTCAATTACGTGATGTCACCCTGGTGCCGCCACCGGCCCAGATCTTTGGACTGACGGATGCGGAGGTGGCTTCTAGCATTGAGCGGGATCTTTACGCAGAGGTTGGCTCGACGATATCCACGGTTCGGTGGCAGAGTCAACGGTTGGGTGCCATTGGCATGGAAGTGCTTCCGTCCGGTGTGACCAAGGGGGCCGTCGTCGGGCAACTTGCCTATAACCTGGGGGTTGAGGCGTGGGAGGCGCTGGCCGTTGGTGACGACCTTAACGACGTGGAGATGTTGGCATGGGCGGGCCGGGGTCTAGCGATTGAGGGGGCACCGCAGGCACTGGTGGACGTTGCAGATGGGCTTCTTGAACCCGATGGACGTGTCCTCGTGCATATGTTGCGCAATCTCGTTGATGCGTAGATTGTCCACTGAGTAGACAATCGCTGGTGCTACGATTTGCCCATTCGGCCGACGTAGCTCAGTTGGTAGAGCGGGGCTTTCGTAAAGCTCAGGTCGACAGTTCGAATCTGTCCGTCGGCTCCCCTGGATCACAGGTTTGTTGGTTTTTAAGTCCGTGTTGTTCCGCGACAATATGAAGGCCCTTCGATCGTTCCGGTCTGTCGGCGTGTCTTGGGGATTAGCTCACACTAGCCGTCACGACCGCGACTGAAAGTGGTGGGAGATCGAGACGGACGGTGTTGTCGCTAGTCTCGACGTCCAAAGGGATCGGTGTAACGCATGTAGGGTTGGCGGGAGAGTTTTCGGCGCGTGCGTCGGTGCCGGTAAGTAGTCGGCCTTCGACGTCGCCCATGTTCCCATCGTGAATGTTGAGGGAACACCCCAGCGTTTCTGAGAAGTGACGGTTGGTCACAGAAAACGTGGCTCGAGTTCCATCGCTGGACAAACTGGCAGCCGCGCTGAGCTGGTGGACAGGGGATTGGCGGAAATCCAGTACGTCAAGTGTCGGTGATGAAACGTGGGTGGCGATCGCGTCGTGGCCTATATGGTCTTGGTAGAGGTCGTACACGTGGTAGGTCGGGGTTACCCATGCCTCGGCGCCACGTGTCTCGATTAGGCACTGCAGGACGTTTACGGTCTGTGCAATGTTGGTCATCGTCACTCGGTCGGCTCGGGCCGTAAAAATGTCGAGGCAGGAGGCCGCGATTATGGCCTCGCGCAAACAATTTGGTTGCCGCAATCCATGTTCGGGTGTTGCCTTTTCTTTGTCCCATACCCCCCATTCGTCAATGATCAATCCGATGGGATGGGCTGGGTCTTCATAGTTCTTGAGGGTCCCGTCAGCCTGGGCGATGTCTTGTTCAAGGAGGTGCGCTTCGGCAACAAGGTCTAGATGCTCGGCTTCGTCATAGACAAACGCTTTTCGGTCCCGTGAAAAGTAGCGGTGGATGGAGAGCGCCTGAAGGTTGGGCACCGCGGTGCCCCGTTGTAGGGCGCGCAGCAGGTCCCGATTCCATGTTGCATCGTGCCCGACGGCAACGAATTGGACGTTGGCGTCCATCCGCGACAGATACGTGTGGTAATTCCGAAACAGCGCGGCGTACTCGTGTGGTTGCATGTGGCCACCACACCCCCAGCTTTCGTTGCCGACCCCCCAGTACTTGATGTTCATGGGCTCTAGCGCGTCATTAGCGCGTCGCTCTTCGACCAGTGTGCTGTCGTCGTTCCCGTTGCAGTACTCGAGCCAGTCCATCATTTCTTGAGGTGATCCGGTTCCGACATTGCCGCAGATATACGGAGTGGCCCGTATCTTCTGGCAGAAACCCACGAATTCGTGGGTGCCGAAACGGTTGGGCTCGATCCCGCCCCAGAAGATGTTTTGAGTCGACGGTCGTGATTCGGGATCTCCGATGCCGTCCCGCCAGTGGTACTGATCAGCGAAACATCCGCCTGGCCATCGCATGACGGCCGGGCCAACATCGCGTAAGGCATCAATGGTGAATTGACGTATGCCGTCTGTGTGGTCGACAGGGGTCGATGGGCCAACCCATATTCCGTCGTAGACGCAGTCGCCGAGATGTTCGATGAAATGGCTGTAGTGCTCAGGATTTATCTGAGCGATACGGGTTTTGGGATTCGCAATCACCGTTGCTGACAAGGTTGGTGATCCGCTACGGGTGTTAAATGGGTCGATCCACCAATTATTGCGTAGTGGTGGGCTTCGGGGAATTGTTGCAGGCGGTGCAATCTTGGGGGAGTGTGGATGCGTGCAGGTTGACATAACTCCATGCTTTTGTTGGTTTGTGTTTGCTGCGGCCGTGTTTGTTCGTCGAAATAGTGGTGCTGCGGGGATAATGGACCTTTTCCGTCTTGATCAGGAGTTATGTGTATGGGGGTCTTGAAGGGCACGACCGCGATTGTGACTGGTTCGAATCGTGGCATTGGTCTTGGCATTGCCCGAGCGTTCGCTCGAGAGGGAGCACAGTTAGTGTTGGCAGCTCGGGATGCTGCGCTCTTGGACTCAGTGGCTGTGGATTTGCGAGAGCTTGGCTGTGAGGTTGAAATTGTTCCGACTGATGTCACCGTCGAGGCGGCCGCTGACGAGTTGATCGAACGTTCAATCGATCGGTTCGGGAATCTTGATGTACTGGTTAACAATGCAGGGACTGGTACCCGTGCGCCTATCACGGACATGGATTTGGGCACCTGGCAAACGACGATTGCTACAAATCTCACCGGTCCGTTTCTGTGTGCGCGAGCTGCGTTGCGTGTGATGCGGCAGGCGAAGCGCGGGCGAATCATCAACGTGGCGAGCATTTCGTCGCAACGGGTTCGACCGGAATCGGCTGCCTATAGTGCGTCAAAATTTGGGTTGTGGGGTCTCACTCAGGTGATTGCACTGGAGGGTCGTGAATATGGGGTCTCCTGCAGTTGTTTGAATCCTGGGAACACCCTTGTGGACAGTGATGTATCGACAGCACGACAAGATGCCAGTGGAAAGTACTTTGGCCGGGTCGGGTGGGATGGAGTCGAAGAACCGCTGATGACAGTTGATGAACTTGCCGCGGCGGCGGTGACAATGGCGGCCATGCCGGATCACGTCAACATGCTTGAAGCTACAGTGTTGCCTGTAGGGCAGCCATATATTGGCCGGGGGTGATTTCGAGGGAAATCCGGCTGGATGGTTCGCGCGTTGAGTTTGGCTTCTTCTCTAGATCACCTTCCACATATATGGGCGAAATCACACTGGCGACACTTTGAGCGATCCTCGGTTTTGGGGAACATGGACGTCGTCATGGTTTTCAGCAACTTGGTGATCGTTCGTCGGGCGTGGGTGGCCGCATCTATGGACCAATCTAGACTCCATTCGTGGTCGCTTCCGAGGAAAAACAGCGAGGCTCGGATTTGCTCTGGTTGGGTACCCAGGAGCTCGCTGGCTGCGAGCGCATAAATGGGAAGTTGCAGGTCGGACTGGAGTTCTTCTGATGACCGATGTTTGCCTGTTTTGAAGTCGACGATTTCGAGCGTGCCATTCTCCAATCGATCGACGCGATCGATGGAGCCACGGATTATCTGGTTATTGACGGATAGAGTGAATTCTAATTCTGCGTAGGTGGCTGGCCGTTGCCCCCACCGGCTCTTTCGAAACCTCTCCAGCAGTTCGGGATGATCAGCGAGCACGCGATGCAGGTCACCATCTATATGGTCGTCATCATCGATGATTACGTCGCTGACGTGGCTGCTGGCAGCGGCGAGAATGCGGTGCACGGTGGAGCCCACCTGTTGTGATGGGTTTGGTCGGGAGGGTAGGTGATCAATGTATCGATGGCGGTAGCGTCGTGGACAGGCTTGAAAGTTATTGAGAGCGCTGTAGCTTGTGCTCGAGAGACTCAGGTTTTCAGGTGCTTCCGGGATTCGATGTGGGCTTTGCGTCAGGTTGAGATCCATCAGAGCGTTGTCCAGAACGGATTTCCATGTTTTGTCGGTGGAGTGTCCATCAAGGGCTACGGCTAAGGCTTCATCAACTTGGTTAGCTGACAGCAAGGCTTCGATCTTTTCAGCTGTCGAGGTTCGGGCTGATCTTTTCTTTGAGTTAGGCGGAAGTGGATTCGTGAGGCTCGGGTTGGCGGGAGATACGGGTTCGTCACCGAGAATCACACAGTAGCCGGTGTCGAGGATTTCGTCCCAGAAGGACACGGGCACTTGGGGGTTTTTTAGTTCTTTGGCCCAGTGCGCGCGTGAGACATACAGGTGGTCGCGGGCCCGTGTGAGGGCGACGTACATCAGACGACGTTCATCATCATGGGCAAGGGAGGCAAGGCTGTCGTCGCGATGTTCTGTAGCTGTTAAGAAAGCAGAGTCATTGGTAAAGCCCTCGTCAGGGAAGTGGGGAAGATCCGCTCTTTGTGCGCGTAGCGGATACGGGGCCTGCCCTGGTGCATCTTGTTGCGCGGTCTTTTTCTGCGGTGTTACCAATCCGGCAATAAAAACAACGGGCCACTCACGGCCTTTCGCCGTGTGGATGGTTGAGAGCAGTACCTGTGAGGAATCTGCGGCTGGTGGTTCCTCGCTACTAATATCGGTGTCACCGGCCTCCTCGGCTCGATCCAGAAAGCGAAGAAACGCACGGACGCCGTATAGTCCTGTCCCTCCGAATGACGCTGCGCGCGTCGTGAAGGCATCGACAGCGGTTCGGGCCTCGATGTGCTCGGGTTCACTGTTAACTGAGAGTTCCTGAAGATATGCACCGCGATCAATAACGTTCTTGACGGTGTGGGTAAGCGCTTCCAGCTGAGCAGTTGTTGTCAGGTGCTGTATTTCATCGATCAGGGCACATAGCCGGTGACGAGTCTCAGGCGATATGTTGTTGATGTTCGACACATCCATGACGGCGTCAATCAACGCTGGACGCGGAACATATGTGTTTCCGGCTGTAGCTTCGGATTGTGCCTGGATGATGCAGCGGTGCCGGGCTAGGGCGCGCATTTCCAATTCGGTAAGGCGCCATCGCGGTGATGAGAGGACTCGAGCCATTGCTACGTCATTGTCCGGCGTGACGAGAACCTGCAGCATCGCTCGTATCTGATCGACTTCTATGCACTCCAGCAAGGGTTCACGTCGAGCACGAGTTGACGGGATGTTGACAGACTTCAAGGTCTGCTCAACCACGTTAAGGGTTTCATGGGTTCTGCTGAGGACGGCGAAATCCCCCCAGGCATATTGCTGGTGTTCATCCGACCCCAAACCTCGTAGGTCGGAAATCTTGGATGCGATCCAGGCCGCTTCGCCCTGCTCGGTATCGGCGACGTAGGCACCAACTGTTGCTTGGCCTTCTTGGAGGTGCGTCAGGGTTTTGGGTTCGCGTTCGGTCATGCCATGGGCTATGCGATTGGCGATGTCGAGGATTGGAGGCTTCGAGCGTCGGTTGCCGACGAGCGTCAGCACCGATGGTGGGTTAGGAGCGAGTCTCGGCTCGTCAGGGAGTCGGAGAATGTTACGAACGTTTGCTCCCTGGAACCTGAAGATGGCCTGGTCGTCATCACCAATTACGAAGAGGTTTGAATCAATTGGATCGATGAGTTCGAGCAAGAGTTCCCGCTGCGCCGGATTGGAGTCCTGGTACTCGTCCACAAAAATATATGGATGCCGGGCTCGTATACGTGCAGCGATTGTGGGGAACGAACGCATGATCTCAACGGCATGTGCAATTTGGTCTCCGTAGTCGATGGCCCCAGTCTCAAGCTTGATGCGCTGGTATGTCGCAAATGCGTGAGCCATCTCCTCCCATTGCTGTACCAGGGGCTCTGCCTTTGGCGCGAGGCCGTCGTTTCGTAATCGCTCTACATAAACTTGAATGTCATCGGGCGTAAGTAGATGATTCTGCGCGTCTTTAACGAAGCTCAGGATGTTTTTAAACGCATGCCCGGCTGACCGTATCTCGATCGTGTTGAACGTTAGGCGATCAAGCACATGTTCCAGCAGCCCCCATTTTTCAGCCTCATTGAGCAGACGAGCCTTGGGCGAGATCCCAACGCGCATCCCAAATTCGCGGACAATCTGGCCACCAAACCCGTGGTATGTCTGGACAACCACTTCATTAGATGCAGTGGCGTCTCCCCGTTCTCGGAGTTTTTCAGTGATGCGGCTGCGCATTTCATTGGCTGCAGCGTGTGTGAACGTTACTGCCAGAATTTGTTCTGGCGGGATCCTGCCTCCTTCGATGGTGTTGATGACTCGCTCTGTCAGCAAGGTGGTTTTGCCAACGCCAGCACCTGCCAGTACCAGCAACTGGCCTCGATGTTCGAGGACGGCGCGTTGCTCTTCCGTTGGGAGAAAGGCAGGGACGGTCATGTTCGCTCCGAGCTGTAGTCCGGACACACGCGTTTAAAGTCGCAATATCTGCATACGCCTCGGTCTCGTATAACGGCTTCATCTCCTGGCGGAATCTTGTGCTTGCCTGAGAGTAACTCGCCCTTGGTGGGAAAGGTTCCCGACCGAATCGATGAGGCATAGCTGATGACTTTTTCGCTCACTACTTCACGATCTTTCTGCGACGTTGATCGATATCGAATGCCTGTAGCTTTCGGGCCAAGGGTTGAGAGGTAGAGGTAGAAGGCGCGCTGAGGTGGGGCGAATTCTGCAAGGCTTTTTGCGTGGTCAAAGGCAAGGCCATAGAGCCCGAGTTGCAGATCATCGGCAGCGACCTTTTTAGTGACCGCTCGGCCAGTCTTGAAATCAACAATCTCGGTCGAGTCCTTGTTTCCAAAGAGCGCGTCGATCCTTCCCCGAATACGAAACTTACCGAGGTCGAATTCAAACGGATGTTCGACGGCCAGCGCACGGCTCCGTCCACCGTGGTGGTGGACGTAAGGCTCGGTGAACTTGTAAGCGTCTTTCTTGCGTTGCCTGGCGATTGAGGCGAAAGGAAAGTGCCCATCATCCCAATGCCTATTGATCAGGTCCCTGAGGGTGCTGGCCTCGAAGGAATGTGTGGCGTCCGGCGCGTGAAAATCTCTCAAGGCTGCGTGCACGATCGTTCCCATGCCGCGTGCGGTGTTATCCATGCCACGGAGCGCAAGCACATGCTGGCATCGAAATCGGTATGGGCAGGTCCGGAAAGCTGTCAGGCCTGTGACGGAGAGCACTAGCTCATCAGCAACAGGGACAAACGTTGAACCGTGAGGGGTTAAGGGCGAGACCCACCATTGGCGCCGGACATCGAGCGGAAGTGTCGAGAGCGCATGTGCCGCCGCTCCACGTTCCAGGGGTGTTCCGTGGCGTAATCGTTTCCGCATGGCCACTTCGGCTTCGGCTGGTGTTCGAGGTGCTGTTGTAGGCGTTTTCGAAACGCGATCTATGCCGAGTTCCGGAAGGAATCGGGAGGGAGGTGCTGGGCGCCGGTGCCCTTCAGGGTCGTGGGATACGACGACTCGTTCCATCGCTCGTGTCAGGGCTACATACAACAGTCGGCGTTCTTCCTCGATCGAGGCGTGCTTCAGAGCGGATGCAGAGCTTGGTGCGATCTCGTTGTGATCCGCTCGTATGGTGGGGAAGACGCCTTCTTCCATTGCTGGAACAAGGACGACCGGCCACTCAAGCCCCTTGGCCTGATGTACTGTCATCAGGAGAACGACATCGTCTTTGAACACAGTGGGGTCACTTTGCTCGTCTACTGGCGAGGTGTCCTCGACCAGTCGTTGCTTCCACATCGAGATCTCGGCAGCAGGGTTGGCAAGAACAAATGCTTCAGCGTTCGCTGTCAGTGCGTTGAAGGCACCGATCGTGCGACGAGCTTGTGTGGCCGTTTCGATATCTTCACTGGATAGGTCGCGGGCAGCCTCTCGAAGGGCAGGGAACTCGAGCCAGACCGCATAGATGAAGCCCTGGATGGAGTCGGCAGATGCTTTTGATAGGCGGCGGACGGCTTCAACGGTGTCGGCTAGTGGTTGATAGGCGGGGTCCTCTGCAGCAAGACTAGCAATCGTTTCCTCGAGCGATTGGTCTAACCGATGGGCTTCCCGCTGTGCGCGTTGTCCGAACATTGGATTCGCACCGCTGAGGACTGACTCGAGGATGGTCCCGAGTGCGGAGTCGTCGATCGGGTCGAGGCCGGATGTTTGAAGGGTTATTAACGCCGCGATCGCTGGTGGAAGTCCGACCGAGTAGTGATGTTCACTGGCTATGTGAGCGGGTATGTTGAGTTGAATAAGTTGATCGAGTAACAATGCTGCGAGCGGGTGGCTGAGGGTCCGCCACAACACCGCAATATCCCCGCATGCGCGTTGATTAATCCGGATCTCGTCATCGATGACTTCGGCAAGCCCCCGGGCATGGCTATGTAATCCCTCAAATTCCATCCATTCGATTGATCCGGTTCGAGTGGATGGGTGGGATCGAATCGCCTTGTCAAGACGATCCGTGTTATGGGCGATGAGCGCGCTGGCTGCATTCTGGATTGATGAACCACACCTCCAGTTTTCATTGAGATCGATGCGGGATGCATTTCGACGTTCGGCGAACGCTTGGAGATTCTCGGGAGTCGTTCCGCGGAACGCGTAGATCGATTGGTCATCGTCGCCGACGACCATGAGGGGGGCCGGGGCGGGTGCAAGTAATTCAAGGAGGCGTTCTTGGTTAATGCTCGTGTCCTGGTATTCGTCAACAATTACGAATTTGAATTGTTGCTGGAGCGTGTGCGCGAGCTCCGTCTTTCGTTCAAGCAGGGTGACGGCCTCGGGCACCATTGCGGCATGGTCGATTAAGGAGGCCTGGCGGCGCAGGGTGTGGTATTCCGTGCCAATGGCGTCGAGCGCTTTCCGAATCTCGGGATCGGCGCTGTGGGATGACCGTTCGTGCAACCGCGTGATTTCATCAGCGATTAACTGGGCTCCGAAACGATGTTCGAGGATTCGACTAATCGGTGTTGCGATCGTGTTGTCCATTGTCTTGAGTGTGCGACGGATCAATTCCACTTGATCCCGGGTTGTAATGAATCGTGGTGGTGTGGGGTATCCGAGGACTTCGTGGTGCTGCCGGAGCAAGCGGAATCCAAGGCTGTGAAATGTGCTGAAGGTTATTGGCCCACTCTGTTCATGGAGTCGAAGCACTACTCGATGCCTCAATTCAGTAACAGCTCCTCCGCCAAAGGTGAGTGCGAGGATTTCGTCAGGCGTCGCGATCTGGCGTTCGACCAAGCTGGCGATCCGCTCCACGATCACACGGGTTTTACCCGTGCCTGGGCCAGCGGCGACCAACAATGCGCCGTCTGTGTGCTCGATGACCTTGCGCTGTTGATCCGTGAACAGGAATTCTGGCGAGCCCGCACCAGGTGGAATGGCCATGATGGGTGCAAGGATAGCCCGAACTTCTACAAGCGATCTGGGATTAGCCTGACGCCGATCCTTTATTCACATCGTCATTCGAACCGTCTACTGAAAGCTCGGCGCTGAGGGCTGCGAGTGCTCGAAGGCTTTCGGCGGTCACTTTAGAGACGCGTTGTGAGACAAGTGTGCTCAGTAGAGGTATCCGAGGCTCAAAATTTACGGTGATTTGTAGCCTGGTGCCGGATCCATCTGGTGTCAGCCTCCACGATCCTGCTAATTGGTGAAAGGGACGTAAAAAGGAGCCCCATCGCATCCGGACTGCTGATTTTTCTGGCGGTTCAAGCACCACATATTCACCTTCCCATGACCACGTAACGCCAAGTAGTAGGGGGGCGGTGTAGTAGAGCGTAGGCCGGTTGCTTGGAGCACCTGCGTGCTCCCGTTTCAATGTCCGAACACTGGGGTCCCACTTCGGGCGTTGGTCGAGGTCGCACATGAGGTCCCAAAGCTTGTCAGGAGCTATAGGCAAGTAGGCGCTGTGTGTGATTTTTGCCATCGAGGCGGCTAGCTCATTTGAAGCAAAACGGTGTTAGTCCAGGTAGGCATCTGGACGGCGTTGTTTGAATTGTTCGGGCTGTAAGAGCGGTCGTGCTTCCCGGACAACGTCGGGGATTGGGGGGCTTCACCAACTTGGTGGGTTTGGAAATGGGAACACGTTGTGCCCAGCAAGCATCATCGTTCGGCGCTTACCACTCAAATTGGCGTGGGCGGTGTGCAGCGTTCGTGCGTCACATGTAACCAGGTGCCAGCTCCCATGGGTAGGTCTACCGCGTCGCTTTGCTTCGCGATCGAAAGCTTGGTGGGCACTCGTGTTGGCTTATGTTTTTCGTTCGCCACTGGTCCTATTCGTGACCGTGTGGGTTACTCATACCGTAGGGCCTCGATCGGCGAAAGCCGTGATGCTCGGGCTGCTGGGTAAATGCCGAAAACAAGACCGATGACGATCGACACGGTGAGGGCCAAAATAATTGGTTCCGCGGTGATCGCGGTGGTAAGGCTGGTGACTCCTGGAGGCGGTCCCCCGGGGCCCCCGGGGCCACCACCAGCACCGCTTGCGGCTGAGGCTGCTTTTTGAGCCTCGCCTAATTTGTTGAGGCTCCATGAGAGCCCTGTGCCGGTCAGGGCCCCAACAACACCGCCGCCGAGGCTTACGGCTACAGCTTCGATCATAAATTGCGACATGATGTCGCGACGTTTGGCTCCGATGGCCTTTCGGATCCCAATTTCCCGGGTTCGTTCTGTCACTGAAACCAGCATGATATTCATGATGCCTATCCCACCCACCAGAAGTGATATGCCGGCCACAGCTCCAAGGAACACAGTCAAGACCCCCATAACTTCGGAGATTGTTTCAATCGCATCAGCTTGGCTGCCTATTGAGAAGTCTTGTTCATCAGAATCGTGTCTACTTAGCAGGAGTGTTTCGATTCCTTGCTTTACAGCCGCTATTGTTGCTTCATCCTCATCCGTAAGCTGGACGACGATTTGTGAAACCACGTCTTCACCTGTTGATGTTTTTGAAGGTCGAATTCTGGTTGTAAGCGCGGAGAGCGGTATAAAGGCCGCGTTGTCGCGGCTCATAAACGACTCGCCCCCGTCGGATTCGATCACCCCGATAACTGTGAAGTGCTGATTGTTTAAACGCACTGTGGCGCCAATAGCTCTTTGTTCAGGGAACAGATCCTCGGCCAGTGTTGGCCCAAGCACGATCACTCGAGCGTTTCGATCGACGTCATCTCTAGTAAAGAAGATCCCCTCTGCAAGGTTGACCCCTCGAGTGTCCGCGTAAGCTTCGGTAGCTCCGGTGATCTGTGCTTGGACCGCGCCATCCGGTGACAGGAGTGCTCCATTAATTGATCTTTGGGGATATACCAGGGTGATACCCGGGATATCCGCGGCCTGAATAGCTTCCGCGTCCTGGGCAGTGAGGGTTTGGACACTTGATCGCCGATCCCTAAGGCCGCTGAATTGGTTTCGATTAGCACCTGGGTTAATGAACAGAAGGTTTGTTCCGACGCTGCGGATTTCATCTTGGATTGATGCTTGTACGCCTGCCCCGACTGACATTAGTGTGATCACGGCCGCCACACCGATGACCATGCCCAGCAGGGTCAAGGCTGTGCGCAGCTTGTTGGCGATAAGGGCTCGAAGGGCCATCCGGAGGCCGTCAGTTGGGGTCATTGGACTGGCTCATCTTTTTCGATACGACCGTCACGAAATCGGATGATTCGCCGTGCGCGACTGGCTACCTCGTTTTCGTGCGTGACCAGAATCGTTGTGATTCCTCGTTGGGTGTTCAGTGTGTCAATAACATCCATAATTTCAGATGCCGATCGAGTGTCGAGGTTACCAGTCGGTTCATCAGCCAGCAGGAGGCTGGGTTCGCTAACTAGTGCCCGAGCGATCGCGACTCGCTGTTGCTGGCCGCCAGATAGCTCCACTGGGCTATGGTCAACGCGGTCGGCTAGCCCTACGCTTTCTAAGGCTTCCAAGGCTCGACCACGACGATTTGGAGCACCAGCGTACATAAGGGGAAGCTCTACCTGTTCGAGCGCTGACATTCGAGGCAACAAGTTAAAGGCCTGAAATACGAAGCCAATTTTTCGAAGTCGAATTGCTGCGAGCGCATCTTCATTTAAGCCGGCGACATTCTGGCCGTCGAGCTTGTACGTTCCATTGGTTGGGGTGTCGAGACATCCCAACAAATTCATGGCGGTTGATTTTCCAGATCCTGAGGGGCCCATGATCGCCACCATTTCTCCGTGCGTAATCGAAAATGACACTCCCCGCAGAGCTTCGACCTTCATGTCGCCCATTTGATACGTCTTACTAAGTTGCTCGGCAACGATAGTGGCTTCGGTTTGGTCATTCATCGGTCTACGGTGGGCCACGTCTGGATTGTGGGCCGCCACCAAAGACGCCTCGCATGGATTGTGGGCCGCCACCATTTGGTCCTTGGCGTTGCACTTCTGTGGTCCGGGTGTTCCGAAGGTTGGCGGCGGCCTGGGCTGCGTTTGGCATCACGAAGTCTCCGACCTCGAGTCCTGACGTAATTTGAATCATCACCGCATTACTAATGCCTGTTGTGACCCGTCGGGGTTGCACTGTGTTGTCGTCTTGAAGGGCAAATGCGATGGGCCCGCGTGGTGTGTTTTGAATTGCCGCCTTAGGCACCGTAATCACATTTTGGGCTCCATCGATGATGATCTGCACGTCACTCGTCAGGCCTGCGCGTAAATCGGGGGTTGGACTATCCACGGAAATATCGACGGCAAACGTTACAAGTCCTTGGTCAATGGTTCCCTCGGCAGCAATCCATGAAACTGAGCCATCGAAGGTTCGGTCATCAAGTGCTTGAAATGACAATGTGACGGGTTGGCCAATGGAGATTGACCCGATGTCTGTTTCGTCAATGCTGATGCGCGTGAGCAAGCTTTCAGCGACGCCGATTCGCATCATAGGCCCAGAAACCCGCTCCCCAATCTCTCCTTCAATGGTTAGAACAACGCCGTTGACAGGAGAGAGAAGAGTGGCATCAGTCAGAGCATCTCGTGCTGCTTCAAGTTGTCGTTCGGCGTCATTTATCGATAACTCTTGGCGTGTTACTTCGAGAGGGTCGACCGGGCTACGAAGATCAGCCAGTGTGATTTCAGCTCGGCTGATGGCTACTTTAGCTTTTCGTATTTCTGAGGCGTCAGCTCCATCAAGGATGTCGGCCAATCTCGCTTCAGCGTCCGCAAGGCTGGCTTGGGAAGCATTCAACGATTGTTCGGCTGCTCGGACATCTCCGTGCTCAGGGTCGGCAGTTAGAGCGTCGAATCGAGCCCTGGCGGCTTTTAGAGCGGTGGTGGCTGAAGCGACATTTGCTCGACGGCTCGCGAGATCTGTTGTGGTCGCACCAGCTTCAAGGTCCTTGAGTTCGAGTTCGGCTGCGATTTGGTTCCGTTCGGCCGACGTGACGCCGTCCTGAAGTGTGGCCAAATCTGGCCCCGTGGCCAGATCGTCTACGGTCGCCTGAGCCGCGGTGCGACTGGCCTTGGCCGCTGCTAGCTTAGACTCTGCCTTTGACAGATCCTCCGCAGTGGCTGGAGCGATGGCGTCCGTGTGATCGCGTTGGGCCTTGGCCCACACCACGCTAGCCCGCTCCTTTTGCTCTGCGCTGAGGTTGCTCCCGGTTCGCACCGAGTCGGCGTGCGTCAAACGTGCTTGCTCAAGGGTTGTGTTTGCGTCCTTCAGCTGCGTGGATGTCGGTTTAGCACGAAGGTCTGCAAGAGAGGTAGTTGCTGTTGTGACTTCCGCTTTTGCGGTTGCCAGTTTAGCGTCTGCTTCAGCGACCTTTCGAGGGTGATCGTTGGATGCTTCGGTTAACGCCCGCTTAGCCGATGCTGATGCCTCACGGGTAGCTGCCACCTTGTCTCGTGCGGCCTGTAGGGATAGATCGGTAGCGCCAGCTTCGGTTTCGGTAAGAGCACTCTGAGCACTCACAAGGTTGGCTTGGGCAGACGCTAGGCTGCTTTGCGCGTCTGCAATGGCACTGTCGGTGGCTCCTGCAAGAAGGTTGTCCAGTGAGTTTTGGGCTGAAAGGACTTGAGATCTGGCTGAGGCCACCGCCGATTCACCTGAGGTGATCGCTGACTTCTTGGCGGGACTGATGAGGTCTGCCAGTGTTGATTCGGCCTCACGCAGGTCGAGTTCGGCGAGACGTATTTTGGAGGGGTCGGCGGTTGCAACCAGTGTGGCGAGATCGAGCTGAGCCCGTTCAAGCGCTGCTGCTGCGTTGTCCAGTGCGCGTTGCAGGCTTGATGATTCAAGCGATGCTAACGTCTGGCCTATAGACACCTTGTCACCCGCGGTGATTGCTACTGACGAAAGCACTCCCGTCTGACCGAATTCGAGGTTCAATATCGATCCGTAATCGATCGTTCCAACCGCAGGGATTGTTACTTGGATGTCTTGTCGGGCGACTTGGATTGGTGTTGGAGGCGGTTGGTCGGTTTCTTGGTCGCGGTTGGCTATCCGGGGCACCAGGATTACGAGGGCAACAAGAACCACGGCAGGTGCGACGAACCGAAAGCGAATAGCTTTGCCTAGCTTGCCTATACGTCTAGTAACAGTGCTGAGCATCTAACGGCCCACTCTCATTGGTGCAGATGGTACTGGCTCGTGTGTTGGTTGAAGGGAATACGGCTCTCGATGGAGTTTTGGATAGGGTGCCACGGGTATTTGTTCGTGTTTTCTATGTTCATACCTTAACCACTTTCCATGAAGAAAAGTGCGACGATTCTCACAATTGATCTCCGATAGCCATTTTGGCTTACCTTCATAGAAGGCGAAAACTTTAGGGTGAAGGTTGGAGGGTTTCCATTAGCGAGAGCTCGTCTGTGGCAAGAGATATATTGCTGGCCGCCGCATTCGCTTTAGCCTGCTCGGGCGATCTTGCTCCGGGTATCGCACAGGTAACGCCTTCTCTCGAGAGGGTAAAGGCGAGGGCAAGTTGTCCCATGCTCCGGTCTTGCCTGGTCAACGGGCGCAGCTTTTCAACGGTGGCTACTCGTGCTTGGAATCGGGTGTGTGCGTCCCCGGTATTCCAGCCAGCTCGCGTCTCATCATCGAAGACGTGGTCTGGTGTGAATTTACCGGTTAGGACGCCCTGGGCTAACGGCCCCCGTATCAACGTGCCGATGTCTAGAGAGGCACATAATGGCAGCACGTCTCGTTCGTGATCTCGATCTATAACACTATGAGGCAATTGCACTACATGGCAGCGAGCGTGGCGGTCAAACAGCTGGACCTCTTCCGTTATAAAGGACGAGGTCCCATAGGCACGTATTTTCCCTAGTTGAAGAAGGTGTTCAAAGGCTTCCAGAAAAATGTCGAGGTGTGGGTGTTCACGAACATGGCATTGGTAAAAATCAATGTAGTCGGTTTGCAGCCGGTGCAGACTGGCGTCGCAACACGCGTAGATGTGTTCCGGTGTGCTGAAGCTTAGCGGATGTCCTTCGGGCCGTCCTAAATTACCGGCTTTCGTGGCGATAAATACGTTTGTCCGATCGGATTTCTTCAGGGCTTTTCCCAGAAGCTCTTCGCTTCGTCGGGGTCCGTATGAGTCCGCGGTGTCAAATAGGTTAATCCCGGCATCGATAGCGGCATGGATAGTTGAAACGGCATCGTTTTCGGGTACGGGGCCCCATTGACCGCCTAGGGCCCAACATCCCATGCCAATACTTGAGACTTTCCATCCAGTTCGGCCGAACGACCGGTATTGCATGCGGCGCCTCACGGACTATTAGGGTGTCAATGTACCTGATCACCTTCAACATTTGCGGAGCGTCGAGCACAAACAGTGTTTGTGCGGTGGATGCTCGTGTGACCGAGGTTGCGTCTTATGGCACGGAAACCATTGACCGGTGTTCATGGGGCACCTATCATCTTTTCTCGTGTTGCTTAAAAACCAACACAATCCTTATGCCGTCAGGCGGTAGCTTTGCGGCATTGAACCTTTACAAGTAAGTTTTACGTAAGTTTTTACGCGTAAAAAGCGTAAAGCTGCAGTTTTGCCGGCCTAATGGAGACCAAGCTACATAGGGCGCTTGGTGGATGCCTAGGCGCAAGGAACCGACGAAGGGCGCAGCAGGCTGCGATAAGCCACGGGGAGGCGCCAACACC
>DJHK01000007.1:0-15756 GCA_002433065.1 Chloroflexi bacterium UBA6622
CGTGCAAGACAACCAATCTCCTATTCGGCACGTTGAATACTCTATAAATGCTTTAGATTGGATAACACTTTACGCAGAAGATGGACTAGCCGACTCAGAGACCGAAAGATTTCAAGTCACAATCGCCGAGAGCTCTTTAGAATACATAGTCATACGCGCAAAAGATTCGATGAACAACATCATCACTAAAGCACCAGAAATGTAAACAGGAAAAGACAATGGCTCGCGCATCCTTATTCTCCATAATCATTTTGACCGCCGCCATCGCAGTTTACATCTCTACCACTCTATTAAAAACATCAGAATTTCAGGAACTCATTGCTCATGGCGACAGAGCGATTCAAGATTATGACGCCAGTCTCGCAATCGAACATTACAGTGGCGCTTTAGCACTCAATGGGCAATCAATGGTTGCCTACTTAAAACGTGGCGCCGCTTATAAAATCAGAGGCGACCTGAACGCCGCTCTAAGAGATACAACTATTGCTGTGCAGTTAGATCCAACAGCAACTCAGCCCCACGAACAATTGGGCGACGTCACTCTAGAGCTCCAAAAATTCGACGAAGCTGATCGTCACTACACCCGCTACCTTAACATTGATCAAGAAAACCCTTTTTTGCTTTATAAACTTGGGCTCGCTCGCGAACGATCTGGAAATGTCGCCACCGCCATTCCGGTAATTAGAAAAGCACTGGAAATAAAACCTGATTTTTATCAAGCTCGATATCTTTTGGGATTATGTTTAGTCGAACAGGCGCGCTTCTCAGAAGCAAGCCATATTCTTCGCACCGTTACTACCGAGCAGCCTGGCTTTCTCCCAGCACGTGAAGCACTAGCTAATATTTATTTTTCTTTAGGTAACAGCCGACTCGAATTGCAAGAACATGATGCATTAGTCGCACTCGACCAAAAAAATCCAAATCGTCACATCGGACGAGCGCGCGCATACGCTCGCGCGGATCAACTTGACTTCGGCTTGCTTACCTTACAGAGAGCGCTCGAAGCTAATCCTGATTCACCAATTCTCATTGAAACTCTGGCGGAGTTCTATGTCAGATTCGCAGAGATTCGGGACGATCACACCGCACTAAGCGACGCTCTTATAAGTTTCAACATGATCGATCTCTCTACAGCCTCTAGTAGAGCATTAGCTTATTTTGGAAAGACTTTGCTCCTTGCGGGGGATTCCACTACAGCCAGACATATTCTCGGACTAGCAATCAGTCGTTCTCCTGTGGAACCCGAGGCATTTCTGATACTGTCTCTAGTGGAAGAAGAACTGCTGAATTGGTCCGAAGCTCGAAAATCTCGGCAGAAATATGAAATTCTGACTAACTCAATAATCGCGAGCCCTGCGAACAATAATTAATCACTCAACCAACACTTAATATATGCTCAATGGTCTTTTTGTTGCCGCAATCCTTCTTTCCGTGATTTCTGCCTCCATCACTGGCCGTATGCAGAACTTAACGGGTTCCGTATTAAGCACTGCAAATAGTGCCGTCGAGTTAGCAATCGGCCTCGTCGGAGTAATGGCTTTTTTCTTAGGGCTCATGCGTGTAGCGGCGGACGCGGGATTAATGGCTGCCCTCGCTCGCAGGGTCGCACCCTTAATGCGTGCCCTGTTTCCTTCGATCCCATCAAACAGTCCTGCACTAAGTGCAATGCTTCTAAATATCTCAGCAAACATGATGGGCCTCGCAAATGCGGCCACTCCATTTGGCATTAAGGCGATGGAAGAACTCGACAAACACAACGACAAGCCAGGTACGGCTACAAATGAAATGGTTTTGTTCCTCGCTATTAACACGGCAGGGCTTGCAATGCTTCCGACCGGCATTATCGGAATACGGGCGGCACTTGGTTCAGCCGACGCCAGTGGAATTATCTTGACCACCTGGTTTGCCAGTACTTGTGCCACCATTGTTGGAATCTCGGCAGCCTTCCTTTTCTCTCGTCTTCCAATTTTTCGCGCAACACCACAAAATTCGCCTCCACAAAAATCAAGCCCAAATGAGACCAAAGAGACTTCAGCCTCTGTTCCGGATCAGATGAACGAGCTCTTATCTCCGAGTCCCTTTCGAAAACTCTTGGGGCTAATCTTCTGGATCGTGTTATTCGGCTTTTTAATCATAGGTATTCTCAACCGTCTAGAAAACGAAACGGTTGGAGACATTTTTCGGAGTATGACCTCATTCTGGTTGTTGCCCATCATCATTTCAGGTCTAATTCTCTACGGATGGACAAGACGTGTTCCTGTCTACGATTCATTTATCGAAGGAGCCAAGGAAGGCTTTCAGGTCGCCCTAAGAATCATTCCTTACCTCGTCGCAATCCTCGTCGCAATTGGAATGTTTCGAGCATCAGGATCGCTAAGCATGCTAATAGGATTTTTGGAACCACTCACTTCCTCAATTGGAATGCCCCCTGAAGCACTACCCATGGCGTTACTTCGCCCCCTTAGCGGATCCGGAGCACTCGGAGTTGCCTCAGAGGCGATGACCACATACGGCCCAGATTCTCTTGTCGGGTATATGGTGAGCACCTATCAAGGCAGTACAGAAACAACTTTTTACGTGCTCGCCGTCTACTTCGGCGCAGTTGGCATCAAAAACAGCAGGCACGCGTTACCTGCCTGCCTGCTCGCAGACATCACTGGCATTTTGGCTGCGACCTTTATCGTAAATATCATCTTTGGTTAAGGTCCTATTGATAGAGCATTTCAGTAAACCCAGTTTCGAGAGTCCACCGTACCCTCAGAACAGGAAGCGCCTCATCGCTTCCCATTTCATAAAAGTAGACCAGCACTTCCGAATATTGATCTTTAAGGGGAACAACTAGTTCCCGAGCTACTTCTTGTGAATTTTCCCTGTCGGCAATTTCAATTTCAATGGTAAATATTCCATGCGCTGTTGCCATCTCTACAATTCGCCATTTCTCATTGTCTAGAGATGTATTTTCAATGACGACAGAGCGCGCATTGGACCCTCTTTCCCAAAAGCAGTAACTTTGACCGCTTGCAAATAGGACAAACGAGACCAACACGATTAGATTACCCATTAGTCTCTTTCAGAATCACTTCTAAGCACAGAAGGCACTACAACGGAAGAAAAAACACATCCATAACTAGGCAGCCATCTGCCAGCTCTGCTTTTTGACTTATGATTTTGGCTGAGGCACTATTCTGATATATGGAAGAGGCGCCTGCCACCCCTCAGGGTATTTCTTCTTAGCCTCCTCGTCAGACACTGCAGGCACAATAATCACGTCGTCCCCATTATTCCAATTGGCTGGGGTGGCAACCTTTTCAGCTGCAGTCAACTGGCAGGAATCGAGCAAACGAAGAATCTCATCAAAATTTCTACCCGTACTCATCGGATATGTTAAGGTCGCCTTAATTCGCTTATCTGGCCCAATCAGGAAAACTGACCTAGCAGTCGCGTTGTCCGCAGGAGTCCTTCCTTCAGAGTTACCTCCACAATCGGCCGGCAACATGTCATAAAGCTTTACGACTTTCAGCTCTGGGTCACCTATTAAGGGGTAGTTGACTGCGTGTCCCTGTGACTGCTCAATATCCTTCGACCATGCTTCATGGTTGCCAACTCCGTCAACACTAATCCCAAGAACCTTGCAATTCCTCTTTTCAAACTGATCTTTCAGACCAGCCAAATAGCCTAATTCAGTAGTGCAAACTGGCGTAAAATCTTTCGGGTGCGAAAACAGCAAGGCCCATCCACTTCCAATCCAATCATGAAAGGTTATCGGCCCTTGCGTCGTATCCGCCGTAAAGTTTGGGGCCTCGTCATTAATTCTCAGTGCCATGATGGTCGCGCTCCATAGCTGATTGTCCTATCGTTACTAAGGATCAATCGTGGGGTGGAAGCAAAAGCGTACTAACCAGACTCTACTAGTCAAGACATTCCACGCACGCGTAACAGCAATCAGGCCCCATTCAGGAGCACTTTTGATGTCCGGCATTGAAAAAAAACCCTCTGCACGACTTCGTCACCTAAAGTCTTCGCGACGACGCACGCTGACACTCCTTGCGCTCACAGGCCTCATGGTGGCCTGTGGGAACGATGATCAGGAGAGCGGTTGGGGGAGCGATAAAGGGAAGACCGGATCCTTCAAGATGCACAAAACGATCGGCGACGGCCCAGGCATGTAACTGGCCTGGAGCTGGCACAACAATGGCCAGCCCCCCGGGGAGATCTCATGAGGAAAGACCGAGACTGATAAGCACAGCCTTTGGCACCTTGCATACCATCGTGTATGCGGGATCATACATATTGCCAATGTCGTACTCCGAGACCCGACCCAACAACATGTGCGCCTCCCGAGCCGTTAGGCCGTAATCACTTTCGAGCCATCGGACCATCTCCGTGGTCGCGTGCTGGACCGCCTGATCGAGTGGCCGCACGTTCCCGCACACCATCAGATACTCCTCGTCCTCCGCACGTGGCCACTGGATCGAGTGACCCTTTATCAAATCAAGACGAAAACGCACGTCCATCGATATCTCGACTCCAGTACCATCCATTTCCCCGTCCCCCTGCAGCGCATGACCGTCACCAAGAAAAAACAACGCCCCCTCGGTGAACACCGGGAAATAGACGGTCACACCTTCCTTAATACGGTTGTAGTCCATATTGCCGCCATGAGGCCCGGAGGTGGAGGTCGAAATCGCCTCTCCGATATCCGGAGCTACACCAACAGTTCCCATCATCGGTCGAAGTTCAAAGGACTTCCCGGTTAACCGATTCTCCGGTGTGGTGAGGGTCACGGTTCCAGCTGTAGGGTCGACTTTCCACTCGGCTAAGTCGACCTCGTCGTCGAATTCAGGCTCATAGTCAAAATCAAGAACATTGGGAGCAAGGCAACCTGTGGTCCATCCGAGAGATCGATTTGGTCGAATGGAGTCGAGGTGAAGCACTAATGTATCGCCCGCCTCAGCCCCAGAAACAAAAAACGGCCCGGTCTGAGGATTTGGCCGGCCCGCCAGCTCATCGTTGTGCTGATCACGACCGCGGGCATCCACGGTAGTAGTCATGATTTCGTCACCAGGGTCCACGTGAAAAGCCGGCGGATGTGACCCAAAGGTGTTGTAAAAGACGGTTGGCGTGAATTCATGCCTGGCCATAAGAACTCCCTCAATAAAAAGCGATTAGCCGCCTACACAGCACGGTTCGCTCAGGGCCCCTGAATAGCATCCCCTTCACAACATTGGCAATTTTTCACGTTGCGCCATGAGGGGTATCTGCGAGACTCGACCATGCCCTCATCACGCCGACGACGACCAGTCTTGCTCTACGACGGGACATGCGCGTTTTGCCGGAAGTGCGTGGCCCTCATTGCCTGCCTCGATCGCCACGAACACATTGCACGGCTGAACGCTCACTCTGACACGGCGCGTCCGCTTGTAACGACAATATCGCCAACCCGGAGACATCGCACTCTTCATCTGCTGGATGTTAGCGGCCAAGTGGTGCACGGAGGTTCTGCGGCAAGCGCAGCACTGAAGGAAATCGTCCAAAATGAAAGGTGGAAGAAATTGTTGATTTGGCCCTTCAGCAATTCCAATTTCCTAAAGTTTTTCTATCCAGCCATTGCAGGACGTCGCGCCATACTCGGACTGCTCCTGGCCTGGGCCCCCACCCCTCCAGACGATAACTTCGGACCTTCGGACTGGCCCTTGCTTGTATAAAACAAAAAAGGCCAAAATGCCACCGGAGGAAAACCGAGAAATCATAAATACATGACAAAGGTCCAGCTGCCCAACAGTTCCGATGCCGCCAGCCGGTCGCGCTCGGTATTTAGCCGAGTGATGGCCGCAAACCGCCAGGAGGCTGTGGCTGAGGTTCCTCCAGTCGTGTGGGCATCCGAACCATTTCTGTCAGGGTATGCCGGGGTTGGACGGGAGGAATACTACGAATCCGCAGAAGCCAAGTATTTGGCGCAGGCCAAATTCCAACTCGACTTCCCAGATATTCTGCATCTGCCAGGGGTTGCGCCAGACTTTGGTTATGCACCGGAAACGTCAGCGTGGGGGTCGCCTATCAAGCAGGAGGAAGACGGCCCCTTGGTTCCTTTTGCCGCAGTAAACGATATCCATGACCTGCCCGCCTTAGAGATGCCTGACCCCTGGTCATCCGGATACATGGCGACGGCGCTTAAAGAGTACGCCTGGTACGCGGAGCACATGGACCCAGTCATCGCTGATGAGTGGGGACACTTCACCGGCTACGGACGCTGTATGGGTGTTGAGTCTGGGGCTCTGGTACTCGGATACGAACGCTACCTGATTGAACTGTACGAACATCCCAACCTTATCCATGACTGGAACAAGCGAGTCACTGAGGCCAACATCGCCTATGTACAGGCTCAGGAATCCATCACCGGACCGATTGATCGACTGGTCGTCACCGATCATTTACCCGGACAAATCCGACGGGAACACTGCGAAGAATTTGTGTACCCGTATCTACGACAAATCTTTGACGCGTTTCCTCAGGCAAACTTCCGGCTGTACCACAACGAAAACCTTGTCCCTGATGACGCCGTCGCCGCCATTGCTGACATGAACTGCACCGTTTTCATGTTTGGGATCGAGATGGAGATCGCAGCCGAACACTTGGGCGGCACCGTGTGCCTGATGGGAAATGTGCCACCTATCCATGTGGTCCAACAACTTGAACCTGACCAAATCACCCAGGACTGCAAAGAACGATTATCGGTAGGTGCCAGCGCAGGTGGAATGCTGCTATGCACGGCTGGAGGACTTTCACCCGACACACCGGCTGAGCACATTCGAGCATTCGCTGACTCGGTGAAGGGTGTTCCAGGAGCTGCCGGAGCTCATTGAGCTGGTAACAGCCCCTTACGACTAGCGGGACGCAACCGTTCCTCAGGAGCTTTCCAGGAGTTGCTCCACGGTGAAGGCCCGGGAAAACATCGCTAGTGCTCCGTCTTCCGAACGCGGCCATTCATCCATCGGTCGATCCCAACAGAGCTCAATGCCATTGCCGTCCGGATCAGCTAGGTATACCGCTTCACTGACACCGTGATCTAAGCAGCCAGCGATTGGCCATGAGGCCTCCACCAAAACTTTGACCGCCTGAGCCAACTCGGCTCGACCCGGATACAAAAGGGCAAAGTGATAAAGACCAGGCGTCCCGGCAGCCGGCGGGCCCGCCTCGAGATCCACACCCCACGTATTCAGCCCCAGGTGATGGTGATATCCACCTGCAGACAAGAAGGCCGCCTCCTGGCCCATACGCTGAATGACATCGAGGCCGAGGAGGCCGGAGTAGAAGCCAATCGCCCGCTCAAGATCAGCCACCCGCAAATGGACGTGGCCAATCCTTGTGGCCGCAGGGATAGTCACGTGATACCGCCTCCTTACGCCATCCCGGTCATTGATGGCTTCCAGGCTAGCCATATACGCTAGCGCTAGATGAATCTAGCGAGTTTCGCCATGCATGACGACACATGGCGTGAAGGTTCTCTCGGGTGAACGTCTGTCCGGCCGCGGTCGATCTCCTCAACGACAAGCTGTCGCGTCGACCGTGGGCGCCAGCACCTCCGAGGCAGCCCCCAGGCCGCCTCGTATGTTAGTCCCACATCCTGACCCGTTCGAACGGCTCGCCCGTGCAAGCTCTACGATGCGCGCAAGATGACATTCTTGGCCGGAAAGGCTCGTGTCTCATGGTAGACCGTCGGCGACGGTCGAGTCTGCCTTACTGGTTCGGGAGGGTGATCCTCTGGATCCCATAGCTCCAACCGGTCACGTCCACGAACTTCGTGAAACCAGGCTTTCTCGCTCTCTGCCGGTTCGATTTCACGCCGCAGAATAAACTCGACGTAGTCAAAGGAACTAAACGCAACTTCGGCTAGAAACACACGATCCAACCCTCGGCCATCCCAGGTCGTCAGGTCGGGAAGAATCACCGGGCCACAGCACAGCTGGAACTTGGCATGCTCCGGATCCAGGTTCATTAATCGGATCGGGAACTCGATACGGATGTCGAGGCCGGTTGAGGCATCGCGATAGGTGGTTTGCCCATTGATGACATCTCCAGCTTGCGTAGCCTCATTGACCCCTTCGCCATTTGTTAGAGCGTCAACATTAGACCGGTCAACCAGGGCAAAGTCCATGTCCGAATATCGCTCACTGAACGGTGCACGTCCTCGCACTTCTCGTTCGCTCGACGGACGTCGCGCGATTGGCACGACGGCGTCGCGGCCAAAACAAGCTCGCCATTCTCCACTCGGAATCATAAAGAACTGATCGGTCGCGATCGTCATCTCAGTTCGGCAGGGGTACGAAAGGTAGAACGGTGTCTCCACACCGGTGTCTGGCTCAATCACGAACATCGTCGAATCAACCTGCGTCCGCACGCGGTACACGTCGCCCGGATCTCCGACAAATCCCCCATCCCATTTGTAGTAGGGATGTCGTCCACGGGGCTGGGTGGTCCACGTGATAAATGATCGAGTGAAATCTAGCATCAGCCCCCCCCTCAGCAACTCATTACGGCGTTGGCCCGTCCATAGTTTCGCATGGACCGGCGCAACGTTGCTTTGGCACGCAGGACCTCACGAACCCGGGCCTGGCCCACCTCAGGGATGGGTGCCTCTTGGGGCCGATACCGGTATGCTTCGATCTCGGATCAACGGAGACTTGTGCTCACCAAACAGAAAGACGTGAAAGAAAGTGCCTGACCCCATAAACGTAATGGTGACTGGAGCGACTGGAAAGATTGGCCAGACGCTAATGGAGGATTTGGACGATCGATTCACCCTCACGGGCACCTCCCGAAGCCCTAATGACGACCCACGATTCATTCAGTTGGACTTTGACGATGTGGACGCGGCCGCCGAGGCTTTTGCCGGCCAGGACGTCGTGGTCCACATGCACGCCAAATCCAACCACAACACCGACAACTTCGACGAATACTTGGGCCCGAATGTGGTTGGCGCGTGGAACGCGTACGAAGCCGCGCGCAAGGCCGGTGTCCGACGCCTTATTTACGCCAGTTCTAACCACGCCACCGGCTGGTATGAAATGGTCGGCGATCGATGCGATGCCGAATCGCTGCCAAGGCCAGATGGCATATATGGGGCAGCCAAGGTCTGGGGAGAAACCGTCGGACGCTATTTCTCGGACCGCTTTGGCCTTGAAGTCATCGTGCTACGAATTGGCAGCTATGAATATCGGGCCAAGCCAACGGATTTCACAATGGGCCCCCGCATCCTATCGACCTGGCTGAGCGATCGAGACCTCGTAAACCTAACTGAACGGGCAATTCTCGCGCCCGACATAAAATATGGAATCTATTACGGCATCTCGGCGAACGCCCGAGCGTATTGGGACATCACCAACGCCGTTAGCGAACTTGGATACCGTCCGGTCGACAACGCCGAGAACTATGCCTCGGAAGTCTTGACCAAGGGCGGCGTGTACACCTTATGGGGATTCGAAGTCGAAGGAATGGTCTAACGACATGTTGCATGTCATGATCCGATCGAAAGTCGCTCCTTCAGACATAGGACCTCGACATGCCACCAGGTGACACCTCCCTGCCAACCCGTAGTTTTGGTCGACATCCCGACAGATTTTCCCTAATCGGCCTTGGAGGCGGGCATCTCTCACGGTCCTCAGTCACCGACGCCGAAGCCGACGTCGTAATTAAGGCCGCCATCGATTCGGGCATCACCTTCATGGACACCGCATGGGATTACGGATACGGGGCATCCGAGACCAGATACGGTCGGGCCCTTAGGGGGCGCCGCGACGATGTTTTCCTCATGACTAAGGTCTGCGCCCGCGATGCAAAAACTGCACGCATACAACTGGAGGAAAGTCTTCAGCGGCTTCAAGTGGACCAAGTTGACCTTTGGCAATTGCACGAAGTTAATTACGACAACGATCCGGAGTGGATCTTTGAAGCCGGAGGTGCCATTGAGGCGCTCCTAGAAGCCCGCGAGCAAGGCAAAGTCCGATACATCGGATTTACGGGACATAAGAGCCCCCACATCCTTCGAGCCATGCTCGACATGGACATCGAATGGGATTCCTGCCAAATGCCCATCAGCCCCTTTGACAGCTCGTTTAGGAGCTTTGGTCGTGAAATCCTGCCACTCCTGAATGCACGAGGCATTGCGTGCCTGGGCATGAAGTCGCTCGGCGGAAATGGGCAATTTGTCGGTGTCGGAGGTGTCACCGCCCAACAGTGCCGGCGCTACGCCCTTTCACAAAACATTTCAGTGTTGATATGCGGCATGGTCAATGACGATGACCTCCAACAGGATCTGGAAATTGCCAAAAACTTCGAGCCTATGCCGGAGGCCGAGCAGGAACAACTGTTGATGGCTATAAGGCGGGAGGCCACTGACGGACGCCACGAGTATTTCAAGACCACCACCTACTTCGATCATGAGTACCACCGTAGCGCGCACGGATATCCGGAGTTCGCCGAAATTCGCAATCGCTAAACGTGCGCCTGGCCGTATGTAACAAGACGCTTGACGATCGACCGATCGAGGCTTTTTTTGAACTCGCGGCAGATGCAGGGTTCGATGCTGTCGAGATAATCCCGGGATCACTAGGCACGCCGATAATGGATGCTGACCCGGCTATGCGAGTCCAAATCCTCCAAGTCGCGCGAGCAATGGGCCTGGACTTCGTCGCCATGAACTCGCTCTTCGAACATGCACCGCACCTGAACCTGGTCACCCGCGATGAAATCCTGCGTCAACGTTCGGCCGATGAATTAGTCGCGATTGTTCGCCTCGGATCGCATATGGGGGTCAGCACGATTGTCGTAGGATCTCCGCGGCAACGCCACGCCCCGATCGACGCCACCTTTGCCGAGGCCACGGACCTATTCATCGCAGAACTCACGCCGGCCGCAAATCTGGCGCAGAATCTCGACATCACCCTGTGCCTCGAACCGCTTGTCCCATCCCTCACGAATTTTATGAATGACACCATTGAGGGCATATCGGTCATACAACGGATGAATCATCCCGCGGTCAAACTCGTGCTGGATGTAAAGCAAATCGCTCGGGAATCACGGAGCTTTGAGAGGGCCCTTGATATGGCCTTACCGTGGCTGGCCCATGTCCACGTAAACGATGCCAACATGCAGGCGCCCGGGGAGGGCGATACTGATTTTCTCCCGATCGTTCGCGCTCTAAAAACTGCCGGCTACATGGGAGTTATGTCAATAGAAGCCTTTGGGTTTTCTGAAGACCCTAAGCTGGTCCTGCCTCGATCCCGAAAGTATCTGGACGCAGTTATCGAAGCATCCTAGAGCGTCACGCGCACCTTGCGTTCCATGTAGAGGAGCCCGGGCGACCCCGTCATCCGTTCCAACCCCTTGGACAGCCGCCGGCCTCGTTCCACGTAACCATGACGCTCATAGAGGCGGATAGCTGCCGTGTTATCAATAAGCACCTCTAACCCGACGGCCTCAGCGCCAGCCCGTCGGGCAGCCTCGTAGGCATGCTGGATCAATCCGCTCCCAATACCTCGACCCCTAGCATGTGAGGCCACCGCCAGATTCGACACATAGTACGCACGGGACGCATCGGATGGCCGAGCACTCACAAGGTGTCGAAGCCTCCAGAGCAGAAGCCCGGTGCCGATCACGCCATACACTTGGATGGCTGCACGAATCGTACGAATTTCTCGGCCAACCGAAATGGGTCTGGGATAGTGTCCAATCACACCCACGACGGTCTCACCCTCGATAGCAACGTCCGCCAAGTCAAAGCTCCACAGACCTCCGGGCAACTCAAACAGACCACTGAATCGACGTTCAGCCAAAACCGGATCTCCATCGCCGAACACCGGGCCCGCCAATTGACGAGCGGCATACGCAATCAATCGGCCACAACTGGTCGCGTCCGAAGAACGGGCAGGACGAATGCTTCTCAATGAGCAACTCGGGTTGTGTACCACACACCTAGATCCCCACGACCCTCACGGTCCGAACCCCACGACAAACAATGACGAGCACAAACCCAGGAGCGGTCAGGAAGCAAGTCGCATCCGGGCCCACACCAACAAGTGATCGGAAGCGGTGGAATTACCAGTAAGCGTCTCTGCAGACATCAGGTCAGCCGTCGAAAATATATAGTCAATGCGTTCAAGTGGCCCACCCGAAGGATAGGTCATAGGGCCGTCCAGATTACTATCGCTAAACCCGGCCTTATCCAGCGTCCGAACAACCGCTGTACCAGCTTCGGCGTTCATATCGCCAACCAAAAGAGTCCGTGGCCCTTGGTTCCATGATTCCAGTATCCGCACAACCTGGGATGCTCGGGTGGGGGCCCCATCAGCCTCATGATCAAGATGCGTATTAATGATGGTGACCGAGGTCCCTAGAGCCTCAAGATTGAGGGTCTGAAACCCACGAGGGATACGTCCTTTCGAATTGAAATGGGTGTTCTGCACCTTCTCTACCGGCAACGAGGTCAGCACAGCATTCCCCCAAAGATCACCTGCGTTCGCACCGAAATAAGCCGGCATGTCCAAGCGTTTCGACAGCCACGACAGGGAATCAGCAGCTCCAGATATCACCCAGCCACGGCCCACTTCTTGGAGGGCAACGATTTCCGCCGGGTGTTGTTCCAGTTCACGGGCAACGGCCTCAAGATCAAATCGGCTACTCGCACCAAAGCCCTGCCGGATGTTGTACGTCACGACACGAACATCAGCAGATGTGGCGGTCAGAGGCTGTGGGGACGGCGGAGCGGACATCAGACCAACAAGCAATGGAGGCAGAAAACAAAGCACCTCGACTCGCCAAACCGAAAGGCCCCGATGTTTTGGTGCAAAGCGTTCCGACCAGACTCGATCACGTCGGAAAAGCTCTGTCCCAAGAGCAGGAACGGCAACGCTGGCCAGCGCAGCCGGGAGCACCCATGTAGGTCCATAGAAGGAATAAAACACAAACAACAGGACAACGAATATCAGGCCGCTGATTGTGAGGCTGGAAATCGTCCAGGCTGCCGTTCCATCTTGTTGGTCTGAGGAAAACAATGACGTCGTGATCACCGAAAGACCTAACCCGATGACGGCTATACCGACAACATTAAATCCTGGCACTGACCCAACCAGCATCGCCCCAAGGGCAAGTGCCCCCGCACCCATCAGGACGTGCATCCGAGCACCCAACCTTCCACTGGTTACCGCCCACCCCGCCCATGCCAAACCCACGACAGCGCCCGCGGCGACCCAGATCATGGTCGCACGAAGATCCACCGCATCCGGGGCCGCCGCTTGGCCGAAGTTTCCTGAATAGGCCATAAAGACAACCATGGCAGGGCCGACGCCAAGCAATGACGAACTCTTACGAAGCCCTGAAAACCTGCCTGGCTCCAACGCCGTGACATGGCCGCCGACCAAGACCACCATAGCCATTATCAAAACCAAGACCACGGCCAGGGGTGACGAACTAAACGGGGCGTCGACGGTGACAAAGACCGACCGAATTGCCACATCAATCGCAAAGGCCACTGCTGCACCATAGCCAGCGGCCTGGCCCAACGAGGCTACCGACAGCGCAAGAACCCATCCAAACGCAATGGTTCCCGCCGCCCCCAAAATGATATCTACCGTCGGGTCACCGACCAGTTGACCAATAACGGCTGCACCAGCGAGCACGAGGACCGACGCGAAGCGCGCCCAGCGTAGGCCCAGCACCAACGCAAGGAGACCGGCAAGACTCCAAGCGGCGAACACACCCGCAACGACCAAGAGGAGAATTACCCGATCAGACGTCTCACCCAAAACCCAGAAGGTTTGGGTCGTGAAGACTCGGACTGCCTGAAACCCCAACACAAATACGACAGCCGCAAAAAGCACGCTCATGGGACCTCTCCTGTCACGACCAGCTATTCAATGGAGGTTTGCCCTGCCGCACGACTCGCTCGAGCACTGACTCCAAGCACACCAAGGAACCCTTCAGAGTCCACATGATCAAATTCACCAATACCTTCCATGCTCGAAGCGTCAGTGTAGAGACTATGAGGAACATCCAACGCACCCACAAATTGCACGTGGCCACCACGCACCTCCACGATCACAGTGCCTGTAACGACTCTTGTATAGGTCGCGATTGCCTCCCGCAAGGAGCTGCTCGCCAAGTCGTACCAATACCCCTCATAAATTTGACGCCCGAGGGCTGCTGACATGGAGTCAAACAATGGCCGGGCTCGACGATCCAGCACCAGTTGCAAAAGGAATTCATAGGCCGCCCCCAGCAGCGCCATCGCCGGGGCTTCATAGACGCCGCGCGACTTAATACCAACAAAGCGATTTTCAACCGTGTGCAGCCCAATACCGACACCATGCACACCAGCGAGCGCATTGGCACGTTCAAAAACCTCAAGCAGCGTTAGGGGTTCCCCGTCAAGACTCACGGGCACGCCAGCCTCAAAACGTATCGTCACTTGCTGCCCGTCCCTAGGAGCATCTTTGGGGTATACCCCCATCTCAGGTTCAACAAACTCCGTTGGCGTGTTGAGATCCTCCAACCGGCCCGCTTCATGCGTCAGCCCCAAGAGGTTGGCATCCGTGGAATACGGTTTGTCGACCGTAGCTCGAATCGGTATCGCTTCATCCTCACAATAGGCAATCATCTCTCGACGGCCGGGGAATTGGTCAAGAAAGCTTGGGTCACGCCACGGGGCATACACCTCGATAGTGGGGGCCAGCATGTTCGTCGCTAGCTGGAATCGGACTTGATCGTTCCCTCGGCCCGTAGCCCCATGAGCGAACACGTGTATGCCACGGGAGGTCAGCTCTGGCAACAGGCAAGCAACGGTCACATAACGCGCAATGCCCGTTGTGTTCCAATACCCGCCCTCATAGAAGGCCTGTGCTTGCACGACCTCAAGCCCTGCACGTACCAACGCCTCTCTACCATCCACAATCACGGCTTCGCTCGCACCGGAAACACGCATACGTTCAGCTGCATCCCCAATATCACCCTCATCGGGCTGCCCCAAGTCAGCTGTGAGGGAAACCACGTGAACCCCATGCGCGACAAGCCAACGAGTAATCGTGCAGCTATCAAGGCCACCAGACGCCGCTATCGCAACCGTCTTACCGGCAAGATCGTCTACACGCACCACACACTCCTCATCATCTAGGCACCAATCCGTTCGAGTTCACCGGGAAGCCAATCACCGTAGCGAAGATTTGACCGGTCAGGGTCGGGGTCAGGCAACCCCTGTGCGGCCAGGGCATCTCGCAATGGATGGTGACCACGTTCAAGCGGAAAATCCACACGTGTTCCGCGGAAATGTGAGAGCCATGCCCCATCCATCATTTCCATAACAGCTCGACCTTCATGGCCACTGCACTCGTGCTCACGTCCTTCATCAAGCACCCGCACCGTTTCTTCGGCCATCCAAAGATCACCGCCTGCATGTTCGTAGTAATCATGTCCATGCAAATACCGATCCGTATCGGCCAGCTCAAACCTTTCCCAGGGCACATCGCCAACAACCTCGTCGCGACCCCGGCGAATGAACAGTTCGCGCGAGTTATACAAGCAGAGGGCACCGTCCTCGCCGTATATCTTGACATGCACCCATCCGCTGCTCGGCTCACTTCGCCGATGAAATTCAGCGAACGCATGGCGCCCATCATCAAACTCATAAATGGCTGAAATGTTTTCGCCAGCGATAAGTCCAAAGCCGTACGGTCCCTCGACAATATCGGATGGTGTTGTTGGCCGCCG
>DJHK01000007.1:16087-72487 GCA_002433065.1 Chloroflexi bacterium UBA6622
CCCGCCGGTCTCACAGTGGCTGACCACGGACCGTGCCTCACCCACATACCGACGTGTCGCGTTCAACAAGTGGGTCCCAATATTGAGCATGTCGTAGCCACCGTAGTACCCCTTGCCGCGGATCTTGATCGAAGTCAACGGCCCAATATCCCCAGCTTCAATAAGACGTTCAGCAACTGTGAAGGTAGGCGTCGTCCTCATCTGGTGATGCACCGCAAGACGAGTCCCTGTCGACTCAGCCAATTTCACCATGGCATCTGCATCCGCCAGGCTCGTAGCCATAGGTTTTTCGAGCACAATGGCCTTCGGAGCCCGATGCTCCAGCACACCTAGCGTGAGCGGCGCGTGCAGGTCGGTACGCGTCGGAATATTGACAATGTCCAAAGCCTCTTTATCCAGCATCTCGTGATAATCCTGATAGGTCCGTTCCAGACCGAACTCGGCCGCAGCCGCTGCCAACCGGTCCGCATCAATATCAGCCATTGCGACCAGGTCAATCCGCGGATGCAGCATGTACGCTCTGGCCTGAGACAGGCCACGCGGACCAACGCCCAGCAGGCCCACACGGTAGGTCGTCATCGTTGTCACCCCTCTACTTCACGATTCCATTTGATCGGCACCGTACCAGAGATCGCGTAAACCGTTTGCACGTATGCCTGGGGCTCTTCATGAACATTGAGTCAGCTTGTCTTCGTTTCGACAAATCTATGTCCCGTCTTCACGAAACTCGTCGAGCCGGACGGTCCGCCCTTCCTCACTGCTCCGCACCGACGCCATGACGATGCGAATCGAGTCAAGGTTATCTCGACCCGATGTCAACGGTTCACGATCTTCCGCCATTGCCGCCATCATCTCGCCCATACTCCCACCAAAGGCGTCGGGAAACCATCGGCCCTCAACAGGGAACCGCACCGAGGCCTCAGGCTCGTCACGTCGCGTGACCTCAACCCATTCCGGGGTGCCTATGACCGAACCCTCCGCACCATCGATGTACCAAGCCTCGGACCGTGCAGCCGGGCTCTGGACAATGTTGTTGAAGCTGTCCACCGCCGTAAAGTCGCCACTATCAAAGTGCATCGCCACACTATGACTGAGCGGTGACACGGCATTTTGCCCATCCATCATGGCAGTCGTCGTGCTCACAGCATCCGGAGTGCGCTGACCGAAATGTCGTATGAGATCAACGAAGTGCACGCCATGATCAATCAGGTTGAAATGAACAAGATCCCGCCACCACTTGTCAGGCTGGTCCTGCCATGAGCGACGCATGTGAACCACGCTAAACAGCTGCCCGCACACCCCGAGGTCCACAAGGTGTTTAATCGCGGCATGCGCGGGGGCCCACCGAGCCTGCTGGTTGATCATCAAGGGGACGCTGGCCGTTACCGCTGCCTGCTGCATGGACACCGCCGAATCCCAGGTCATGGCAAAGGGCTTTTGTGACAACACGGGCTTACCCGAGCCCAGGATCGCCTCCCATATCGTGGGGCGTACATGAGCATGGACAGCGAGGTCAATAACCGCAACCTTTGGATTGTCCAGAACGACGCTGGGATCAGTATCACCGTCCGCAATACCCCATCGCGTTTGCGTTGCAGCGACGGCATCTGGATCGACATCGGTACACGCCACTACCTCATACCCAAAATCCCGGTAGGCGGCTAGGTGGGAGTGGTTGACAATGCCGCCACAGCCAATGACGCCAATAGGGTAAAGCGGTCCATCGGGCGGGCGTGGACAATAGTCCGAAGGTCGCAACACCAAGTCAGCCAGTTTCATCGATACGCCTCCCTGCCTGCCTTCCTGAAAATCATCCCATCCGTGACCGTGGTCCAGTATCTTCATGTACAGACTACGCATCCGCTCAGGAACCCTCCACGTGTTGAAGGCTGGATTACTTGGCATACGCGGCTCAGGCCGAACATCGGTGTTCGACACCCTCGCCCATGGAAACGCGTTCCAAGCCGATGGCACCGGCCGTTTCACCGCGCGAGCCACGCATCTACGTCCGAGGGATACCCGCCTCGAGCGCCTTGCCGAAATCGGCCGGTCAAGAAAAACGACACGGACTGTCCTTGAACTTATCGATTACGAGGGGGTTGGGCTTGGTGACCGCGGAGGTCGGCAAAGCGAATGGATCAACAGCCTCCAGTCCTTAGACCTCCTCGTGCTCGTTCTTCCTTTGTTCCTCCATTCAGACTCCACAACAGGCATCGTGCAGAGCCTGGATGAGACCTTTGCTGAGCTCATCCTTGCTGACCTTCAAATGGTAGAGAACCGGTGCGCACGCATCGAAGAGGAGTTCAAGCGAGCGGGTCGGGCCGAAAGATCGGTGCTCGAGGAGGAGGAATCGCTATTCCTGCGTCTCCGCGAAACCCTTGAATCTGGCCACCCCCTCAACGCACTCGCGTTGTCGACCCATGAATCGCACCGGGTCCGAAGCTTTGGCTTTATGACCCTCAAACCGTTGTGCTTCATTCTGAACACTTCAGACAACAATGTCCCAGCGTGGGCCAGCCTGCAGAAGACCTGCAGTGAAAAGACCCGCGTAGCGACCCATTCCGTAGTCGGGTTTAGTGCGGCCATCGAATTTGAAGCCACCGAACTACCTAGTGCTGAGCGCGAGGAAATCATGAACGATATCGGCATCGCCTCAGCCCCCGTGACACGCATAAGCCAGGCGCTCACCCAAACGGCGATGCACCTCACGGTGTACACCGTGGGAGAGAACGAAGCCCGGGCCTGGTCCATCCCGAACGGGTCATGCGCAATTGATTTTGCTGCAACCATTCACACAGACTTTGCCAAGCGATTTATCCGTGCAGAGACTGTCGCCTTTGACCAACTCAACACCGCTGGCTCTCTGGTAGAGGCTAAGAAGCAAGGTGTCGTTCGCCAGGAGGGTCGGGACTACGAAGTCAAAGACGGCGACGTCATGGAAGTCCTATTTTCAAAATAGCAATATCCTCCAGCACGCTACCGGCCCCCACGAATCAAGCATCCCCGCGTTACCACGGCCTTGACGGTCTCAGGACGATTGCCATGTTGCTCGGCATCGTCATCCATGCGTCCATCCCATATTTCTTTCCGAAAGGAAATCCACTATGGCCCGTCGATGACGAACAGTCCCTAGTGCTATGGGTCGTGTATGAATCAATTCATGTATGGCGAATGCCAGCTTTTTTCCTGCTGGCAGGGTTTTTCGCCCACCTTTTGTTAGAACGTCGCACGACACGTGCCTTCATCGGAAACAGGATTGGACGCATTGCAGTCCCCCTGATCATCTTCTGGCCGATCATGATGGCTATCGTTCCGGCCGTATGGGTGTACGGATGGACGAGCGAGTTTGCTTTCCCCACTGAACAAACCGACAAACCAAACACCCTGGGCAGATTACCGATCTTTCACCTATGGTTCCTGTACTACCTGCTCATCCAGTACACAGCCCTACTCGTTTCTCGCACCGTTGGCACCGGGCTGACAATCGCTCGACCGCTCAGACGACTTGGGGGAAGGATCACCTTTACGCGGCTTCCGATATTGCTCATGGTTGCAGCGGCGGTTCTTCAGTTTGCAGGAGGGGGGAAACTCTCACTCGCCTGGTGGCCAATCAGTTGGGCCCACTTCCTGTATTGCTCGCTCTTTTTCCTGTTTGGCTACGGGCTCCACGGGAGACCTCATCTGCTGGAACAATTGAAGACACCCCTCGTGATCGGGACCCTTTTAACCGTCGGAAGCCTATGCTTCGTGATACAGCTAGCCTTTACAGCGCTCGGGTTTGATGCTGCAGTCCGTGGGGCCATGTCACTGGTTCCTGTATTTGGGGCCATCACAGCCCTGAGCACGGGCCTGACAGCAACGTGTTGGACCATCTGCCTTGTGGGGATAGCCGAACGACTACTCAAAAACCACAGCCCCGTGGTCCGATGGCTCGTTGATTCGTCCTACTGGATTTACGTCATGCACCTCCCAGTCGTCGCGTTTCTCACGTTCTGGTTGGCCCATCTGGACCGCCATGGTCGCCTCCGCGAGATAACCGGCGTGGAATGGAGCCCCGTCTTCAAATTCCTACTCGCCACCGGTCTGACCCTCGCGATCGGCCTGACGACGTACCAGTACTTTGTCCGGCACACTCCCATCAATAAACTACTTAACGGACACCGAGCCCGGCGGATGTCTCAGGCAAAGGAACTACCATGACTGGCCCTGGGCCCACCCCAAACCCTCAGGAGTTGCTGTAGCTATGTCCCAGTCCCCGTTTGAGGGTTCACCCCGTTCGCATGACTCGGTTGTGGTCCCTAATGTCCAATTTCGAACCCGGGACGGCGTAACCCTGGCCGCCGACCTTTATCTGCCAGCTCTTAATGGGAAAGCCGTCGACGGTTCGTTCCCGACATTGCTTGAACGAACACCGTACCTGAAGGACTCCATTCGGTATGCACGGCGTGGCCATTGGTACGCTAGGCGAGGGTATGCCGTCCTCATGAACGACGTGCGCGGACGCGGGGAGTCCGAAGGTGAATGGTACCCCTTCGCCAAGGAAGCTCCCGATGGGTATGACACCGTCGAATGGATCGGCAAGCAACCTTGGTGCTCAGGGAAGGTTGGCACCATGGGCGCTTCCTACGCAGGATCCGATCAAAGTGCGCTGGCCACATTGAGCCCGCCCCATCTGTGTGCACAGGTGGTTGGACAAGGCACAAGCAACTATCTGATCTCGTCGATGCGGCAGGGGGGAGCTCTTGAGCAACGGTTTATCCGCTATGCCTTTTGGATGGCCACAACCAGCCGTGAAGCCCAGGCCGACCGTGACCTTCATCGAGTACTCCTCAATGAATTCGCACGAATTTCCGAGATACTTGGGCCTCCACTACGCTTCAGACCAGGAAGCACAGCGTTACGGCTACTGCCGAGCTACGAACAATGGGCGTGGGACATCCTAACCATCGGATCTGTTGGTGATTACTGGCTACAGCGTGGCTACAACATTGACAATTACTGGTTAGAGCATGCCGACGTTCCCATCCTGTTTCAGAGCGGTTGGTACGACACATACCCCAGAGGCGCCATCGAAAACTTCCTGGCGCTCCAAGAGCTCAAGAAAAGCCCTATGCAGCTATTGCTAGGTCCGTGGCGCCATGGTGAGCCGACAACCGAGGAAAGCACCATCGGCGATATTGAACTCGGGCTGGAAGCCGCCCTCCCCCTTTATGATGACATCCGACTACGCTTCTTCGATCATCACCTTAAAGGTATGGCGACTGGCCTCAACCACGAAGCCCCCGTTCGTTACTTCGTTATGGGCGACCAGGCCGGCCGTCGCCCAGGCGATCTCGACGGGGCCGTCTGGCATGGCGGCCGATGGGAATCAGCGCAAACATGGCCACCGAATGACCAAACCAACGTTTTTCACCTGCACGGCGATGGGTCCCTATCAGAAGCTGTGCCTTCAATGTCCCCGTCGGCCACCCAGTTCACTTTCGATCCCGGAAACCCGGTCCCTACAGCCGGTGGGTCGATTAGCGCCTCGGAAGACGTCCTGCCTTCAGGAGCCTTTGACCAACGAGGTCAACCTGGAAGATTCCACGGTCACCGGGACACCTTGAGCTTCGCCAGCAGGCCGGATGTCCTGTCCTTTCAGACAGAGCCGTTTAGCGAGCCCTTTGAACTCGTGGGGCCAATAGAGGTCGTGCTCTACGCCGCAAGCAGTGCGATCGACACAGACTTCACCGCAAAACTGCTCGACATTCATCCACATTCGGAGGAAACCCCGGGAGGATTTGAACTCAACTTAGCCGACAGCATCATCCGGGCCCGTTATAGAAATGGCTTCGAACGAGAAGAGTTCCTCGAACCCGAAACGCCCACGGAATTCCGAATCATCTTGTATCCAACAGCTAACCGGTTTGGACATGGTCACCGATTACGTGTCGATATCTCGTCCTCGAACTATCCACGATTTGACATCAACCCTAATACTGGTGCGCCCCTGGGTGACAGCCGAAAAACCCTCCCCGCACACCAGACGGTCTACCACGATTCAGACTATCCAAGCCACATCATCGTTGGGGTTTCAAAATAGGGATTCGGCAACAATCCCGGCCAAAAATCTGCTGCCTGTAGCTCCACGTACTGCAACGCGTCACCACCCGCGGAACCACGGCTTCCCAACGTTTGTTTGGAGAGGTTATCGCAAGCACAAAACCCACGATGAAAGGGATGAGGCCCAGGTGGAGGAAAGCCGCGCAAGAGTGCATGATCTAGCCATCTCGCCCCAGCCACTCATGACTGCCCATGGTGAACGCAATTGGAAATCAACCCGTCATCGGCGCCACACCGTTCGACAAAAACAATAGCCCGACGGATCCCAACGAGACATCGTCAAAGCCCATCGACCTTCACATCGATCCTGAATCACTGGTCATTGAACGGTCCAGAGTAGGATCCATCGCGGTAGCCGTGTTAATGGCCTCTACGGTATTCCTCTCAGGTTGTGGTAGCGAACAAGAGTTGGAACGACAGGATTACAGCAACATCCAGTCCAACCATGAAGGGAATCTCCCCTAAACTCGGGCTTCCTCCGAAAGGGTGCATCTCCATGCAATTATCCGACAGCGAGTTGAGAGCATTCGAGACTGATGGCTATGTAGTTGCCCGGAATGCTCTGAGCATGCCGAAGGATCTGCAACCCGTCATAGACGAATACTCCCAAATTCTTGACCGTATGAGCCAACGCCTCTACGCCGCTAAAGAAATTAGCTCGACGTATTCGGATCTTCCTTTTGGCAAACGGGCAATCGCGATAGCGCGTGAGTCTGGCTATCTGAACACCTATCCGTTTGACATTAACTTCCCTCCGTACGCACAACTAAGAGCGGATACTGAGTTGAATTTCGGGCCCGCCATGTTCGGCCTGCTTCGCAACAATCATCTTCTAGACCTTGTTGAGTCGATCATCGGACCAGAAATCTATTCGAATCCAGTGCAACATGTACGGGTCAAGGTTCCCGAGCATTTGGTGCCCCGAGAAAAACGAAACAGCCAAAACTCCACAACGGGATGGCACCAAGACAATGGCGTGGTAAACACTGAAGCCGATAACACTGAGATGCTCACTGTATGGTTTCCTCTAACAGAGGCAAGCGAGCAACACGGCTGTCTCAAGGTCGTACCCCGCAGCCATGCGGAGGGGCTACTGCTCCACTGCCCTCATCCCGTACAAGGAGCCAGAATCCCGATGGAGTTTATCCCTGAACATCTTGTCGTCTCCGTACCCATGTCCCCGGGTGATGTCCTTCTGATGCATCGAACATGCATCCATTCCTCTCTGCCCAACAAGAGTCAGGAGATACGGTTTAGTCTCGATATCCGTTACAACCCCATCGGGCAAGCTACCGGCCGAGATTTCCTGCCCGGCTTTATTGCTCGAAGCCGGAAGAATCCAAGCTCAGAACTACATGACCCTGACGAATGGCAACAATCATGGTTCGCCGCACGCGATGACATTGTCTCGGGAAATGCCCACGTTCCGGGATTGCATCGATGGGATGGAGCGCACGAATTATGCGCCTAGACCACGAAAGTTCTTAACTGCTACCGACCCGATGGCTCGATGTCTTTATTCATGGCCCAATCGGGATAATAATTCTTAATTTTCGCCCCGGGATATGGCCGACCGAGCGGCTGTGGTGGGAGGGGAAAGCCACCTTCATACGCCGATATTTCGCTGAAGGCATAAACCAACCCAACTGATCGCAAGGTCCGAGCTGACGGAACGTTAAAGGGAGCCGTCGTCGCCATAACCACATCACCCTGGTTGAGAACGTACGTGCCAGCAGCCCCCACCACCGCCCGGCCCAAGCCATGACCTCGGGCAGACGGCATGACATCCATTCCAATCTCTTGCAACCCAAAACCGCGCTCGCGAACCGCGGCCAAAGCAACTAACTCACCATCTTCCATCACGCCAAAGCCACAGGTCGCGTCGCCGTCATAGCAGTGCCAGAATCGTTCGTAATCCACTGATCCCAAACTCTCGGGACCGAGAAGTTCCACGCGATCATCAACCTCGCCGCGCCAGGTCGACATATCCGCAAAAAGGTAGAAAGTAGGACCCCAAACCCCATATCCATAAGGAAGAATCACCCGTCCTAGTTCATATGCTCCAAAAGATGAAAAGAGCAGGTCCTCCGGCATTCCGGTAACAACGGGTCGAAGTTCAGGCAACCATTCGTTTTCCGCAACAAGGACCGACCCATGGCTAAGGCGTAGCGCCACAAGCGGGGGGATAACCTCTCCGGAATCAGGATGACCACGATCTAACGACGCACTCCGACCGATTACCGGAATGGGGTGCCGCGAGAACACTCCTAGCCCAGCACCCACAACGTCCTGAAGCCAACCAAGTGCCGCCGGTGGTAATTGGGTCCATTCGCCAAGGCCATCACGTGTCATATAGCGGTCATCCCCCGAACCACTTCAACGACTGCTTGCATCAGTCGGCTGCGGAAGTATATGGGTAAGTATCTACGGGCACCTAGCACGAGGCAAACGAGACGCTGGGGGTGTGTGCGAGAACGCTTCTCGAAACCTGTTAACACGTCCACATAAGGGCTTGTCGAGAGGGTGAATGCATGTCAGCCGATGCGAGCCAATACCAGTCAAAGACGGGCGCCGGCCAGATCGACCATCCATGCATGAAAGTTCGTGACGCGCTTGAGCATGGAAACCCGTGCAGGCACATGGCATCTTCGACTCTCTCTTATTCGTTGAGACACCACTAGTTAGCTAGGGACAGTCTTCGTATCCTAAGGCGTGACACCTGACACCGAAGCCAACCCCAACTGGTACCTGATTCGCTACACGAAGACAGGTGCAGCCCGCTTCTTATCGCAGCACGACACCCGCCGAACATGGGAACGGGTAACACGCCGGGCCAACCTCCCCTTAGCCTATAGCCAAGGTTTCAGCCCTAAGCCTCGTCTGAGCTTTGGCCCGCCGCTATCCGTAGGCGCCGCAGGCTTGCGAGAATTTATGACGATAGCTTTCCGTGAATCGATCGACCCAGGTGTTGTTAGGAATCAGTTAGCCAACGCGGCCATACCAGGGATGGAGATTTGTTCCGTTGCCAGAGCTCAAGGACGACGGGTCCGTCCAACGTGGGCCCGATATTGCCTAGTTTCCACCAATGAGCCATACGACCTAGAGAATCGCATTGCGACCTTACTCGCCAGCACCAACTTCGAAATCCAACGTCCGCGAGACCCGGAAGGCCGGCGCCGGGATATACGAGACGGGATCTCGTTATTAACCCTTAGTGGACCAAGAACACTTCACGCGCGCCTTCGCCTAGCAACCGGGGAAATCGTGACACCACGAGACGTGGGCCTAGCCCTCAATATCGAGTTCTCTTCGATTACTCGGACGGACATTGAATTTGAAACAGTTATCCAGTGACAAAATCAGAGTCCACCAAGCCTGCGTCCATCTGGACGTAGGAGACGAGATCCACACACATGAAATCGCACCGGGCCTATGGCGGACCATCACACCCGGGCAGGAGCTACTCGTAAAACTATTTTTCGGCCCTGGTGCAGAAGACCGCTTACAAATGGAAGTCACTAGCTGTCAGCAACTCTCCCGTATGGGCGCTCCTGTGCCCGCAAACGCACGTTCCGTCATAACCGAACTGGCTATAGTGCGCGACTGGATCCCAGGAAAATCACTGCACCAACGCCTATCCAGCAAAGAAGGCCCCTCACCCACCCAAGGCACTAAGATTCTCACGGCTTGGAGCGAACTCACCACGGCCCTCAACCGGTTCTACCCAAAACTATCTTCACACCGGCGCGCGCATGCAAAAACGCTCCGAGTCAACGAAATCCGATCCGTCGTAGACACTGTTAGAGACGCCTTCCGACGAATTGCGACCGAAGATCTTGCACAACTCCACAAGATCGTGATTGATAGCAACCTATCGATACTTCCGCTAGACGCGACTCCAACAAACCTGATTCTCGGACCATCCCGGACCACCTTCATAGACCTTGAAGTACTTGGAATTGACTTTGAGGACTGGACCCTTGCAAAGTTCCTCATCGCAACACCACCTAAAAATTCGTGCGCCATGCCGTCCAGCCTCCTAAATGCAACCCCGGGCCTAGCTTCGTCCCATCCTCGGCTAGAAGCTTCTACGGCACTACTTCTACTGGCAGCCGGCGCTGGGCTCTCGACCAATCCAGTGATTTCGCCCACGACTCTCGGCCGTGTTTTCCCGAAAACTTCGGACCTAACTCGACGCATATCCGCCTCGCTCGTCTAGGATTACGCATGTCCCCAGAAAACAACTCGTCTTCCGAAGAAGAATTTCAGCCTAGGCCTCGAGACCTCGTCATCGGTGGCATTCCTTGGATCGCTCGAATGTCAGACAAAGCTCGAGCAAAAGCTAATGGTTCGATTGGTGAATACATCTACCCATGCCCAGTGGACCGTCGAGTTCTTGCAGAACTTGGTATTAGCGCTGAGGAATTCCTCGCCATGTCCGTCCAGGTGGAGACCGACGCTGCTCTCGTTGAACAAGTACGAGAGCGCCGCCAAAACCCGCCCGAAGCTGTTGATGCCTGAACCATTAAGCAAGCTGGCTCGTTTTCTGGACCAGACCCTTGAAGTGAATATGTTTCCCGATGCAGGACCAATGGGACTGCAGGTGCATGGCAGTGAGCAGGTTCACAATATAGTTACCGCAGTATCCGCGAGTCGCGAACTCTTTGAGCAAGCCGCAAAACGTCAGGCAGACATGGTCCTCGTCCATCATGGCCTCTTCTGGAACAGTGACTCACGCGTGATTGACCCGCTCCTCCGAGAACGCCTCCGCGTCTTACTTGCTCATAACATTAGCCTTGTGAGTTACCACCTGGCCTTGGATGGGCACCCGACCCTTGGCAACAATGCCCAAATCATCAAAGCGCTCGACTTTAGCCAGGAGGATGAAGGCTTCGCCTATACAGGAGACCGACCAATCGGATGGTTTGGGTCCAGCAATCCACCAATAGCTCCGGCAGAACTGACACGACGCATCACGGAACGCATCGGCCCACTACATGCCAACTACGCAAATGGACCGGACGATATCCATCGCATTGCCGTATGCAGCGGCGGCGGGCCTCGATACATCAGAGAGGCTGCCGAAATCGGTTGCGACGCCTTCATAACTGGCGACCTTTTTGAACCAGCTGAGATGTGGAGCCGGGAACTAGGCATACACTTCTTTGCAGCCGGCCACTACGCGACCGAGGTTTTTGGAGTCAAAGCCCTGGCGGGTCTTCTCAACCATACCCATGACTGCTCAGCAACGTTCGTTGATCTCCCGACAAACGCCTAGGCCCAGATTCTTCACGCAGTCATTCTCCTCTGGCCATCTCGAAAAACCGAAATCTGTTTCAAGTGGTACGTGCCGCCTGCACCCGTAATGCAGAAACCACCTGCTGAGCAGCACGCCTTCCCAACCCCTTGGAAACAGCAGTTGTAATAAGCAACACCACGGCGCTCACAACAAAGCCAAGAGCAGTGACCCAATCCGCCCCAGCATCAAAAGACGTAGCACGTACCACTTCCACCAATGAGGTGATGACTGACAGACCGGCCCCGAGCCATGCTCCGCGTACTGAAACATAGACAAAGGTGAGCGGAGCATTTCGCAACACTGTGACACCGTGACTTCGCAACCAGCGATAGCGAAGTAAGGAAACCGCATCTGCATCCGCTACCAAAGAATCTGAGAACCCGAGGTTTTCAGATTGCTCCGCGACGAGCCGCTCAAAAGCTTTGAGACGGCCAGGCAATCGCCAAAACCTCTCGTAGTCGACCGCGAGACCACTCAAAGTCCAGCCAAGGACACATCCCAACATGACAAGGGCCAACCAAAAAACAATCGGTGAGCTTGCGACATAACTACCTGGATCTTCAGGAGGGAAGATCCTTTCCATCATCCGCAGCGTACTGAATAACGGGCCAACACCAATTAGCGTGTACAACACAAGCAGTGCCAGCACTTCTCCAACGTCGTCAGCCCAACTACGCGTCATCGTTAGCCTCGTGCTGTTACTGTCAGCATTGAAGACACTAATGCATTAAGCGTCACACAGAAAGCCGTGCAGCACATCGGTACAGCGCTCGCAAAGTTCGCGCTCTAACAAAGCATTTCAAGGAGTCCATGCCAAAAAGACGTATCACCGAGATGTTCGGGCATCCTGACGTTGCCGTTGTTTTCGCGGTTTTCACTGTCATGGCGTTTGGGTCTGCCGTAGTCGGACCCATCATGGGGGAATTGCAGTCGTCATTCAGTGTCCCCCTCGCAGTTCTGGGGCTGCTTCTCTCGGCACCGGCAATTGCACGCGTCGTGCTAACCATCCCGTCCGGAATTATGAGTGACCGACTCCCGCCTCGAGTTCCGCTATGTGGCGGGACTTTACTCATGGCTCTGGGCAGCATCGTCTGCGCCATCGCCCCGAACTTTGCCATGCTCGTTGCAGGATCCTTGATCGCCGGTCTGGGGTCAGCCCTCGTTTTCACGCCGGGCATGAGCCATATCGTGCGCATTTCCCAAGCCAAAAGCCGGGGCCACGCCACCGGACGAATAATGGCCGGCGTTCAACTCGGAGGATTGTTTGCACCCGCAGCCGCGGGGTTCGCGGCAACCCTACTGAACTGGCGAGCGGCCTATGTCATCGCAGCACTAGTGGGAGTCATCGCCAGTGGACTAATTTGGAGCCAAATAAAGTCACCACGTCCGACATCGTCACGAAGTGGTTCTTGGTCATGGCAGCCGAAGTCCATGGGTATCTCAAGAACCCTGCTCGGAATAGCCGCCTTTGCCGTTCTACTTTGGGGAGGCACGTTCACCATTAAACGGCTGGTTATCCCGCTTTACGGAAGCGTAGCTCTCGATCTCGACCCAGCAGCAATTGGCATCGTCATGACAGCCGCAGCCGCTGCACGTACCGCCACCATGTTTGCGAGCGGACCAATCTTGACCACATTTGGCCGGCATCGAGTACTCATAATGACAACTGCCCTCAGCGTCACCGCCGCGTTGTTTCTACTCCTGCCGGCCACGCTCTGGTTGTACGGATCTATTGCCTTACTCTACGCACTTGGAGGCATCGTGACCGCGTTGCCCCCAGTCCTAGTTGCTGAACGGACACCGCACGAAAACGTGGGACGGGCCATGGGGTCAATGCAATTTTTGGTTGACCTGTTGTTACTCGCATTTCCTCCAATCGTAGGGCTAATGATCGACAGGGGAGGATTCCCTCTCGTTGGAGTCACTTCGGCAATGATGTTCATTGGCACCCTGGCCATTGGCCTAAGGCTCATGGGGAGGCACCAACTACCCGCAGACCCCTAGAGCCGCGCCACCACTCCAAAACATCATCTGGCCCTAACTCAGCAACAGCATGGTTCACTGCTAGTAATCACGACATTGCTAGACTGTCACTCGATCCCATTCGGCAAAGCACACTGCTTGCCACCTGCCTCCGTAGCTCAATTGGTAGAGCATCTGACTCTTAATCAGCAGGTTGTAGGTTCGAGTCCTACCGGGGGTACCGATGACGTCGACTACCTAAATATCCCGAAGCATTCCGCAAAACCGAGTGGGTTTAGAGTTCACCGGGCAGCCAGAACCACCGCTAACGCGGTACTGTATTTAAAAGTTTCGACAAACTATCGGGGACTCATTGATCACTATGCCTCAATGCACAACTTGCGGAACACGGCAAAAAGCCGTCGAAAAAGCCTTTCACGACGGTTGGTTGCGTGTTACCGGTGGCAACGGAAAGTCAGTCACATGGTACTGTCAGGCTCATCATCCAAAGCCAGCACCCCGGCCACCGCGTGCACCTTTTCAAACAAGTCAAACCAGCAACTAGATCTCGAACTGCTAGCCGTTTGCCTTGGGCGCAAGGACCTCGGGGAGTTCTTGATGAAGCTTCAAGAACTCTCTGGAAGCGTCAACGACACGCCTAGCACGTGCGCGTATCATGAAGATTCGGTCCAACCAAGACACCCCGAGACACCTTCGCTTCTAACCCAGGAGAAGTTATGCAACGCCCCAACAGGTCCGGCGCTTTCACACATCCATGAGCCCGACCGACCCAAAAACTACTGACTCACACACAAGGCCCGGCCCTGAGTCACCAGACGACTACGCCACACTACGACGAATGGTGCGTTCAGCAGGACTGCTCAAGCCCCAACCGGCTTATTACACGTGGAAATCCTTCATAACACTCGGACCATTTGTTCTGGCCTACTACCTCGCGGTAACCGTGAACAACATCGCACTCCTAGCCCTTAGCGCCGTACTGGTTGGGATCACAGCCGCACAAGTCGGGCTATTGGGCCACGACATTGGGCATCGGCAAGTTGTTCATGACCGGAGCATTAGGCACGCCCTATCACTGCTCATAGCCAACCTTCTTCTAGGTGTGAGTTACACCTGGTGGACAACAAAGCACAACAAGCACCACTCGAGTCCTAACCAGGTCGGAGAAGACCCGGATGTCAACTTTGCAACGTTGGCCTTTTCTTCATCCCAAACACATCATCGATCAACCATTTCGAAAGCTTTTATCGCGATCCAGGCCTACCTATTTCCGGTAATGCTTTTGGCCCAATCCCTAAACATGCGCTTCCATACAATCCAGCATCTTCGACGAGGAGTAGCCCCCTACAGAAATTGGGAGGTCATAAGCCTGCTGGCTCACTACGTGATGTACATCCTTGTGCTCACACAGGTTGGGGGTGTGTTCCCGGCCATCATGTTCGCCGCCATACATCACGCAGTGCTGGGCGTGTACAACGGCCTAGTCTTTGCCCCAAACCACAAGGGCATGCTGATGCTCGAACCTGGAGAACGAATGGACTTTCTACGGGAACAAGTGCTCACCGCACGGAACGTCCGACCAAATCCTCTAATCGATTTCATCTACGGAGGATTGAACTATCAGATCGAACACCACTTGTTTCAGGACATGCCAAGAAATCGGCTTCACGAGGTCAGACCCATGGTGCAAAAGTTTTGCGCTGATCTAGGAATTCCTTATGAAGAGGTAGGTTTCCGACAGGCGTATGTTGCAATTGCCCGACACCTGCATGATATTGGCGCTCCCTTACGGGAAACAGATCTCGCAATGCCTGAGGACTCCTGATTGAAACCGCCTAGTAACTCCTGCAAAACTAAGCACGGCGAGGTGGTGCTGGGAACTTTTGAAGAGGTTCTCGCCATTCCAGGGCGTTATATCAATGACCACTGCCTCATCCACCATGACGCCACATGGCACCTTTTTGGGATCCATGGAAATGTCCGGACTCCGGAAGATCCGATAGCCATCGAATCCTCCATCTTGCATGCCACAAGTCCAGATTTACGGGCATGGACGATTCATCCAAACGTGATCGAACGGACTGGCAAATGGCCCGAACTAACCCACGTCTACGCACCGCATGTGATCGCACACGAGGATCGCTTCTACATGCTTTACTGTGCCAACGATGAACTCGGCACCCAGCGCATCTGCCTAGCAACATCAAATGATCTCTTTAGGTGGGAACGATACGATGGAAATCCTGTCATTGTCCCCTCCCTTTCCTGGTCGAAATGGCCTGGATTTGGACTCCCCTCGCGGGACGAGGCACGGGAGTTTATAGGCCGGCATGACACGGTGGGAATCAAGGATCATTACCGATTCATAGCACGTACAGGCGGCACTTATGGTGGCTGTCGAGACCCTCATATCAACCTCCTGCCGGACGGACGATTCATCGCCTATTGGGTGTCTCGAATGAATGAGTCCCTTGGCCACAACCTTGTATGCGTCGCAGCCTCCATCTCTGACGACCTCGTGCACTGGCAAGAGATTGGCCCTGTCTATTCCCAAACAGCATGGCCATTGGAGGATGAACCGACGCTGGAAGTGGAATCCCCGTGCGTTGTCTATAAGGATGATCGATGGTGGCTATTCTTCAAAAATGGATGGTGGACACATGTCACATCCTCGCCATCACCGTTTGACTTCCGTGGCCAAGAAGTTCACCGGCTTGGCTTTGTCCACGCTGCAGAAGTACTACAGAGGAATGACGAATGGGTCATCACACACTGCTCGGCAGATCCGAGTGATTATGAATACCGGCGTTCAAATAGAACCCGAGGGTTGTTCCTGGGCCGCTTGAACTGGCCTTCAGGTGATCAACCCAGGCTGATTTAATAGCATATGCGCCTTGGCCTCCAGACATTTTGCGCTCGCCGTGGCCAAAAGCAAGCCAACGTCGATCGGATTTTGGGGTTTGCCGAAACCGCGCGGAATGAAGGGTGCGACCTAATTGCCTTTCCGGAATTTTCAGTAAATGGACCGTGGGTCTCCTATGACCCTGATGCCCACCTCGCCGACCTTCTCACCGACGCGGAACCCATACCTGGCCCGACGACCGACCTCCTGCAACAGGAAGCCGGACGACTCAACATTGCCCTGGGTGTCGGCATTGCTGAACAAGGCCTGGCGCAGAAACCATTTAACGCCTACGTCATCATCGACAACACGGGAATCCGCCATGTCCAGCGCAAGCTTCAGCCAACTGACAGTGAGATGGCATTCTATCGGGGTGGCGGCGATCAAATCTCCCCACTGGAACTAGCCGGAACACGCATCGGCATTACCATCTGTGCCGACAACGAAAACCCGCAACTACATCAACGCTGGCACACACTCGGCATTGAGCTCCTTTTGGAGCCCCACTACGACTGCATCAAGCGGTTTCAAAAGGCCGGTCATTCATGGGACGATCTTCTGAAATTCAACCGCCACGACACTCTCCACCGCCGCGCGTACAAACCAGCCCAGAAACTGGGATTCACTACCGCTTACGTTGACGCCAAGGACCCTCGAAAATCTTTCGAAGACCATCCCGAGTGGCCACACTTCGTCACCGGAAAAAGCGCGTGCTTCGGCCCAGACGGAACCCTTCTCGCTGAAAACACCGGCAACGAAGAATCTCTGCTGATCGTCGATCTACAGTCATTTTTGAATCCAACTATCTCTGGGAACTCTCAAGAATAGGATTGCAATGCCAGCCAAAAGCATCTTGATCACCGGAGCCACAGGGCGTATTGGCGCAAATGTGGCGAGGCACATGGCCGATCTTGGGCACCACATCCGCGCGCTCGTCCTGCCAGAGGACTCTCAGACAACAAAGCTCGAGAGCTTAGGCATTGAGACCGTTCAGGGCGATATCACGTCTTTTGATGATGTCCGGATGGCCTGTCGTGACATCCAAACTGTTTTTCACCTAGGGGCTGCCTTTCAAGCTGGCGGCCCCTTTACGCCCGAGCAATATATGCACGCTAACGTCCAAGCGACCTTTCACGTATTTGAAGCTGCCCGAGAAAATGCTGCCGATGTCAAACACGTGGTGTTTTCAAGCACTGACGCCACACTTGATAAATACCCTCCAACCGGTAATTCTGAACCAATTACCGAAACCACCCTCAGCCAAACTCAGACGGATTGGTATGGATTCACAAAATTTCTTGGCGAACGGCTCGCCGATCGATTTGTCCGAGCAGACGGTGTGCCAATCACTGTTGTTCGGTTCCCAATGGTCTGGGGAGCTGGCGAATTCCCGGACTTCGCTCAATTTCGAATGGCGTACTTCATTGAATATTTCAGGCGCAGATCGGATCGCCATGCCATCGAAATGCTTGCGCATCTCGAATCTCTTGCAAACGGAGGCAACCCTCTAGTCATCGCATGTGACCCTAACGGACGATCATGGATGAAACACACCTTGGATGTTCGTGACATCGCCCATGGATTTGAGCAACTCCTCGGTTCTGAAACCACCATTGGCAATACCTATCAACTGGGTGCGCCAGGTCCCTTCACGTGGCGCGAGGTGGTGCCCGCCATCGCTAGGGCCACAGGCGAACAAATCGTTGAAACACGAATGGCTCACATGGTGCCCACGTACTATGAATTTGACCTTTCAGCCGCCCACAGCGATTTCGGTTACAGCCCAACCCATGACTGGAAATCCACGCTCGAGGAAGCAATTCGTTTCACCACTGAAGGAAGCGATACGATCATCCCCACAGTGGCTTCCTAGTCGACGTCACCTGTTGTCGTAGACCATAGACGCCACAAGTCAACCAGCCAAAATTGCCGATGATTCGCGGCCAGCGATGCGTCCATAGGCGATCCCCACAGCCAGACCTCCGGTATAACCACGGGTGTACAGGCCACCAACATCAGCGCCTGCCGCAAACAGCCCGGGAATAGGCATACCGGTCGAATCAAGAATCTGCGCCCTCGCATTCGTTCGGGCACCGCCATAAGTAAACGTGGCCCCAGGAAGAAACCGGATGGCATAAAAGGGCGGGCTGTCAAGAGCTTGCAGCCCACCACTCCGAGGAACACTCAACAAGCCAAGATCCCCGGCTGCAGCCGCGGCATTGTGTTCCGTAAGCGTAGCCAATAACCGCCGAGAGGGGACTCCCCACCGATCGGCCATAGCGACAGCCAGGCTCCCAAGATCTTGCGCTTCCAGGATTTCCCCACCCGCATCCCGTATGGTCTGCACACGACGTCCCGCACTCCCGGCCGGACCATCTCCAGTCGGAGTCTCTGAGCAAACCCTCTCGTCGAAGACCAGGAAACACAGGGCCTCTGGTTGATGAACCACAGCGTGCACTGTGACCTCATCACCAAGAAATTCGTCATCGAATCTCTCACCATAGAGATTCACAAAAACCGCGTATTCACTGAAATCAGGCTTAACACTGGCGAAGTTATGAACTCCCGTCTGCGCGGGTGGCGCAGGAATCATATGCCCATAAAAGCGCCCAAATGGCCCAGCCGTACCGGCCCCCACATCAAGAGCCGCAAGAAATCCATCCCCCGTACTAAAGGCGTTCCCACGGACAATCACTCGATCCGCCCACCGACCAAAATATCGCGCGCGGAGATCAGGACTGGCCTGAAACCCGCCCGTAGCCAAGATGACAGCCCGTGCCGCAACTTCAATCGTTCGACCCTCCTGGCGCGCCACTACACCATTAATCGTCCCATCGGATCCGGTTCGAATGCCGTGCAATCCTGTACTCGTCAAAATCGTGCCACCCGCGGCCTCGACACTCTGGGCCAATTCACCCATAAATGTTCGGGCGTCAGGCTTGAAGTCATGTACGTAGCGGTCAAATTTGTAAGGTGCCTCACGATCAGATATCTCAAGGCCAAGAGTTCGATACCAGGCCACGCCATCCAAATAGTTTTCAATCAGGGCCTTCCCCATCAAGGGATCTGCTCCGGGCTGCACGCTCAGCCACGCATCAACGCTGGCTGCCGTCCACGCTGCCCCTCCGGACAGTGCCGCCGAACCACCCGACTCAGGCGCCTTTTCAAGAACAATCACGGAGGCCCCACGCTCTAAAGCTGTACGAGCTGCTGTCAATCCGCCAATGCCGCTCCCAGCCACAACTACATCACATTGAAATTGTTCAGTTGAATGAAGCATTGCATCTCACTAGCGCTTACACGAAGATCATCGTACGTTCCGAGTTCCCCACAGTCGATCCGTCACTTCCCAGACCCGCCAACCCTTAGTGCATACAAGTAACGATTTTCTACCTGCTGATTCTGTTCGTGGTGATTCATGGTTTAGATTAGGCCTATCACAGAGTGATCCCCCGAAAGCAATGTTATGAATGATGCAGCCAATGAGCCACGGGTCATTACCCTTGGTGACGGAATTGCCGAAACCTATGGAGGAGGCCAAATCGAATGGCTAGCCAACAAACACCTCACACCCGGCGCTGAGATGACCTTTGGCCATGTTCGTCTAGGTCCAGGTGGAGCAAACATGCGCCACATACACCCAAACTGTAACGAATTGCTGTTTGTCCTGGAAGGATGCATCGAGCATGACCTTGGCTCATCTACGCTTCAGCTAAACAAGGGTGACCTGCTGCATATCCCAATCGGCGTACCCCATCAAGCGAGGAATCACAGTTCGGAAGATTGCGTAATGGTGGTCACCTACTCAAGTGAGGATCGACAAACCGTCCCCGTGGATGACTAGAGCTTCCTAGGCACCATCGCGATTCGACACAAAAACACGCTAACCAGCGTAGCCCCACCTAGCATCCCGTTCATCAGCAGTGTCGACCGCTGCACGCAATTCCTTCGCCGTATCGAGGGCAGCGTCATGTGCTGCCGTCCCTACAAGTACATGGACTTCCTCAACTTCCTGACGGATAGATCGAACTCGCTCGACCCAAGGCACAAGCTCTGTCTCCTCGTATTCATACATCAGAGAGGTAACAGGGGCCGTAAGCGTCCGCTTCCACGCCTCTGCGTTCTGTCCGTGTAGCCGAAAAACCGCCAAGCCATCCACGGTTGCAAAATCAAAGGGTGGCGACCAATCATCAACTTCCATCGGAAAATCAGAGATCACAATACCCAACTCGAGTTCAATCATGACGTCCATAGTGGAGTCACGATTAACAGGAACACCCCAGGTCGGATGGCGAAACTCAACCGCTAACGGAAATCCTTTCAGTTGTTCACGGACGCGAGCCAAGTACTCGTGCGCCTCAGGTCCTGCGTCGAACCAAGGGGGGAACTGAAGAATGATCGCGCCGAGCCGACCAGCGTCTTTCAAGGGTTGCAACGAAGCACACAAATCCTCAAAAAGAACATCGGGGGGTTCAACCGCAACATCTCGCCATGATTTCACACCATGATCCGCAACGCCGGGACGCCGCTGATACAAGGTCAGACCTCCGAACGCCACAACATCAAATTTGAAATCTTCGGGTGACTGAACCACCCACTCGGCGATCCGATCAGGTTTCGGGATTCCACTAAAAACATTTTCGGCTTCAACGACCGAGGCATGGTTTGCGTAAACGCCAAGCATTTCAGACGCATGTGTACGAGCTGGGTAAATCTCATCGAGCCGTTGCCAACCACGAATACCGTAACGCGGTGAAGTTCCCACTATTCTCCGCCTGCTCCATCTACTCTTTTTTCAGACCGAGCAGTCATACGTGCAATCTCCCGCTCGTATTCACGATCCGTCCAGCGCTCAATAGCCCGTAGGCCAGGACCTAGAGCAAAAACACCATGGCCGAAAAGGGCAGGCAGCCACGCTAACATCGGCCAAAAAAACCAAAGATTGTCCGGCGTAGCCGCAATGTTCAACACAAGCAGCAATATCATGGCGGCGATGTAAATCACACCGTGACCAAAGAAACCCACACGAGCCACCACCCGTCGCTGGGCCCGACGAAGGGCCTGACTTTCAACAACAGGGGGTAGCTCAGCCATAACCTTGCTGCCTCAAAATAGATATCACCAGTTTAGCTGCAACTTCGCTACTTCCTAGAGGCCACAAAGCACCTCGGTAATTAGTTGTTCATCCTGCGGCAAGACCGTTCGCATGTCCAAGCACACAGACTCATCCCGGACACGAGTAATGATGGGCCTTGAGGCACACCGTAATCTTCGGGAAACTTCCTCGACACTACCGTAGCTCTCTCCAAGTTGGACAGACACACTAGGCATCATTTCCCCAGGCAGGGCCCCGCCCCCAACCGTGGATATAGAGGGCACAATCCTCACGTCGTCAACACCCGCACTCACACGCATCGCCCGATCCTTCAACGTAGATTCTTCAGCCGAAATCATCTGCCACACAGGAATAGTTGCTGGCGCATCGCCTCGTAGATAGGCAAGCAAAGTGGCATGAAGCGCGGTGATGGTCATCTTGTCGGGCCGAAGGGCCCGAGCAAAAGGACGCTTAGCAATGAGCTTGATAGCATCAGCCGAGCCGACCAAGAGACCTGACTGAGGTCCGCCCAATAACTTGTCACCCGAAAATGTCACCACGTCCGCCCCAGCCGCAACAGCCTCCGTCACCAAAGGTTCCCTTGCCAATCCGTAAATCGAGCTATCTATCAATGACCCGGAACCAAGATCGTCAATAAACAGGAGTTCGTGCTGATGAGCCAGTTCAGCAAGCTCCTGCCGGGAGGGTGCCCCAGTAAAGCCAATCTGGGTAAAGTTACTTTGATGAACACGAAGGATCGCCGCCGTTCGCTCGGTAATGGCGCTGGAATAATCCTCAACCCTTGTCTTGTTGGCAGTTCCCACATCTCGCAACCTAGCACCGCTTGCCTCGAGGATTTCAGGAATCCGAAATCCCCCACCTATCTCTACAGACTCCCCTCGAGCAACCAGCACTTCCTGTCCCCTAGCATGCGCGTCCAAAGCCAGGAACACCGCAGCCGCATTGTTATTGACCACTAGAGCCGCTTCTGTCCCAACGACGGCTTGGACTACCGCATCGATATCAGCAAACCGGGAACCACGTGCCCCTTTGGACAAGTCGTATTCGAGATCTGAGTACCCCGAGGACGCATACGCAACGGCCCGCACAGCTTCTTCGCTCAGCGGCGCGCGACCGAGATTTGTATGCAAAATAACTCCCGTCGCATTAACCACTTGCCTCGGAGACATTTCAAGAATTTTTCGAGCTCTCCTTAGCCCGGCCTCGGCCACTCTCCTAGCTGATTTTGCCTGTCCGCCCTCGGCAACCATCTGCCTAAGCATCGAAATTTCAGCCTGGCTCGAGGTTACCGCCAGCTTCTTGGGAATAGCAGCATCCATCGTTTCCATTTCCCGAACCACCGCATCTACTGACGGAATGGAACGAAACTGACTTTGTTCAGTCATGTCACGCACCGAACTTTGCTAAACGACCGCCGTGGCCCAGCATCATTGCCATAATTGATTGCGCTGGAATAACTCCTAAAGCTCCCGTTTCGCAAGCCCGTTCTCCAAATGCGTCTGATCGATCAGGCCGTACCGACCCTCCCCAGATCAGAAATGGTGACGGATGCCAACTATGCTGGCGAAGTACAGCAGGCGTTGAATGGTCACCAGTAACAACGAGCACATCGGGCCGAAGTTGCAGAATATCGGGGAGCTTGGCGTCAACCTCCTCGATTGCAGCAACCTTTCCAACAAAGTCGCCATCCTCGCCTCTCGCGTCAGGAGCCTTTACGTGCACGAAAAAATAGTCATACGACTCCCACTGCGCGCTAAGCTCCGCAACCTCCCCCGACATCGAGTCAAGCCCCTCAGCAATATTCATGCCAACCGCTCTTGCCAAACCTTTGTACATTGGATAGGTCGCAATACAGAGTGGATTAAGCCCATGCAACTGATCTATGCCTTGCAAGGCTGGACGACCAGAATATCCACGCATCAATACAAAATTTGCCGGACTATCTCCCCCGATACATTCACGAACACCTTTGAGCACACCTTTGAGCACATCGCTCGTAAGCTTTGCCTCAGGATGGACAGGCTCGGGTTCGAGAGGCAACACATCAAGGCGCTGGGGATCCGTCTCCGCAATTCTTGGATCTAATCCGTCCCCACGCATCACGAGTACCGCCCGGTGCTGAGATTCGGTGATGAACTGCAAATGAACATCTGGAACATCGATCGCGTTAAGCTTCTCTACAAGGTCGGAGTTAATGATTGAGTCAATCCGGCCGGCCCGCCGATCAACAACCCGACCCCGATCGTCAAGGGTGCAAAAATTGAGTCGCACGGCCACGTCACCGTCGTTCAATGACACACCAAGGCCCAGCGCCGAGAGCGCGCCCCGACCAATGTTGTTGGACACGGGGTCATAGCCAAAGAGCGCCAGATGGCCAGGTCCACTTCCAGGTGTTATCCCTGATCCTATAGCCTGACTAAGACCCGTCTGGCCTTCCGCTGCCAGGAGATCCATGTGAGGTGTACGGGCGGCCTCAAGCTCTGTTAAACCATCTGATTGTTGAGCCAAGCCGCCTAAACCGTCCAAAACGAGCAGAACAAGCCGGGTGTCAGCTGGTTGAGCTAATCCCTGCAAAACACTTTGGGAGACCACAAAATCACACTCGGTCGTCGGAAGCCGCCTATTATCAACTGTTAGCGTGTCTGTCGCGACCTCGCGAAGCGGACAACTCTACCCAGAGGTTTCAGGTGAACCAGCAAGTTTTTGAGAGATCGGATGCGATCGCTCCAGATGTAACCGCTCTAATCGCAGGCACACCATTGGTCCGACTCAATCGAATAGCCTCTGAGATATCAGGAACTCTCGTCGCAAAGTGCGAATTCATGAATCCTGGCGGAAGTGTCAAAGACCGCATCGGTCTCGCCATGATCCTCGACGCTGAAAAACACGGGATTATCGAACCCGGAAAAACAGTGATAGTCGAACCAACAAGCGGAAACACAGGGATTGCTCTGGCGATGGTTGGTGCCGCGAAAGGCTACAAAGTCGTCCTCACCATGCCTGAAACTATGAGCATCGAACGTCGGAGCCTTCTTCAGGCGTATGGTGCTGAGCTTGTGCTCACCCCGGGAGCCCACGGGATGTCAGGGGCCGTTGCCAGAGCAGAAGAAATCGTGGCAGACACCCCTCACTCGTGGATGCCCCAGCAGTTCAAGAACCCCGCAAATCCTTCTATTCATGAAACCACAACTGCCGAAGAAATATGGGCCCAGACAGGTGGCACTGTCGATGTGGTCGTTGCCGCTGTAGGCACAGGAGGCACAGCTACCGGCACTGCCCGAACACTCAAGAAGAAGAATTCGAAAATCAAGGTGGTCGCTGTTGAACCGGCCCGAAACAAAGTGCTGTCTGGAGGTAAACCAGGCCCCCATCGAATCCAAGGAATCGGTGCCGATTTTATTCCCGATGTCTACGACGCCACTGTGATCGACGAAATTGTGACCGTTGCCGACGAAGACGCCGAAGCTACAGCTCAAGAACTAGGCCGTAGTGAAGGGCTATTGGTCGGAGTATCCGCGGGTGCCAACGTATGGGCGTCGCTGAAACTAGCAAACCGACCTGAGCACACTGATTCGGTGATCGTCACGGTGCTCTGTGATACCGGTGAGCGTTATCTCAGCCATCCCCTTTTCGCCACTTAACACACCCAAAACCTCCCTAAGTTCGCCCCAGCGATGCTAGCCTCAAAACTCTTGGAGCCGAAAGCTGAATGATGCCGAAACGTGTACTGGTAGCAATGAGCGGAGGGGTTGATAGCTCCGTAGCCGCTGCATTGCTAACCCGAGACAACTACGACGTCATCGGGATCACCTTCAATCAGTGGCCAGCCAACCTCATGGCCAGCTCTACGGGCAACGGCTGCTGTACACCCAACACGATTGATGATGCCCGGCGCGTATGCTCCATCCTTGGTATTCCCCATTACGTCGTCGACTATCGAAAGGAATTTGAAGCCGCAGTAATCACACCGTGGGTCACGTCTTATCTATCGGGAGAAACACCTAATCCCTGCGTAATGTGCAACCGCACCGTAAGATTTGGAGCATTTCTAACCAAGGCCACAGAACTCGGTGCCGAGTTCATCGCCACCGGCCACTACGCACGAATCATCCACGACCTAAAAACCGACACTCGCAAACTACTAACTGCCGTTGATCAGACCAAGGATCAATCGTACGTTCTTCACGTACTGGGACAACAACAGCTAAAACGAACATTGTTCCCTTTAGGGAGCATGAAAAAAACAGAAGTTCGGAACGTCGCAGCTGAGCTAGGTCTTCCTGTAGCCGACAAGGCGGAGAGCCAAGAAATATGTTTTGTGCCTGAAAACAACCACGCCGACTACATACGGAAACATGGTTCGACCGGTTCAGGAGAAATCGTGGATATGAGCGGCCAGACTATTGGCAAGCATCACGGCCTAGAACAGTACACCCCCGGCCAACGTCGCGGCCTGGACTTGGGTGGTGGATCCAGTCCTCGTTATGTCATCAGCCTTGACAAAAACGAGAACCGAATCACTGTTGGTTCAAAGAACGACGCATATGCGAAATCTATAGAGCTTCGCAACGTGCACTGGGTCTCCAGCATAGCGCCAACCAAGAGCAGCCCTGTTGAGGTCCGCACCCGCTACCGAATGCCAGTCGAGCAAGGGATACTCAGTGATGTCGCAGGAAAAACCATCGTATCTTTCATCAATCAGGCTTGGGCCCCTGCGCCAGGACAAGCTGCTGTTCTTTATACCGGTGCAGAAGTCCTTGGTGGTGGAACAATCGACAAGGTAGTTCGCCAGTGAGCACTGAATCCGAGGTTTATTGCCCCCGTTGTTTTCAAATCGCCCCTCAAAATCGTGTGTTTTGCTCAAATTGTGGACAATTTATCCATGACAATGCTCCACCAGACTCACGCCGATGGGACTCCAGACCTCCAGACCTAGGAAACTATGAGCCTCCAGAAGCAGCAGCAGCACCGGTTGCATTCGATATCCCAGAAAGCTATGAACTTTTCGGGCAATCGAGACCCATCACCGAGGACACAAAACCAGACTCTTCGAAACCACCGGAGCACGAGCTCAAGGAAGGCACTGACCCTACGTAAGAAATTCTTGCCGCAGCATTTCATCCCCACACAAACCGGCAGGAAGTTAGAAGACCCGTCTCTTGCAGGCTATCGGAAAAACCGGTACTGGATCAGCCGTAAGATTGCCTCAGGCCCATCTACCCACCATCGCAATTTCTTGGCTTGGCGCGCCTCATAACTTATAGGAACTTGAACAATATTCTCGCCCGCAGCCACAAACGTTGCAGTCAATTCAACCTCAATATCGAACCCATTCGCAGTGAGATTGGCACTGTCGAGAATTTCCCGTCTCCACATCTTGTAACAAGTTTCCATATCCCGAATAGCCACGCCATATAGGACATTGGTAAGAAACGTTACAAACTTGTTCCCCAGCCGTAACAACGTCGTCTGGCTAGAAAAGTCACGATAGCCGTAAACAACACGCGTCTGTCCTGAAAGGATTGGAGCACAAAGTCGTACAAAATCCTCAGGATCGTACTCCAAGTCGCCGTCTTGAATAACAACGATATTCCCCGTGGCTTCCGCCAAACCACTGCGTACAGCCGCACCCTTCCCTCGGTTAGTTGAGTGTCGAACAATCTTTACCGAAGGAAGCTTGACCTCTTCAATTTCCCTTAATGTTTCATCGGTCGAACTGTCATCCACAACGATAATTTCAGTGTCGAGATCTAGAGCCGCCACCCGTTTAAGCACTTCCGCAATAGTGGCGGCCTCATTAAATGCGGGAACTATCACACTGACAATCACTAAGAGCCTCGCCAAAGCCTGATTATGTCAACAAAGGACCTGAGGATAACCTTGAGGCTGTTTCCAGATTGCTCGCCGGATCTCCGAGGGTAGTGAGTCACACCAACCTGCGAGAATTGGTGCCCAGACCGAAGCGCCCGCGAAATCAATTCTGCAGAGATGGCGGCTCCACGCCCTGAAATTAGTTGCTCTACATTGACCGCCTCACGCCTGAACAATTTAAAGCCGCAATCCACGTCGCGCACCTTGACGCCAAGCACCACACGAACAACCCAGGTCCACAACCACCCATTAAGCCGCCGGTAAAACGGATCTGCACGGTTCCGACGATAGCCCAACACGAATCCATGCCCTGGAAGCGCCTCAATTAAGGAAGAAAGCTCAGCTAATGAAAACTGGCCATCACCATCCGCATAAAAAACAAGATCTTTCTGCGCAGATTTAAACCCGGTCCGTAGCGCCATTCCATAACCGCGATTCTCGGTATGCGTTACCAGACGCACCCGTTCATTCGTTGCAACTAATGCCTTGACCACCTGACTCGTTCCATCCGTGGAACCATCATCAATGATTAGGACTTCGAAATCGTCAGCTATGGCTGGCAAATGGGCTAAAGCATCAGCAATCACACGTTCAACATTCGAGGCCTCGTTGTAACAAGGAAAAAACACGCTAATCGAGGACCGCGGATTCAAATCATTTGCCATGAGTTGTCAGCAAAGCTCCCAAATCAAATTGTTTCCGTCGTTGTAGTTCGAGAATCGAAGCCTTCAGCGCTTTGACTATTGCACATCACAGCCCCCTTTGGTCGACAAGGCATAATCCATCAATGTTTCGAAAGGACACCGTTGTGGACATCACTTACACAACCTATTCAGCCCCCACGTGGTCGATCAAAAAACACATAGCCCTCGCCAAGCACATGGGATGCAACGCTCTTGAGCTTCGTAACATCGACAATAAACCTATCGACCCCGCGATGCCAGCAACTCAAAAAAAAGATATCGCAGACGAAATCCACAACGCTGGATTAAAAATTTGCGTCCTCGGAAGTGATTGCAAACTTGCTCACCCGTCACGATCAGATCGACACCACGCAGTACACCGCGCGATCGAGTTTGTTGAGCTTGCCAAAGCCTGGAAAGCACCGATCGTTCGTGTTTTTGGAGGACGATACCAGCCCGGACCCAGCGACGATGAAGCAAACGCTTGGGTGGCCGAATCTCTCCGGGAGGTAGCCGACGCAGGCGACGAGCATGGCATCCAGATCGCAATCGAAACGCATGATGCCTTTTCGACGAGCCAGCGAGTTCGGAAAGTTCTCGACCTTACCAATCATCCTCGCGTTGGCGTCGTTTGGGACTTTGGACATCCCTATAGGTTGGGGGAATCTGTTGCCGAAACATGGGACTTGATCGGGACCAAAACAATCCATGTGCATTTCAAGGACATCCGGCACAGTAGGAAAGACCGAGATGGATGGGAACCATGTCTGCCCGGCACCGGAGATCTGCCACTTCAGGAAATGGTAAACCGTCTTAAAGCAACCAGGTACTCCGGGCACATCTCCACCGAGTGGGAGGGGCGTAGCGCGAAAGGGTTGGACGATCCCAGAGAGGCTTTGTTTAGCCATACGGCCTACCTCCGGAAATTGCTTGGCAATAACTGACAAACTAGCTAAACAACACAGATTGTTGCCCCCAACCATTGACACCGAAGGAACCTCCAACCTACGCTTTTTTAAGCTGTGATCGGGACAAGTATGCACTGACGCCACGTCAGAGAGCTGGACCTTTGCGCTGGAAGTTCAGCCGTCGGCCAAGTGTGAAATGGCCCCGTGAGCTGCGGACCGAACTGGAAACCAAAGTAGGCTCCGCCGGTTGCCTGCCGTGACAGGGGCAGGGCTCGGAGCATTTGCTCCAGGCCAATAAGGAACGCTTCGGCGCTCGAACAGGGGTGGCACCGCGAAGGCAAGAGGCCTCTCGCCCCCTGAACGGAAGCCCTATATTCCAACGCCCTGTTTCGGAGGTGTTCGATGACCGCGATGTCGACGAATCCTGCTTCAATAGCCGATCCACGAGAGTGGGTGGTAGCTAACCTTGAGCAGGGTGTCGCAGCGCCGATGTACCACGACATCCCCGGAGACCTCGACACGCCTGCCTCCACGTACCTAAAGCTCCGGCGAGCATCTCCTTCGTTTTTGCTTGAGAGTGTTGAGCGGGGCGAATCAGTAGGCCGTTATTCTTTTGTTGGTTCCGCACCCCGTCTAGTCGTGCGGTTACACAGCGGCAACGCCACAATGACAACGGCCAGCGGAGACACCACACACTCGCGCTATAGCGACCCCTTGGACTTTGTCACTAGCCTTCAGCACGACTTCCCTATTGCCACACACCCCATGCTCCCCCCATTTCAAGGGGGCACTGTCGGATACCTCGCATATGACACTGCTGCCAATTTTGAAAGGCTCCCTGTGCCGGACAATGACACCCTTGCTCTTCCAGAAGCAGTGTTTGTCTATTGTGACGAACTTGTAGTCTTCGACCACGCCAAGCAGATCATCCGCCTTGTAACGTTGGCGGTTCCAAGGAAAACAACCTCGAACAGTATCGCTGAAGCTGAAGAGAGGCTGGACCAACTATCGCTCAAGCTAAAGCAACCAATTCCTCAGCCACAAACAGGCTCCGAGCAAACCGACGCAACTGTTTCACAAAGCATGACAAAGGATGAGTTTGAAAGTCATGTGCAGCGTGCTAAGGAATACATCGCTGCAGGGGATGTCATACAAGTACTCCCTTCAATCAGGTTTTCTCGTGATCTAAACGTAGACGCGTTCGAGGTGTACCGAGAGCTGCGTAGAGTAAACCCGTCGCCATATATGTTTTTCCTTGATCTCGAGGAACTGCAAATCGCCGGCACTTCTCCTGAAATGCTCCTGCAAGCAGTGGACGGAACAGCGAGAACAAGACCCATCGCAGGAACACGACCTCGCGGAAACACACCTGCTGAAGATGGGCGCTTGGCTGATGATCTCATCAACGACCCAAAGGAATTGGCTGAGCACGTAATGCTCGTCGACCTGGGACGCAACGACCTGGGCCGTGTCTCCCTGCAAGGCACCGTTACTGTGGACTCTCTCATGAAGATTGAACGTTTCTCTCACGTAATGCACATCGTCAGCGAAGTAAGTGGAAAACTGGACAAAGGTGTTCGGGGCATTGATGCCCTTCGGGCCTGCTTTCCCGCTGGCACGTTAACTGGCGCCCCCAAGATTCGAGCAATGGAACTAATAGCGGACATGGAAAACATGCGGCGAGGCCCATACGGTGGCGCGGTCGGCTACATCAGCCATTCTGGCGCCGTAGACACGGCCATTATCATTCGGACTATGATCGCGACTAAGGGACAAGCCCATGTTCAGGCAGGAGCCGGCATCGTAGCCGATTCCGTACCTTCGTCTGAATATCAAGAGTGCCTCAATAAGGCCCGACCTGTCCTTCAAGCCATCCAGTTGGCTGAGGAGGGAAGCGATGCTACTAGTACTCGATAATTACGATTCCTTTACTTACAACCTCGTACAGTATTTACAGGTGCTAACTGTCGATATCGAAGTCCACCGCAATGACGCACTCACTGTTGACGAAGTTATCAATCTAAATCCTGATGCAATCGTAATATCGCCCGGGCCATGCACCCCAAATGAAGCCGGCATCTCCATAGCTGTGGTCCAAGCCTTAGGCATGAAAGTCCCGACACTTGGAGTCTGCCTAGGCCACCAAGCTATAGGAGCTGCTCACGGAGCCTCGATCATCCGGGCCCCTGAACTAATGCACGGAAAGACATCACCGATCGCCCACGACGGTCAGGGCTTGTTTGGTGAGCTTCCAAACCCTTTCGATGCCACCAGGTACCACTCGTTAATCGTAGAACGCGACACTCTGCCTGATGAATTAGAGGTTACAGCGGAAACAAATAGCGGGCTCATTATGGCTATGCAGCACCGCACCTATCCGTTGTATGGTGTTCAGTTCCACCCCGAATCAATCCTTACCACGGTAGGCCCGCAACTCCTTCGGAATTTCCTGGACCTTGCAAAGATCGAATGTTCTGAATGATCACAGAAGCACTCCTCAAAGTCGTCGAAGGCCAAAACCTTGACCAAGTTGCCACGGCCCAACTAATGGATTCTATTCTCGAGGAAAGAATCACACCGGCACAGTTTGGAGCTTTTGTGACCGCGCTGCGGCTCAAAGGCGAAACCCCAGAAGAACTTGCAGGCCTAGCAGCAAGCATGAGTCGCCACGCGATTCGTGTGGAAGTCCAATCGGACAACCTTCTGGACACATGTGGGACCGGTGGAGGAAAAACTCGTTGGCTAGGAATATCAACCTCGGCCGCATTTGTAGCCGCGGGCGCAGGTGCCGTTGTAGCCAAGCATGGGAATAAAGGTGTAACCCGACCGGCCGGCAGCAGTGACTTGCTGGAATCGCTCGGTGTAAACCTAGCAGCCGGCCCCCAACACGTCACACAAGCACTACAGGAAGCACGCGTCGGCTTCATGTTCGCTCAAACATTCCATCCCGCGATGAAGTTTGCTGGGCCCCTGCGCCGCGAGATCGGGATCCGCACAGCATTCAACATACTAGGACCGCTTACGAATCCAGCCGGAGCTAGCCGCAGATTACTCGGAGTCGGTGATTCATCCTTGCTCGGCACCTTGGCTGAAACGCTAGTCCTCCTAAAGATGAATCGAGCCTTTGTCGTCCATGGCAAAAATGGAGTCGATGAAGTCTCGTTAACCGGTCCAACCTACGTCGCCGAAGTAAAAGGTAATGAGTTCTCTACATACACGTTAGAACCTACTGATTTTGACCTCCCGGTGGTTGACGGATCAGACCTGGAAATTGAAGACGCGGAGCATGCAGCAGACGCAACACAAAGCGTTTTATCAGGCACAAACAAGGGCCCTCGACTAAACGTCATCCTCGCTAACGCTTCGGTGGCACTGGTAGCAGCGGAGATCGCCACAGACTGGCGCGACGGCGTGGCGAAGGCGAGAGCCTCCATTGAGAGTGGCTCAGCACTCAACTGCCTGAACAAGTTGATAGAAATCTCAAATCGTGACCTGGACTTGCAATCGTGATACTTGACGAAATCGTTGCTCAAAAACACCGTGATGTCACCATACGTGCGACCCAAACCCCCCAAAGCGTGCTTGAAGCCAAGGCAACTAACCGTAGCGTGACCCGATCGCTATGGCACGCACTAGACCTGGACGGGGTGGGCATCATCGCCGAAATCAAGCGTCGTTCGCCGACCGGTGGAACCTTTGCCCACAACATCGACCCTGCTCAATGGGCAATAGACTACGCGACGGCAGGAGCTAGTGCGGTGTCCATACTCACTGACGAACCTTATTTCGGTGGAACTCACGATGACCTCAAAAAGGCGCGTGCGGCGATGGGGATTCCGACCATTCAGAAGGATTTCGTAGTCACGGATTATCAACTCTATGAGGCAGCAGTTGTAGGGGCCGATGCGGTCCTGTTAATCGCTGGGATCACACCTGGCCACGAGCTTCGCCACCGGATCGACCTTACCCACTCCCTCCAAATGGAAGCGTTGGTTGAAGTCCATACTGACGAGGAAGTCGATCAGGCGCTCGTTGCAGGGGCAAAGATCATCGGAATAAACAATAGAAACCTAAGAGCATTCACAACCGACCTTGCAGTGACAGAAGAACTCTGCAAGCTCGTGCCTGATGAAATCCTTGTCGTCAGCGAAAGCGGCGTCCACTCACCACATGATGTGCAACGCATGGTTAACGCAGGGGTCGACGGGATCCTGGTTGGGGAATCGATCATGACCGCCACCGACCCAATTGCACAGATCAAGTCGCTCATAGCTGCTGGCGAGTAAGCCAACCGTGCTCATAAAGATTTGTGGCCTTCAAAAACCTGAGGATGCAGCAGTAGCCTCAGAAATCGGCGCTGATCTCCTAGGTGTGGTTTTCGCGCCCTCCAAGCGGAAACAGGCCCCTATGGACGCACGAAACATCTTTGCAGCCGCTCGCCCTCATGCTGAACGAGTCGGCATCTTTGTTAACGCGACGCACAAAACCGTCTGCGAAGTTATTGAGTTATGCCAACTCGACCGTGTGCAATTTGGTGGAAATGAGCCAGCCCATTTCTGCGAACAATTCGGACCCAGAACCATAAAGACGCTACGACTGCCGAACGATCGCGATAAATTTTGCGACTATCGAGTTCCTGTCTTTCATCTCGATACGGCCCATGACACCTCGGCAGGAGGCACCGGCCAACCCTGGGACTACTCGCTAGCATTAGAGGTTACGAAAAAACACCGGGTCATCCTTGGTGGTGGCCTAAACCCCACCAATGTCGCTGAGGCCATTGCCGTGGCACGACCGTACGGGGTTGACGTCAGCTCCGGAGTTGAAACCGGTGGAGAGAAGGACGCCTCCAAGATCGAGGACTTCATTTCAGCTGTCCGCACGGCATCATCAGAGCATCGGTCGACAGCGTGTCGCTAAGGGGATTACTGACTGTCGCTCTACTAGGAACGATCGTGTGTTCCTGTAGTCACAGCCTAAAGCTAGATAACGGAAATCCTCAGCTGCGAACGATTACACATATAAATTTTCTATTCACCGATGAAAATTCGACCATCGCAATCCCGAACCCAGCGGTACAACGGGACAATCTGGCCACGAGTAGTCAACGCTCGCCAACCTCCCCATCCACACTACCGACTCAGATTGTTCTGCCATCAAATGGAATTACCACGACTTCGTCAGACGCCCATCTCCCCCAAGAAAACACGCACTCACATTTAGACCGCCCTGAACACACCAGGAAAGCCCAAGCCTTCGCGATTCCTATACCTGATATAGACCCGTCGTTACAGTTATTCGTACAAAACTCGGATCCACGTCAACACGTTTCAACCGAACTCACAACAGCGTCCGATCTTGTGAGTTATTACCTGACTGGCGCCCAACGAGACCCCACAATTACAAAAGCTTCCAATCGCCCTCTCCACGTTGTTCAACGAATTTCCGTGCATAGTGACGATAAAGGTGCGTCAATGATGTATGAGCTCCTGAAAAATGAAGCGACGCCCTCATACGCTAGAGCCGCGATTGAATTTTTCCGACAGCCCTATCCAGACTTGGCAGCATCGTCACGATCAACAAGTCAATTCAACGTCGCGGAAGAAAACCACCTCCTTGAAATCCGGATCGATCCACAGCAACCTGCACAAGACCGCTTACTCGGCCCCGGCGAACCTCACGTGTACTACCTCATACTGCGACAAGAAAACGTGACCGCACATATCGAATTGTTTTACCTGCACGCCCAAGCCCCAGACACCGTGGCAAGTCTTGGAAAACAGTTCGTGCAACGCGTCTCAGACTCTTCACGGCTAGATTCTGGAACATAGCCATGCCCCAAGCCGATCTCCTACCAGACAACCTAGGGTTTTATGGGCCCTATGGAGGACGGTACGTTCCAGAAACTCTGGTCGCGGCGCTGGACGAACTTGAGTCAGCCTTTAAGAAATACTCTCAAAGCCCATCTTTTCTCCGTGAGCTAAACGAGCTCTTGACGCTATATGCTGGGCGCCCAACTCCGGTCTACTACGCCAGCCAACTAAGTGCCTCTGTCAAGGGTGCCCCCATATACCTGAAACGAGAGGACCTCGCTCATACAGGCGCCCATAAAATAAACAATGCCCTTGGCCAGGGCCTTTTGGCACGAGTCAGCGGAAAACCACGCGTCATCGCTGAAACAGGAGCCGGACAACACGGAGTTGCGTCAGCAACCGTATGCGCCATGCTGGGCTTGGATTGTGTGGTTTACATGGGAGCAGAAGATGTAGGACGGCAAGCCTTAAATGTTGCCCGCATGGAAGTCTTGGGCGCTGAAGTTATCAGTGTTACGAGCGGCACCTGCACGCTCAAAGACGCTATTAACGAGGCTCTTCGTGACTGGGTTACCAATGTGGAAAACACGTTTTACCTGTTTGGCTCCGCCACGGGGCCCCATCCGTACCCACAAATCGTCCGCGAGTTCCAACGTGTCATTGGTCAGGAGGCGCGGGCTCAAATCACCGAACAAACAGGCCGACTTCCAAGCCATGTCATTGCCTGCGTCAACGGGGGAAGTAATGCAATTGGCATTTTCGACGCCTTTATCTCCGAGGAATCAGTTGCGCTTATTGGGGTGGAGGCGGGCGGGCGCGGGGATTCCCAAGGCAACCATGCCGCGACACTCGCACTGGGCAACCCCGGCATCCTTCACGGGTCACGCAGTCTGTTGTTGCAAGATGATGATGGCCAGGTTTCGACAACCCATAGCGTCGCAGCTGGACTTGATTACCCAGGTGTGGGCCCAGAGCACGCTTACCTGCAAGACATTGGGCGAGCTACTTACGCATCAGTTACTGACGCTCAAGCCATGGACGCCCTGCGACTGCTAGCTAAGACCGAAGGGATTATTGCGGCCCTAGAAAGTGCTCACGCTGTAGCTTACGCGGTTGCTCTAGCCCCCCAACTAGATCCAAATGACCTCGTCCTTGTAAACCTTTCCGGGCGCGGGGATAAAGACATGGAAACAATCGCCGCCGATCACAAAAGCCGCAGATGAATCGCATCGACGCCCGCTTCAAGCTGTTGAAACAGCAAAGACGGATGCTTCTGGCTCCATTTGTCACTGTGGGATACCCAAACATCTCCACTTCTAGAGATCTTGCACTTGGCTACGTGGAAGCTGGTGCTGACATGCTGGAAGTGGGCGTACCCTTTAGTGATCCCATCGCTGACGGACCGACGGTACAAGCAGCTTCCCAAATTGCCCTCGATGGTGGCACTCGCTTGATCCATGCCTTTGATCTGATCGCCGACATACGCGCCAAGACAGAGATTCCAGTGCTCCTAATGGGTTATGCCAACCCATTCATGCACCACGGATTTCCTGAACTCGCCGATGACCTAGCAGCCTCTGGAGCTGATGGACTCATAACGCCAGATTTCCTTCCAGAACACGCTGATGACCTAGAAGCCTTAACCGCAGAAAAAAACATACATCTGATTCGTTTTGCCGCTCCAACCACATCGCAGAAAAGGCTCGAGCATATCGCGGCGGGCGCCCAAGGCTTCCTTTACTGTGTGAGCGTGGCAGGGGTTACCGGAAGCCGCGCCGACCTGAACCCCTTGTTACCTGATTTTTTGGCACGGGTTGAAGGGGTCACTTCGACTCCTCGAATGGTTGGGTTTGGAATCTCCACGCCCCAACACGTTCGCTCGCTCCGAGGGCACGCTGAAGGAGTGATCGTCGCAAGCAAGTTAATAGACATTGTCCAATCGAGCACTACAAAAACGGCTGTTTCAACAGCAAGTAGGTACGTCAGCGAGCTTGTTGACGCCACGTGATCTGGTTGTTCCTTACCGCGATCTTGCTAGCCCTCTCTATCGTTGCCTTCATCGTCATCAAAACGGCATGGACCGTGACTCACCCAAACAGGAACTGGCGGCCCATCGGGTGGGAGGCCTCGCCGTTAGAACTGAATGAAACAACCTTTGTATCTGGAGATGGCGTGCTGCTTTATGGCGCATTTAAAGTTCACCCTCAGCCTGTGGCTACTGTTTTGTGCGTCCATGGTCTAGGTGCCAACAAAAGTGCCCTTGAATGGCGCGCGCATCGCCTCTACAAACGAGGCTTTTCAGTATTTTTGTTCGACCTACGAGGCTGCGGGAAATCCTCGGGGCGTGTCACCACGGGGGGGGTCCGCGAGATGGATGACATCGAGGCCGCCCTTGAGGCCTGTCTTAGACACCCCGCTTTATCAATAGCTCCGATCGTTGCCCTCGCTGATTCCATGGGCGCAACCGCGACACTGAATGTCGCTGCGGCCAGAAGCGAAATCAAGGCCATCTTCAGCGACGCAGCCTTTGCCTCCATGACGACAGCGATTCAATGGGGTTTCACGAAGCACACAGGGCTGCCAGCGTGGCCATTCCAAAAACCAGTTGTCCTCCTTGCAGAAGCACTATCGAGAACACGAATCCGCGATGCTTCCGCCCTGAACACTATCGGGAGCATCACTCCTGGCCATGTATATCTTGCACACGGCCTCCGTGATTCGATCGTTCCGCCGTCAGACGCTCGGCTACTCTTCGATCAAGCTAACCAACCGAAACACCTCTGGGTCGTTCCAGAGGCCGGCCATGTGGTCGGCGCATATGTCGAGCCTGAAGCTTATGCTGATCGAGTAGCAAAGTTCTTTCGCGAAGCCACAGTTAACACAACAAACATCTAGCGCTAAATCGACTCATCCCAACGCTTAGACCGGTCATCGCTTTCGAAGTCTGGGGTGCTGTACGCCTCGGACTCAAGAAACTCTTTGAGCTTAGTCAGCGCCACAGTCATCACAAGATTGGCGTCTTTTGCAGGACTCCGAAAACCAAGGAACCCTCCGCCCTTCTCATCCAACTGCAGCACCCAATCAACCTCTGTGCCCGTTAACGAGGGTTTAATTTGTACCGTCGCGGAATGGGGACGAAACTCCGCATACTTGGACGGAAGCCTATAAGTCAGCACACGCCCAGGTTCAAACTCAAGAATTTCAATTTCAGCCTCTGCTGCACCTTTAATCAAGACCTTTGATCCAGCAGTTATCTCACCCTCACTTACCTTGCTCAGGTCGGTGACGCCCGGAAACCACTTCACGAGCACCGATTTGTCAGTCCAAGCCTCCCACGCTACATCAGGATCAGTGTGAATAAATTGTTCCGACCGAAGCCCGGACACTACACGTTGCGAGGACATTAACGTTTTCCCCTAAGAAAAGGCTTTTCGCAGATGCTTGCATGGTACGTGTCTGCAGCGCCGCTGACATCTAGAAGCTCCTCAAGCGCAGGTAAACTCTCTGCGGAGGGGTGCCCGAGCGGCTTAAGGGGCTCGTCTCGAAAACGAGTAGGGGGAAACCCCACGTGGGTTCGAATCCCACCCTCTCCGCCAAAATCAAACCTTTGCCGTCTACCGCTTGATAGCATCAGCCACCGGAGAGGTCGCATAGTGGCTTAGTGCGCACGCCTGGAAAGCGTGTAGGGGGAAACCCCACGTGGGTTCGAATCCCACCCTCTCCGCCGATAACGAAGAGGCTACTTGGTGGAGCGAACATGCCTGCAAAGACCATCCTGACAGCAGAACAGCTCTCTGCTGGCTTTACCACCCAGGCCCTGCCCCGTCGATCAGCAGTGGGATTCGGCCTGGCCACAAAATACCCAGCTCCACCGTCTGTTAGCCCGAAAATGAGGATGGCCTTGCGGTCATGAGCCAGTCACTCGACTACAGGCTTCATAAAGGAATAAACGAATTGTTTCAGGGAGAGCTTCCCACCCAGGTCTTATCGTCCCAGGCCGCATGAACTACGAACTGCAATAGTTGGTATAAACAGGCGTTAGTCAAAGTGACACCCGCATAGCCGCGACCAAAACCTCGGCTACCGGAATGGGTAGCGCCTAAGATATCACCACACTGGAGTTGGAAAGATTACGACACCGTGGTTTTCGACGATGGGAAAACCCAATTCATTTCCAGGGTTTCCAAGATAGTCACTGTTCAACAGATGGAAGGCTGGCACATAACCATTCAAACAAAGGCTTGTGTTAGTCAGGGCTAATGCTACTATTAGTCCGCACTAATCCTTTTATTAGTACAGGCTAATCCGAAACCGAGGTACTCTTGAGTAACGCAACTACACCACGCCTAAATAGACGCCGATTGCTTGGCTTTTCCGCCGCAAGCATCTCCACAGTTGCACTCGCGGCATGCGGAGGTCGACCTGAAGGAAGTAGGCCATCAACAGCCGCAACGTCTGCGCCTGCTGAACCACAGGTCGTCGAAAAAGTCGTAACGGTAGAAAAGATCAAGGAAGTTCCAGTTGAAAAGGTCGTAACCGTCGACAAAATCAAAGAAATTCCGGTCGAAGTCGAAAAACGTGTCGAAGTCGTAAAGACACCCCAGACGCTTACCCTGTACTCAGGCCGTAGCGAAAAGCTTGTCTCCCCCATTCTTAAAGCCTTTGAAAAGTCCACAGGGATCGACATCCGGGTCAAGTACGCCAAATCAGCAGCCTTAGCCGCTACCCTTATGGAGGAAGGCGACAGATCACCAGCTGACGTGTTCTATGCGCAGGACCCCGGAGCACTGGGATCTGTCGAGTCTCTGTTGGACAAGCTTCCCGAAGGCCTGACAAGCCGGGTTCCCGCATGGGCCCAAAACCCCAACGGCTTATGGGTTGGCATCACCGGACGTGCCCGAACAGTGGTCTACAACACCGAAAAGCACAAGGAAGCAGATCTACCCGACGACATGTGGGGCTTCACAGAACCATCATGGAAAGGCCGTATCGGCTGGGCGCCGACAAATTCTTCATTCCAAACCATGGTGACCGCCATGCGCGTATTGTGGGGTGAAGCTAAAGCCGAAGAGTGGCTCCGTGGCATTCAGGCCAACGAGCCGATCGTCTACCCTAAGAACACACCCCAGGTAGCCGCGGCAGGAGCTGGTGAAATCGATGTCGGATTTGTTAACCACTACTACCTGCATCGGGCCCTGGCCGAAAAGGGGGACAGCTTCCCAGCTCGTAATTACCACGTTCGCTCCGGAGGAGCGGGAGCCCTCATCATGGTCTCAGGCGCCGGCATCTTGAAGACCGCCCGGAATCCTGAGACGTCAGCCAAGCTACTAACCTACTTGCTATCGGACAGCACCCAAAAGAACTTTGCTTCGACGACGTATGAGTACCCGCTCGTACCAGGCGTGGCAGAGCACAAAGGCGTGACACCCTTAGCTGCGATAAAGCACCCTTCCGTTTCCCTTGCAGACCTCGCGGACATTAAAGGTTCGCAGGACCTACTGAGGAAAGTCGGGGCTCTCGCTTAGGTTTCTCTTTCCATCATGCCGCTAACTACATCGCTGGAACGGGGACGTGCGCCCCTCGCCGTTTCCGTTCCGGCGATAGCGGTAACCCTTGTTTTACTCGCACCTATTGCCTACCTCGTTATCCGCGCCGCTGGATCCGCTGATAGCCTGATTCCCTTCCTATGGCGGCCCCGCATTGGTGCCGTTGCGCTTCGAACCTTTGCGCTCGTCGTCTCAGTAACCGTGAGCGCCACCATCCTCGGCACTGCAATTGCATGGTTACTAACCCGAACCAACCTCCCATGGCGACGAGCATGGATCTTGCTCACGGCAATCCCCCTCGTGATCCCGAGCTTCGTCTACGCACTCGTCATAACCACCGCGCTTAGCCCTCGTGGCCTCGTCCAAAAAATGCTGGAGCCAGCTCTAGGCATCACCGAGTTACCCTCGATCTACGGATTCCCTGGCGCTTTCATCTCCCTAACCCTGCTCACCTATCCCTACGTCCTTCTGCCAACACGAGCCGCTCTCACCAACCTCGATCCTGCAATGGAAGAGGCCAGTCGAACATTAGGACGCGGAACCCTAAAAACCTTTACCTCAATAACTCTTCCTGCATTACGGCCAGCGACCGCAGCCGGGGCGCTCTTGGTCGCGCTCTACACGCTCTCCGACTTCGGTGCCGTCTCACTGCTTCGCTGGGAAACCTTCACCTATGCCATCTTCAACCAATACGAAGCAGCCTTCGACCGCGCTCTGGCAGCCGCCTTATCCCTTGTTTTGGCAATCACAGCCATTGGACTCGTTGGGATCGAAGGCTGGACACGGGGTCGAGGCCGGTACCACTCGATTGGCCCAGGTTCGCCTCAAATCGGCCTGACGCACAACCTTAAACATTGGCGATGGCCCGCCACGGGCATGATCGCCATTATTTCCTTTGCGACCACAATAGGCCCAATGGCGGTGCTGTCCTACTGGATTGTCCAAGGGGCCATGGCAGGCGAGTCATTCGGCGATCTCGGGGAACCGCTATTGAACTCTCTGACTACTGCGCTCCTTGCCGCCGCCGCCCTCACGGCAGTGGCCTTTCCACTCGCATTATTTATCGTCCGTTACCCTGGAAAACTATCCGCAATGATCGAAAGAACCACATACATTGGCTTTGCGTTACCAGGCATCACGGTAGCAATCGCCCTCGTGTTTCTTGGTGTTCATATCCTGTACCCGATTTATCAAACGCTCCTACTACTCATCATTGCGTACACAGTCCTATTCCTCCCAACCACGCTCGGGTCGATTCGTTCGGGCATCCTCCAATTAAATCCCCGAATTGAAGAAGCGGCGAGAACCCTTGGAAAAACGCGCTTGCAAGTACTACTGAAGATCACCATCCCACTCGTCCGCGGCAGCATGTTCGCGGGCGCAGCCATGGCTTTCCTGTTAACCATGAAAGAGTTGCCAGCCACCCTCGTCCTAGGCCCAATGGACTTCCGAACACTAGCGACCGTCACATGGGCCGCAACATCCGAGTCATTTTTTGCTAGCGCCGCAGCATCTTCACTCATGCTTATCGTGGTAACAGCCGTTCCCTTAGCCCTGATACTCTCCCGAGGCCCTCACCGATCAGGCCCTCAGGTCACGCACCAGACCAGCTGACAAGCTCGAGAAACGCCGTCCCCACCATGGGAATTTCGACCAAAGCCCCGATCTAGAATCCCATCTAGCAACGACTTACCATCGGGGATGGTGCCGACCTAACGGCACCATCCCCAAAACTGCCCGCTTAGTCAGCGCCCCTACACCCAACCGTGCTCAGTAGTAATTGGAGCTCCATTGGGTTGGTACGTCCAGTCAAGACCCGACTCCAACACAACCTCTTCCCGCGTTATGGCCGATTCCTCAGCCGCAAACAAGATCTCCATAATTTGCCGACCGTATCGACCACCAGTTGCCGGTTCAATATCCTTCTCGATCGACTCGGCAAACGCCTTCCACTCGTTTGTCATCGGAGCTGGAGGATCCTCAAACGGTCGATCCTCCCACTTGTCACCTTTCCCAACCCGTACGTACTGTTCCCCGTGCTCGCTAAAACGCAGGCTTCCGTTTGCACAAATAATCTGGCACGAATAGTCAGGACCACCGTCCGCATACCCAACCGAAACCGCGACACCCGCCGTGCCATTCTTGTACCGAATAAACGCGGTCGCAGAATCATCTCCCGCCTGATAATGCGCTCGAGTTCCAATAGAAGCAGAAACAGACATCGCCTGAGAGGCCATCATCCACGTCAACCTGTCCACCACATGAACACCATTACATATCCACATCCCACCACCGTGATAGCGGCTTCGATACTGTGGCCTCCTCGATTCAATTGTCCAGTTCTTGGACATGTAACAAACCCCGGTAATCACCGGGCCCAGTTCACCTGAATCAAGAATCGCCTTCGCCGCAAGACTGGTGCCGTAAAAATGCTGGCTCAATCCGACCATGAGCTTTCGCTGGTTCGCACCAGCAGCAGCAATCATGTCGTCGCACTGTTCCAAGCTCAGCGCCATCGGCTTTTCAACTAATACGTGCTTGCCCGCATTCAGAGAGTCAACCGTCAAACGATGGTGTAGTTGATGACCAAGCACTACGGCAACCGCATCAACCTCATCATCATCGAGCAACTCAGTATGGGAGCTGTATCCCTTAGGAATACCGTAGGTCTCCATGTATTGCTTTCGGGGCTCTTCAAACAAATCGGCAACCGCGACGATCTGCACATCATCGAGGGTGGCGATGGCATCACAATGGGATCTGGCAATCCCCCCTAAACCGATAATTCCGACGTTCAACACGGTACCCGGTCCTTCATTACAGCATGACAATTCGGCACCCCAGCCTAGGCGATTCCGTGAAGTGACGAAAATTCAACGACCGCCGTCGATCACACCTCAAGACCAAGATCACGATTAGCAGCGTCCTGAAACACGCTCAACGACCCATCCCGAACATCGGACAGCTGCACGACCTGACGAGACTCGGAAGATTCATGCACCGCCATCACTAGGGCTACCGCCGTGAGACCAGTCGCCGCATCCACCTCAAGAACACCCTCCCCATCAATAGCATCGAGCAATTCCGCTAACTCCATCGCAATCAACTTCAAGTCCGCCGAGCCTCCTACACCCTCGCCCGCATCGCCATATGTCGCCAGACGTTCCCCACCAAAAAACTTGGCAGTCCGATCATCCAGACGGAAATCAGGAACCAGGGCCAATACCTCGTCATCGGTACATGGTTCCGGCGATGTCCCTAGAAAAACCCCCAATGGCCGTCCCGAGCGAACCCCTGGAAGATCAATTTGACCGGAGCTCCCGACAACACTGAACCTCTGCAACCCGGGGCCTTGTGCCGCCATATCGCACACCCACTGGCCAACGGCCCCACTGGCATATTCGAGGGTAGCCATCAGCACATCTGGCGCATCCGCTTCCTGACTGTCGGGATAAGTCTCGGAATAATGTTCATGGAAAGGTTTGACGTGTGCTCCACGAAAATCTCTTTGCGGCTCACGCAATCGAACCTGTCCATATACATATTCGATGGAACCACCCATATACATTTGCAGGTCCGCGTTGTGCACACCCATTTCAAGCAGAGGTCCACCTTGACTTCGCTTGTATTGCCATCCCCCGGCTATCGCGCTCCGACCGCCGCTGAGTGAGTAGTCCAAAAGACTCCGAACGTCACCGATTACTGAAGCATCAATCAAAGCCCGCATTAGACGCGCAACTGGATCCCGACGATAGTTTTCGGCAATGGAAAGCAGCCGCCCATGTCGTACTGAAGCCGCAAGCATTTCTTTGCATGCCAAAACAGTCGGAGCCATGGGCTTTTCACACAGAACGTGCATCCCTGCTTCAGTTGCTGTCCGAACAATCGGCAAATGTGCCGAAGCAACGGTCACAACATCGGCCACTTGAAGATCATCTGTACTTTCAAGCGCCATCTCCAAGGTGGCAAAACACGGTGGCCGTACACCCAGCAAATCCTCAGCTTCTCCCGCGACAAACTCTGCCCGCTCAATAGCAGGATCAACCAACGCCGCCAATTCAAAGCGACCTGGTTCATAGTCCAGTAATGTCCGATAGGCACGCAGATGTCGTCTCCCCATACCACCGCACCCAACAAGCACAAGCCGTCGAGACATAGCGCCCCCTAAAATCCATCAGGCAAGCCGAAGCCCTCTAAAAAGTCACATGCTGAAAGGGGTCAGTCAACCAGGACTATCATCACTAACGCCTTTCGATCTAAATCTCTCGAATTCCCCAGCGATATCTGCATCTAAATGATTCCCATCGTGAATAACAAAACGAACCGACTGGTCGAGAGGCGAATCCGTGGAAACCGTCACCTGTTGCAACCGCATGGTGCTAATCATCAACGAGCCATAATCACGAACCATCCATGGTGATCCATCGAACGATGCATCGGGTAAAACACCGACTCCGGCTGTCTTACCAAAGGCGAGCGGACCGTGCGCATCAACCCAATCCGCGGTTTGGTCAAAAATTTCACCTTCGTTAGTTCGACCTTCAGAATCTTTGATTGTTCCACCTTGGGACACGTGCAACCGGTCCGACAATCGCACCCCGAAAAAACTGTGCTTCGTCGGACCAATAGTTACGACACTAGGATCCTTCACCGGCTTGGCTCCATCTCTATCTGGGCCAACGGCCGTAGCACCAAGGCTGGCCCCAGGCAGGAGTCGAGAACGGACGGTTATCACGTTCGCAACAGGGCCCGGCTCCACATCCGTCGTACGCGTCTCCACTAACAAAAGCCGTCCGACCGGATCACTGAAATCAGGCTGCCCTCGCCATTCAAGCATCTGCCTCATCCGGAGATGGCTCGGACCTAACTGCTCCCAAGACACGTCGGTCTCGGTTATGGCTCCTGGGACTCGGCCCCCGTATGTGGACTCGACGTAAAAGTTGTATCCGTTCACCAGCTCAGCTGCAACCCAAATCGAACGGTGGTGTGGATGATCAACCGGAGTTTCATCCGTTACAGCCTGCCCCGAAGGGGTAAACACCGGATACAGGTAATTTCGAGTCGCACCCTGATTAATCGCGGTAATGAACCGACTATTCCAGAGAATTCTTCGTCGCCCCTCTTTGACGTCAACCTCAAATTCAGGCATTGAGCAATCCTTTCAGCCAATCCTTAAAACCGTTGCATCCAACGAAGAAGGTCGTCACCAACTCCTTCCCAACCAACCTCGAGATTAGGCATATGACCACGTTGCTGATAAATATTCGGCACGACGTGATAGCGACGAGCGATCATCCGAGTAACCCATGGAGTGATCACTGGATCCTCGTCACCTCCACCCACGTATACAGGACACTGGATCCGTCCGCGACTTACATGAGGGGGCCAGAAGGCAAGCTGCCGAGCCACTCGGCGGGATTCTGGAACACCGCTGGCCTTCAACTGTTCTCGTTGATGGAAGTTAAGCCGTGAGTGAAAGAACTCACTACCAAAGGGCGTCATCATTCGCCGGGCAAATGGTCTGCCCATAAATCTCCTGGCAGCCGGAAATGCAAATGACGGTCTAGGTATCGCCGGAATCCCTCGTGGCGGAGCACTACAAAGCAACGCTAAGCCGGAAACATCACAAACTTCCGCAGCCATCTGCGCCACAAGGCCACCCATGCTGTGACCAACCAGCACCACACCATCAATGGCCCGTACGGCCATAGCAATATCTTCAGCATAGTCCTGAAGACCAAGATTGCAAAGAGGCCCCCGATCGGCTCCTGGATGATGGTGCCGCAACCAGACCGCATAGGTTGTATACCCATGGCTAGCCAGATATGGCCCTAGCTTTCTCCAGACATGTGCGCCAACCCACACACCGTGCACGAGAAGCAGCTTATGCGGCTCCTCGTTACCTATTGCCTTCCAACAAAGAGCCCTAAGGTTCCCCAAAGAAACCACGTCTTCAGTCTGAGTGGGGGAGAGAATGTCGCCCTCCATACCTTCCCTCAGAAAGCTATCCAAGTGGCGTTATAGCCGCGGCGTCAGCCGCGGTCGCCAAAACATCCGTCACCTCGCTGATGTCCTCATCAGTAACCTGGTGGTGAGTTACTAGACGCAACATCTCTCCCCTCGGGGGACCTATCCCTATACCCTGCTCCGCGACCAACTCAACCCATCGCGAAATATCAATCTGGCTGGGTTCCCAGGCCACAAAAATCAGGTTTGTCTGAACAGGAGATACAAGTCGCAGACCAGGGAGATCCTCTATGACTTCTCCCAACAAACGAGCTCTTCGATGATCCTCAATCAAACGACCCGGTCCATCACGTAAAGCAAGCAGACCAGCAGCAGCCATTACACCCGCCTGTCGCATACCGCCCCCAACAAGCTGTCTCGTTCTACGCGCCTCTGTAATTAGTTCTTCGTCGCCCACAACCATAGAACCAAAGGGAGCTCCCAGTCCTTTGGAAAGACAAAACTGCACGGTATCAGTACCCCGAGCGAGGTCACTAACCGGAACCTCCATCGCCGTAGCCGCATTGAATATCCTGGCACCATCAATGTGCAGTCGAAGATCGTGTTCCTGAGCCAAATCAACAAGGCCCATCAACACGTCAGGGCCCCACGCCACCCCTCCACGCCGATTATGAGTATTTTCCGCCCATATAATCGCAGGCTTCAGCGAATGGGTAGTGACAGGGCCCAGAAGAGGCCGTACCGCGTCGGCGGTCAGTACACCTTCCGTGGGCACGGGGATCAAACTACAGCCGGCAAGTGAAGCAAAACCACCGGCTTCAGCCAGAGACACGTGAGAAACCGGATCAACGACGACAGAGTCGCCTCGTTCGACCAGCGTCAACATGCTCACCAAGTTTCCCATTGTCCCACTCGACACAAAAAGGGCAGCTTCCTTCCGAAACATTTCAGCTGCCATGTCTTCGAGGCGACGAACGGTCGGGTCTTCCCGAGCCTGATCGTCGCCAACCTCAGCCTCAGCCATAGCGGCGCGCATGTCAGCAGTAGGCACAGTCTGAGTATCGCTACGAAGTTCAATTCGAAACGGCGGCACGATCACCTCCAGAAACACGATCCTGCAACATTCTAGTCCGACCAACCATGCCCCGATGGCAAGAACCCCCGTAGACCCAACCAATTGACCTGTTCAACAACGCATGCAACTATCTCGACCTGAGGTCGCGCTAGGCGGGGAGCCAGCGGTGCCCTGTTTCCGCAATCCGCTATAGCGGGCCAAATCCCCGCCTGAGGCCCGTTCGTGGCGTGTCTGCCACGCGAGCCTAGTGTTGAACGCCGGGCCTCGTGCGACGAAGGACTTCCAATCCCGTCAGGTCCGAAAGGAAGCAGCGGTACGAAGCACCCCTCGGGCGCCGCGAGTCCACCTGGCCGGAGCTAGCTCACGTACGTAAGGCGCCGGGGGCAGGGTCGACGGCGGGTGCGCGACCTCGCTAGGCACGTGACTTCAATTTCCCAAGCTCTTTTTTCCGACACTAATCACGCCTGAAGACCTGTGCAATGCGCACTTTCATACTGAGAACTCTCTACCGCTTCCCATCCTCGAATAAGCCGAAGCCACCGCGCCCAAAACTCCCACTTCTTCGCCAATTGACCATGGAACAACCCGCAAAGAAGAAGCAGTGCTACCTAAAACATGTCCTCTCACGGTCTGAATGATTGGATCAAGAAGCAACGCGCCCGCATTAGCGATTCCGCCACCGACCACAACCAACTCTAAATTAACCATATGCGCCAGACTTACAATACCGAAGCCCACAGCACGGCCAGCGCGGTCAAGCCCAGCTATTGCTAACTCATCCCCGTCAACCGCGGCCCGAACCACATCCCGACCGCTAACAGGGCCATCCACCGAAATCTCGGTGACAATGCTGGGTGCCCCAGCAGAAATTTTGGACAGCACCCAAGCAGCAATATTCGGACCAGAAGCAACCTCCTGGATACAGCCACGGTTACCACAGTCACACAGAGGGCCCTCGAAATCGACGGTCATATGCCCAAACTCGCCCGCAGTGCCGTGCACACCTTGCCAGAGTTCCCCGTTAAGGATCAGCCCTGCACCCACGCCGGTACTCACTGTTATATACAGCATGTTCGCTACGCCACAATTCCTGCCATACACACACTCGGCAAGGGCAGCCACATTCGCATCTTTCTCCAGGAACACGGGAACCCCAAGAACCTCGGACAACCTGTCAGCTAATCGAATGCCATTCCAACCGGGCAAGTTCGTCGGTTCGTTATGAATTACGCCGGATACCGAGTCAAGCGGGCCAGGAGCTCCTACGCCTACAGCAACCAGCTCAGTTGCCTCAACATTTGCCCGCACCAACGACTGACGAATCATTGACACGATTCGGTCAATGATCACGTCAGGGCCAGCAAAAGCTTCCGTGGGGCACGTCAAAAACCCTGCTGTAGATCCCGACTGATCGGCTACAGCGACCCGAAGATTCGTACCTCCGAGATCGACACCAGCAACGACCCTACTATCCTCATCACTCATTGTGACCACATCGAACATTCCTGACCAAATCCGCCTGAGCCTCAAGGCTGTTTAATGGAACCACAAATTCTTAAGCAGACGTTAGCAGTGAAACATTCGCGTATGTCAAAAGATTGCCTGGCCTCAAAACTCCTTATACGAAAGCATCACCACCACTGTTCGTACAGAATCCCACGATTGGAAAACACACAAACCTTTGCGGCACCACCCTTCAGTCCGTGGAACAAACTTGTCCAAAATGTATGGAAGCGCTCCAAAAACCAACTATCCGCCGCATTATTTCAAATATGGAATGACAATGTTGCCCAGCCAGCTTGGAGAGCTGCAATGACACCGATATGATGGGCTGCACACCGCGTCCAGTGGAGTAAGCGGTGACTGAGTCACCCTCACCTTCGGTCCGAGCTCTATACAACCGCTATAGACCTCAGCATTTCAATGAGCTTGTTGGACAGCATCACGTCGTACAGACCCTCCAAAATGCTCTAGCGCAAAATCGCCTCAGCCATGCCTACCTTTTTTCAGGCGAACGTGGAACCGGTAAAACAACGGCCGCGAGACTCGTAGCCAAGGCTGTGAACTGTCTGACAGGGGTCCAGGCCGAACCCTGCGACACCTGCGCTCACTGCCAGGCTATCGCAGCCGGGTCCTTTCTAGACCTGCATGAGTTTGACGCAGCCTCCCACAGCAGTATCGAGCAAGTACGACAGTCAATTGCAAATGTTGTTCACCTTTCACCCGGTTCCGCCCGATACCGAGTCTTTATCATCGATGAGGTCCACCAGCTATCTACGGCGGCAAAGGACGCGCTCTTAAAGACGTTAGAAGAACCACCACCGCATGTCCTTTTCGTCCTTGCAACCACAGAAACCCATCGAGTGCCAGCCACAATCCGATCACGAACCCAGCACCTCACCTTCCGCCGGATCTCACAACTCGATCTCTCAGCACGACTTCAAACTATCGCGGAGGCTGAAGGCACAAAAATAGAGGAGGCAGCCCTGGAAATCATCACTCGTAATTCTGGGGGAAGCCTCCGAGACGCAATCAGCATTCTTGATCAAGCAATTGCTTTCAGTGACAACACCGTTACCGGAGAATCCGTTAACAACATGCTTGGCTTAACCAGCCGAGATGCCGTTGTCAGGCTCGCAAGCCATATGCTTTCCGGTGATGCAGCATCCGGATTGCAGGAAGTTAGGGAGGCCGTCGATAACGGCACCAGCCCCAGCACATTACGTCAACAGCTAATCGATTTGCTTCGGGATGCCCTGATCCTACACACCAGCCCTGACGCAAACCGAATACGTCATCTCACAGACGACGAATCATTTGGACTTCATGAGTTAACCTCTGGCACCGGATTGCCGCAGATCGTCCGCTCTCTCGAGGTATTAGCAGAAACCGACCCTCCAGGTCGAAGCAGCGCAGACGCCACACTTGCCTTGGAGCTAGCGTTTGCCCGGTGCGTACTGGTGGGGGATGACTCACTGAAACATTCCCCTGCTACTGCCAAGTCGGAGCCGACCAACCAAGCCGCCACGTCTTCCCCACCACAGCAGGAAACTTCCAGCTCCAAAGCCACCGAAACTTCAACACCCAGTAAGACGCCACCCACACATGATCCCGCACCGAACGACCCAACACATGGTCCAACAGCAAACTTATCTACAAGCGAAATTGAACAACGCCGGGATAAATGGACTTCCATTATCTTCCGTGAATCCCGAGCAATCGCCCCTTACGTGGGTGAAGCAGAGGTCCTCAGCTTTGCTGAAAACGTTGTCACACTTGGATACCGCAGTGAATTCATGTTAGACCGCGTGGAACGTGACGACGCTAAACACTTAGTAAGCAAGATCCTTTCACAAGAATTCGGTGTCGCCCTTAAAGTAAGGAATGTACTGCACACAGAAGCCCGTTCAGAGCGTCAACATAAAACACCTGTTCAGCAAGAGGACGACCCCGTAGTTCGTGTAGCCATACGTGAATACGGGGCCACTCCTGCCCCGAACGACAAAATGAAGGGAGAGTAATCCATGTCAATGGGCATGTTTCGCAAGTTCCAACAAAAGATGGAAGAGATCCAGGAAGAACTAAAACAGATGACAGTCGAAGGCACCTCAGGTGGAGGTGCAATCACCGTAGTTGCGACAGGCGACCAGCGGATTGAGACCATCACAATTGACCCATCAGCAATCGATCCGGATGACGCCGACCTGCTAGCGGACATGTTGACATTGGCTGTCAACGACGCGCTGGAGCAATCTCAAGAACTCGCCAAGAACAAGCTAGGATCCGTCACCGGAGGCTTGAACATCCCGGGGCTCAGCTGATACGTGGCGGAACCACTTCCGCGCTCGATTCTTCAGCTAATCAGCGAATTAGCTCGGCTGCCGACTATCGGGACCAAAACCGCCCAACGCCTAGCATTTTTCCTTGTTCGAAGCCCCGAAAGCCAAGCAATAAGCCTCGGCAGAGCAGTCGCTAGCCTGCACGAAGGAATCATCACGTGCGAACAATGCCGAAACTTCGCAGACGAAAACCCATGCGCCATTTGCAGCGACAGCAGCCGCGAGGCCGATGCTCTATGCGTGGTGGAAGAACCTCTAGATCTTGTGGCAATCGAAAGTTCCGGTGGTTTTAACGGTCATTACCATGTGTTGCACGGTGCCATCTCACCTCTCGACGGCATTGGGCCAGATGACCTCACAATAAATCTCCTCATTGATCGAGTAAAACGTGAAAACGTACTAGAAGTCATCGTAGCTACAAACGCCACACTTGAGGGGGACGCGACCGCGATGGAAATCCGACAACGTCTGGCCGACCAGAATATCCGGGTGTCCCGTCTCGCTCGAGGGCTCGCGACCGGCGGTGACCTCGAATACGTCGACGCCGCCACGATCACGCTTGCGCTAGAGGGTCGCAGGGAACTTTAGTTGCCTGCAATCTGCACACGCCTATGCTGGTTAGGCAACTCAGCATTCCTCGTCACCACGCCGGCCCGAACCACACTGCTAGTCGATCCGTTTGACACACGCTTAGGCTATCCAAACCCTACACTTCCACCAATCGACGTATTGGCGTTAACTCACGAGCACCGAAATCACAACAACATTGAAATCGTCAGCAGTTCCTCAACAGTCATCCGCGGAGTCAGCAGTAATGGCTGGAACCCTCAACATTTCACATACAAGGACCTTTCCATAACAGTAGTTGCAGGTGCATACAGAGGAAGGTCTGGCGGTCGCACGCGCGCACGAACAGCCATCATGTCAATTGAGACAGGTGGGGTTAGGATTCTCCACATGGGAGGCCTGGGACATGAACTGGACGTCAACCTCCGTGCCCAATGCAAAGATCATTCAGTTGTCCTGGTTCCAATCGGTGGAGTGGTAACGCTAAATGGCCAAGAAGCATCCGTTGTCGTCGACTCAATTGGGGCTGATATTTCCATTCCAATGCACTACAAGAATCCAGCAGCACCAAACTCTCCATTAGCACACCTTGACGAAAGCGGCTTCTTAGACAACAAGCTGGTTAAATACCTAAAAACTGATTACATCGACCTTCCAAGCGCAAAACCTCCACAACACGGGACTGTCCTAATCCCACGCTTGGCCTCTGCTGCTAACGCAAGGATCCGGCGGAAACAGGCGGGCGACAAGAAACCGGAAGGTTCCTGCTCAGCTCGTCAAACGGAGCCTCACGTACGCCGCCGACCTGAACAGACTTGACCAGAGCACCCACCGTAATCGGCTGTCGGTCATAGCATCGCAGTGCCACACCCCACGTAAGGGTCACGCCGGCTCGCAATCTCTCAGGGACCCACGTCATCGCTTTAATTACTCTCGTTGTTGAAGCGATCTCCCTCCCTTCACCATCAACAGTGTTGGCTCTCGTGGTCGGACCATAATCCCTGTCCGAGCCTGCGTTAGCCGGCAGCGTAAGCGTAGGCGCGAGCAACACATCGACCAAACCAACGTTTGTCACCGTCAGAACAATATCAGTACGACCAGGACCAATTTCCTTTGCCTGCATGCCAAGCTTGAGCTGTGGAGGGGAAGAATCTTCTCGTTTTATATCGTTGGACGCTGAGCAGGCCATCAAGCCCCAAACGCCCATAACTACAGCTATCGCTAAGCTGAAAGCACGCGTTGATTTCTGAAAACGAGCGATGGTCACCATAAGGTCGATCGTATTGCAAAATGATTCATTACATGTGTGGTACGACTAAACAACTGACATAAAACATACCAGTATGAGCACCCGGCGCCCGTTAATGCTGACAAACAAAGGCTCCCGTGCACGAGCAGCACAGGGAATCACTGAAGTGAGCCTTCACCGGCCTTCACTAGTTGTCTTTTTCGGCATACTAATAGTTGTCGCCCTTGTCACAACCTCTCCGATCGCGTACTGGCTGCTATACGCGCTTGGCTCGGTTATTGCCGCCTCCTACTTTTGGACCCGTCACACTGCCTCTAGATTGAAGCTTTATCGACAGCTGCGCACACAGAATTTATCGGTTAATGATGAGGTGGAAGAGCAGTTCGAACTCATAAATGACAGCCATCTTCCCGTCTTACTAGTGGAGATCGAGGACCACTCCGATCTCCCTGGTTATCAGGCCTCTATGGTTGAAAGCCTTGGGGCACACCAGTCAAAGAGATGGCGTTGCACTCGGAGAACCCTACGGCGGGGCCTTTTCCGACTCGGCCCAACCGACATACGTGTGGGCGATCCTTTCGGTATCTTTTCTTCCAGTCAACGAGTCGACGATTACAACACCATCGTCGTCTATCCACCCGTTTCGATTATGCCTGACGTGACTATCCCAAACGGAATGATGATCGGAACCTCCCAATCTTCGATCCGCACACAAGAGATCACCTCCGACGTTCGTAGCCTTCGAGACTTCCAGACGGGTGACCCACTTCGTCGAATTCATTGGCCATCAACAGCCCGACGAGGCCAACTCCTTGTAAAAGAGTTCGATGTCGAATCATCCACAAGTGTGTGGATTGCTTTAGACCTGGACGGATCAGTGCAAGCAGGCGAGGGTGAAGCCTCCACTGAAGAGTATGCCGTCAAGATTGTTTCCTCGATCGGCCACCAATTTGTCCGTGACAACCGGGCCGTAGGGTTTACAGCCTTTAGTCGAGGAACCCGATACGTTGTCGAACCCCAAAAAGGTCTCAAACAACTTTGGCGAATCCTTGAAGCATTAGCCCTTGTAAAAGCTAGCAGCGAGGTCCCTTTTGATCAGTTCCTTAGATCGGCACAGCATGGATTTGACCGAGGGACAAGCCTTGTCGCTATTTCTCCATCCTCAAGCCAGCTGTGGATCAAAACCCTCACCGAGTTTGCGCACAAATCCATACACCCGCTGGCAATTGCAATTGACGCCTCTTCCTTTGGTAATCAACCTTCAAACACACACCTACAGGCCCAAGGTGCAAACAGCGGAATACGAATCGTCCCCATCACGAAAGGAATGAATTTTGAAACCTTAGAAGCCACGGGCTACGTCCGTAAAGACTTCGAAAGGTCCTACCACCAACCTCGATCAACAACCCAAAAGTGATGGCGTCATGAGCGTTGGCACCCTACCCATCACACAAGAGCAGCCAAGCAAGCGCCCACTGTCTCGATCGATGGCGGTAACCGTCACACTCGTACTCCTCATCACCCTCGCACCTCTTGCAAGCATCCATTCGGTCGAATGGGCACCAGGAACACTCATACTTTTTCCCAGTGGATTAGCCGCAGTCGGCTTGGCATCCGCCCTTTCACATTCAAAACTTCGATCTGTATGGATCGTCGTGATCGGCTTAACCACTGATTTAGGCGTGGCCTTCATTGTCGCGTCCGAAGCATTTCCAGGACCATTCGACGCCATCCGAAACTTCATCGATTTGTTTAGCTCCACCATTGAATGGGTCAGGAAACGGGAAGCGGGAGAACTCTTCCATGAGCAACCCCTCACATCGGCCCTTACGGAAAGCAGCCAATTACTCGCCGACATGGTCTTCAGGCTTGATGCTTGGCTCCAAGCCACTCTTGCTCTACAGATCAGCCGAGACAACATCATTTTTATTTTCTGGATGACGATGGCAGCTTGGGCAATAGGCTTTATAGCAGCGTGGGCTGCTCTCCGCCTAAACAATGCATACATTGCTATCACACCAGCCCTTTTGGCGATCGGGGTCAACATCACCTATGTCGGTACCGACTGGGTGCCCTTCGCCATTTTTCTGTTTGCAAGCTTGGCACTTGTGGTCCATTCACGCATGGTCCGACTTGAAACTAAATGGGCCGCCGAAGGCACCGATTACTCGGACGAACTAGCCCCGAACCTTTTCATCGCAACTGGAGTACTTATTTCCTTCATAGTTTTGCTTTCGGTTGCACTACCCCGAGCCCAAGGGAACCCCGTAGCCGAAGCCTTCTGGACCTACCTTGGAGATGGTTGGGGCAATGTGGAAACAGGGATCCAACGAATCTTTGGTGGCGTTTCAAACCCAAGGGGTTCATCAGCACCCGGTCGTGAAACGTTAAGCCTTTCGGGTCCTGAACCGCTCAGCCGCCCCGGATCACTACTCATAGAGTCCACTGAGCCTTCCTACTGGAGAGGACAGACATTCGACATTTACACGGGAAGAGCTTGGCGAAGTTCGCAACGAAACCTCGAAAGCCGACGAGCAAATGAACGGTTAACAGATTCCGTACGCCTGAAATCTCGCCTGCCCTCGCGATCTAACATTGAGATTATCGAGTCAAACTCCAGCCTTTTATATGCTCCCGGTGACGCCCTACGGGTCAATCGTCCCTATCAAGTACAGATCAGCCAAAGGGATGGACCGATAGACGATTACGCTTCAATCCGCTCAACCCGCCGTGCAGGCCAGCACCTTGTTTACTCTGTCGACAGCACGCTTGCCGCCGCCACGATTGACCAACTCCGCAACGCGTCAACGAAATACCCTGATTGGATCGACCGCTACCTCGAACTACCGAAATTGAGCCCGAGAGTTGCTGAGCTTTCCTCCCGACTCTCTAAGGCTGGAGCCACAGCATATGACCGAGCTCAAGCAGCCGAGTTTTTCATGCGACGATTCCCATATTCGCCGTCCACCCCCCACCTCCCCGAAGACCGTGACGCTGCTGATTTCTTTCTTTTTGACCTCCGACAAGGCCACTCTTCCCTGATTGCCTCAACAATGGTGGTGCTTGTTCGTTCCATGGGCATTCCAGCCAGGTTGGCCCACGGCTTCAGCCTTGGAATCTTTGACCCTTCAACCCAACGCTATTTTGTTAGCTCCGAAGACTCCCACACTTGGGCCGAGGTCTATTTCCCTTCATACGGATGGGTTCTCTTCGAGCCTTCAGGATTTCGGGTCCCATCGGTGAGAGGTGCTGCATTGAACTCATCGGCCAGTAGTAACCCAGACACAAATAGCACGCGTACCGACCTTACAGACGTAGAAGATTTCCTTGATGAGCTGGGGGCTATAGGACCAAACGATTTCCAACCACTTAAACCACCTGAAGACACAAGCTGGGTTCAATCCATCTTGAACAACCTGAAAAGTGCACCTCGCACCTTGATTGCACTTGGAGCCCTCGTGGCAGCGGCCGCTGCCACGT
>DJHK01000007.1:72800-98965 GCA_002433065.1 Chloroflexi bacterium UBA6622
CGCGGCAGCGGCCGCTGCCACGCTTCTCACCCGGTCGATACTACGAGACCTGTTTCAAGAACCTAAGGCGTCCGTAGCCCGACAGTACAGCCGAATGGTCAAAATGGCCCAACGCGCTGGGTACAATGAGAGATTAGGATTTACACCGGCAGAGCTCGGCAAAAGCCTTGGCACTCAACTTTTTCCACCAAGCCCGGCCGTCGACATGAAAAACGTCTACCGGCATCCAACCCCACCCGAAATAATCGCGAGCGTTTACGAACGATCTCTCTATGGGCGTCATCAGGTGTCGAGGGCTGAGGGAAAGCTGGTGCACGACGCGTGGAAGCGCGTTCGGCTCCGTGTAGTTCGACATCGCATTCGCATGACTCTTCGCCGAAACCGACTCGACAGGAACTAACTTATGGAACTAGCTAGTATTCGAGACATCGCAGTAGTCCTTCTGGCCACCGTGATGCTCGTTACTACAATGGTCCTTGTAATAACCGGGCTTTTTGTCTGGCGACTCATCGCTGCCATCCGCGAAGATATTGGACCTATTCTCGGAGCTGTCCGCGATACCGCTGACACGGTTCGTGAAACCGTCGATGCCGTGGGGGACACCGTCAAAGAAAGCGCTCCACCTTCAGCAGGCATCGTCCGACTCGCACAGACACTGTTCCGAGTAGCCACAGGTCGAAAAGAGTAGTCGGGAATGACACTAGCTTGGATCCTAATTGGATCAGTGATCGGATTGGTGGTCGGAGGAACCCTAGGCACTCTAAGTGCTCCCAAGCCCGGGCAAAAAATCATAGATGCCCTGCCCGACCAACTCCGGAAACTTCGCACTGAGTCCGAAAAAGCCGCTTCGCCGAAAAAACCCCCAAGCAAGCATTCAGACGGCCAGCGCGGTCGTAGCAGACGAAGGCGAAGGGGACGCCGACGCAGGAACCGCTGATGGAAACAGCTCGAGATATCGCAATAATCGTTCTTGTTGTCCAAGCCTTGATTATCTGGCTCGCAGTGCTGCTCTTCGGAATATTTTGCACTGTGGTTATCATCGAAAGCACTGTCACGATCCGACGTTTCTTACGCCGCACCTCAACCCAAGCCAGCAGATTGGGAGAGCAAGTAGACCAAGTGATTGACAGGAATGTGTTGTCGCCTATTGCTCGCTATGAACGAGGCCGCACGCAAATCAAAGCATTTTTGGAAAATATTCGTAACGGCCTTCAGGATATTCAGGATTCAGTAAGATCACGCGGCAGTGACTAACACTCCCCACACCCAAATCAGTCTTCCTCCCCCACTAATCTCATCCTCCGCCATCGCTGAACGTGTCAGCCAACTTGCCTGCAGTATTTCGGAAGCGTACGTCGAATCTGAACCAATACTTGTCCCTATCCTCCATGGTGCATTTGTCTTTGCCGCTGACTTGGTGCGTGCCATCCATACACCCGTCGCTATCGATTTCCTAGCGATCCGTTCCTACATCGGCCAAACCTCCACCGGCAGAATCGAAACCCTCAAGGACCTCGAAATGGATATTAAGGATCGGGATGTTCTCATCGTTGAAGACATCGTGGATTCTGGCCGAACCCTATCTGCAATCCTCGACATGCTTTCGGCTCGTCAGCCCCGGACCCTTGAGGTTGTCACGCTTCTCAACAAGGAGGCTCGTCGGAAGATAGATGTAGCGGCCCGTTGGATCGGCTTCGAAATTGCCGACCAATTTGTGGTGGGATACGGGCTAGACCTAGACGACCGGTACCGGAACTTGCCGTATATTGCAGAGGCAACCATGCCTCCGCACCAACAGACCAGTTAGCCCATGCCGATTGCAAGCGTTGACAACCGAAAAATATCCTTGGATTTCCAGGGCGTTGGAACTGATCGAATACTCTTTGTTCACGGCATAACATCTGGTTCAGGTGTGTGGAACCTAATGATCCAGGGCCTTCCGGACAACTGCCGTGCTATCACCATCGACCTCCCAGGATTTGGTAACAGCGAGCGCGGGGGCTTTTCCGGGGACATCGAAAATGCAGCCACCGTGGTCCACAAAGCCCTGCACTCAATTGGCCAGACCGAGCCGCTCTTTATGGTCGGCCATGGCTACGGGGGCCTCGTTTGCCTAAATCTTGCGTCCAGGTTTCCAAGTCACGTGAATCGCCTTGCCCTTGCAAGTACCGCAGCGTTTGAGCCAGACCCCGCAGCATTTCTGAATCGCCTTGCGAATCTTGACGGGGACACCTGGGATAAGGACAAAGCAAATAGTTGGATACGCGCGGGACTCGTCGAACTCCCTGCGAAAAATCACCTCGACGCTATCAGTGAAGAGATGGCCAAAGTCGACCACGATCTACTTGCCGGCTGTGTTCAGCATCAGGCCAAGAAGGTTTTGCTGGAGACAGCTTGTTCAATCGAGACCCCAACCCTTCTTATTCGTGGCTCAGAGGATACTGCTGTCGGGCCCACCGACATCCACGCTCTTAAAGCAAGACTCCAAAATGTCGAAACCATAACGATCGAAGGTGTCGGCCAGGAACCAGCCCTTGAAGCGCCTGACGAACTACGCGTCGAGTTATCACGCTTCTTTAACCTCTGAAAGAGCCAGACCGTGCTAGCCTGCCGGTCCCGATGTCGATCAGCGATGGATACCAACACATGAAATTCGTCCGTTACGACTCACCAGCAGGTCCAGCGTTCGGTGCACTTAAGGAATCTGGCGCTATCTATGCGATCGACGGTGACATCTTCAGTGACTACACCGTCGGAGCCCAAATTGGCACCACTGATGACACTTGCCTTATAGCGCCCCTCCAACCAGGAAAAGTTGTAGCCGTCGGCGCCAATTACCTTGCACATATTCTTGAAAGCAACGGCCCAGAAGCCATCCCAAAGTTCCCCATGCTCTTCATGAAGCCGACGACCGCAGTTATAGGGCCAGAACAGGCGATCAAGCTTCCAGATCCGTCAGGATTCACACAAGCCATAAATGACAGCGACCTTCAGGATGATCCCTTTGGTGAAGTGCACTTTGAGGCAGAATTGGTTGCGGTCATCGGCAAAACTTGTCGAAACATCACCGAAGCCGATGCCCTTGATTACCTCTTGGGCTTTAGTTGCGGGAATGATGTAAGTGCTCGAGCTCTCCAAATGAAAGAGATGGCAACAGGAGTACTCCTGATGAGCAAAGGGATGGACACCTTTGCCCCCCTCGGACCATGCATCGCAACCGACCTTGATCCGACAAATCTAAGAATAGGTGCCCGCTTGAACGGCAAGGAAGTGCAAAACAGTTCGACCTCAGACCTGCTCTTCAGCGTTGCTTCACTGGTCGCCTACATCTCTCAAGGCGTCACGCTTGAGCCAGGCGACTGCATCTACACAGGAACTCCCGCTGGCCCTTCAGCGTTATCTGCTGGCGACTCAATCGAAATTGATGTTGAAGGCATAGGGATCCTCAAAAATCCTGTTGAAAACGACACTTCGGCAGGCCCGTAATGGATCTAATCAACGGTTTCCCACGGAGCCCGTATGCCAGGCTTCACAACGTCGTCAGCCTGCCAAGAACGATCGACAAAATCCGAGCCGACCTTAATGGCACGCTTGGCGAATATGTCTGGCAATCCGGCTTCAGTAAATGGTTGATCGATTTTCTCGGCGTGCACCAAGATGCGACCCGTGACGCAATAGCAACAAGACCTGATGATGACTCTGTTTGGGAATGGCTCCAACAGAACATGCAGCCACGTACAAACGAGGACATCGCCCGCTTTAACCGGGACATGATTGAGCGACGCTGGAGTCCAGAGCGAGCGTCACGAATACAAGAACTATGTGAATCCATAGGAAAGCCTGGTGTTTCAGACATAGTCACCTACTTCGAATGGCAGGACCTTGAAGAGAATCGTCAGGCTGAGTATCAGTCCGAACCGATCGACTTATCAGTTACGCCACCACGCGACCCGTACCAAAAACTCCTTGGCCTCGTTAACCTTCCACGGACGCTCGATAAGGCTCGCGCAGAACTTGCCGGCACCACAGGAGATTACATCTGGCGCACCGGACAGTCCCTCCTCCTTCTTGATTTTCTCGGACTTACCCCTGACGAACTGTTTGAAGCATTACGGACCGATCATTCCGACAAAAGCATGTGCGAATGGATCAGTTCCAACATGCTCTCCAGAAGCGACGTAGAAATCGCGTTCTTTAACCGTGGAGCTATTCAAAACTACCCCGTAACCGCCGACCGAATGGAGGCACATGAACGAATGCTGACAGACGCAGGTCTGGCCCCGATGACCACCATCACAACCGCCTTCGAGCGCCTTTGCTGGGATGACGCTCTTCTATAACCCTTCTATAACCCTGGAACTCTTGGTGTGAAACCCCACGGCGCCACCCAATCCAACAGACTGGGGATGGGTTATTAGAGCAATCTATCTCCTAAAAGGTCTTTCGTCTCGCTAACCGTGGCAGCTGAGATTTCATAAAGCAGACTACTGTCAGTTGTTATGGCCATAAACGTGGCCCCCTGCTCAACCCAATCTGCGATCTCCCTGGGGTTTCGCCCCGTGTGAGGCCCTCCCGCGATCCCTGCGCGTTTTACCGCCCGTAGCATCTTTGAGATCGCATCACGAACATCCGGATGTCCAGTTTGTCCAGGGATACCCATGCTTAAGGAAAGGTCGCCCGGACCAATCAAAATCGCGTCAAGACCAGGCACATTCGCGATCTCATCAATATTGTCAATCCCTGCTGCGCTCTCCACCTTTACAGCGACCAAAACTTCCTGATTCTGGGATTCGATCCACTCGACCGTATCCACTCTCTCAAAATTGTTAAAAACACCTCGGGTTAGCAAGCCTCGCTCCCCAACCGGCGGATACCGAGTCCATTGGACAATTTGTTCCACCTGAGAAGCATTTTCCACATGTGGCACAACCACACCCATCGCACCCGCGTCGAGTGGCCGCACGACCAAATGATCCCCGATGCTGGTCGGGCCAGCGACTGGAACAATCCCCGCAGACTTGGAAGCATTTGATATGTGCTCAAGCCCCTCATAACTCAGGCGACCGTGTTCCATGTCGACGTAGTACCAGCTAAAACCAGCCGTGGCGAACACTTGCGCCACCGCAGGACCTGCGAACCCTATGCTGCACGCACCGATGCAAACCCGGCCTTGCCGTAGGGCCCTGGCAACGGGATTAACCCATGGAGTGATGGCGCGATATGTATCGCTCACCTCATCATTCCTGACACGTCCACAAATCCGAACTAAAACGTTGAGTCATGAGCCCTCCAACGGCACATGTGGATAAAAACCCTAACCAAAATATTTTATCGACAGTCGGGCCACCATCGAAATTGTTTCCAGACAAGATCATCCGGGTAGTAATTCAGCACAATCAAGATCCTCGATAGCAGCAGTGTAGCGTCGAAGTTGCTCCTCCTGAATCTCTTGAAGCCTTGCTCCACCCCGAGCCTGCAAGCCCTGTGCTTCGACGGCCATATAGTCAACTAAGTTTTGTAAATGGCCAAAACGATAATCAGTGCACAATGCATCGAACGAATATCCCGTTACGCCCATAGACGTAAGAACATCGTGATAGACGCACAGGAGATCATGTTCGTGCGCCCGCCGAACGCACGTCGTCAGGCTGCTCCCAAAGAACCTGGACACATCAAGCGCACCTCGGCCCTGAACCGCAAGCTGAAAATCGACCATTGAGACAATCTCCACGCCGTTCTTGATCGCAAAAAACATATGCCGGGCCTTCACATCATTAAGAACGACCGTCCGTGGACGTTTCGACTGAGCCTCAAACAACGTTGCGTACTGACCCTTAATGCGGCGCGCCACCTCACCAATCCCATCAGGCAGCGATCCTTCAAATTGGCTCACCGGAATTCCCAAGACCTCAAAACTTAAGGAGCGATCGAAGGGTTTCAGCCAATCCATGCTCTCAAGACGAGAATCAGACCACCATCCGGCGTGAAACGCCGCCAGATTTCGAACGACCGCCTCCGCATCTTCAGGCCCGCATCCCTTAAGGTCATCGACGATCCGCTGCTCCGACAAATCCTCCAAAAGCAACACGAATTCACAGGAATCGGAGTCCAGGTCGCTGTAGTACACCTTCGGGGTGGAAAGATTGGAATGTGGAACCACTTCCGCATAAAACTTGACCTCGGTGACATTGGCTTCGCATACGGATTTCCGTAGTTCCGGGTCCGAAGGATGGAATTTGGCAATGAGGGTCTCTGGCACTCCCAAAACTTGACGATCACACGAGATCCGAAGACGACTCAACCGACTCAACAGTCCCGGCGGCGATGCCGGGGTTTCCACCTCAACGGATACAATCGAACATGACCCCAATATTCCGGCGCAACGCAGCACCTCTGTCAACCAGTCGGGTGTAACCGCCAAAGGCCCATCAGGAATTGACCCAACCTTTTTTCCTGACGCCCCGGAACTCCTGTTCAAGTCCAACCGCCTAAAAGGTGGGGACTACTTGATATAGTGCCCGCCACGCGCTGACTGTCGCCAGCATTGCCCGTAAAACTGCGACACCTGCAACGCACAAGTTGGGTACCACCATTGCACGGATAAGCCACATGAACATCGTCCATTCTTTCATTCGCAGGGCAACGCCCGATCGAGCCACGTTGAACAAGATCTTAAGGCCGACTTATAAATATCGGTCCAGTTTGGGACTCTTAGGCGCCGCACCGGGAACCACCTCAACACGCAAACTCCCATTGGCTCAGAACAAACTACATACCATCATGCCGAATCAAGTTTTCCGACACCCATAGACTTATGCCGTACGAAAACCAGAACAAGCCGTTCCCCGACATGATCAGGTTGCCCTATGGGGAAGACCACATTGAGTTCAGTGCGTCAGGGACACGTGTTGTCGGGATATACACCCCTAATCACCCTGCGCCGGCTGAGGACCCAGCCCGGCTGATCAGGGACGCCCTCGATCATCCTATCGAGTCCCCACCGCTCACAGACATCGCAGCAGGTAAACGCAATGCCCTGATCTTGATCGATGACATCACTCGGGAAACACCTGCGCACATTCTGCTGCCACCGCTAATTGACGACCTTGAATCCGGCGGGATTAAGGCCTCTAACATCACGGTACTTATCGCCCTTGGCACCCATCGCCCTATGAGCAACGACGAAATCATCGCCAAGGTAGGACGTGGTGTACTGGAGCGAGTAGAAGTTCTCCAGCACGACCACCGAACGGCAACTCTCCGCAACTTAGGCGAGACACCAAATCAAACCCCTGTAGAAGTCAACCAGCAACTCTTCGAGTTTGATCTTGTCCTTGGTACGGGCGCGGTCGTACCTCACCACATCGCAGGGTTTTCTGCAGGGGCGAAAATCGTCCAGCCGGGCGTGTCCGGAGCAGCAACCACCGCGGCCACACATATGTTCAGTGCGCGCGCAAAAACACCGCTGCTTGGCCAAATCGAAACACCCGTGCGAAAGGAAATGGAGCTTATTGCAGACCGCTGTGGGATGACACACATACTCAATGTCACATTGAACCCTGACGGCCAGCTAGTAAATGCTCGATTCGGTGCCATGCGACAAACCTTCAGAAAGGCCGTGACAGACGCCCGAAAGATTTATGGAGTTCCCACTGCTCACAACCTCGATGTCGTTGTCGCTAGCTCACACCCATGTGACATCGAATTCTGGCAAGCCCATAAGAGCCTGTACCCATCTGCACTAATGGTGCGGCCTGGAGGCAGCATCATTGTCGTAACGCCATGCCCAGAAGGCGTCACAGTGACGCACCGGGAGTTGTTGAAATATGCTGCCGAACCAGCCGAGGCGATATTGCATCGTTACGAAACCAACCAACTCGACGACCGGGTCGCCGCTTCGCTTGCCGTAGCCTGGGCCAGAGTCCGAGAACAGGCACATGTCATACTCGTGTCGGATGGAATCACAAATGCCGAGGCCCTTGCCCTTGGGTTTGAACGATCACCTACTGTTGAGGAAGCCCTATCGAAGATAGCCGCGACCAGTGCCGGCCAATTAGATATTGGGGTACTGACCCACGCGCCCGACACCTTGCCATTGCTGGATTAACCCATGCCATTTTGGAACATCGTTGCAGATGATTTGACGGGAGCCCTCGACACAGCTCTTCAATTCCAAAAAAGGCGTTGGTCGTGTGTGGTGTCAACCCGACCCGGAACATGGCCAACGCTGCACAGTGACAGTGGCGCAATTGCATTAAGCACCGAAACCCGGCATCTCGACACCAGAACAGCCGCCTCCAAAACCAGAGCAGCCATCCGTGCTGCATGGGCCGAAGAAGATGAGGGCAACCCCCGCCTGTACAAAAAGACCGATTCGCTGTTACGCGGCAATATCGCAGCAGAAATCAAGGCCATCCTGGATGTCGTAGGCAAGCGAAGCATAGTGTTTAGCCCCGCATATCCGGATGGCGACCGCACAACGGTTGACGGCATACACCGCATCGACGGGCAGCCCGTAAATGAAGCTTCTGCCGGGACTGACCCAGTCACACCAGTTCGAGAAGCTCACATCCCAACGCTGTTGACCTCTAATGGGATGCTTACTGTCCGCCACCTCCCCTTAAGCATCGTCCGTGGTCGCAATGAAGCCCTAACAACCGCATTTGTCACCGCACAACAAGATCACATCGACGTAATCGTTCCCGACGCAGCCTCTAACGAAGATCTCCTGTCCATCACCCACGCAATGAACAAGGCCTCCATCACACAGGTTTGCGCAGGTTCCGCAGGATTAGCACAACAACTTGCAGACACCGACAGGAGCTCAAAAACCCTTCCAACCTGGAATCGCGCCACGCACGTAGCAGCCATCGTAGGCACCCCCAGCCGACACACACGCAACCAGGTCGCGCAGGCCGTTCGGGAAATAAATGCCAAGCTGGTTTCCACAGAACGAAATATCGGGTTAGCTACAGCAATAAGCACTGCTCGAAAAGCATGGGGAAACCGTCGACCCGTAATTTTTGACGCTGTCCTGTCATCCCCATTTGCACGAACTGATCTAGCCGATCACCTCGATTTCATTCAAAACCTTGCAGCCACCCTCAGATCTGAGACAGATGATCTCAACTTCATCCTGACTGGAGGAGATACAGCACAGGCTGCCCTTGAAGGTCTCGGCGTTGAAGCACTAGAGATTGTTGGGGAAATTGACTGGGGAGTTCCAGTTGGGATCGCACGTGAAAGTCCAAGTCACGGTGCCAGCATTGTCACCAAAGGTGGCACCATGGGTGGCCCAACATCCCTTGTCAAAGCCTTCCAACACCTCGGCCATTACCGTGTTATGGAGACCAGCATCGGAGTAACCCATGGATCATGAAGATCGTCCCTTTATTGCGATCACCATGGGAGATCCAGCCGGGGTCGGGCCAGAAATTGTGGCCAAATCTCTGAGCAATCACGCAACACATGCGATATGTCGACCGATCGTGGTCGGCAACAAAACGATCATGAGACGTGCAGCTGGTGAAAGTGCAGCCAAAACCCCCATCCGTTCATTCGACATCACATCATTGGATGATTATGAACACGGCATTAACGTCTACGACCCATGGCAATCCGATCTTTCAGACATGTCGATCGGTGAAATTGGCAAGGTAGCAGGGGAAGCTGCCGCCCAATCTGTCATCGAGGCAACCCGCCTCGCAATGGAAGGGATTGTCGAAGCCATCGTGACCGCCCCCATAAACAAAGCAGCAATCAACGCTGCTGGATATCACTATGCTGGCCACACGGAGTTGCTAGGCCATCTCACTAAATCCCCTGGAGCACGCATGCTGTTAGTTGCCCCAGGGCTACGGGTGATCCACAACAGCACTCATGTATCGCTCCAAGAAGCAATTAGACGGGTGACCCCCAGCAACGTTCTTCATGCCATTCGATTAATGGACGACTCCTTGCAATTACTGGCGACCGAGAAACGCCGAATAGCAGTTTGCGGCCTGAACCCGCACGCTGGGGAAGGTGGACTCTTCGGAAAAGAAGACCAATCCATGATCAGTCCTGCAATCAGGGAAGCACTCGACGAAGGCATAGATGTTTCGGGACCTGAACCGGCTGACACGGTCTTTCATCGAGCACGAAATGGGGACTTTGATGGCGTCGTCGCCATGTACCACGATCAAGGACATGTAGCCGTAAAGGTCGCCGGGTTCTTCGACGGCATCAATGTTTCGGTTGGGCTTCCCATCATAAGAACAAGCGTCGACCATGGGACGGCTTTTGACATCGCCGGCCAAAACATCGCGAGAGCAGATAGTATGTCGCTGGCCATCGAGACCGCCGCTGCCATGGCGCAAAACAAACGGGGCACGACTTTCCCCAGGGAGATCTGACCGCGACATGAACCCCGCACTACAACTAGCCCAGCTAATCCTCGCAATAATTCTCATTGCAGCGGTACTAATTCAGGTCAGGAACTCCGGCATGGGTTCAGCTCTAGGCGGTAGCGACAGCTCCTTTTTTAGCGCTCGGCGCGGCATTGACCGTGTAACTTTTAACTTCACCATCTTTATTTCAGTTCTGTTTTTCGTCGTTTCTGCCCTTGCTGCTTTGCTCCAGTGAACTATCGCCCTGTAACGACTCAGGGCAGCGGTCACCGTACGGGCATCTCCTGCACACATTAGAATCCGCCTCCCTCCCTGAGAGCCTCCAGAATGGCTCATAAGATTCACCCTCAATACCGGCGATGATGCTCACCGCACGGTCGGTGAAATCGTCAAGATCCGCACGGTCGTAACAGGCTGGCAACTGCTGAATCACTGGTGGATTGCTACGCACGAGCACATCAACACGAACATCTGGAATAAAGAACGGCGCAGGCAACTGCCCAGGGGCCACCCGAGACCCGGCACGAAACATCGCATACCCGATTGCATAGCAACGCAATTGCAGATCTGTTTCGGGATAGGATTCCGAATACTGAGCGAAAGACGTTTTGTGATCAATCACAACACCATCCTGATCGATAAGATCAACCGTACCCACCACTCGCACCGGTACTCCGGGGATATCGAATCCAAACCGATGTTCAACCAAATGAGGTTTGATCATTGGCGCAACATCCTGAAAATACAGTTGTAGGATTTCTTGACCTGAACTGTACGCACCAGAAAATTCGTCGGCCAACGAGGACTCCGAGGCGCCAACTGGAAGCCGCGCATCCCAGACATCCTCATAAATGCGCATCACCTCTTTAAGTTCAAGATCGTGACCGCCATGCCGTTTTTGAATGAAGTTCATTTCGAGCGCACTGTGCACCGCCTGACCGACCACTGACGAAGGCGAATCTACACGTGGAACCTTTTGGATATACCGCATCTGGTACTGAAGAGGACATGTCTCATACGCCCGAAGACGTGTTGGAGAAATCGACGTCAGCTGGTTCGACATGCGAGATTAAACCCTCTATCCATGCACCCGTAATCGGGATATAAAAGCTCAGCCGTGCCAATCTCCTGCAACAATGGTCACCGAACGCCAAAAGACCTGCAAATCGATGATGCCTGACCGCCCACAAGCCTCGGTCGTAATCGCGACGTGGAACGGGCTCCAGCATTTACGGCAATGCCTACCGGCACTAATGAGCCAAACCATCGTGGAATTCGAAACAATCGTGGTCGACAACGGAAGCACGGATGGTTCCAGTGAGTGGATCTCGAGAACCTACCCTCACATCATTCTTGAGCGCCTCGGTAAAAATCATGGCTTTGCAGAAGCCAACAATCTCGGCATCGCTCGAGCACGAGCGGATCTAATTGCCACCCTTAACAACGACACACGCCCTGAACCCGACTGGCTGGAAAACCTTGTGAATGCAGCTACGGCCTTTCCCGACGTGGGCGCATTCGGGAGCCAGGTTGTCCTCGCTACCAATCCCTCAATTTTGGATTCTGCGGGGATTTCTACCGATGTTTTGGGAATCGCCTGGGATCGCGGCAACGCTGACCTGGTGGGATCAGATCACGCAGGAGAGGTTTTCGGAGTCTCAGCTGCCGCCGCGCTATACCGGAAAGAATTACTCAAGGAAACCGGAGGCTTTGACGGCTCGTATTTCGCATACCTTGAGGATGTAGATCTGGCTTGGCGAGCCCGATGGCTCGGATGGAAGGCACGCCATGTGCCGTCAGCCCGTGTCATGCATGCACGCTCCGCCACCGCTGGCGAAGATTCCCCATTCAAGACCTTCCACCTAGGCCGGAACAAAGTCTGGACCATCGCCAAGAATCACCATGGCCCAACACTGTTGGGGTACATACCCCTAGCCGTGCTCTACGATCTGGGCTCCCTACTCCCAACAATAGCTCGACAGCGCAGCTTGGCTGCCCTTCGCGGACGGCTCGCAGGTATCCGGTCAATTGGCCCAGCGTTGCGAAAACGTCGGCACGTTTCGAGCGCTCGCAAATGTAGCTGGAAAGATCTCAAGCCGTTCGTTGAGAAGCCATCTTGGCCGTGGACTATATGGCGGAGACAGCAACGGCTTCGGCTAACTCAGAAATCAGGGAAGATCCCAAGACCCCCTTGATAGACTCACTCATACGGGGCGTGGCGCAGCCTGGTAGCGCACCTGACTGGGGGTCAGGAGGTCGCCGGTTCGAATCCGGCCGCCCCGACCGCCAGGGCATTTACAGGCATTATGTAAACCTTCCCATAGCGGCAAAGGTACCTGCCACGGCGGGCTGAGAGTCCCCGCCCTCCCCCACGCGCTATCGTCTACCAAGAGCCTCCCGAAGCCCCGAGACCAAATCTGGATACCTAAATTCATATCCCGCTTCTAGCAGCGCATGTGGGAAAACTCGCTGACTTGACAGCAACATACCTCGAGCCAAATCTCCGAGAACCAAACGCAGGAGTGGAGCGGGGAGACCAAAAAGTACCGGACGGCCTAGAACCTCACCCATCGTCTTAACCAGGGTACGGCAAGTGGGAACATCCGGAGCGGCAGCTATCACCGGGCCTCGCAGGCTGTCGTCAGTAAGCGCCAAGCTGCAAATACTCACTACATCATCGAGTGAAATCCACGGCCAATACTGTCGCCCTGAACCAAACCAGGCCCCAACACCGAGCACGACAGGTAGGCGAAGACGGGTTACAAATGGAGAAGATGCGCTTATGACCGGCGCAAGCCTTGGAATTACAACCCGAATACCAGCGTCTACAGCCGGCCGTGTAGCTGCTTCCCATTCAGCCGCAATACCAGCCAGGAAACCGACTCCTGCAGGACTGTCCTCACCAAGAAGCTCGTCTCCTCGATTACCGTAGTACGAGATACCCGATACAGAAATGAGCACCTCAGGCTTGCTTTCCATAGCGAGCAGAGCGTTCACAAGATTCGTTGTACCTTGAACTCGACTGTCACGAATCCTTCGACGCTTGGCCCTCGTCCACCAATAACCGTCAATGGGCTCCCCGGCCAGATGAATAACAGCGTCGACCCCAGCTAACAAATCGGCGTCAATGATCTTCCCATCAGGGTCCCAATTAATCTCCCCAGGATTAGCCGGAGCACGATCTCGAACTAACCTAAGGACCTGATGACCGTCTCGATAAAGCGTCTCTACAAGGGCCGACCCTATAAGGCCTGATGAACCAGTAACCGCAACACGCATCACCTCGCGCACCTCATGGCAACACCTTTCAGGCCGACGACGCACCCTCCTCGTACACATGCGCAGGCGGACGTCGAAGATCCCAGATCAGCCCGGTCCAACTCAGCGCCGTTAGAAAATAATGCGTGACATCAATTTCCCACCAAAAGAACCCATTACGCTCAGACCCCGGGTATCTATGGTGGTTGTTATGCCAACCCTCACCAAGGGTGATCAGTGCCAAAAAGAAGTTGTTACGACTTGTGTCATCGGTAGGAAAACGACGGGACCCCCATATATGAGCCCCGGAATTAATCAGGTATGTCGTGTGCCATAGCAGCACTGTCCCAACAAAAAACCCCCAAACAAACACCTGGAGCCACGTGACGCCCGTGAATGGAAAAACCCGCTCCAGCAACACCCCAAGACCAGCAACAAATCCAGCGAACCCGAAGGTAATCACAATATAGGCACGATCAAGCAAACGAAGCTCAGGAAACCTGGCAAGATCCTTGACTTCCTGCCAACGAGTATCGTTTCGGTTATACGCCAGCAACCAGCCCATGTGCGCCCACCAAAAACCACCGGTCAACGGCGAGTGCACATCTTCAGGGCCGTCAGAGTGGCGATGGTGGTACCGGTGATGGCCAGCCCACCACAACGGGCCCTTCTGGATGGTAGTCGTACCCAACACCGCCATACACGCCTGGAAAACTCGAGTCGTCTCAAAAGTGCGATGAGAAAAATACCGATGATAAAACCCCGTTATAAAAAGCACCCGTAACCAATAAAGACCCAAGCAAGTAACAAGCGCCGGCCAACTCACCCCCACAAAAAAAACTGCGAACACCGCTAAATGGATAGCAAGAAATCCCCAGTTGTACCGAACGCTCTGCCAGGTCGTGTACGCCTGCTCCACACGAGTCGGGAGTTGAACACCAATCTCGGCGTCCGTGTCATCAACCAATTTCGTCACTCGTTCATTTCCCCCACTATCCAGCGCACCACACAAACAAGCTCGCCAGCATCACCCCTCGAGGATGCGCGATAGAAACCCGTGCATCAAGAAGATTTTCCCCCAACACCACACCCTCATGACAACATCCACCATGTTCCTGCTAGCCGTTGTTGTTGTCGAGAAAGATCTACGTCTCACACTGGATATTGTTGGTTAGGAATTAGGCTACACCTCAGTGGCGACGCTCCAAAAGCAGCTGCACGTCCCGGACAACCTGGGCTTCAAAAGCTCCCGAACAAGCAGCAAGATAGAAATCCCACATACGAACAAACCGGTCGTCAAAACCCAGAGCGCGGACCCTGTCCTCACCATTCCAAAATCTCCGCCTCCATTCATCCAGTGTTCTCACGTAGTGAAGACCTATTTCGCGACTCCCTAGCACCACCAAAGCATCCCCGCCACGACGCAGTGCTTCTCGAACCTCAATAACCGCAGGAAGAACTCCTCCAGGAAAAATGTACTTGCTTATCCATCCCGAGGCACGCAGGTCGTCCTTTACATGAGCGTCAGGTATTCCGATCGTCTGTAAAAACATCAAACCACCGGGCCGAAGAGCCTTGGTGCACATCTCAAAATAGACATCCCAATATTCGCGGCCTACCGCCTCGAACATCTCTATCGAGACGACCTTGTCGTACTGACCATCAATGTCACGGTAGTCAGAAACAACAATCTCAACATGCTCCTCGAGACCAGCGGCTGCCACACGAGCTGTCGCTAGATCAAACTGGCTGGGCGAGATCGTAAGAGCCACCACATGAACCTTCCGTGTGAGAGCGGCATACATAGCGAAACCACCCCAACCACAGCCAATCTCAAGGACTCTATCGCCATCGCGTAAATCGAGCACCTGACATATATGCTCGTACTTTTCCCGTTGAGCCTCCCCCAGGTCATCAGCCGAGTCCCAAAGGGCGCAGGAATACGCCAAGGAATCATCCAGAAAGACTTCGAAAAACTCGTTCCCCAAGTCGTAGTGCGCATGGATATTTTGAGAACTGCCTTTTCGACTGTTTGGACGGAAGGTATGCCGCACATAGTCAAAAAGTCGGCGCGGCAACGACAGATAAGCGTCCAGCGTCACTTGGTCGCGCGCCTGAAGCATCCGGCTAACAAGTCCCTGCAAGTCTGGACTCGACCAGTGCCCATCAACATAGGCTTCACCCGCACCAGTCGACCCACTTAACAATATGCGACGGAAAACCTTGTCGTCGTGCACATTTACGGTGTCGATCGTGGCTGAAGCCCTATCTCCAACTGTCTCCGTAGTCCCATCCGGCAAATGAAAGTCGATCCGACTATGCCGCCAATTAGCAAGCCGCCCCAGAATTAATGCACGCGACACCCGATTAATCACCGCGTTTACCACGCCACACCTCATAACCACAGCACACGCGTTCTAGTTGGATACGTTCAACGCAACGTAAGAACGATTCTTCTGTGTCTACAATCCAATGCCACCACGCCTAGATTTACCAGACAAGAAAAACATCGACAAGACAGTTCAACAAACTGGCAGACATTCCCTGTCACCAGGCGACATACAAAGGATCTTTACATGGGCGACATGATGCGGATCGCAACTGGACAATTCAACGAGCCGACAACAGAACTCCTGAGTTTCGCTGCCCAGATGGGCGTCAGCGGAATAGTGCTCAACACCCCCCGGCTTCCTGGCGAGGAACGCTGGGAATCACGCGATCTGATTCGCCTTCGAAAACGTGTCGAAGACTTTGGGCTTCGGATCGAGTCGATCGAGAACGTACCAACTCAGTTTTACGATCAGGCCATGCTGGGCACCGAAGAAGCTTGGCACCAGATCAAAAACTACCAGCACACGATACGCAGCCTGGGTGAGGCCGAGATCCCAATCCTGGGATACCACTGGATGCCAAACGGTGTGTGGCGCACCTCGAAAACCACCCCAACCCGAGGGGGGGCCCTCGTTACAGCGTTTGACATGAACAAACTTGTCGACAATCACAACACACATGCCAGCGATTTTGATGCGGATCGTCTCTGGGCAACATATGAAACTTTCACGCACGCAGTTCTACCCGTGGCAGAAGAAAGTGGCGTGCGTCTGGCCCTCCATCCAGACGACCCCCCAATATCACCTCTAGGCGGCGTAGCTCGAATAATGAGCTCTCTTAAGGGCTTTAAAAAAGCGATGGCCATTGCCGACAGCCCCAACAACGGTCTTGACTTCTGTATGGGCTGCTGGTCTGAGATGGGTGAAGACGTAATCAGCACGATTGAACACTTCCTGTCAAAGGACCAGATTTTCTACATGCATTTCCGAGATGTTCAAGGCACTGTGCCTACGTTCAACGAATGCTTTCTCGGAGATGGGAACGTCGATATCGTCGAAGCCATGCGAACCCTCTACAGAGGAGGCTTTACAGGATTCCTCATCGACGACCATGTACCGCACATGACCAACGACACACCTTGGGGACACCGTGGACGAGCCCTTGCTACCGGGCAAATGATGGGCATCCTCGCGGCCCTCGAGGCAGAAAGCTAACGATCCCTAACCGGAATCTTTTCCACTCGATACGGAGCGCTCAAATGTTCAAGCCAACCATGGGTTGATCAGCTGACCCGAGCACCAGGAACACGCCACAAGTTCGGCTCATTCACCAATGTGCAGTATGGTGCACCCGTCAGCGTCCGCTTGGAACCCCACCATGGCTTCGAATCGTGGCTTGGTTTATCTCGGCCCACATAATGTGGAAGTTCAAACAACCGACTATCCGGAGTTGTCCTTAGGTACCCGGTCATGCCAACACGGGGTAATCCTCAAAGTAGTCGCCACCAACATTTGTGGTAGCGACCAACATATGGTTCGTGGCCGAACCACCGCGCCGTCCGGCCTCGTACTGGGGCACGAAATCACCGGCCAAGTGGTTGAGGCAGGCCAAGATGTTGAGTTCATTTCGGTCGGCGACATCGTTTCGGTGCCTTTCAATATCGCTTGTGGCAGATGTCGAAACTGCAAAGAAGGCAAGACAGGTATTTGCCTACATGTAAACCCGGCCAGACCAGGCGCAGCTTACGGTTACGTCGATATGGGTGGTTGGGTTGGAGGTCAGGCTGAGTACGTTATGGTTCCGTACGCCGACTTCAACCTCCTAAAATTTCCTGACGCCGACCAAGCACTCGAAAAAATACGAGACTTGACACTGCTTTCCGACATCTTTCCTACCGGATTTCATGGTGCGGTTTCCGCAGGTGTCGGACCCGGGTCTATCGTCTACATCGCTGGTGGCGGACCTGTGGGACTGGCTTCAGCAGCCGGCTCCCAACTTCTCGGCGCCGCCCTCGTGATCGTAGGAGACATGATCCCTGAGCGACTGGCTCAAGCTCGAAGCTTTGGCTGTGAGACCGTTGACCTCACCCAAGACGCGACGCTCGCCGAGCAAATCGACCAGATCGTAGGTGAACCAGAGGTTGACAGCGCGGTCGACTGCGTGGGTTTTGAGGCGCGCGGCCACGGATCAGAAAGCAATGTGGAACGCCCTGCAACTGTCCTCAATTCACTGATGGAAGTGACGCGGGCTGGCGGCTCCATCGGCATTCCTGGTCTATACGTAACCGGAGACCCAGGTGGGGTTGATGAAAATGCGAAGGTTGGAAACTTAGGGATTCGAATTGGCCTTGGGTGGGCAAAATCTCACGACTTCACAACCGGCCAGTGCCCTGTCATGCGCTACCACCGCCCATTGATGCAGGCCATCCTTCATGAGAAAACACGTCCAGCGGAGGCGGTGAATGTCACTGTGATCTCACTGGACGAAGCCCCCAAAGGCTACAAGGACTTCGATAAGGGTGCTGCAAAGAAATACGTTATCGATCCGCACGGTATGGTTGCCGTCTAGCTGAGAGGAACCATCATCCAGGACGGACACTGTTATGGTGCACACTGCACCGCTCACTCTGCTTACCCGACAAAATCCATGCGAGTTGAGTGAGCAGAAAACTACCCAGTGCGTCCAACGTAGCTCTTTGCTTGCGCGATAAAATCAACCCCAACGGTTTCGATAAAGGCATCCGCCAACCGCCGATAGACCGGTCCTACGCTACCGTCACCAATCGAAGATCCATTAAAGCGAGTCGCTGGAATAAGGCAGTAGGGCGTCGAGGTAAAGAATGCTTCGTCAGCCGTTCTCACGTCGTAGGGTTCTAAATTCGACTCCCGCACCGTGAGGCCAAGTTCACCAGCCAGTTCGAGCACCGAATCACGAGTCACCCCTCGTAGCACCCCATGGCCAGGCGCCGTCAGCACCTCACGCTCCTGAACGACAAAAAAATTCGACCCGGTGCCTTCGGTCAGAAAACCATCTTCACCCTGCAAGACCGCCCAGGCATCAGGCCCGTAGGACGCCACCTCGTGATTAGCAACCTGGTAATGGAGTCGTGAACGACTCTTGAGCTTTGGATCGAGCAACCGAGAAGGGATGGCACGCTGACGAGGCACAACCGCATGCAGCCCATCATCAAACCATGCGGCAGCATCGCCAAGCATCCCCACGAGAGGGTATCCATAAATCACAATTGTCGGCCCCTGGCGAATCCCTGCATCTCGATATCGACCGAATGTCCCAGAGGAAACCTGATGAACAATCAGAAAATCAACATCCGGTTCGTAAAGATCCTGGTTCCTCTCAATGAGCTCCCGGGTTAATGCCCCAAGCTCATTCATCGAGCAGCCGGCATCGACACCCGCACCCGCCAGTGAGGCTTCCAAGCGCGCCAGGTGCGCATCCAGACGATAGGGCTCATGCTGAAACGTACGAGTCGTCTCGAACAAGGCGTCGCCCCAGATTAGGGACGAATCAAAAATAGACACTGCGGCATCTCGCTCTGGAACCCAATCCCCATTGAGATACACCACTCGTCCAGAGGGCACATCCTGACCATCAGTCATGACGACTGCCGCCGGTCATACTCGTCCTGCACAACTTGCAGTGCCCGCAAGCCCGGTAATACATCAGCAATGGTTGGATCAGGGTCTCGACCGTCTGAAATGGCATCAAAAAACTCTCGGTCCTGTGCCGTAATAACCGAATGGGGGACCACCTCGGTCATCCCCGCATCCATAATCACCCCGTCCTTACCGACAAGCGTGCCTGTCGCGTAATTCGCATGGATAGTGTCTTCTTCGCCAATGAAAATAGCGTCGTCCAAGGGTTGATGGGTGTTATACGAGAGCGTAATGGTGCCCACCACCCCATCAGCCGTTTCAAGGGCCAACGCAATGTCCATGGGTATGCCCAAATGATGATGGGGTGGCCCAAGCCGTGAAGAAATCTCTACCTCCGTAACCCCAAGCACCCACATCCAAGCATCAATCGCATGACCACCGTGGTGCCAGATCAGGTTATCGGTCCAACTCCGTTCGTAACCCACCCAGTTCACATTCTTCCGCCGAATAAAGCCATAGCGCTGCGCCACCTGATGGACGGTGAGAGCTCCATCGGAAATTAAAGCCCGCAAGTGCTGCATGGCAGGATGAAAACGGCGCGTGTGCGCAGCCATCACGGGTACACCAGCAACGCGTTGCGCCGATTCAATAGCTAGTGCGTCACGAAGAGATGTAGCGACTGGAATTTCGAGAAGTGTTGGCAAGCGGCGCCCAAGCGACGACTCTGCGTGCCGGCGATGAAAATCACTCGGCGAAGTAATTACAACGGCGTCAACCGCGGGATCATCCAGCGCTGCATCCAGATCGATGCCGTGAGCAGAAAATCCAGTCTCTCCGGCAAATTCCGCGACCTGTGCCGCACGACGACCGACTACGGAATATAACGAGTGCCCAAGTTCTCGAATCGCTCGGGCGTGGAATCCTGCAATACTTCCCGAACCAACCATCAAAACATTCATATACGTCGGGTCACTTGTCGCAACAGATTCGTCCTTACTCTAGGATGAACCATTCGATACACACTAAGCGTACCGTGCCGACTGAACTATCTGTCTGGGCTTACCCATGGGACATTGCAGACGAAGGTGCTGCAACCGCCCTTGACTGGTTAAAGCAACACCACTTCTCTGCCATTGATCTGTGCCCGAATTACCACGCCATAGCCACTTATTCCGCGAGAAATCCCCACCGAACCCAGTTTTATTCGGAACAAGGGTCCGTGTACTTCCATCCTCAACTGCCTCGATACGGAAGAATCCGTCCCAAAGTGCACGACGAATCTGCGGTCCTCGACGTGTACGGAGAAGTGGCAACCGCCGCCAGCAACCGTGACATGCGACTGAACGCATGGGTCATCGGAATGTTCCAACCATGGATCGCTCGAACGTATCCGGACACAGCCATCGAAAACGCTTTTGGCGACCGAAGCTATGCCGCCACCTGCCCGGCCCATCCCGATGTCCGAGCCTACTTGTCGAATTTGCTCTGTGATTTGTGCGAGCAGTTCCCCATTGACAACATCACCCTTGAAAATGTCGGCTACCCTGAATTCACGTACGGTTGGGTACGACCACGAATCCTTGTATACATGTCTCCATGGGCAAGTTTTCTTTCGGGTTTATGTTTTAACGAGCATTCCATGTCAGCCGCTCGAGCACATGGCGTGGACCCTGAACACATCCGAGGAATTGTTGCCCGAGAATTGCGGGAATATCTAAACCATCCCTTGATGCCAGGTGCAGACGATCCGCCGATAAGCGAACTAGTAGCCGAACGCTGCGACCATAACGAAGACTTCCGTGGCTACCTTGAAGCTAGGGACCAAGCTGCGGCAGGAACCGTCAAGACTGTGCGACACGCCCTTCGGGGACATAACGTAAGACTAGGCATCAGTGGAGCATCCCCGGGCTGGGCTATGGACGGCCTACGGCTTCAAGATCTTCTGCACACCATCAACGCCCTGATGATCGCCGATCCAACCGACGAAGCAGAAACTGCCAACAAGCAGATTCAAACGGTGCGCGCTGCTAGCACCGATATTCAGATAACAATTAACCAGACGGCCCACTACGACACCGACCCGCACGGCCCAGGCTTCGTAGCTCGTGCGGACCGAATCGCCAGCATCCATCCAGACCGCGTCATGGTTTACAACTTTGGACTGGTACCGGCCGCCACGTTAGCCCACACCGGATCAATTTTGCATGAACGACTCAACTGACTTACCCCATATCGATTGGAGGAAAACCTGATGGCCCAATATGTCTCTGTTCGGTTCTACAAGCTAACGGCTGAGGCCGACCACAAGGCTTTTGAACAGGCCTTTCACTCGTTCGCTCCGGCCCTGGGTGTCGAACGGGTAATGCTGCTACGCGGCCTCTCCCCAAACATGTTCGGGCTGGCACCAAGCCAATTCGACTACGGGAGCATCCATATCTATGCCAGCCTTGAGGAGGCAAGCTATACCGTTAAAACTGCTACCGATCTTTTGACGGCCGATGAGGTGCCAACCGCGTTGAAACCGTTCCTTGAGTTCTGGCGCACCGTGCATGCTGCACCACTGGAAGAAAACGTTGTCAATGGATTCGAGCTTCTTAGCGACAAGCCCTGCTTCACCGCATCCAGTTGAGCAAGGCGCTAAACCTAGATATACGCGAGCATTCCGTCCGCTTTTGTCGGGCGACCTCGTCGCCACGCGACATACGGATATTTTTCAAGAATCCCTTCCGTGAGAGCCACCCCTAAGCCGGGGCGATCTGGAATACATGCGTAGCCGTCCTGCAGACGAATTGGGGCATCCAGCACTTCCGCTCGGACGCCAGCATCATCGACCTGGTATTCGAGGATTAGAAAATTGGGAGCAGTGGCCGCAAAGTGCACATTAACCGCTGTAGCTAAAGGCCCGAGCGGATTGTGGGGAGCAACAGACACATAATGAGCTTCTGCCATTGCTGCAATTTTTTTCATTTCGGTTAGCCCACCCGTCACACAGACATCCGGTTGGATAATGTCGGCACCACCGGTAGCCAGAAGCTGCTGAAACTCAAACTTGGTATACAAGCATTCCCCCGTGGCAATCGGAATGGGTGACTTTCGAGCAACCTTTGCTAACGGTTCGAATTGTTCTGGCCGCACCGGCTCTTCGAAAAACATGGGTCGATACGCCTTGATTCGCTCGGCCATCTCAAGTGCGCACGCTGGTTCAAAAATCTTGGCGTGTGGATCAACACCGATATCGATTTCATCACCCACGGCATCCCGAACCGCAGCCATCCGAGCCTCCGCGTCATCAAGATGATGTGCCCACGGCTCAGCATCCCGCCCCCCAGCAACCGGGCTGATTTTCAAGGCCGTGAAGCCATAGGTTTCGATGAGCCGTTTCGCGTGTTGGCCTAGCGCTTCCGGCGTGTCACCACGTGCTGACTGGTATACCCGAATACGGTCACGAACTTTGCCACCGAGCAACTGGTAGACGGGGACGTCCAGCGCCTTCCCCTTGATATCCCACAACGCTTGATCAATGCCACTAATTGCGGAAGTGATGACAGAGCCCGTCGGGAAACGACTCCCAGCATATAGTTCGTGCCAAATGCGCTCACCGTCGAACGGATCGAAGCCAAGCAGCCACTCTTCAAAATATCGAACCGTCTCGGCAACAGCCTTGTCGGGACCAACCGGATAGGCTTCACCGATACCGGTTACATCGGCATCCGTTCCCACTTGCACAATGGGCCAGTTCCGGCTGCCGTCATTAATAAAACTACAAGTCACACTCGTGATTCGCATATCGCACCCCTCCGATGCAACCGACCGCATGGGAGCCTACCGCGTACTGGCGAATCCCCTCGGAAACACCGGTATCCTCACGGGACCTCTCACCACGCAGGTTGCTTCGCATGATCGATTTTTCCAGATCATTTCTAACCTGGACCCACCATCCGTTCACGCCCGACCCCATCTACAAGTATCCAGGAGGGCTGTTGGCTGACCGAGGAGACGTCATCAGTGTTCGACTAAAAGCCGACGCCCGCCTTGAAGTCCGTCCGGACCACGGCACTCCCTTTACCTGCTACGTCATCGCTCCCTGTCGGACCGAATACACCATCGTCACTGAAAACCTGTTTCAAATTCCGAGCGGTGAATTTAGAGGGGTCTACTCGGATTCGATCCGGATCCCGATCGCCAAACGACCCTCTACCGAGAAGGAGCACGTGCATCGAAGCCCTATTTCCGAAGGATTTGCCGGATTCACCATCGACATCCATCACTTCCAAGCATCTGACCCCGTACTAACCGCCTCTGACGTCATCACGGCAACAAAAGACGCTGCGCTTATGAACGCAACCTGTGTCTACCGAGAAGAAGACCTGGGCCTCACCATCACGGTCGAGTTCCCTATTGAATTGATTAATTACGACGAAAGCAACGAGACCTTCCAAGTCTGCACGGAACCATTGATCCTGCCTGACCTCACAACGTGGGACGGCACAGGTCTCGACCGCGTGTTCTTGACCGCGGTAGCGTTCAGCACGTTCGACCAAGCCGAATTTATCCTCCGCCGTGAAATCAATGCTGATGAGCGTGAACTACCTTGGTACCACGAGGTCCGCGGACGCGACCGACACGAAGTCCACAAGGGTGCGACGGCCTCAACCCAACACCGTCTCCAGCGGCCTTTACCGTTGGTATTCAACGAGGTCTGGACCCAAAAGACCGACATCACAATCACCCGGGCATCTGGCGCCAGCTAACAAATCCGGGCACACTCATAGCATGTTACGGCCACCAAAGGTGGCGTAGATCGTGGGAACACGCTGTGGCAGACCAAATTCGCGTCGCGTTAATAATCGAACCAACAGGCAATCATCTGAACTCGCAATACGGAGCGCTCAAGAATCCGGAAGTGGGCGAAGTCGCAATTCTTGATCCTACCGGTGAGACATTGGCGGCCGCGAGTGAAGCGGTTGGCGACCGCGTCACTGCTACCTACACAAGTCCTGAGCAGTTGTTCAACGAGTTCAAGCCCGCCGCTACCCTGGTCACAATGGAGGCTTGGCGGATGCCTCACATGATTGAGACATCACTCGAAGCTGGGTGTCACGTATGGCACGAGAAACCAGGATTCGTAGACATTGAAGACTATCGGCGACTTTATCGCAAGGCGCAGGAATCCAACCTTAATCTGACAATTGCTTACACGACGCGCCAGCGACCCATCGTGCAGCAAGCACGACAAATTGTTCAGGAAGGATTACTGGGAGATCTGTTTGCGTGCCAGGCGTGGTTCGTGGCCGATCATGACCGCACACACGACTGGGAAACGTTGCAGGGTGGATGGGTCTTCGACAAGGCTCGCGCTGGCGGAGGCAACCTGACATTCCTCGGCTGCCACTACCTCGATCTCATGCGATACGTTACAGGGGATGACTTTGTTTCGGTAAGCGCGCTGACACGTGTCGTTGGTGGGGAACCCCTGCCAGTTGAAGACGCAGCCGCCGTAACGCTCGAGTTTTCGAAGGGAATGATCGGAAACTTGAACTGCGGTTACTACACGAGCAAGTCTGAATATGGCTCCGGTAGACATTTTGGGTTTTTGCTATGGGGTCGTGACGGTTGGCTGCGCTTTAACCCCCAAGGCTCGCGACGCGGAGACCCATTGGAATGGATGTCCCACACCGGCATCCATGCCGGTGCACCACATAAATCATGGACGTTCGATGCTGAAGCGGCGACCCAAAACGAGTACGACCTCACGACAAGTGCCTTCTTTCAGGCCTGTCTTGATGGCACACCACCTCCGTTAGAAAACGAAGCCGGGATGTGGGTTAACGAAGCTATCCAAGCAGCGTATCGAGCAAACGAGACCGGGCAACGTCAGCCTGTCGCGATTCCTGCAGCTCGGCGCTAACCATGACCGGGCAGCGCATTCAGCCTTAAGGCCCAGTGTAAATCGCATTCGGATCGAGAACGGAAAGATCACCACGTTCGAGTTCGAGCGTAGCGCCGTATTGCAGTGACGTCACCGAGCCACCCTGCTTGAGAAAATAATTGGGGTCCTCAGCCAACTTACCAGCCGCAAAGCCACGCATTTTGTCACCGGGAACCAGCCGTCCGACCGCATTCGCGACAGGACCAGCCTTAACGATCCCCGCATCTTCCATAGCCTGACCCAGTCGATTGAAATCGTAGCCCGGATAACCTGTAGCTCTCGGATAAACGGTGCTTGCAAGAGTTGTGCGAACCCCATCCTCATTCAAATATTCCCGTTGTATCGATTGAACACTTCGGTGCCGAAGCCCAAATTCGATCTCCAGCACGTGAACTGCGGTGAAGCTTTGATATGTCACCCCTAGCAACAAAAACTTCCCGCCGAGCTGAATCACCTTCGCCAGCGGACTTTCCGAATCCCACGCCGATTCCCCGTAACTTGCAAAGAGTTCAGGGGCCAAAGGGCCAATAACGCTAACGCTATGAGAGGCATGCACGCTCCGCCGTCGACCAGCCCGCCGGCGAATCTCTTCAGAGACTGCCCCCATCTCCGACGGTGTCTTGAGCACATCAAAGACGAACGAAG
>DJHK01000046.1 GCA_002433065.1 Chloroflexi bacterium UBA6622
GTCGTTACTCACGGTTTTCTCCTGCTTACAGTTAGCCAATGGATGAGTTTCTTGAGTGACCCTCATCCCCATCTGGGATTGGTTGTTTCATTTATCTGACCAATGTTTTACCAAGAAGCTGCCCTTCGCGATGGCACGCCATAAGCCACACGGCAAGACCGGTGATAGTCAAGGTCGAAATCACGAATGGTCCTGAGGGTGACTTCCGGCGCTTCTGAACAATATGAAGGTTTGGCAAAAGTTTTTTGCAAACCGAGAAGCTGCTGGTACAAAGAGTTTTGAACAAAAGAAAGAAGAAGCAAGAAAATGAGATACCCACACCACGCGAGTGGCAGGGCCCGGTCATATCGAAGCAACTACACATGTAGCTCGTGTCGCACCTCCATCCACTGGGACGGCACGGTCAAGGCGTACGTGTCCGATGACCAGTTGACTGAAGTTTGCACCGAGTCGAAAATCGGCCACACCTGCTAAATCAAAACGAAAATAGCGATGCAAAGAGGCTTCCGCGAACAAAGCGGAGGTCTCTTTCTATTTTTCACCGTCGCTAAATGCACCTACTCATTTAGGTATCTACCCTCGCTCGGAGCTCTGGAATGACCTCATGGGCAAACCTTGTGAGCGAATTGTTCATCACAGAAGGCGGTAACCCCGGGGGACCTCCCCAAGTCACTAAATCGGTAATGCCATGTTCGACTATTAGTTCCTCGAGCTCGGAGACGCATTTGTCTACGGAGCCGACCGTCCAAATCAGAGGATTTAGAGGGATTGGGAGCCTAGTTTCTCGTGGCCCCGATCTCTGAGGCACCTCCGATTTGTGATCGCTACTCGCCTTAATCAATCCGACGTACACATCCCGCCGGTACTGCTCCGCAGACGCAATGGGGGTCCACTCCTTTTCCACATCGTCGGTAACAAAAACCCCTCGAATCAAACCGACTCGCCGATCGCTTACGTCTCCGGCGGCTTCTTTCCAAGGATCTATCGTCAGGCGCTTCGGTCCCTGTGGCAATAAATGAGTGCCAAATTCGGCTGCTCGGGTAGCGCCAGCGGGACTTGTAGCTGCCAACCAAAGTGGAGGTCCGCCTTTTTGAACCGGGTCCGGCGTTACTCGAAGATCCGAAAATCTATACCGCTTACCTTCAAAACTGAACGCCTCTCCGCTCCATGCGAGTTGAAGCACCTGCAATGCCTCTTCAGTCAGTGAAACTCGTCGGCTTATTGGGATATCGAAACCCTGGAATTCATGGGTTGCATAACCCATCCCTGCTCCGAGCTCCATTCGCCCATTGGAGATGTTGTCAAGAATCGCGAGATCTTCGGCGAGACGGATGGGATGACGGAAAGGCAGAAGACAAATATCGGTTGAAAATCTCATCTTCGTCGTTCTGGAAGCCGCCGCGGCAGCAACCGGAACAAAGTTAGGCAAGTAGCCGTCGTCGATGAAGTGATGTTCGGTAAACCAGCAGAGTTCCATCCCAAGGGACTCAGCCAACTCGATCTGCTCGAAAGTTTCGGCGTATACCTGAGGCATCGTGACATCGCTTCCCGGTGGGCAGCGAAAGTCGTGGACGATACCGAAACGTAAGGGCGGAGTCATGGAAGCAAGTTAATTGGGCTACCCAATGAACGCTGGAATAGTTTCCTCAGCTGCTTCATCGGATAGACCTGGTTTTGTCAGGTGGCACCCTCAAACAAAATCCCTGAGTTTGTTAGTTCCTCAACCTGATCAATGCTGTACCCAAGTTTTGTCATCAAGATGTCAGCGTTGTGTTCACCGAGAAGTGGAGCTACCAACTCTGGCAGCTGGTCGTTGACGCTGAACTTCCAGGGGAATCCGGGAATTGGAACTGATCCATGGATTGGATCTTGAACCCACCTCACCATTTCTCGAGCGTTGAAGTGAGGGTGATCAATGGCATCGATGGGGCTTAGCACTGGGCTTGCTGGAACCCGGTACTCCTCAAGGTGTTCAAGTAAGGCTTCGTCCGTGTCAAAGGTGGACATCCAATCTTCGATGATGGGAATCAGCTCATTTTGTCGCTTGGCGCGATCGGATATATCGGCGTAGCGAGGATCAGTTACTAGATCAATCCGGTCCATGGCTCGGCAAACATTTTCCCATTGGAAATCTAAAGCCAGCAGAGCTAGGTGGTTCTGGGGGCCCTGAAACAATCCGACTGGGAACACCAACTGGTGATGTCGTCCCATGCGTTCAGGCACGAATTCACCGTCGCTTAAATGCCAAGCTTGAAGAGCGATTTCGTGATGATGGAACATGCAATCAACCATCGCCAGGTCCAGAAATTGTCCTTGTCCGGTTTTCTCTCGGTGGAATAACGCATATCCCAGGCCTGCGAAGCCGTGCACTGCAGCGTTATTGTCAGCTATAGCGCTCCAGACAACCCCCGGTGGCTCATCGGGAGACCCGGTCATATGCATGAGACCAGAAGCTGCCTGGGCTATGAAGTCAAATCCTGGCTTGTTGGCCCAGGGACCGGTTCGACCAAAAGCCGACACAGAGAGATATATGACGCTGGGATTGCGGGCTCGAATGGACTCGTAATCCAGCCCACGGCTTCGCAGAGTCTCGGCGGTTCCGAAGTTCTCCAAGACCACATCCGCTTTGGATGCGAGGTCTCTGGCAATTTCTAACGCTTCGTCTCGTTCCCAGTTCAAAGCGAGA
>DJHK01000013.1 GCA_002433065.1 Chloroflexi bacterium UBA6622
CCGCGATTAAGTCCATGCCCAAGTCGTAGTTCGTCTGTGTAGCAAGCGAAGGTGCGTAGACTGAGCCATGGGGATTCTCTACGTCGTGGCTACTCCGTTAGGAAATCTTGAGGATTTAACTTTTCGTGCTGCCCGGATATTACGCGAGGTTCCTACGGTTGTGGCTGAAGATCCCCGCCACACAAAAAAGCTGCTTGTTCATTTGGAAGCTAATCCAAGGATGATTGGTTATCGGGAAGACAGTTCCGAGAGTCGAGAAGATGCGATTCTTGAGCGTCTCCGAACTGGAGACGTAGCGCTGGTTGTGGATGGTGGTACTCCTGGCATCGCTGATCCGGGTCCCGACCTGGTTGCTCGGGTGCGTTCTGAAGGGATGAAGGTTGTTCCAGTTCCAGGTCCGTCTGCCTTAACGACAGCCGTTTCGATGGTGTCTTTTGCTCGCCAGCCGATGGCCTTTCTGGGATTCTTACCTGAGCGCCGAAGTCGTCGTGAGCGGATGATTCGCAAGAGCTCCGTAGTAGCAAGAACCCTTGTAATTTATCTGCCTCCTCATGGGGCAGCCGCACGTTTGGATGAATTGCTTGGTTGGCTTGGGGATCTTCCAGCTGCATTGTGTCGGGAGCTAACAAAAATTCATGAGGAAATCATCGAGTCATCGCTTGTGGAGATCTCGGAGCGAATAGGTCAGCATGGTGCTCGCGGCGAACTCACGATCGTGGTGGATACTGCGACGATTGTTGATCAGCAGCCAGTTGATCGTGAGGTTATGGAAGAGCGTCTCCGGCATCTCTTGGCTAGTGGTATGTCGCCTGGCAAGGCGGCCGGTATTGTCGCCCGAGATTTAGGTGTTTCTCGCCAAGAGGTCTATGGTGTGGTTACTGCTTTACCTCGAGAGGTCAGTGGTGATCATGACAGGGCGTAAAATCAGCATGGTCCTACAGTGTTTGAAATTGATTAGGGTGTCGTGGACTCCTATTACATAACCACTTCGATTCCGTATCCAAGCGGAGAGCCGCATGTCGGGCATTCGTTCGAAATGATTGCAGCTGACACTATGGCGCGGTATCGAAGGCTGACAGGCGAAGATGTGCTGCTGCTTGGTGGCCTGGATGAAAATAGCCAAAGGGTTAGTCGGGCTGCTCGCGAGGTCGGAACGGATCCCCAAATGTTTGCAGACCGTATATCGCGTCGATATATCGACGCTTGGGACTCGGTAGATGTTGTTTTTGACGATTTCGTTCGTACGACGGAACAGCGACACCACGAGGCTGTCTATGCCTTCTACGAGCGGGTGTTTCAGAAGGGCGATATCTACGAGGGGCGCTATGAGGGCTGGTACTGCTATCGGTGTGAAGAATTTCTTAGCGATGAAGAACTGGTTGATAAGTGTTGTCCCGTCCACCACACCTCACCGGAATGGGTGGAAGAAGACAATTACTTCTTTGCCCTTTCTAAGTACGAGGGACGACTACTTGAACTTTATGAAGAATGTCCAGATTTTGTTTGGCCGGAAACCCGACGTAATGAAATGCTTGGCTTCCTGCGCCAGGGATTGTCTGATTTCAGTATTTCCAGGGCTGGGGCGTCCTGGGGTATACGGTTGCCGACAAACCCGGATCATGCGATTTACGTGTGGTTTGATGCGTTAATCAACTATCTAACAGGTGTGGGGTTTGGGCAGGGCTCGGAAAGTCAGGCGTTTGCATCTCGTTGGCCGGCTAATGTTCACGTGATTGGTAAAGATATTGTTCGTTTTCACGCGATCTATTGGCCGGCGATGTTGATGTCTGCGGGCCTTGAACTGCCGCGGCAAATTGCCGTGCACGGTTGGGTTAGTTTCGCTGGGGAGGAACTAACCCAAAGCGGTGGTCATGTCGTTACGCCCGCTCAGGTAATTGAGCGGTATGGATCTGACGTCCTTCGATACTTTTTATTGCGGGAAGTGGCGTTTGATCGTGATGGTGATTTCTCCTGGGAAGCTATTGCCCGTCGTTATCGTGACGATCTGGGGAATGATCTTGGGAATTTGGTTTTACGGAGCATCTCGATGCTAAAGCGCTACGAAGATGGGGTGGTTCCAGAAATCGGAAAGGTTACCGAAATCGAAACGAGTCTCCTGGCTTTGCAGCAGACAGCTTGGGAAGTGACGGCGACGAATTTTGAGAACTGGAGATTTCACCAAGCCCTGTCGGCGATCTGGAAATATATCAACGGTGTAAATCGATATATCGAGCAAACTGAGCCGTGGAAGTTGGCCCGCGAAGACTCGGAACGCCAACGGCTTCGGACAGTTTTGGCTACGGTTTTGGATGCTTTGCCTAAGATCTCCACCATGATCCGGCCTGTTATGCCACAAACCTCCGACAACATTGATGCTCAGCTTGGCATTTCCGGGAATCCGGCGCCATGGGGTGCGTCGAGTGGCGTGTTTTCAGCAGGGCATAAAGTCCCAGGTGGAGCAGCTCTTTTTCCCCGTCTGGATGGGTAATACGTCTGTTTGATAGTCACGCGCATTTGGCAGATGCTGCCTTCGAAAACGACTTGGAGGACGTGTATGCGCGCGCTATTGCGGCAGGCGTTACGAACGTCTTAGTGGTGGGCACGGATCTTTCAACTAGTAGACGAGCGATAGAGGTCTGTCATGACGTGCCGGGATGGATCGCCACAGTGGGTGTTCACCCACATGACTGCGAGTACTTTGATGAGTCGGCCATAGCTAGCATTCGTTCAATTGCGAATGATCAGGTGGTACGTGCCATTGGCGAAACCGGCTTGGATTTTTTTCGCGAACATCACCCTCGTGATGTTCAGGAAAAGGCGTTTAGAACACAGTGCCGATTAGCTCGGGAGTTGAAACTTCCTGTAGTCGTTCATCAGCGGGATAGCATGGATCAGGTGGAGCATGTATTGAAAGAAGAGCTGGGACCTCAGGGTGGTGTGATGCATAGTTTTACCGGTGGTGCAGAAGCTGCTCGCAAGTTTCTGATGCTTGGCATGCATGTTTCAATTTCCGGGATCATTACGTTCAAGAACAGTGAGCCTGTTCGAGAAATGGCGGCGTCTATTCCTATCGATCGGTTGATGGTGGAGACTGATGCACCTTACCTGAGCCCCGTTCCTCATAGGGGGCGGCGTAACGAACCCGCTCATGTGGTGGAGACGCTTCGGGTGATAGCCGGTGTTCGAAATATGTCCCTAGCTTCACTTCAGGCTGCTACGACACAGAATGCTTCTCGCCTGTTTACGCGTGAATTGGGCTCGTAATGGGATCACAATTGATTCGCGATCTGGATTCAATTCTTACTCCGATTGAGGTTGGACTGGAGCGTGTGGAGGAAGTCCTTAGTCAATGTGCAGCCGAAAGTGAAATTCCTGTCCTGCATTCTGTGCTGTCAAGTGTGTTGGGTGGACCCGCCAAACGGCTACGGCCCGCGATCACGTTGTTAGTTGGGGCTGGCTATGGTGTTGAAACTGATGACCTTGTTCACCTTGCTGCGGGCACGGAAGCTCTACACAGCGCGACCTTAGTGCACGACGATATTGTTGACGCGGCAGCTTCACGTCGCGGCCGTCCGGCTATTCATGTTGCATGGTCTGACGCGATCGCCGTGCTCGCTGGAGATTACTTGTTTGCGACGGCCGCAGACCTTATTGCAAGGCTGGACAAGCCAATCATTGTTCGGCAATTTTCACGGACGATCCACCTGATGTGCCGGAGCGAGTTTATCGATCCTGTTTTTGATGGGAAGGCGGATGCGGTCAGGGCCCAATATCTTGAGAAGATCGGAAATAAGACAGCCTCGTTGGTTGCTTTGTCGTGTGACGCTTCCGCCGTCGTCGTTGAGGCCACTCCGAGTGAGGCCAGTGCATTACATGACTTTGGCTGGTCTCTTGGGATGGCTTTTCAGATCACGGACGATATTTTGGATGTGGTTGGGGACCCAGATGTCACTGGAAAGCCGGTGGGCGGTGATCTACAAGCTGGTTTGTTGACTCTTCCGGCAATTGAATATATGGATGTTGAATCCGAACCCGAGCCTTGTATACGACGATTAATGGAAGGTGCACAATTGTCACCGGGCGAGGCTGCTGTTGCTATCGAGGCAATACGTTCATCTAGTGCGATTGAGACGGCTTCTCGGCAGGCAAGCATGTTTGCAGACAAGGCTAGAAGATCGCTTGCACGCCTGCCTTCGCATCCTGCGTTTGACTCGCTTGCTGAGTTGGTCACTTACGCGACGGATAGAAATCGGTAAAGACGCTTATGCCAGTTAGAAAGTCGGTGTGGGTTCGGCCGATGTTTGATTCCATAGCTCCACGCTATGACCTACTAAATCGACTCATAAGTTTTGGCATGGATCGGTCATGGCGTCGGCATGCGGCAACAGCAGCACTGGCTGCACGGCCGGGTCTTATGCTTGATATTGGAACTGGTACGGGGGATCTCGCTTTCGAATTTGCAGGCCGAGATAAAGGTGAGACAACCATCATTGGGCTTGATTTTTCGGCACCGATGCTTCGGATTGGGCGTAAACGTGCGAGGGAAATGTCTGGCTCTGATCGGATCCATTTTGTGGCCGGTGATGCTCTTGAGTTACCTCTGTTAGGTGAGTCGGTTGATGTAGTGGTCAGCGCTTTTGTACTGAGAAATCTTGACTCACTTCCCGTTGCCTTCTCAGCAATGGCGAAGGCTATTCGTCTTGGCGGGCGCTTAGTTCTTCTTGAAATGACCCCAATTCGACAACCGGTGTTTAGGTTTTTATTCCGGCTCTACTTTCGACGGTGGGTGCCTGTTTTGGGCAGGTTGATCAGTCGGCATCCAGACGCGTATACGTGGTTGCCTGAGTCTGTCGATAACTTTTTGGGGCCAGATGAGGTTTCTGCCCAGCTTGAGGCGAACGGATTTGTCGATGTGCAAGTGACAAGGCTTGCTTTCGGAACTGTCGCGATGCACGTAGCTACTCGGCGCTAGCTTGCTTCCCGAAGTCCGCCTTCTCAAAGACCGTGAACAGTGGGATTCGATTGTTCAGACATTCCCTGATGCTAGTTTTCTTCAATCGAGTGCGTGGGCGGACCTTAAGTCGAAATATGGATGGACTACCAAGCGATTTGTTGTTGGCGACAAATCCTCGATACGTGGCGGGGTCCAAATTCTTGTGCGAACTCGACGTCTTACCCGTTTGGGTCCATCGATGGGGCTTGCCTATGTACCTCGTGGGCCTCTCGCTACTGAATCCGTAGATGTTCGGGCCCTGGTGAACGCTATTGTCGAAGAGGCTCGTCAAACCGGCTCATCCTTCCTGCGGGTTGAGCCCACGAGCGAGGCACATGCCAGAATACTTGTGGATGAGGGTTTTGCTTCATCAAGTCGATTTATTCAGATTCCTCGGACTGGGGTGGTCAAACTCGGCCAGGATCCCGACGAGTTACTGAAGTCATTTAAGTCAAAAATGCGATACAACATCCGTCTTGCGGACCGTCGGGGTGTTGTGGTGGATGTCCGGCAGGACGAAGACGCCTTCCGGGATTTCTATGAACTCACAAAGATAACCGCGTCTCGTGAACAATTTGCGGTGCATCATCCATCGTATTACCGAGAAGCATGTCGTTGTTTTGGGAAGGACGCAGGGCTTTTTGTTGCTCGGCATAACGGCAGTCCACTGGCTGCTGTAATTGCCGTGGCCTACGGTCACACGGCGGTGTACCTATATGGGGCTTCCTCAAACACCAAGCGGAATCTAATGGCTCCGCATGCCGTTCAATGGGCGGCGATGCAGTGGGCACAAACTCGAGGTTGTCGTTTTTACGATCTGTGGGGCATGTCTGATCTCGAGAATTCTGACGATCCGATGGCAGGTGTACATAGATTTAAGCTTGGATTTCAGCCGCAACTTAAGCAGTACCCTGGAGCATTCGACAGATCCATTCAGAAGATTCGTGGATGTATCTTGCATTCCGGTGTACTGGAACTCAGATCCGCGATTAACGGTTGGCGAGGTCGCAGAACTTCGCTGTCAGTGTGAGGGTTAGGTGGAATTTCAGAATCTGATCGATTCGATACCGGGCATAAGTATGGTTCGAAATGCTTCCGGGCCGGTATTGGACGTTGTCAACGATTCACGAAAAGTGCGGGCGGGTGCGTGTTTTGTTTGTCGACTAGGCTTGCAAGCCGACGGTCATCTGTACGTCGAGCAGGCGATTAAGCGGGGGGCTGTGGCAGTCGTCGCAGAACGCCCGGTAGATATTCCCGCCGGAGTTGGGCTGGCCATTGCGAACGATGGCCGACGCGGGCTTGCTGCTCTTGCCAGAAGGTTCTGGGGTGAGCCTGACCAGCGTCTTGGAGTGGTTGGTGTTACCGGAACGGATGGCAAGACTACGACATCCCGACTTATTGCTTGGATGTTAGGGGCATATGTCGGTGGTGTAGGTGAACTGACGACTGTGAATGCTCGTGCAGGCGGTATGGAGTTATCTCGACAGGATAGGCTGACGACGCCTGAGGCTCCTGTCATTGCCCGGCTACTTCAGTCAATGGTCGAGGCCGGTGATGAGTGGGCGGTGCTCGAAGTTGCTTCTCATGCGTTGGAACTCGAGCGTGTTGATGGTTTTGCGTTTAATCGAGCCGTGATAACTAATGTTACTCATGACCATCTTGATCTACACGAGTCGCTTGAGGGCTATCAAGATGCAAAGCGAAAGTTGCTTCAATTACTCGATGCTGCTCCTGTCGATCGCCACGGAAAGGCCGCTGTCCTCAACGCGGACGACTCGGTTGTGATGGGGTTTTCCGATGGCGTTACCAGTGATGTCTTGACCTTTGGGCAGTTCAGCCCAGCAGATGTGCAGGTTCAAATGGTGGATACGACAGAAACTGGCCTGCTGCTTGCGGGTACTTCTCCCTGGGGGGCATGGGAAGCCAGAATGCCGATTGTTGGTAGATGGGTTCCGATAAATGTCGCTGCCGCTGTTGCGTGTGTCGGCAGTGTCGAAGGTCGGATCACGTCAGCGGTGGATAGGTTGGCGACCTTTCCTGCTGTAGAGGGCCGTATGGAGGTTATTTCTTGCGGGCAACCGTTTTCGGTGATTGTTGATCATGCCCACACCCCGGCAGCACTAAGCATGTGTCTTGAGGGTTTACGTGAAAGTACAACCGGACGCTTGCTCGTTGTGTTTGGAAGTGCCGGAGATCAGGATTCAAGCAAGCGACCGTTGCTTGGTTTTCAGGTGGCACGTTTTGCTGATGTAGCGGTAATTGCGAATGAAGATCCGAGGACCGAACAGCCGGACGATATCGCGTGTGATGTGATGTCTGGAGTTGGGAAGACCTCAGCAATATTTGAAATCATTCATGATCGGGCTGAGGCCATCAAAAAGGTTCTTGAAATGGCTGTTGCTGGTGACACCGTCTTGCTCGCTGGTAAGGGTCATGAAAGGACGATTGAATTTTCTGAGGACGTTCAGCCATGGAATGAGCGCGAAGCTGCTGAAGCCGTGCTTCGATCGCTCGGTTATCAGTCAGACGTATAGGTGACCACGGTCACGGTGTTTTAAAAGCCAGATCCGTTCCGTATGGAGCGAAGTTGATCAGGAAGATTTAGTTGTTACAGGCGCCAGTTTGTACGCCAGATCCGTCAGTGTTAAACGAACTTCCACAGCCACAGGTGGATTGCGCATTGGGATTTCGGACCGTAAATCCTCGGCCCATCATGCTGTCAACGAAGTCTATTTCAGCTCCGACCATCATGTGAGCAGTATTGGTGTCCAGGTAAATGTTCACCCCGCGTGATTCAAGCACGATGTCCGTTGGCTCCGGAGCCCGTGCGATGGCCATCGCATACTGGAATCCAGCGCATCCGCCTCCGTTGACAGCGACCTTAAGCGCTCCAGATGTTTGACCCTTGCCGTCGAGGATTTCTGTGAACGCACGGGCAGCTCGCTCGGTTAGCGACACGCCACTGGGAACGGTGGGTTCTTGGGTACCTGCCATAGGAAGGTCGATCCGTTGTTCACGAGGAGTTTCCTGGGGTAACTGGATGCGTTCTGTTGCGTTCACCGCGCTCATGTGGTGTCCCGTCCAAACATGTGTAGAGAGTTGCTGCCCGAAGAATTGAAGCTAGCATGTGCGTGGCTTTATATCCACAGCTTTCACAGAATGTTTATCAAGGCTGGGGTTATATCTGTGAAATAATTTCTGGTTCTTGCTTGCGTTACGGATGGGTGCCTATTCAGGGCAACATGACTCAAAGTGATAAACGTCGATCTGTGATTGCTCACATTCGTCGTTCTCGGCGGCCATTGCTGGTTTCGCATAGCAATCCAGATCCGGATAGCCTGGGCTCGGTGATTGGTCTGGCTGATGTTTTCACGGCGCTAGGTGCAGCGCCGGTTGTTGCAGTTCACAAACCGGATACTGTGGACGATGTTTTGGCTAAGATTCCTGGCCTGTCACAGATTGTGCCTCTCACCAAGAATTTGCTTGAGAGTCCGCCGGATGCTCGGGGATTTGACGCGGTTTTTGCTTTAGACACGGCCACTCCTGAATTATTGGGCGTTGATGACGAGATTCGTGAAGCTTTACTGGCTGTTCGCCCGGTTATAAATATTGACCATCATGTAACTAATTCCTTTTATGGCAACGTGAACTATGTGGTGGATGCTGCTGCTGCCGCTGAAGTGGTCTGGACGCTGGTTGCTGATCTGCGGGTTAGCCTTTCTGTTGAGGGTGCTATAGCCCTACAGGCGGGGCTGGTGGCTGACACACTGGGCTTTCAAACCAGAGACACGAGGCCCCGCACTCTCCGGGCTGCTGCTGCCCTGTTAGATATTGGTGGTGAAACATCTGGGGTTGCTAGGCAGGTGCTCAGTTCCCGTACTTATGAGGCGTCTCGGCTTCTTGGTGCTGCTCTCGCAGCAGCAGAGCACACGGCTGATGGGCGTTTGATTTGGACTACCGTGACCGCTGAAATGGCGTCAGATGTTGGCTTGGCGGTGGGTGAAGCTCAGGGTATTCCTCATGCATTACAGGATATTGCTGACGTGGTAATCGCGGCTGTGTTTTACGAGAGTGATCCGGGTAATACCCGAGTGAGCTTGCGTTCTCATGGTCCACGGATCGATCACGTTGCGGCCGAATTTGGTGGTGGTGGCCATGCTTTGGCTGCTGGGGCCAGTGTAGAGGGTGGCGTGCGAAAGGTTTCCGAGCAGGTGGTAAGTCGTCTGAAAGAGGTTTTGTTGATACAGGGTTAGCGATGCTCTGGCGTAACGTTTTAAAGGCTATGTTCGATATCTAAATAAACCCGTTGACTGTGGGGGATTGCTAGACTCAATGAGCGTCAGGCCGACATCGTGGATATGTTGTTTGCATCAAGGTCGGGCGTGTAAGCAGGACTTCCATGTGTATGGTCAGCACCATGGTCAAATTGGTCGATGAGTAGGGCGATGCTGGGCGTGTTGCGGCGACTTGTGTTCGCCTTGATTGTGGTCGGTGTCTTCTCCGCTTGTGGTGACGATGCGATTTCCGAAGTAGGCACTTTGACGACAACTTCGAACGTCGAGGCTTCGACTCTTGAAGAACCGAAGATGACGGAAAAGGTAACCGTAGTGGCATTGACCCCGGTGGCTCGAATTGTTCCCAGACGGAAAGTTACAGTGCGTCCTACGGTGCCTATAGTTCCGAAGCCCGTGCAGCTGCCGGAGGAACGGCGTGTCGTGTTGAGCCCGACTGTTAGTCCTTCACCAAGCCCTCAGGCCACCTCGGCTCCAGTTACTGTGTCACCAGAGCGGAATGTGCCAACTTCGTCTACAAGTCCTCTCGCTGACCTGACCGTACAGATACCGGAGACAGCATCTACGTCTGCGTCGGTTGAGCCTCGGGCTGTGGTAGGTCGTATTACGACGACCCGCGGTGTGGATGGGCTTCAGCGGCCTGAACAGGAAGTGACTGGTTTTATCATTGGTGAACGTGTCTACATCAGTGTGGAATTTCGGGATGTTCGGGACGGGGCTGTGCTGGGCTTCCGTTGGCGTTCAGCGGGTAGTTGTAATGGTGAGTACGAGACTGAGCCGCAGTCGGCTATCCGCCGAGGATTTTTTGCTTTCTACATCAATAACGCCACGTGTCCAGGTGTTTACGATGTTGACATAACTGTTGACCGGAATGTGCAAGGCGAGACCACGTTTACTGTGAGCCATGCGGGATGATGGTTTCAGAGTTATTGATGTCTTAGGTAGGCTCTGAGCGAACCATCAGATCCGTGAATCAGGGAAATATTTTTTGTGAAGATTACTAACGTTACGGCCGAGTTATATGCAAAGCCCTATTCCAAGCCGATAAGCAACGGTAAATACACGTATGTGGCATCAAAAAATGTGATGGTGCGAATCACGACTGATGAAGGGATTGAAGGCGTTGGGATTGGTGGGGGGGGCGGATTTTCCTCCGCGCCCGGCAGTGACATTGTGGTTACGACTGTCAACGATATGGCGGCTGTGCTTATCGGGGAGGATCCCTTTAACGTGGAGCGTATTTGGGCTTCCCTGTATCAGCCCAAAATATTTGGTCGAAAAGGTCTGACGACGCGAGCGATATCGGCTATTGATATTGCGATTTGGGATATTGTTGCCAAGGCTGACGGGCGCCCGCTTTACCAAGTGTTAGGTGGCTATACAGATGAGGTCCGGGCTTATATTGCCGGTGGGTATTACGAAGACGGTAAGGGGCTATCTGAGCTACAGGAAGAGATGCTTGGATATGTAGAGCAAGGTGCAAATGCCGTGAAGATGAAAATTGGGGCGGTGCCTTTACGCGAGGATGAGATTCGGGTGCGAGCGGTTCGTGAGGCTATTGGGTCCGAGATTGATCTGCTGGTTGATGCCAACAATGCTTATGTGCATGCTGATGCGGTTCGAATGGGTCGAATTCTTGAAGAGTACGACGCCTTCTGGTTTGAGGAACCTGTTTCTCCGGACAACATGCGGGGCAGCGCGTTAACTGCACGGTTGTCAACAGTTCCGGTCGCTGCCGGAGAGAATGAGTACACATCGTGGGGTTTTCGAGAGCTTTTTGAGACAGGTGCTGTTGATATTGTTAATCCCGATGCGATGGTCCTTGGAGGTATTACCGAGTATCGCCGTGTGGCCGCTCTTGCTGCAGCCTATGAAATCCCAATTGCCCCGCATGGGTTGCAGGAGATCCATATCCATCTCTTGGCGGCGTTTCCCATGCCACTGATCCTCGAGTATTACAACTCGAATGTGGCCGGTCTAAATGACGTAATGTTTCATGAGAAACTTGAGTTGACTGACCAGGGGACGGTAAAGCTTCCGTCTGGCCCTGGTCTTGGCCTTACGATCAATTGGGACGCGCTGGCCGAATACAAGGTCGAATAGCTTCTTTTGTTTTGGAGCTACCGCTTAGGTTGTGTCCAGCCTTTCTTCAACTGATGCTGAGAGTGAGCTTGGCTCGAAACGTATTTTCCGTAATGAGACTTTTCGGCATCGGCATAGGAAGCGCGGAACGATTCGTTCGGTCGGTATGCTCAGTGGAAATTGAGTAGTGTCTTTGGTTTAGGGGAAACCGTTCATTGGGTTTTCGAACTATGACCGAGGTTCGTCATCCCAACAAGGAGATAGAGACATGCGACCGAACCGGCTTCGGGAGTTACTGGATGCGGGTAAACCAAGTGTTGGTACCCATGCGATGATTTCATGGCCCGGTGTGGTGG
>DJHK01000018.1 GCA_002433065.1 Chloroflexi bacterium UBA6622
GCATGCCGCGTCAGCATTTTCCTTTCTTGACGGAGCGTCTTTGCCAGAAGCTTTGGTCGACCGTGCTGCCGATTTGGGGTATCCCGCTCTCGCCTTGCTGGATCGGGATGGGGTTTATGGCGCACCTCGATTCCATAAGGCGGCAAGAGCAGCTGGGATTAAGCCGATTGTCGGGTGTGAGTTGACAATCACTAAAGGTTGGAGAGCTCCAGCTATTTGGGGAGCAGAAGCAGGTCTCTGGCGTTTGCCGGTACTGGTCGAGTCACAGGAGGGTTATCGAAACTTATGCCGTTTACTGACCCGCCTTAAACTTGAATCTCCCAAGGGTGAAGGGGCTTTAAAACTTGAGGATTTAGACGGGCTTACTACTGGATTAGTGGCTCTTGTTGGCCGCGCAGCTCTTCTAGGGCACCGTTACGGGGTAGGCGGTCTCATTGACCGGGTTATTGGGTTATTTGGTCAGTCTCATGTCTATGTTGAGCTTCAACGTCACCTTCTGAGAGATGAGGAAATTGATAATCAGGCTCTTATTGCGTTGGCTGAGGCTTACCATGTTCCACTCGTAGCAACGAATGGAGTGCGGTTCGCTAATGTCGATGACCGACAGCTGTATGACGTGCAAACCTGTCTCCGGCACAAGACTACGCTTGACCAGGCTGGTCGGCGTCTAGTTTGCAATAGTGAGCGATATTTAAAATCCCCGGCTGCGATGGCCAAGTTGTTTCGTGATCGACCGGATGTGCTGGTTGCTGCCGGTGATTTGGCGGCGAGGCTCGATTACACAATGGATGATTTGGGCTACCGATTTCCCGCTTATCCGGTGCCGGCCGGTGACACGATGATCTCATTTTTACGAGCTATTACCGATGTTGGAGCTCGTGAACGGTATCGGCCTTATCACGAACGTGCCCGCTTGCAGCTCGCGCGTGAACTTGATCTTATTGAACAGCTTGATCTGGCTGGATATTTCCTGATTGTTTGGGATCTCGTGAATTTTTGTCGCCAGCAAGACATCCTCGTACAGGGGCGAGGCTCTGCTGCCAATAGTGCTGTTTGTTACAGTTTGGGAATTACTGCAGTCGATCCGATCGAGATGGGTCTGCTATTCGAGCGCTTTTTATCAGAGGAGCGGAGCGAGTGGCCAGATATTGATTTAGATCTGCCAAGTGGGAGCCGTCGCGAGCGTGTCATCCAGCATGTCTATGAACGATATGGTCGATTGGGAGCTGGAATGACCGCTAACGTTATTACCTACCGCGGACGGAGTGCTGCGCGCGACATTGGCAAGGTACTGTCAATAGCTTCCGAGGAGATAGATCGATTAGCTAAGGCGATGAACGATTTTGAGAAGACTGATTCAACTGAATCTTTCACGCGACAGTTTGATCGCGCCGGCCTAGAGAGAACTCACCCGCGGGCTAAGCATTTCGGGGCATTGTGGCGCCGGATGCAAGATTTGCCTCGGCATCTTGGGCAGCACTCTGGTGGAATGGTGATTTGTCAGGGGCGGCTTGATGAGGTGGTTCCGCTGGAGAAGGCTAGTATGCCGGATCGTGTTGTGGTTCAGTGGGATAAAGATGATTGTTCTGACATGGGGATCGTGAAAGTTGATCTACTTGGCTTGGGTATGATGGCCGTGCTTCAAGACACTTTTACCTTGATCAATAGTCAAGGGGCAGACCGAACTGGAGCAGTCGATCTTGCACGGTTGCCTGTGAATGACCAAGCGGTTTATCGGATGCTGCAGGATGCCGACACGGTTGGCTTGTTTCAGGTCGAGTCACGTGCTCAGATGGCGACGTTGCCGCGCTTGAAACCCAAGTGTTTCTACGATCTTGTGGTTGGGGTAGCGATTATTCGTCCAGGTCCGATTGTAGGGCAAATGGTGCATCCTTATCTAAGGCGCCGAGCAGGACGTGAACCTGTTCGATATGCGCATCCTTCACTGGAGCCGATCTTGCGTCGTACTCTAGGAATACCGCTGTTTCAGGAACAACTGCTTCGGGTTGCAATGGTAGCTGCTGGCTTTTCAGGGGGGGAAGCTGAGCAGTTGAGGCGTGCTTTTGGCTTTAAGCGGTCGATCCGACGCATGACAGAGATCGAGATGCAACTGCGAGAGGGCATGGAGCAAAATGGCATCACCGGAGCGCCGGCCGATGAGATCGCTCGCTCGGTCTCTTCTTTTGCGTTGTATGGATTCCCAGAATCACATGCGGCGAGTTTTGCGCTGCTGGTGTATGCCAGCGCCTATTTAAAAATACATTATCCAGCGGCGTTCTATACAGCGTTACTGAACAACCAACCAATGGGATTCTATCACCCGGCGACTTTGGTGAAGGATGCTCAGCGTCATGGCGTGCGGTTTAGCAGAATTGATGTGCAGCACTCAAGATGGGAGTGTGCCGTAGAACTAGATGGGGCGATCCGATTGGGGTTGTGTTATGTGACTGGATTAAGTGAAGCAACAGGGCGCGCGATAGGGCTCAGGCCCTTGGTATCGGTGAGTGAAGTTTCAGGTATAGATCGGCAAGGTCGACAAGGCAAAGAAGATGATGTAGTGGCTGGCGCAATGCTAATTTGTCCTAAATGCGGTTGTGACGACGCCGAGGCGGTGACATTCTTGGATTGTGGGACATCCGGGTCGCAAGGATTTTGCAGCATCTGTGCGGAAGGTTGGATTTTAGAGAATCGGACTGGCGAAGGAGGGGTGACGGTGTCCCCGCGATTTAGGTCAGTGGAAGACTTACTTGCTCGGACTGGGCTACGTCGTGACGAATTAGTGACGCTGGCTGAGATTGGGGCGCTTAACTCATTTGGCTACGACCGCCGGTCGGCGCTCTGGCAGGTTGAGCGTGCGGTCAGACCTTCTGGTGAGTTGTTTGCTGAGATGGATGGGAAAAGCCAGAGTCGGTCGAGGGGGTCGGTTGGATCGCCTAAGTCGATGCGTTGGACATTTAATTCTGGTGACCTTAGGCCGTGGATGCCCCGTGGTGCTCCAAATGTGGCTGAGAATAGTTCTCCGTTGCCGTCAATGACACCGGAAGAACGGGCGGTGTCAGACTATGTTGGGACAAAGGTGACTATTGGACCTCATCCAGTCGCTTTACGGCGGTATGAACTGGCACTTCGAGGAGTATTGCGTGCTATTGATCTGCCTGATGGGCGTAATGGTAGGCGGGTTAGAGTAGCAGGGGCCGTTATTGCTCGTCAGCGGCCTCAGACTGCCAAGGGATGTGTGTTTCTGACGCTGGAAGACGAAACTGGATTTGCCAATATTTTTGTTAAGTCTGATGTATTCAACATTGCGCGAGAGGTTATTCTTGAACGGTCGTTTTTACTAGTCGAGGGAGTAATACATTACCAGGATGGTGTAACTTCTGTGAAAGCGGAGCGATTTCATGACTTCCCGGTTAGTGAGGGAATGCCGAGACCTCGAGATTTTCATTGATGTTAGAGGGTGAAGCGGACTGATGCTACAAGTGGTCTGTTCAGAAACTCGATAAGTGGGGCCAGCGCAGCGAATCTGCTCAGGAGCATGCTGTAGAACCTGGGTCCCGTTGTGGGACTGGGCTCAAGCTCCTCACCGATTAGATATTGTTGCAGCTGCAGGTATTTGGGAGCTTCGTGATCGGCTTGAAACCCGCGCGGCACACGTTTCAGTCACGTTCCTCTAATGCCGCCCATCCGTCGGATGGGTGGCGACTGGGCAAGGCTGTGGAAGCGGCGGAATTTATCCAAGATATGCTTGCGAATTCGCTGCCGCTGGGGCTGTTGTGGAGAGTAGAGTCCACCTCAGATCCACAGCTCGTCTGAGCCTAGATGAAAATATAAAGCAGCACTTTTGTTTTTGGGTAACAGTCTGTGAGTGAACCTGGCCGAAACATGGACTTTGTATGGGGTCTTATCGGATGAAAATCGGATACCGTGGTAGATGCGGTACATCGATTGCGGTGCGGCAACCATATCTGGTGCCATGTTTGGGAAATTGGTGGCTAGGCATTTGATGATGGTGAGCATCGGGGTGCGTATGTAGGTTTCACAGTCAGCTTTGTGGGTTGCAAACCACTCCCGCCGACTGTTCCGTTTGAGTGACTCTAGGAATTGCAGGGTTTTGGTGCTGAAATGTGGAGCGGTGTTGTTCATGCTTTGAGTACATCTATCGAGCGAGCTGGGAAATTATTGAAAATATGTAATGTGATGGCTAGGAATACCCATCAGGATTGTTGGTTATTTACCCAGCGGATTCTTGGTACCAGAGACCAGTCGAATTGATCAAGGTGGCTCGGTCCTAGCTCATCGACGGCTTCTAGGATGCGTGAGGTGCTTGCTAGAAGATTAACGATATCGATGCCTTGACAAGTTGGTGTAAATGGCTGAAGGTGCGCGGAACCTTTGATTAGCATGGTTCTGGCTCCGTGATGATTGCACCGTTGGACGTGGTACAGCGCTACTCCTATCTGAAGAATACCTTGGTACAATCGCCTAATTGGTCGCCCCTCTTCACGCCAGAGATCTTCGAGGGTCTCGTGTTGTTCGAAGAACTCACCACGGTTGAACTGGGCGATACCTTCACGCAGCTCTGGCGGCGGCGGTTCACAACATGGTAAATGCACAGTGCTCATTATAGGGGCTACGCTTGCCACTAGCGGCCGTGTAGTTCTTCTCCAAAGCTAGACTGATATGATTCTTAAGCTTCGTACCGCGCTGGTCAAGCGATGTTGAACCTGATGCTCCGTGGACGCATCACTAGATGGGAAATGAGATTGACTGAGCTCTACTTACCCCAAATCAAGCGGAAACGATCCAAGCTTCATGGTTGGGGAGTTTTTGCTCTTGAGAACATCAATAAAAATAAACGGGTTATTACCTATGAGGGAGAGAAGATTACTTCCAAAGCGAGTGAGGATCGGGAGGATCGCTATCTTCGCCGTGGGGAAATCTGGTGCTTTCGACTTAACCGACGCTGGGTGATTGACGCGAACGTTGGTGGAAATATTGCACGCTTCATCAATCATTCATGCAAGCCTAATTGTTATAGCAATGTTATCGACGGTAGGATTTGGATTATTGCAGGCAAGGCTGTGAAGCCGGGTGAGGAACTTACGTACAACTATCACACGGATGGAGATAAAGAAATTCAGTGTCGTTGTCGTCCAGGTTGCAAGAATAGACTTTGAGCGGCTGTTGTGGCTGATAAAAGCACCGTCTGACATTATGGTCTTATGATCATGGATCTAGTTTACCTTCACGGATTCGCATCCTCGCCTGATTCGTCGAAGGCGACCTTTTTGTCTGCTCGCTTGGCGGAAATCGGGATTACGTTGCATTGCCCCGATCTTAACAAACCTGATTTCTCGACGATGACCGTTTCGCGAATGATTAATGACGTGGAGCGGGTGATCGCTGATCTAGCTCCTAGTCCGATCGCCTTGATTGGGTCGAGTTTGGGAGCGTTTGTGGCGCTTCATCTGGCAGAGCGTTGCTATCGAGCGGGGGAAGGCAGAAAGGTTTCGCATTCCATCGAGCACTTGGTTCTATTGGCTCCAGCTTTCGATTTCAGAACTGGTTTGGAGAAGCAGTTAGGGGCGGATGGGCTCAACGAGTGGCGCGCTACCGATCGGCTAGCAGTGCAAAATTATGCCGAGGGGCGGACATGTGATGTTCACTATGATTTATATGCCGATGCTGGCTACTATGACAGCTTTGCCGCGACGGTGTCGGTGCCGATGCTCATTTTGCAAGGCCGAGGCGACGAAGTTGTTGACCCCAGGATGGTAGCTAGTTTTGCAAGAGGCCGCGATCATGTGAAGTGCGTTTTGCTCGACGACGACCACCAATTAAAAAATAGCCTTGACCGAGTGTGGAATGAGATCTCGGTGTTTCTGGGTTTGGACTAATGAAGGTTGACTTTGAGCCCCAGGCGGCTGCTGATGCGAATTAACACATACGGGGACCATGCCTAGCGCGTTTGTCTCTGTGATCGTGCCTGTGTTGCATGATGCCAAAATGTTGGCGCCGTTGCTTGCGGAGCTTGTTGGTAAAGGCGAATCGATTCAGGTTGAGGTCGTGGTGACTAATGGCGATGCCGAGGATCGAGAGCTGGAGCCAATTCGTAGAGATAATCCCAAGGTTCGATGGGTTGATGGTTGCCCGGGGCGAGCTCTGCAGATGAACAGGGGCGCTCTGATAGCAAGCGGGAGGTGGCTGCTCTTTCTACATAGTGACGCCAGACTGGGGCCGAAATGGTTCGATGAAATAGAGCGAGCGGCTAGGGTTGACGTTGTAGGTGGTTGTTATCGACTTGAGATTGACTCTTGCTGCTGGCAGGCGAGATTGATCGAGTTTGGGGTGAAGTGGCGAGCTCGATGGTTAGCTATAGTCTATGGAGATCAAGGTATATTTATTCGACGCGATGTGTTTGATCTTCTTGGTGGCTATCGACCGCTTCCCCTTATGGAAGATGCAGACTTAGTAAGACGGATGCGGCAGCGTGGGAGTTTTTTGCTTTCGCAGGTGAGGGTTCGGGTATCAGCGAGGCGCTGGGAACGGGATGGTTGGTGGCGGCGGACGTTCGCGAATATCTGGATTTTACTATCCCATCTTGTTGGTCGAGCGCCAGAAAACATGGCCGAGTCTTATCCAGCTTGGCCTCAAACCAAGTAGGCGACGGTTGATTCCAGCTGGTGGCTCTCTTGTCGTGTAAGAGCTGGATCAATTATTTGGACCGCTGAGTAAGTGCCGGACATGAGGCCTCCCATTGACAAGGCGTCATATAGAGGGTGACCATGGGGGCAGTGAGTCCACTAGGTATCTGGGGTTTGTTAAGCCGGTCGATGAGTGGAGGCGAGCAATGTTAATTAAGCGGGCACAGGAAATCCGATCGTCTGAGATCACTGATGAACAGCAGTACCACAATAGGCGACAGTTCATTCAGCAAACCTCTGGCGGAGCTTTGGGGCTGGTGGCTGGGGCCACGATGCTCAGCAATTCCGCTGCACAGCTACAGGCCCAAGAGCCGATTCCGAACTTGCAGCCGTCGCCATTTAGTACAGATGAGGACCTCAACTCGTTCGAGGACATCACGACGTACAACAATTTCTATGAGTTTGGGCTCCAAAAAGAAGACCCATCTCGTTATGCTCACGAAATGACGATCGATCCTTGGTCCGTGAGGGTCGAAGGTGAGATGAATAAGCCAGCTGCTGATGTCCCTCTTGAAGACATTTTGCGTCCCCATACCCTAGAGGAGCGTATTTATCGACTGCGGTGCGTTGAAGCGTGGTCAATGGTTGTGCCATGGGTTGGATTTCCGCTAGGTGATCTGATACGGCGGTTTGAGCCGACATCTAACGCGAAATTCGTTCGATTTGAGACGTTGCATCGACCGGAAGAGATGCGAGGGCAGCGTGGACGCTCTTTGGAGTGGCCATATGTTGAAGGGTTGCGAATGGATGAGGCGATGCACCCTCTGGCCATCTTGGCGGTAGGAGTTTACGGAAAGACCCTGCTGAATCAACAAGGTGCACCACTTCGGTTGGTCGTGCCATGGAAATATGGGTTTAAGAGCATCAAGTCGATCGTGAAGATCCAGTTTGTTCGTGAACAGCCGCTGAACTCTTGGAACGTTGCCATTCCAAACGAGTATGGGTTTTACTCCAATGTGAACCCTGAGGTGGACCACCCGCGATGGAGTCAAGCGAGCGAACGACGGATTGGTAGCTTTTTTAGGATTCGCACGGCGATGTTCAACGGTTATGCCGAACAGGTGGCAAGTCTGTACGAGGGTATGGACTTGCGGCGCAATTATTGACGGATATGGGCCGAATGCTGTTCGGGTGAGAGGCAAGGAGGTAGTTGGAGGAGAGCTTTGTGTCGCCGACTGTCCAACCTCCTAGTTCTGTAATGACATTAGCACGGCGCGCCAAACCTTGGGTGTTTGTGGCGTGTCTGTTGCCGCTTGTTCTCCTCATGTGGGACGGATTCGGTGGGGCGCTTTCGGCCAACCCTATTGAGGACATCACCCATCGGACAGGCGATTGGGCGTTAAGGCTGCTGTTGCTGGCGCTCGCGGTGACTCCCCTTCGCCGGTTGACGGGAGTGGCTGCACTCGGGTCATTCCGGCGCATGCTGGGCCTCTTTGCGTTTTTTTATACCCTGCTTCACTTCAGTACCTACTTGGTCCTTGATTTTTTCTTCGCCTTTGATCTGATTTGGGATGACATCGTTGAGCGGCGTTATGTCACTGCTGGGGTCGCGGGGTTTCTTATGCTTGTTCCGCTGGCTTTGACTTCTACGACTAAGATGATCAGAAGATTGGGCGGAGCACGGTGGCGACGGTTGCATCGGTTGGCGTATGTAGCAGCGATAGCTGCAGTAGTTCACTATCTGTGGCTGGTCAAGATTGATATTGGGCCACCATTGCTCTATGCCGGTTGTTTGGCTGTCTTGCTTGGGTTTCGCCTTTGGTACCGGTTAGTGCCACAGGGGTTGCCAAGGACAGTCACGTCCGAGAATACCGGACCGTCTACTTGAGGGGACTGTTGTCCGGGTTGATGTGTGGATTGGTGGGGTTGGTGGTTTTTGCGGAATGGCCGCGACTCAGTTTTCTGGAAACTCTAGCGCATGGTTATTGAAGATAAGACGTTGCTTCGTGCTCCGGCCTACTCGGTGCGGCGTATGGGGGGGGCTGTGGTCGCTCTCGATCCGGCCAGACCTCACTGGATTGCAACTGATGAGCGTGGACTAAGGTTACTCCCGCACTTTGATGGACATACGCCGTTCGGTCAGGTCGTTCGTGACTATGCTTCTGAGACGGGCCTTGATGTGACTCGAGCATGGCTTCATGCCGAGACCTTCGCGCATGATGGCTTGCGTCAGGGATTTTTGTCTACTGATGGTGCAGCGCCAGCTCCCTACCTAGGCCGTTCTGCATACCTCGAGCTGGAACAGCTTCGCGAATTGTGGATCCAAGTTAACGATTTCTGCAATCTTCGGTGTCGGCACTGTCTAGTGTCATCAGGTCCTGACCGTTTGCAGGGCCTGCCGACTGAACGGCTCGTTGAGGCTATTGGCCAGGCCGTAGCGCTTGGTGTAGAACGTTTGTTTTTCACCGGCGGGGAGCCGCTAGCACGCCCTGATATTTTTGAATTGATTGAGGAGGTCGTGGTTACCCGTCGACGTGAATTGGTGGTCCTGACCAATGGGACACTTTTCACAGACAAACGGTTGCAGCGTCTAGTTTTGTTCGAGACTGCCATGTCTCACGGGTCAGGCGAAGGGGGTGGCTCCGGCTTGGACACTTCTTCAGGCGGGGGGATGCTGCGCTTTCAGGTCAGTTTGGATGGACCTAGCGAAGAAAGCAATGACCCGATTCGCGGGGATGGTAGCTTTCGCCGTATCGTCGAAGGGATCGATGCGGCCGTGGAGTCCGGGATCATCCCGACCTTGACTACAACTATCTTAAGCCACAATCTCAATCAAGTTACGGACATCGTTCGGTTTGCCAGCGAACACGGACTGAACAATGTCCATCTGCTTTGGCCACACCGGCGCGGACGTGTGCTCGAGGGCGACTGGGATGCGTTGCCAACAGCCGAGCAGATCCTGCGTGCTGTCAGGCAAGCAAGTGAAGTGGCAGCAGGCCTGGGTATTTCGATTGATAACCTTGAGGAGTTTCGGCGTCGACTGGATGGAAGTCCTGGAGTGAAGAACGACCTGGCCGGAGCTGGGTGGAGCAGTCTCTGTCTTTCTACGGACGGCTGGATTTATCCGTCCGCCTCGATGGCCGGTGTTGTTGATCTGCGCTGCGGCGACCTGGCTGAGAATAACCTTGAGTCAATCTGGCGAACGAGTTCAGTGTGCCTCGACCTGCGTGAGGCAACCGTCGAGCGAAAGCCACTGTGTCGGGGGTGTTCTCTGAGGTTTATCTGCGGTGGTGGTGATGTCGAGCACGGCTACTGGCCGGCGGCTGAAGGAGGGCATCGGCGGCGGTCTGCTTTCTTGGGACATGATCCTTACTGCGAGCTCTACAAAGGGTTGGCTGATGATGCGTGGGCCAAATTGGTCGCCGAAGGGCAATCAAGCGTACAGACAGGCTCCGGCTATGATCGTCCGGTAGTGCTTCGGTCGATGGGGGAATATACAAAGCAAGATGAGGAAGTCGTTGTGCAGACTACCCATTCGACCTGCGTCCTGTCCGGTGAATTAGTTGATAAGTCGCATTTAGCAGTACGCGAATTTTATGGGTCAGCAGCTGAACAACCGCAGGAGGCATTGTGTTGTCCCGTGCAGCCAGACAAAGAGGACTTGAAGCATATTCCTGCCGAGGTTGTGGAGCGTTTTTATGGCTGTGGAAGTCCGGTCACTGCGGCGTCACTACAACCTGGTGAGTCAATGGTGGACCTAGGGTCTGGAGCTGGAATCGATTGCTTTATTGCGGCTAAGCGGGTTGGGTCCGGAGGGCATGTGTATGGAATCGATATGACTGAACAGATGCTGTCGGTTGCACGGGAGTGTCAGCCGAAGGTGGCTGCTTCTCTTGGTTATGATGCTGTGGAGTTTCGGCATGGCTACCTTGAAGAGATTCCGCTCGGCGAAGCAACTGTGGATGTGGTCACGTCGAACTGCGTGATTAACCTTGCTCCAGATAAGTCGCGTGTGTTTGGCGAGGTTTGGCGAGTCTTGAGAAATTGTGGACGATTTATTGTAGCCGACATCGTATCCGATGATGCTGTGCCACCAAAGATGCGAGCCGATGGTCAGCTCTGGGGCGAATGCATATCTGGAGCGCTAACGGAGGAGGCGTTCTTGGCTGGAGCTGAGAAGGCAGGATTTTATGGTGTGTCGGTTCTCAAGAAGTCCTTCTGGCGGGAAGTTGAGGGCTGTAAGTTCTATTCTCTCACTGTGAGAGGTTACAAGTTTAAGAAGCAAGCGGGTTGTCGGTTCGTTGGTCATCGTGCGGTCTACCTGGGCCCCCTAAAGGCTGTGGTTGATGAGGAAGGTCATCTATTCCCGCGAGGGGAGCCAGTTGAAGTTTGCACCGATACCGCGGAAAAGTTGTCTCAGGCTCCTTACTTGGGCTCGTTTGTGATTGTGGCCGATACGGATCGGCCTGTGGAAATCATTCAGAACCCTGATGATTGCTGTGATCGGCCTGGTTGTTGCTAGGGCTTCTGGCGGCGTTTTCGCTAAGCCGGTTTTGCCTTGAAAATTCGGGTGGGTGCTGCAGAAAAGTGAAGACCGATGCCGGGACGCGTATCGAGATTTTTCCTGGTGCTTTGCATCTACCAGGTTTTCTGTCGGTTGCCCAGCAGTACGTGCTAGGGGCTCGGTGTCGCTCCATCGGTACCGGTTCGCCGGGCTGGTACGTGCCGACGGTCCGTGGGGGTGGGAAGATGAGTGTCCGGATGGTCTGTCTTGGATACCATTGGAATCCGAAGACCTACACCTACGAAACTAGAAGACAGGATTACGATGGACAGCCGGTGCAGGCATTACCAGGTGACTTGCGGGACCTCGGGGTGAGGCTGGCTGGTGCTGCGGGCATGCAGATCGCCCCAGATGTCTGTATCCTCAACTATTATGGAGTTGACGGAAAGATGGGCCTCCATCAGGACAAGGATGAGCGCCCGGAAACACTTAGAGCCGGACTACCTATAGTGTCGGTATCCATCGGTGACACTGCAAAATTTGTTTTGGGTGGGTTTAATCGCAAGGATTCTACCACCACAGTGTTGTTGAAATCAGGTGACGGCTTCGTATTTGGCGGGCTGAGCCGATTGCGGTACCACGGAGTGGCAGGTCTGCTACCAGGGACAGCACCTCGCGGGCTGGCACTCAATGGGCGTTTTAATCTCACGTTTCGCGAAGGTGCGGCTAACTAGTGGTCCAGGAAGCCCGCAAGCCGGTTCTGAGGTGTTGTTTCGTGGTCGCCAACTAGGCGCTAGAATGCCCATTCACCCCTCTTAAATGCCATTCTAGCGAGAATTTGTCCAGTTTTCTGTTGATTAAGGTTATCTTATAAGGCAGCCGGGACGCTTGGGCTAGTAGGCGGTATCCTTATAAGGTATCGAAACGAACCTCAGATATTTAGGCCACCGGATCGATTCCCCACAGCTAGGATTGATAATGCATAAACCGATCAAATACGCAGAGAAAGCCGTGACCTTGGTCGCCGACGCCGGCTTCCGAGTGTTTGACCTTCTGAACAGCTTTAAACAACGTGCATCATTTACCCCGGCTTGGGCCGATAAACCGTTGCTGAAATCCTACGAGAAAGTGAAACCACCACTGGGCTGGCCTCGGGAGACCGACTCCTTGTGTCCAAGATGTGTACGCGAGGCGAGACAGGAGATTCTCGATGGCAAGCGTGATTATAAGGTCTTGCTCGACGAAAAAATCGGAGAAATCAAAGCTACGATAATTGAACGTGATGGCAAGATTTTGATGGTCAAGGACTGTCCAGTGCACGGACATTTCGAAGATGTGATGGCTATTGATACCGAATTTTTTCAGCACCTTGAAGATTCGTTTCCGGGCAGTGACATGCGTGCCCACAATGATGAGAAATTACATAACCACGGGAGCAGCACCATCAAGTACGGTCGAGGCTCTGTGTTAACGATAGACCTGACGAATCGTTGCAATATGATGTGCGATCCGTGTTTTATGGATGCGAACCAAGTCGGATTCGTACACGAGCTTGGTTGGGACGACATCAAGACTCTGCTAGACAACGCGATCTCAATCAAGCCTAAGCGCCAGATGTCTGTGCAGTTCTCTGGAGGTGAGCCAACCATTTCTCCCCATTTTCTTGATGCAGTTCGTTACGCGCGGAAAGTCGGCTACAACAGTGTGCAGGCGGCGACAAATGGTATCGAGTTTGCCAAGAATCCAGATTTCGCGCGAGCTGCGGCTGATGCTGGTCTTCGCTATGCCTACCTTCAGTTTGATGGCATTGGTAACGCTGCTAATTCCCACCGTTTGGTTGGCAACCTATTTGATGTGAAATTGAAGGCTATCGAAAATCTGCACAATGCTGGTGTGGACATTGTGCCGGTGATCACGATTCTAAATGGGATCAACAACGAACAGGTTGGGCGTGTCGTGCAATTTGCACTCGACAATCCAAAGAAGATTAACTTTTTGTCGTTTCAACCTGTCTCGTTCACTGGCCGAGACGAGGAAATTACCGATGAGCGCAGGCATGCGCAACGCTACACATTGTCGCACCTGGCCCACGATGTTAAGGACCAGACTGGCATCGGTGAGCCTGTCCGGGATTGGTTCCCGATCTCTTTCATGGGGACCTTTACCGACTCTGCCGATTATATCCACGGTCCGCAGGCAGACTGGGGTCAATTGAATTGTGGATGTCATCCGAACTGTGGAATCGGAATGGCAGTGATGATTGATAAAGAGACCAAGGAATCTGTGCCGGTGACGGCTTTCTTAAAGGCTGAGCGACTGGCAAAGGATTTGGGCCGGATTAATGACGGGGGTCGATCCAGGAGATTTTCGGTCATTGGGATGGCGCTGGCTCTGATCAGGAATTACGATCCGTTTAATGCGCCAACTCATTTCAAATTATTGGATCTGTTGAAGAAGTTCGATAAAACGTTCGGGGCTTCAGGTAAAGATTATGGCAGTGTGACTGGCGATCGGACCCAGGCTGATATAGCCAAGCGTCGCTCCGACCGTTGGAATTTCTTGTTTATTGCTGGCATGTGGTTCCAGGATCTGTTTAATTACGACTTTAGGCGTACTGAGCGTTGCATCATTCCTTATGCTACTCAAGAAGGAGAAATCTCCTTTTGTGCCTATAACACGGGTATAGGCTGGAGGAACATAATTGAGAAGATGCATATGACGGCTACTTTAACCAAGTGGTATGAAGAGCACGGCCGCCATGAGATCTTTGCAGGTGGTAAGGACGTTGATATGAAAAGCCGTTCGCACAATCTGGTTCTGGATCCAGAAGCTGTAGCTGCTGGTTTACAGACAGATCTTGACGAGCAGGGAATTGCAAAGAATGCTCGTCAGGAGAAGATTGAGGCTCGGGATCGAATGAAGGACGAGGCTGAAAATGAGCGGATGGCGGCATTGTATAGGCAGCATATTCTGAAGGAAGAGCAGCCAAAAGAGAGCGGAGTCATCCAGATCCAGGGCCTTGGGACTCCTGGCAAGTCAGACAAGAGGGATGAGCCAGTTGGCGTGAGTTGAGTTAGTGTTTGGTCTGGAATCGGTTGGCCGCGCGGCTTTGAGGCCGCGCGGCTTTTTATTTGGCGGTCGGTTTTAGGTGGTGATTAGGGCATCGAGGATGACGAGACCTTGTCCTTCTTGCATTACTAGGACGGGATTGAGTTCTGCGCTGGAGAGTTGCCCGCTGTAAGCCGCGGCAAAACGAGATAAGGAAACAAGTGTGGACGCGATAGCCTCAAGGTCTCTTCGTGGTTGACCGCGCATTCCTTCGAGGAGAGGAAAGGCACGGACCTCGCGGATCATTCGGTGCGCTTCATCGATGTTAAATGGAGCCACTCGGAACGCCACGTCTTTAAGGGTCTCTACGAAAATACCGCCGAGTCCGAACATTACGACAGGGCCGAAGGTCGGGTCGTTGTGCAATCCGAAAATTGTTTTGATGCCGTCGGTGACCATCGGCGAGATAATTACCCCTTCTACGCTGGCACTAGGAAGGGTTGTGCCTATACGGCTTGTGACCGAAACAAAGGCTTGGCTCACCGCCAGGGCTGAGCTAAGTCCAAGTTTTACGCCACCGACTTCGGTCTTGAGAGCTACGTCTTTCGATGAAAGTTTGAGTGCGACGGGATAACCAAGCTGGTTTGCGACGGTGACAGCCTCATCAGCTGTTGTGCAGAGATGTTCTTCGACGACTGGGAAACCATGGTCTGAAAAAATTTGTTTTGCAATGTGTTCGCTGATAGGTGAAGTGGGAAGTCGTGTGCTAGATATAGGGACGATGGGCATCTCGACAGGGCGAGCAAAGGCTTCGCTGAATCGAGCTAAGGCCTCAACCGCACGCACCGCACGAGTTGGGTCTGCAAATACTGGACATCCAATACGTTCATAACTTCGGACGATTTCTGTGGGACCAATGATCGATAGGACCAATAGGCACTGGGGATATTCCTTCTTGGCCTCCGCTAGCGCATTGCTGATTGGTTCGACGAGAACTTTAGCAGCGGCCACGAAGGTGAAGAAGGCTACTATGGCGGCGTAGGTGCCTTCTTCGAGCATGGTTCTAAGGTTCTCGCGAATCAGTTCGAGGTCATTAAATGCTTGGGCGGTAATGTCAACAGGGTTTCGCGGGGAGGCATAAGGTAGTAGCACCTTGAGGCGGTTTTGGGCAGCCGTGCTCATAGGAGTTACTTCAAGTCCTAGCTCGACTGCCTCGTCTGCCATCTGGACCCCTACACCACCTGAGATGCTCAACAAACCCACACGCCGGCTAGTTGGCAGCATGCCGAATGTAGCGGCATACGCTATGTCGAGCATCTCTTCTGTGTCGCGGGCCCGATGAACTCCAAATTGTCTGAAG
>DJHK01000035.1:0-2984 GCA_002433065.1 Chloroflexi bacterium UBA6622
GATTGATGATCTGGAGAAATTACTAGACTCGTCGACCGCCCTTTTAATAGGCCCTGGATTAGGGCGCAGCCCTCAAACGGATTTACTTGTTACCGAACTCATTGAACGCCGACCTCACCTACCCATCGTCTTTGACGCCGATGCCCTCAATGTACTCGCTGACAACCAAGATCTGTATCCCAGACTCGGACCTCAGATGATCCTTACTCCCCATCCTGGCGAACTAAGACGCTTGTCCTGTGAAACGTCTATTCCTGAAGGAAGAAACCGCATTCGAATATCCGAAAACCTGTCATCCACAACTAACGCAACAGTGGTGGCAAAAGGATCCCCAACTATCGTGGCAGGAAATCAATTTACGTGGATCCTCGCACGCCCCAACCCTATTCTGGCAACCGGGGGCTCCGGCGACGTTCTAGCAGGATCCATCGCCGGCCTGCTAGCCCAAGGCGTTTCGCCCGTTGCCGCAACCCGACTGGGCGTATGGTTACATTGCGAAGCAGCCTCAACTACCGCTGGGCAATCAGACCGTGGAATACCAATCGAGCATATTGCCCACGCTATTGGGCCAGCATTACAAAAGACGCGGGCATAGTACCCAAGCAAACACCAGTCAATTTGTCGAGCCACGATCTTCCCATAACTCGGTGACCAAAGATTCGGCTGTCGAGTGTTCAAATCCCCGTCGCACAAGAAAAGATCCAAGGCGTTGGCGGAATTCGAGGAAAGGCATCTCAGCCAACTTACCTGCCTGCTTATGTCCAACAGGCCGCGCAACTTCAATCTCATCCCCGTAACTTGTCCTCAATTCCTCGTCTGCTACCGCTTCACTCACTCCATACATTCGTAGTTCCTCAAAAACATATCGTCGCCCACGGGCTCGATGGTTTCTTCGGGATCTAATAACCGCTCTTGAAAATTCAGAATCATCCACATATCCAAGCTCGCACAAACGACATATCGTGGCCTCAAGGTCCTTAGAACCCACACCCTTCGCAGCCAGACGTTCCCGAACCTGCGCTTCCGACCGAACCCTTGATGCCAGGAACCTCAATGCGATTCCCATTGGTGTTGCTTGCGAAGGTTTACCCAAAGGTCAGCACAATGTCTCGCTAGGAAGAACCATGATCAGATGAATCGCGGCTACCTGACATATCTGTCCAAGGCGCCAACCGTCGCTCATTCCCTGCTATCAACCTCTGTAGATTATCGAGATGTTGACTGAATAAAAAAATCACAAATCCGGCAATTAGGGCAACACCAAATCCATCAACACCAAATCCCAGTGCGTAAAAAATGATGCCGCCGATTAGAAAACCAACAGCACCAGCCAGCGATGCAAGCGATACATAACGCCCAATGACCACGGTAAAAAGCCCAAGAGGTATCCCTACCAATGCCGCAGCAGGGACAAGTGCCATCACAGACCCCCAACTAGTAGCTACGCCTCGTCCGCCTCGCAAACCGATGAACACCGACCAGTTATGCCCCACTGTTGCTAGAACAGCAACCATCACCGGCACGAGTTGAAATTCAGCCACCAAGACTCGAGCTAGCAGGGCAGGCACAAAACCTTTAAGGAGATCCCCACAAAACACAATAATGGCCGCGCCTTTACCGGCAGTTCTGTAGACATTTGTGGTCCCCGACCTTCCACTTCCGTGTTGAAAGATGTCCACACCGAAGCCAACCCGACATACAAGCCAGCCAACAGGTATAGCACCAAACAGATATGCCCCAACTGTAAGGCAGGCTATCTGTACGCCCTCAACTACAGTCACCAATGGTTCCACCTCAACCCAGGTACCGATGCAGGATCCGTATGGCCCACGTTCATGTCAACCCTAGGGACAACTTTATGAAGCCCTAAGCTTGACCTCTACCGGAGTACCGTTGAATCCATATTCCTCGCGCAGTCCATTTTCAAGATATCTTCGATACGATCGATGGATCGACTCTGGATTCGAAAAAAACAAAGTGAACTGCGGAGGAGCAACGCCTGATTGCGTCGCATACTTAAATCGGGCGATCCTACCGCGACGTGATGGAGGATCCCGACGACCGATCCAAGATCGAAGGAATACATTCAGCCTCGACGTAAGCACTTGAACATGACGCGCCCGATGCACCTCAAGAGCCATGGGTAATACATGATCAACATGACGTCCCGTCAGAGCGGAAATCTTGGCTACCGGGCTCTCAGGAAGAAAATGGAAGATTCGTCGCAGATGGTGATCTACCCGATCAGAAGATTCCTTACCCACCACAAGATCCCACTTGTTAGCCAATATGACCACACCCTTACCAGCATCAAGAACGAAGCCAGCGACGTGAGCGTCCTGAGCAGTTGGGCCTTCAAAGGCGTCAACTACAACAACCCCTATGTCGGCATGCTGAATAGATCGCACCGCACGCAGCACGCTGTGCTGCTCGACCCCTGGATCGATATGCCCCCGTCTTCGAATACCAGCCGTATCCACAATCCAAACCTCTTGGCCTTCCCACTCGAGCAACGTGTCAACACTGTCACGTGTGGTCCCCGGAGCATCGTGTACCAAGGATCGCGTCTCACCTAGTAATACATTAACCAGTGATGACTTACCGACGTTCGGCCGTCCAACAATCGCCAGTCTCGGACGAAGATCGGTTTCCACTCGATACTCGACCCGCGGAAGACGATTCTGGATCGCGTCAAGCAAATCACCAGTTGCAGTGCCATGCATCGCTGACACCGCAATAGGTTCCCCAAGACCAAGGGAGTAGAACTCCGAAACTAGCTCCCGGTGCTGCAGCGTGTCAGCTTTGTTAACGACCAAAAGATGAGGACGTCCGGCACGTTTCACCTCGCGGGCAACACGCACGTCCAACTCAGTTGGGCCCGTCGTCACATCAACGACGACCAAAGCAAGATCCGCTTCCGCAGCCGCTAGCCTGGCTTGGGCTTCGGCATCCGCGGCTACAGGCTCGGGCTGCCGCCATGCAAC
>DJHK01000035.1:3299-30766 GCA_002433065.1 Chloroflexi bacterium UBA6622
TGCCGCCATGCAATCCCCGCCGTGTCAACCACTGCCATGCCTTGTCCACGCCATTCAATCTCACCATATATACGGTCACGTGTTGTTCCCGGCATATCCTCAACAACCGCAACCCGACCGCCGACGAGCCGGTTAAAAAGGGTTGATTTCCCAACATTCGGACGTCCAAGGATTGCAACAAGAGGTTGAGAACCCCGATTAGTTCCAACACTCATCGAACGACCTGCTTCCGAATCAGGCATATGCACCACGGAATTTCTCAGGTAATCCGTCAGCAATAGCCCTCATGATCGAATGACCTGCCGAACCAAGATCAGTCTCCGAGATTGATCCGATTTGACGTTCCCACGTCAACGACTGGCCGAAGCGAATTGTGACAGGGATTCGACCATCTCGTACCCTCCCTCGCCACGAAAACGCTTCAGGCCCCCAAATTGAAACTGGAACAACCGGAACTCCGAGTTTGAGCGCAACATACGCAACTCCGGCTTTTGGAGGATGCAATACAGCATCACGACTTCTCGTACCTTCGGGATACATCCCAACAAGATTCCCTCCCCGAAGAGCCCGAATCATCTGTCGCATTGCCGGAAGATCAACCCCGTCACGATTAACCGGGAGAACACCCCACAACCGGTAAATGATGCCCAGCAGCGGGGTATCCACAAGCTCACGTTTTGCTAAATATGTGATCCGACGGGGCAGGTAAGCCCCGAGCAGTATGGGGTCAAAATTACTGAAATGGTTTGATGCCACTATGCACGGACCGGTAGATGGGCAGTAGTTCTCCCCCTCAACCCGAACACGAAACAACGGGGGAAATACAATTCTTCTTCCCAGCGTCTGCCCCCCCCGATAGGCCAACTTAACCACCAAAGGTGGTTCCCACGCTCGTCCACGACCCATCTCAACAACAATCCAAAATGTTTCGGTCCTGTATCAGTCTGTCGATCTCATCAGCAATCAAATCAGGAGATAGGTCACTGGAATCGATGAGAACGGCGTCGGCCGCAGGCATTAAAGGTGCGTACGCGCGCGTGCTATCCGTTCGATCGCGCGATTCAAGGATTCGACGAGCCTCGGCCACCCCGATAGCTTCGCCTGCATCCTGTCGTTGGCGCCACTTACGTTCAGTACGAGCTTCTAGTGACGCATCGAGATAAATCTTCAATTGCGCGTCTGGCCAGACCACTGTCCCGATGTCGCGACCAATAGCAACCACGCCACCCCTACTAATAAATGAACGTTGCACTTCCAGAAGTTGCAGACGGAGCCTGCGAAGTTTTGAAATATCGGACACGATGGCCTCAACCTCAGAAGTCTGCAGTGTCGATGTAACGTCTTTACCGTGATTAAACACTCCAACATCACTGGAACTGGTAGAACTCGGCACAAACTCAAGGTTCAATGACTTCGACACCTCTAAAACCCTCGGAACATCTTCAGGATTAACTTGGTTCTCCAGCACGCCTAAAGCGGCAGCACGATAGAACAGCCCGCTGTCCAGACAGAGGAACCCATGCCGATCGGCAACCACGCGACCCACCGTGGTTTTCCCAGATCCAACAGGACCATCAATAGAAATAACAGGAGCTGTCATGCTACACATCGAACCCACAGAAAAAGTATGCGGGGGCACGTCTCATTATATGAGCCAGCAAAACCATTACGTCAGCCTATAATCACAACGAATGGGCAAAAGCTGCAACCGCCAACTAGACAACTAATTTAGACCGTCATCACTACGCGAGAATGCTTCCCAAGCTCGGCCGGGAAATACTCCAAATGACCGTCACATGTATTTCCAATATACGTTGTAATAGATCGTTGACGCCATCACTGCCATAGCTACACTCAAACCGTGATAATCGAAAAACACATAAAAAACAGCGGCCTACGCCGCGCTTTTCTTCCAGCCATAGCTGCGATCTCTCTAGCAGTTCTCGCTGCGCTTCCGACTGCGTCACGGGCTGAAACCCTTCCGTATCTTCCTGACCAGGTAGTACGGATCGAAGGCCAGGGATGGGGGCATGGCGTAGGAATGTCTCAGTGGGGAGCCCGCGGCCGTGCATACGGGGGGCAGACTGCCGATGACATCGTTCGGGCTTACTACCAAGGCGTAGAGATTAGCGAGTACCCAACAGACCAGACTTCGATTCGCGTGTTAATTGACAAGAACTATCGTCCTTCGTCGTTCGACGGATCTCTCCGTTCATCAAACACGCTAATTGGTGACATTATTGGGGTCGGCGGTGAATGGGCCATAGCAGGGGCAACAGGCCCGCTGCCAGCCGGCGCACGACTTCGATTACTCGATCACCCCGGAGACGGACGAGTGACTGTTCGGCTTATTGACGCCGCCGGTCAACACATGCTTGATTTTGATCTTCCTAGCCTTATCGAAGTTATCCCGTTGAAACCAGAAACCCGTTTGCTTGTCCACTACAAGTTCACTGCGTCCGCCGGTAATTCTCGTTACTTTGATCTCTACAGGGGACTAATGCGGGTGTACAAAAACTCGTCCGGCCTCATCGACACGGTTAATGTCGTCAACATGGAAGATTATCTTCTGGGAGTGGTTCCCGCCGAAATGCCAAGTCATTGGCCTACAGAGGCACTAAAAGCACAGGCCATGGTAGCCCGAACATTTGCCATCAATAGCCTTGCACCTAATCGACCACTATGGGATGTCGATGACACCACTCAGTACCAAGTTTACCTTGGGGTCAATCGAGAAACGCCTGAGGCCTCAGCCGCAATCCAAGCAACGCGCCGAAGGTCCATAACCCACGGGGGCGTGCCCATTCGTTCATATTTCTTTAGCACAGGAAATGGGCATACAGAAAACAATGAGGATGTTTTTGGAGGATCGCCGCTGCCATATCTCCGAGGAATCCTCGATCTGGATCCGGCCGGACGAGCTTGGGACGCTGATTCTCCTCGTAGTACTTGGGCCACCAATGAATTCCCATTGACGACAATTGGAACTGTTATTTCCAGTTCTGGAGCAAACATCGGTCAAGTAGCCTCGCTTGACTTCAACTCCCGGACGGCTAGTGGACGGCTGATTACAGTTGCCGCGGATGGTGGCGGTGGTCGAACTTCCATGGACGCTTGGAACTTTGTAAGTCGGTTTAACCGAACTACCCCCGACAACATCGGAACCGTCCTCAGCACAAGATTCAACATCAAATTCGCCTATCCCTATACCCGTCGCCACGCACCACTTAACCTGCCGAACGGTCAATCAGTGTACTTCGAGCAAACCGGACACAACATCAGGCACGGCTTCCTAAAATACTTTAATGAAAATGGGGGCGTGGCCACCTTTGGGTTACCGCTTACAGAGGAATTCGTCCATAAGGGCTGGACAATCCAATATTTCGAAAAGGCACGAATGGAATTTCATCCTGACAAGGCAGGTACTCGCTACGAGGTTCAGCTGGGTTTAATTAATACAGAACTGACCACGCCGCGGCGTCCATTTACAGGCGACGTACCTTTCCAAAGCGTGCCACAACATCGTTTCTTCCCCGAAACAGGTCACAGCGTCCATTTCTCCTTCCTGGAATTCTGGGAGAAACAAGGCGGACTCGATCGTTTTGGATACCCAATTTCTCAAGAGGTGACTGAAAACGGGCGTACCGTTCAACACTTCCAGCGGGCTCGGTTTGAATACCATCCCGACGCCCCGCTGGATAAACGAGTTCAGCTTGCTTCGGTAGGAACTGAGCTGCTTCGCCAAACAGGTCAGTTGCCCTAGTTCTTGTGAGAAACACCTAGTCCTTGGCAAACCCAAGACACTCGTATACTCATAACCCTTAAACCGAAACCCGTCCATGGAAAACCAAATTGCCCTTACGACCGGAGGAACGTGACGCAATAGCCGCGCAGCGCACGCTTCAGGCCACCACGCGTCGCACAACCGTTGAGCAGCTTGAAGAAGTTCTATACGAGGCCTTTCCTGTGCTCGACCATGGCTTCGTACGCGTCGTGGACTACATGGGCAGTGACACCGCCATAGTCCAGGCAGCTCGAGTTTCATATGGAGCCGGAACCAAGCAAAGCCGACAAGATGCGGGGCTTATTCGCTACTTGCTGCGCCATTCACATACAACCCCATTTGAAATGTGTGAGATCAAGTTCCATATCAAACTTCCAATCTTTGTGGCACGGCAATGGATCAGACATCGCACAGCGAACGTGAATGAATACTCTGCCCGCTATTCCATCCTCGACAATGAGTTTTATGTCCCTGCAGCCGAACATCTGGCCGCTCAATCCACCAGCAACCGGCAAGGTCGGGGGGAAACACTCAAAGGACAAGAAGCCAAGCGCGTTCTTGAGTTACTCCGTGGGGACGCAATTCAGGCTTATAACCACTACCAGGAAATGCTCAACGAGGACATCAACGGCGAAACGTTGGCAAGCAATCGCCAAGGATTAGCTCGGGAATTAGCGCGGATGAATTTATCGCTGAACTTTTACACCCAATGGTATTGGAAAGTCGATCTTCACAACCTGCTTAATTTTCTATGGCTTCGCAGCGACGACCACGCACAATATGAAATTCGCGCCTACGCAAACGTCATGCTTGAAACACTGAAAAGATGGGTCCCCTTAACCTACGAAGCCTTTGCCGACTACAGAATTGGTGGCGCGAACATATCGGCTAAAGGGCTGGAAGCTATCCGGAGACGACTCCAGGGCGAAAACATTACACGTAGGGACGTCGGTATGTCCCAGTCAGAGTGGAATGAGCTTAACGCCCTTGTAGGAAACGACCACTCGGACTAATTGTCTCACCAGAAACTACGCCACGTGGACCTTGGTCACGGGCCACGTGCTCTGCCAAACGGGACCTACGATCATTAAAAAGTAACGACAGCTATACGAGCTTTGTTGACCAACCGTAAACCTACGACCTACTCGTTGAATTCAGGAAAGTATTCACGTAGCGTACCTGGAGCTACGTCCGAGGCGTGTCCTGCGGCAGGATATTCGTAAACACGACCTTCATAGTTTCGAAGCACAATTTTTTCTTCGGTCAACTCAACGATACGTTCCGGCGTCACAGGTATCTTCCCACCGCCTCCTGGTGCGTCAATGATGTACTGGGGAACACCAAAACCTGTGGTGTGCCCTTGTAAGGCTTCCATGATTTCAAGACCCTTTTGAACCGAAGTCCGAAAGTAGTCGGTACCTTTAACCAAATCGGCCTGGTAAATGTAGTAAGGCTTGACACGTGCCTTCAGCAACTCGTGCATCAGCTGCTTCATCACCTCAGGGTCATCATTAACCCCACGCAGCAGCACGGTCTGGCACCCAACCGGAATGCCGTGATCGACAAGACGCGCACAAGCCTCTCGGGCTTCGGGAGTCAGTTCCCGCGGATGATTGAAGTGTGTGTTGACGTAGAACGGTTGGTAACGCGCCAGCATTTCGCACAACTCATCGGTCACTCGAGCCGGATTCACACATGGAATCTTGGTGCCCATCCGGATCAAATCGATGTGAGGAATCTCATGCAAACTAGAAATTATCCATTCGAGAGCACCATCCGTTAACGTCAATGGATCGCCACCGCTCAGCAAAACATCCCGTATCTCTGGATGGGCCGAGATATAGTCAAAAACAGCCTGTAATTCATCAGGTGGTGGAACAGGGTTTTTGCCAACCTTTCGCTTCCGGGTACAAAACCGACAGTACATAGCGCAGGTATGGGTGACGACGAACAGGACCCGATCTGGATAGCGATGAGTGAGATGACGAACCGGCATATCGGCTTCCTCGTCCAGAGGATCATCCTCAAGGAATCCTGCGTCTTCAAACTCCCGAGGATCTGGCATCTGCTGAAGAAAAACCGGATCACTGGGATCCATCGTCTCAATTAACCCGAGATAATAGGGCGTAGTAAAAAATGGGTACTCTTTAGCAATTGCCTCCAGCCTGACGTACTGCTCCTCGGTAAGGCCAGGAATAGCCCGTACATCGCGAATGCCCTGGGCTAGCTGGTCCTGCCATTCAGCACGTGGACGGGATGGCTTCTTCGACACGTGAGACTATATTCCCGAGCGCAAGTCGGAAGCCCGTCGCGCACAAATGACAGGTGAGGTTTTGGCCGATAAAATGTCTGTCAATCAGGTTGTCTAATTTACGGGAAAGTCGCGGCGAGTGTAACAGCAGTTCACCACGAATCCACCCACGGTTTTACCCGGTACTTTAGATCGACCTTCTCGGTTCTCGAAAACAAACATCAAACTCTTCTTGGAGATTCAAGGGTTTCCAGTTAGAGGCTTAAATGTCAAAATATTTACCTTGGCGTTCACAATTATTTATTTGTTGCTAGCTTCAAAGCTAGCTTCTGACAACATTCAGGCATCCTAGTCTGTCGTAATCAGTGTTTTTCACGATTGTGCGTCAGATCATTGGGTCGATCAATGAGGAGAGTCCGGCAACACCTATGACGGTAGCTAACAGCCAAGCAACCCTTGCCATCGAGAACCTACATGTTTCGGTTAATGAGACTGAAATTCTTCGTGGGCTCGATCTAAACATTCCTAAGGGCGAAGTTCACGCCTTGATGGGCCCTAACGGCTCAGGCAAGAGCACCCTAGCGAATGCACTCATGGGACACCCAGCATTTGAAGTCACCGCAGGTTCGGTTCACTTTAAAGGCCAAGATGTACTGGCACTCCCCACTGACGAACGTTCTCGGCTTGGAATGTTTCTCGCATTTCAATACCCAGCTGAAATCCCCGGCGTCCGCGTGGCAAGCTTTTTACGGATGGCCCTAAATGCCCGTAGAACTGATGAGATCTCGGCGATGGACTTCCGTCGATTGCTGATGGAAAAAATGGATCTCCTCAAGATGGATCCTAAGTTCGCAAACCGTTACCTAAATGAGGGATTCTCGGGTGGTGAGAAAAAACGGAACGAAGTGCTCCAACTTGCGGTTCTGCAACCAGAAATTGCGATACTTGATGAAACAGACTCAGGACTCGACATTGACGCATTGCGCATCGTTTCTGATGGAGTCAATCAACTTCGCAGTACAGACCTAGGAGTGCTTGTAATCACCCATTACCAACGGTTGTTGAACTATATTGTCCCCGACCATGTCCACGTCATAATTAATGGGCGGGTCGTTGACTCTGGTGACAGTGGTCTGGCGAAACGCCTTGAAGCCGAAGGATATGAACAGTACGGAGACACTACTAGTGAGGGTACAGACTAACCGATGAGTAAAACTGATATTTCTGACGTTGGCCTTGACAACTATAAGTTCGGTTTTCACGACGATATCAAGCCGGTGTACACCTCACCTAAAGGCCTTTCTGAAGATGTCGTACGAGAGATCTCTCGGCAAAAAGATGAGCCTGCTTGGATGCTTGAGTTTCGACTAGAAGCACTCCAACAATTCAAGCAAAAGTCAATGCCAACATGGGGTGCCGACCTATCACGCATAGACTTTGACGACATTCACTACTACATCCGACCACAAGACCGGCAGGCTAGATCCTGGGACGACGTCCCGGAAGACATCAAGTCAACCTTCGACAAGCTCGGAATACCTGAAGCAGAGCGTAAATTTCTAGCTGGGGTAGGAGCACAATACGACTCGGAAGTCGTATATCACAGCGTCAGGGAAGACCTCGAAAAGCTTGGCGTGATCTTTTTGGATATGGACTCTGGCCTCCGAGAACATGAAGAGTTGGTTCGTGAACACTTCGGAACCATAATTCCCAACGGAGACAACAAGTTTGCAGCCCTCAATAGCGCTGTCTGGAGCGGCGGGAGCTTCGTATATATACCGTCGGGCGTGAAAGTAGACATTCCTCTGCAGGCGTACTTCAGAATTAACGCGGAGAACATGGGACAGTTCGAACGAACCCTGATCATCGTCGAACCCGACGCATATGTGCATTATGTCGAGGGATGTACGGCTCCAGTCTATGCCAGCGACTCCCTGCACTCAGCCGTTGTTGAAATCATTGTCAAGGAACGTGGGCGATGCCGATATACAACGATCCAAAACTGGTCCACTGACGTCTTTAACCTTGTCACGAAACGTGCCGTTGCCTATCGAGATGCCACGATGGAATGGGTTGATGGGAATCTGGGCAGTAAGGTGACGATGAAATACCCCGCGGTGTACCTGATGGAACCTGGCGCACACGGCGAGGTCTTATCAATCGCTTTTGCTGGATCCGATCAACATCAAGATGCTGGCGCGAAGATGGTCCATGCTGCACCTGACACGTCGTCACTCATCACATCAAAATCGATTAGTCGCCATGGAGGACGGACAGCCTACCGAGGACATGTACAAGTCCTTCCTGATGCCGAGAGATGCCGATCGAATGTTGAGTGCGACGCTCTTCTTATTGACGACAAGTCACGTTCTGACACGTATCCATATATGGATATCGAAGAAAGTGATGTGGCAATCCAGCATGAAGCGACGGTAAGTAAAGTTGGCGACGAACAACTCTATTACCTGATGAGTCGTGGTTTATCGGAAGAACAGGCGATGGCTATGGTTGTGAGCGGATTCATCGAGCCCATCGTGAAAGAATTGCCGATGGAATACGCCGTCGAGATGAATCGACTAATCGAACTTCAGATGGAAGGCTCGATCGGCTAACGCCGCCCGCCCATCTTGACAACTCGCATCTTCCAGCGCGTGGATTCCCCGTCAGTCTCGCACCCCTAACCTAACCCATGACCCCACTAACTGCCGAAGAAACAATCGCTGCTCAGGCTAAAACACGCAGCGAACCTGCCTGGCTTGCAGACCGCCGAATCGATGCGTGGCGGACGTTTGAATCCAGCCCCCCACCCAAACGCAGTGACGAGGAATGGCGACGGACGGATCTGAGTTGGATGAATTGGTCGGACTTCCATCCGTCAGCATCTCAATTGACAAACGGTTCAGCCGAAGAGCATTTACCTGTGCATTTGTCCGCGGCAAGTATCGTACTGGTCGAGCATGGGACAGGAACCACGGTGACCCGAGTTGCACCTGAAGCAAAAGCCGCGGGCATAACAGCCGCAAGCCTAAGCACAGCCGCCAGTGATTCCAATCAACTCGTAGAGAGCCATCTAGCCACTAGCCTCATTAGGCCGGACGATGGCAAGTTCCAAGCACTCAATAGTGCACTTTGGACCGGCGGCGTCTTTGTCCACATACCAAGGGGAGTCCAACTTGAAGCACCCATTGTCATACTCAAGACCTCTAACGATTCAGCCTGCTATCCCCGGACTTTGATCATTGCAGACCCTGAATCTTCAGGACACATCGTGGAATGGTGGTTACCAGAAGACTCCAAGTCTCTATCTTTCGCCAACGGAAGCACGGAAATATTTGTCAACGACAATGCTGACCTGACGTACACCCACGTTCAGCAATGGCCCTCAATAACCAGAAGTTTACTTTCGCAGCATGCGCAGGTTGCACGTGACGCATCACTGGTTTCAACAAACGTCACATTAGGCGGACTGTTTCACAAAGGATCAATCAAGGCCACCCTCAGTGACCCTGGAGCCAATGTGAAACTTAACGGCATTTCCTATCTAGACGGTCAACAGTTCGTTGATCATCACACGAGCCAAGATCACAAGACGACCGATGCCGTGAGCGATCTCCTTTATGTCAATATTCTGGACGACACATCAAGATCCGTATATGCCGGGACCATCCTGGTGGAACAAGATGCCCAAAGATCAAACGCATATCAACAAAATCGCAATCTAATGTTAGGAAGCGGCCCAAGAGCAGACTCTATTCCTAGACTTGAAATTATGGCGGATGATGTTCGATGCACCCACGGAGCAACAACCTCAACAGTTGATCCGGCACAACTGTATTACTTGAATTCCCGTGGCCTAAACCGTGACGATGCTCGAACAATGATTATTAATGGCACGATTGAACCTGTACTCGATCGCATTCCGAGCACCGTAGTCGCTGATGCCGTACGAACCGCACTACAGGAAAAAATCCAGTCGACGTCGAGTAATTAATGTCGATATACATTGATGTGGCAGAGCTCGAAGCCGTTCCTCCCGGGGCCACTGCACAAGTCGAGGTTAAGGGTCTGCATATCGGAATCTACAACGTCGATGGCACGATCTATGCCATGGACGATCTCTGTTCTCATGACCTCGCGTGGCTCTCTGAAGGATCTTTCGACCCCACAACTCGTACGGTCCGGTGCCCGAAACACACGTCGAATTTTGATGTAACAACAGGCCGACCTAAAACTCTCCCTGCTATCAAGCCTGTAAAGACATACGCTACGAAAGTTGAAGAAGGGCGAATCCTCCTCCTACTCGATAGTTGACCACACGATGACCACTAACCGATCTGCAGAGACCACACCCGATGTAGCAAGTATTCGGGCTGACTTTCCGATCCTAGGGACACAAGTACATGACAGTCCCCTTGTATACCTGGACAACGCCGCCACGACGCAGAAACCACACCATGTGATCGAATCGCTCTCCACGTACTACGAAACCTATAACGCCAACATTCATCGTGGTCTGCATACGTTGAGCGAACAGGCTACAGCCGAATACGAATCTGCTCGTGACCGAATCGCGGCATTCATTAACGCGAAACAGTCCCACGAGGTGATCTTTACCAGGGGAACCACAGACGCAATTAACTTGGTGGCACGTGCCTGGGGCGACTCTAATGTGGCGAGCGGAGACGAAATCATCCTGACCGAGATCGAACATCACAGCAACTTGGTGCCGTGGCAAATGCTCGCTCATCGGCGCGGAGCACACCTTCGCTTCATCCCAACCGACTCCGAGGGTCATGTAGATCTTGTCGAATACGAGAAGATGCTCGGAAAGCGCACACGGATCGTTGCTGTAACCCACATGTCCAATGTGCTCGGCGTAATCACCCCAGTGGCTGAACTCATACGCATCGCCCATGCCAACGGTATCCCGGTCCTTGTTGACGCAGCCCAATCAGTTCCCCATATGAAAGTGAACGTACAAGAATTGGATGCGGATTTCGTCGCATTTAGCGGACACAAGATGTTGGGCCCGACAGGAATCGGCATCCTCTATGGCAAAGAGTCGCTCCTGAATACGATGGATCCGTTTATCGGTGGTGGGAGCATGATCCGTGTGGTCGAACTACACGAATCTAGCTGGGCTGGACTTCCAGAAAAATTTGAAGGAGGCACTCCGAACATCGCTGGTGCAATCGGTCTAGGAGCTGCTGTTGATTACATAAACCAGATCGGCATTAGCAACATCACTGCTCATGAAATGTCCTTAACGGACTATGCACTTCAACAACTGCAGGACCTCGACAGCGTCCGGATCTTTGGCCCTCCTGACACAGCTAATCGTGGCGGTGTGATCTCGTTTGCTGTTGGGGAGATACATCCCCATGACATCGGTACATTGTTAGACACCGACGGTGTCGCTGTACGGGCCGGCCACCACTGCGCCCAACCCTTAATGCGAAAACTTGGAGTACCAGCCACGGTTCGGGCCAGCTTCTATCTGTACAACACCACAGACGAGATTGACCAGCTGGTTGCGAGTATCAGCCGAGCAAAGGACTTTTTTGATGGCGCTTGACGACCTGTACCGAGACGTCATCATGGACCACTACAAGCGTCCTCGAAATCAAGGTGCTGCTTCGGATGCGAACATAGTCGTTGAAGGCGTCAACCCTCTGTGTGGTGACGAAGTCAAGCTCTGGCTAACCGTGAGCAGTGACAATATCGTCACTGCGGCAAACTTCGAAGGCCATGGGTGCTCCATTAGTCAGGCCTCTGTTTCAATAATGACCGAAGCGATCACCGGAAAACCTGTGGCAGAAGTAGGAAGGATCATCTCCGAGTTTCGTGCAATGATGCTTGACGGTGCAGACGCCAATGAAACCCTTCTTGGTGACGGCATCGCTTTGGAAGGGGTCCGTGATTTCCCAGTACGTATCAAGTGTGCAGTTCTCAGTTGGAACACCTTAAAACTTGGCCTCGACGAGCACCAAGAATCCAGCGGCGGCCATATCGAGCTTTCGCACACAGAGTCCTAAGGTAAACCGCAACTTTAGTCGCGAACCACACGGAGTCTCGCCTCAGCCGAAATCGCACCCTGGGTGCTTTCATTCCCAACCATCGACCTGTGAGATCTTTTATGCGCTCACTTAACCGACAAATTTCTATAGTGCCGGATCGGCCGGACCTATTCGCCGTCTGGTCATCGTTCGCCGTTCTAATGTTCTGTATGACAGCCCTAGGGCCAGTGCTTGCTGAAATAAGAACAGAATTCGACATTAGCTTCGCCGGTATAGGCTTCATAGTCGCGGTTCAGGGTATGGGACGTGGTGGCTTCATGCTTCTCCTCGGATCCCTGGCCGATAAGGTCTCAGCTCGACGTCTTCTAACTCTAGGCCTTGTGGCCACCGGTCTGTCCATGCTTGTGGTTGCCGCCGCACCAAACATTTGGGTCCTCGTCATAGGACTCCTAACTGGAGGTCTGGGCTTCGGGCTTGTAGCACCAAGTGCCCAAGTCCATGTCGCCCAACGCACCCAAGCTGATCAGCGACGACGAGACATCGGCCGCATGATGTCCGGAGGAATGTTCGGCGCGTTCCTGGCACCAATAGCTGCTGGCTTTCTCGCCAGCTCACTGGGTTGGCGAGCGGCATTTGTGGCAGTAGCAATATTGGCCCTTTGCTCCGCCAGCCTTGTTTCTCTCGTACGCTCTCTAGATGCTCCTCAAACACCGAACCCCGCTCCCTCAAAGAGTTGGTGGTCAGCACTGGAACTTCGAAGATCTGTGCTCGCGGTGTCGGTGCTTGCAGTACTGCTCTGGGGATGGGCTAACGCGGCTCGAGGAATAGTCCTCCCCCTTTACGGAAGTGTTGGACTTGGACTTGGTCCTGATGGCGTTGGCCTATTGCTCACAATAACTCTAGGCGGACGAGCCGTACTGTTCTTCGTGAGCGGATCTTTCGTCAATAGATTTGGAATGGTCCTACCACTAGTAATTACTTGTCTAACCGGGATCGTAGGAACACTAATTTTGCTCGCTACTCCTACAACCACGACATATATCGCCCTAGGCGTCGCCTTTGCCTTTAATGGGCTGAGCTCCCCGCTCATCTTAATGCTGCTCGCTGAGCGAGCCCCCTCTCATCGAATGGGACGAGCGGTCGGCGTCACTCAGTTCCTGGTCGATTTAGTAGGACTGGCCATGCCGCCGCTCATCGGTCTCATTTTGGACCTAGCTGGCTTTAGCATGGTTGGAGTGTTGCTTGCCGTAATGTCGGCGCTGGCGCTCGTATGGGGAGTCCGAGTCATTCGAGAAGTAAACCCGTCCACGAGGCCGGACCTTCCTCACCAAAACCAGTCCCCGAATTAATTTTCGACAAACTCTATTCTCTGCCGAAGCTCCGGAATATCAATATCCAACTCACCCTCAACCTGTTCCAGCCGTCCGTCGTCCATCAACCACGATTCATCCGCAAACTGGCTCAACGCAGGATCGTGCGTCGACATAATTACGGTTAATCCATCTGTGTCAACGATTCGACGAAACAACGACATAATCTCCAGTCCCGTAATACTGTCCAACTCCCCGGTAGGTTCATCGGCAATAAGCACGGACGGTCGATTCGCAATTGAACGGGCAATCGAAACCCGCTGTTGTTCACCGCCACTAAGTTCAAAGGGCCGATGGTCCGCGCGCTCGCCAAGACCAACCATGTCCAACACCTCATGAGTTCTATCAACCCTTTCAGCAGTGGAACGACCTGCAATCCTCATCGTCAGTTCTATATTTTCAAAAGCGGAGAGTACTGGTAGCAGTGCGAACGATTGAAATATGAACCCAAAATTATGTCGTCGCAGATTGGTGCGCTCCCCCTCACTTAAACCGTTCACCGACCGACCTCGAAAATACACCTCGCCTTCATCCGGTTTGTCCAGGGCCCCAAGTTGATTCAACAACGTCGTCTTACCGGAACCCGATCGACCTCGGACAGTTATAAGCCGGCCTTCTCGGGCCTGGCAGGAAACATCGTCGACTGCTCTGATCTCCTCTGCGCCCAATCGGAAAATCCGAGATACCTTCCGAGCTTCAACAAGGACTTCGCCGGGAATGGAAGCTCCGCTCAGACCAGAGTCGCCGGAATCATCAGGCATCAGGAGTGTCCTCCGAACCTCGAGGGGCAAAGCGCCGATGCTCCTCTGGAACATCTCTTGACTCGAACTCTGGAGACACACGCTTCAGGGTCTGATCCGCCTGGTCTGACGCCAACGGATCTGATTGCTCTAATTGCGGAGGACGGTCTGGTGAGCCCTCCAAAGCCACCCCGGAATCACCCGAATCAATCGGCGGAACCGTCAACCCCGATGAGTCGGAGACAACCGTCTGTGGATCAGCAGAATCCGAGCGAATAACGATACGATCTCCTTCGATATCAACGAGGGCACGTCCGGTTATATCCAGTCGGGCAAGCATCTCACGTGGAACCTGTAAACGACCCGTATCGTCAACAATCACAAATTCATCGAGCGTATGTTCCTCACCCTCGTGCACACTAACCCGGCGCACTGTCTCCGTGCTCGTCCGACCATCACGAATCGCCACCACTCGATCAACCTGTTGTGCAATATTTCGATCGTGGCTCACGATAACGATGGTTAGCCCATGCTCTCGATTGAGATACCTAAAAATGTCGTAGATCTGTCCAGCAGTCTGGGTATCCACCTCACCGGTTGGCTCGTCAGCCAGCAAAAGATCAGGATCATTAGCTAACGAAATAGCGATAGCAACACGTTGCTGTTGGCCTCCCGACAACTCGCTCAGCCTATGGTGCATCCGATCTTCAAGGCCAACCGCAACAAGCAGCGCTCGGGCACGGGTTTTTGATTTCCCGAGGTTCCCAAATAACATGGGCAGTTGGACATTTTCAAACGCTGTTAGGTAGGGCACTAGATTGCGAGAACTTTGCTGCCACACAAATCCAACACCGTGCCGCTTGTAGTGGACGAGATCTGCCTCTGAAGCCTGAAGAACGTCAAGATCCCCAATACGACACTGCCCGGCGGAAGGTCGATCTAAACCTCCCAACACACTCAGCAACGTCGATTTCCCGGATCCGCTGTTGCCAATGATGGCCATCATCTCGCCACGCTGGATCTCGAGATCCAGCCCCTGAAGTGCCACGACCTCCAGGTCCTCGGTTTGATAAATCTTCACAAGGTTGTCGCAAACAATGTAGGGATCAGGCTGCTGGGTAGAACTCATCCCTGTTCCTCCCCAAATTTCACAGCCTCATTAATCCGGATCCTCGATAAAAGCCACGCGCTAACCGGAAAGGCCACAGCCACAACGACGCCAAACAGCACGTAGATCTTGGCGACGTCGGCCCATGCCGTAATGACGAGAAACGGCGGTGTGTCACCAAACTTGTCTGCACTTAGTTGCAGGAAGGGAATAAATAGGTTTCCGGTAACCACCCCCAACAACGTCCCAAGCAGGACGCCAAGAAGAATCAGAAATCCATTCTCAAACGCATACAGACCCACAAGCTGGCGAACCGAAAGGCCCATCGCTCGAAGAATTCCCAACTGCTGCATACGACGCCGAAAAGACATGTATGAATACATTAGAAATCCCATGATGGTAAGGAGAGCCGCTATCAAGAATCCAATGGAAAGAATCCCAAAAATCCCAACCCTGGTAGCATCATCGCGAGCAGAAGCAATCTCAGCCCGTGCGTCCCGAGCGTCAAGAGCCTTCAATCGCTTTAGGAGCAACGTCTCCCGCAACTCGAGCGCGTGGACCGTTGAATCCGTACGGGCCAACACCATCCACGGTGTCTGACCCAGGGCTCGCTCGACGTAGTCAAGATTGACAACGACAAAGGGGCCTTGCTCGGGATAGTGGGTAGGAAACATATCGATCCAACCCGCTATAAAAAACTCGAGGTACCTCGAGCCGAAATCAATTCGAAGCGGATCACCAATTGACATCCCAAATTCACCGGAGAACATCTCACGTGACGCGATCAGTGCCTGCTCATCCGTCACAAGTTGATTCATAAGGCCGTTCATCGATCGCTGACTGTAATCGTCACGCCACCAGACTGTTTTCGCAAAATCAATAGGGTCGATCCCATATGTCAGAACAGGGACCCGCAAAGCCTCACCTGGACGGCGAAACCCGGTGTCCTCGTTTTTCCAGAGTCGAGCTATCTGCAGAATTTGAGGAACCTCCATATGCCTTTCCACTGGCAAGAAGGACCATTCCCCCGTCCCCTGATCGTAATCACCAATCTCTATGAAATTCGCGTCACTTCCAACCGAGTGACGAACACGATCATCAAAATTTTTGTCCAGCGTGGCTGCCATACTCGCGCTGAATGCTCCGATCCCAATCGTCAGCACCAATAGGAATATCAAGCGGGTGAACTGATGCGGTTCCCGAGAAATTTGCCGCAACCCCAAATGCATCGATACACCCAAAAATCTGTTGCCAACACGACCAAAAGCTGCCACCAGCCAAGGAAAGAAACGAAGGAAAAGTAATGCGAGCGCAAACATAAAAGTGATCGGAATAATCACAAGCAGTGGGTCAGAGAACAGTTCACCTCCATCACCAACGGTTGTCAGCTCCTTTCGGGTTCGGAGCGTGAAATACCCATAACCCGCCGCCATCACGACTCCCACATCAATAAAGTACCGCTGGTACCAGGGACGTCCTGTGCTTCGTGACACTTCCTGTTTGTACGTAACAATGCTGTGGCGTGCTGCACCGATCGCCGGAAGTAGGGTAGCCATAATCGCCAGTAGCGCTGCGCCTCCTGCCCACATGAAGTGTTGCCCCGTGACGTCAATGGGCAGCGCATCTCGGTTAGTGAAAACAAGGAACGTAAATGTTTTTCCGATAACTTGCGCAAGTAACGCCCCAAGGAACGGACCAGCTGCCGTAGCCACCCCACCTATCAGTAGTCCCTCGAGCAGGTATATACCCACCACCTGAAGCGTACTCACACCACGACTCTTAAGAATCGCTATTTCAGTCCGCTGACGATCCACCACCATGCCAGACGCAAGAACAATGTAATACAAGGCAATAGCCACAATCGGCGCACTGAGAATAAGAAGCAGGAGTGTCAAGAAAAATAATTTCTGTTCAAAATCAAAGAATATGGGTTCCGGAGAACCCTCAAGCCTTGTGTTTTCCCAAACAGCATTCGCGTTAATTCGGATTGTCACCAAGCCGCCCGTGATTCGGCGGTAATTTGATGCCCTGATGGAATCAATATCGAAATCTGCATACCACGAAGCCTCGCTGAAGGCGGTAGGAGCCTCAGTCAGCAAGCCATCAAGATACGCAGCGCGCTCGATGTAAATACCGCCCTCATCCAATGAACCCCGGGGGGGATATATCCAGTAGTTACTCCGGGCATCTAGCGGAGCCACCCGACCCACAATCCGCATAGCAACCACAACAGGGTCTCCGGTAGCAGTGCCTTGAAACTCAACCCCCACTACATCCCCAACAAGCAACCCCATCCGATCCAGAGCAATGCTCGACATCACGCCTTCTAGCAAAGGCATGGAAGCACCAGCACGACCCAAGAACGTATCGGCCTGAGCAGATGGTCGTCGACCTTCCACTACATTCACATTGTCAAAAAAACCGTTGACTGAAAACAGAAATGCGTACCCAAACCGACGTGGAGAGGCGCCCAGGTCAACGTTTTTATCATCAGTAATATCAAGAAGACCCTGCCTCCCAGTAGACACATAACTCTGGAGCTGCGTAACCGGAAGACCTACGGCGTCAGGAATTAAATCACGGAAAAACCGATCATACGCCCGGTAGTCCGCCGCCCTGGTTGGAGCCTCGCGATCGGATTCCCGATGGCGTATAAACACGCTGGATGCCGGTTGAGTCTTAGAAATCGGTTTCCGCAGCTCACGCTGCAACAGCAAGCCGCTAATACCTTCCGCGTACAACGGAACCGACGTAACAAGCGTAACCGTCACCAATAATCCAAATGCCGTCGCGCTGATCAATGCTCGGTTGTTTAGCAATCGCTTTGCTACAAAACGGAAAATGGCTACCGGCATATTGTTTTACCGGTTGAGCAGTACATCAGCGGACAACAGCAACTATGGCGTAGCGAATATCGTCTGGCCCTCATCCAGACCCGAGAGGATTTCGATTTCGCTGTCGCTTCGAATCCCAGTCGTGACCGGAAGGCTTCGACGCTGCTCGCTCACGATCGTCTCCACAAAGGTACGTTCATTCATATCTCGCACCGCCGTGACCGGGATCTTTAGAACATCATCCTTTACCTGCAACGTAATATTCACTCGAGCGAGCATACCCATTTGCATTCCGACCTGATCAAATGAAACATCAACAATCGCATTGGGAATACGAACAGTTTGGCCACTCTGCGTGACAATAGTGCGAGGAATTTCGCTTACTGAGCCCTCAAACTTCGCGCCCGGGAACGAATCAAGCCGAACCTCGACTAATTGCCCCACCGACATCTTGGAATGGAACTCATCTGGTATCCGTACCTCCACGATCAATCGACTTGGGTCGGACAACCCAATTATTTCGTCAAAAGCCCTAATCTCAGACCCAGCTCGTCCGCGAGTGAAGGTCACTACCCCGTCGAATGGGGCTCGAATGACGTTTTCCTCTGACTGTGTCAGTAACGCCTCTAATGAAATCTTGCTTCGCTCAACATCGTTACCAAGAATCTGAAGTTCGAAGTCTGTCGCCGATTCCCCCCGCTTAAAACGCTCGAGATTATCGATCGAGGCCTGAAAAGCTAATCTCGCAGCTTCTTCGTTATTAAACGCAACATTAAGCTGAGAGAGCTTGGGCACCCCAGCTACCTCTTGATATCGCACCTCCTGAGCCCGAACATCCGCTTGTGCCGCTTCAAGAGCCGCCTGGGCTGAAGGAACCGCATTCAGTCCACTAGCAACAATCTGGCTTGCATGCCTAGCGATTGCATCTTCGGTTGTCTGGCCTCTCAAAAATTGATCAACCTTGGCCTGTGCAGCTTGTACACGGGCTTTTGCAGTAGCCAGAGAGCTCCCTCGATCCACTGAGATAGCCGTCGCGACCCGTTCTACAGCTTCAACCAGAGTCCCTTGGCCAACCATGGCAGCAAGAATTGTCTGGGCATCCTGCAATTTCTGTAGATTTACATCTCGATCCGAGGCAGCTTTTGCGGCTTGGGCTTGAATCCCATTCTTATATTTTTCCGCCTGCCGAAGAATCGCCTCAGATTCACTCCCACCCGCAAGCAATTCTGTCTTCTGGTTTTCAAGCAAAATAAGCTCAGAGTTCGCCAGACTGAGATCGGCACGCGCTACCGAGATTGAAGATGGCGTCGCAGGCTTTATAGCCTCGGTGTAAACCCGCTGCGCCGCTTGATAATCGAGATCAGCTTTTTCTTTTTTCGCTGCGCTAGCACCCGAACTAGTCCGGATAATGTCATCGCGGGTAAGACGTGCCTTTTCGAGCGTCTGCTCGGCTTCGAGCAATTCCGAAGGAGTTGGTTTGTTAACTAAACCAGTAAGAGTTTCCTCAAACGTCGCTACCGTCAATCGCTTAGATGCAATCTTGGATTTCAATCGCTCAAGTTCTTCCACCGCATTTGCCCGCGCAACAGCATCAATGTTTACCAACAGAGCTTGCGCCATCGCGTAATCCTGTTCGCTAAGCGTCAGCGCCGCCTTAGCAGCTGCGACCGCAGCTACTGCAGTATCCACCCGAATTTGTGCACGTTGCAGGGGCGAAGCCTCTGTCGATGATGATCCTGCTTCAAGGACACGTTGACTCTCCAACGCAGCTAACAGATCTGCCTGTAATCCGCTCAGCATGGCCTTCGCCTCAGCCTGAGCCTGTTGACCTGTAACAGTTCCCGCCGCCGTGAGTTCTGCCACTGTGCGCTCGGCATCCTGAACGACCCTCTTAGCCCTGAGCAGGGAAGCCTCGGCCTCAATGACATTAACGTCAGGCGACTTATCGACCTCGCGACCGTCCATGGTAACTTCCAGCAATTCAATTTGCTTCGCCGTCGCACGCCTTAAAAGTCTCGTAAAAGCTTCCTGTTCTACTTCGAGCTTCAATTCTGCGTCCGCAACAGCCCGCTGCGCAGACGCCCTCTCATCACGCGCACGAGTTTTCGCCGCATCCAGCCGCAACTCCGCGTTCTTGAGGGCCTCTTGAGCATTTTCAATATCCGCATCAAGACGACCGGTTTCTAGTTCCGCAATTATGTCGTCCTTCTTGACGGAATCACCCTGCCCCACGCTTAGCGTCTTCAGGCGACCACCATTCTTAAAGAAGAGTTCCGCACGATCGACCGCTTCAACCCGCGCTGTAGTACGAATCGCCTCGATCAACTGACCTCGTTCAACTCGCGCCATGGGACGCTGACGAACAGAGTCAGTGCGCGCAATTAGCGTCGGCGTCGGCTCAACGGTTTGAACAAATGGCGTACATGCTGCAGTAACAGCAATCGCAACCACCACGAGCACAAAAGTTGGACTAGCACGTCTATTTAGCCAAAAAACAAAAGCGGACTGACTCAAACATTTTGCCGACACAGCTACTCACCGTAGTACGCTGCAGCCTGAACAGTGAGGCCGCGTCGATTTCATTGTTCCACATCACCGAAAACCACAACGCAAAAACAAACACATTTGCCCACTGACAATCAGTAGCATTCGAAGACAGTGAAAGCTACGACCCCAACAGATTCAACATGAACTGCTGCTACACTCGCCGCGGATTTCTACTGGATTAGGCAACCTGGTTGACAAACACACCTTCGACTAACAACTCACCTGCAGCCCACATTCGACAAACTGCCGAAATGATCAGAGCCGCCATTCCGGAAGGCGGGCTTCAGAACCCCGAGTCTGACACGGATTCGACCGGTGGGGCATGGCGTATATCGCCAGAACCATTTCCTCTATCGCCAACAACAGTAGCCGCTCTTGAATCACTCGGTAATGACCTCTTGGAGTTCTATCGAGCAGCTAACCGCCTTTACATTGACAGCACGCGGGGAAACGCTCCTGACTGGGTCACGAATTACCTCAACCTCGGAAAAAATGACCGGGTGCAAGATCTTGGACGCTTGCGCAGATATCGAGCATCGCTACCAAGCGTAATACGACCTGATCTCATGGCACTAGAGGACGGCCGATTGGTAGCAACCGAACTTGACTCCGTACCTGGTGGATTCGGCGCGCTGGCAGAGCTAAGCCGCGCTTACCAAGACCTTGGATATGAATTGGTTGGTGGCAACGATGGAATACCGCGTGGTTTTGCTGCTGCTCTCCAAGACATCGCTGGAACCGAGAATCCATCGGTCGCCATCGTCGTCTCGAACGAGTCTGACGATTACCGGTCAGAAATGGAGGCGCTCGCATCATTGCTTCAAGAGTCCGGGTTACGGAGTCACCAAGTACACCCCAGCATGCTCCGTCTACACGAAGAACGGCTCCAAGCCCAGACATCAGAGGGATGGTTAAACCTGGATCTCGTATATCGATTCTTCGAATTACACGATTTGCCCAATATTCCCAAAATCGACCTTCTGATCTATGCCGTCAAACACCGGATTGTTTCAATCACAGCCCCCATGAAAGCCTATCTCGAGGAAAAAATCCTCCTCGCTCTTTTTCACCATCCAGAACTCCAGGAATTCTGGAAGCATACGCTTGGCACAGAGGTTTATTTTCGTCTGCAGCAAACAATCCCCCAAACGTGGATCGTGGACCCTCAACCGATCCCGCCCGGAGCCGCGATTAATCCGCCGCTTATCTCTAATGGAAAGCAAATTCACCGCTGGAATGATCTTCTCGGACTTTCCCAGAAACAACGACGACTGGTCCTTAAACCCTCTGGCTTCTCTGAACTGGCTTGGGGAAGTCGGGGCGTCACCATTGGTCACGACGTTCCCCAATCGGACTGGGACGCAGCCGTAGAGACCGCACTAAACAGTTACACGGTGACGCCATACGTGCTTCAGGAGTACCACCAGAGTCGTCGGGTAGACGTGGGGTATTTCGATTTTGAAGCCAATGAGGTGCACTCGTTACAGGCACGAACCCGCATATGTCCGTACTACACCGTCGCAGACGGCGAAGCCAAGTTAAGTGGTGTTCTCGTCACGGCAGTTCCGTCGTCCAGTAAGATCATCCATGGATCTCCCGTATCCGTGATGATGCCAGCAACTGCCAGCAAATCTGCTGTCATCTAAGTCCAAATGCACTGGTTAAAAGGCTGACAAGGCACCTGCTATCCTCTGGTTTTAGTCCACTCGACTAAGCGGCGTTCTACAAGTTCTCGTGCGATTTCAGGCCCCTGTTCCCGCAACACGTCGTATAGACCAGCCGACCGAAGTTCACGCCAAAAGTGTTCACGATCACTAAATTGTTGGATCTGACTACGAACCAAAGCTCTCCACTCTAGATAGCATCCAAGATGCGCCTCAATCTCCGGGCCATACCGAGCAGCAATGTCGTCTTTTAGCGCAGCCGTAAATCCCGGACTGGCTCCTCCTGAGCTAACCGCCACCGACACCACTCCATGTCGAACGTAGGCAGATGCAAAAAAGTCACAGTGATCCGGATCATCAACCACATTAACCAGCAGGCCCTGGCCTCGCGCGTCAGCCTCGATTGCGTAATCAGTCTCCCGATCTCCCGTAGCAATAACTGCCATGTAATGTCCGTGTAGCAGATCAGGTCCGTACTCTCGCCGAACCAACTGAACCAACTCATGATTTTCGAATTCCGAAAACCGATCATCGATATCTGAGATGTCACAAGCGATCACAGTGATCGAAATACCAAAATCTGCAAGCAATAACGTCTTGAAATAAGCCGGCTCTCCCGCACCAATAATCACGGCGGATCGATGACGCATGTTTATTGCGACAGGCAAGTAGGGCCTACTGGCCATGGAAACCCCAAAACATTACAAACACACGCCTACGATTGTTACAAACGTTTGCTAAGAATCTGAGCAGCCGAGCGAATCCAATTCACTGTCGCACCATCAGCGCCTGCTTCTACAGCGCGCCAGAGATCAGCCGGGCGCCGAATACCGAACGTGCGAACGACTAGGCCTTCTGCGTGAATGCGTCGCACATACTCGACCGTAAGAAGATCGATCCTCGGATTGCATTCCTGCAATCCGAGTTCCATGCACGTTTTAATGGACTTAGCAGGATCTGGGATCGGATCCCCATACCTAGGAAACAGCCAGCCTAGTCGAATTTGTTCATCGATTGCCCTCAACCGCACCAACTGAGTCAAATCGAATGAGGTAAAGGTACAGCGATCCAACACACCCCGATCGTCGATCGCCTTAAAGGTCGCAGTCGGGAGTTCACTACCTTTCCCCTTTATCTCGATATGGTGATGGAAATCAAATCCAAACTCGTCCAAATACGAATCCAGGCCCATCACGCATCCTCCTGACGGCCTCTGTAGCTCGCCTTCATCCCATCCGGCATCTGGATCGTTCAAATCCGTGTAACCGTCTCGAAAAAACCATGAACCAATGTTCATACCTTCGAGTTCGGCTAACGTCACCTTCTCAACCGCACTGTCCAAACCAAGCTTCCTACGCAGCGTGGCATCATGAAACAGCACGACTCGCCGATCACGAGTCAAACGCACATCCGTCTCAACCTCAGAAACTCCCAACTCCCGTGCCCGACGAAATGCTGCACGCGTATTTTCTGGAGCCAAAACAGAAGCTCCCCGATGAGCAATGAGGCGAAAACCCTCAGCACCATTCGTGTTCATGGGGATTCGTTTAGTCTAATCACGCTAAGGAACCATCACGTCAGTCGCGAAGAAGCTAATAGGGCAATTCGGTGTCTTGATTCGCTTTAATGTACTGGGCCTGTTCCACACCGAAGTTCTCTTGTAGTTGCACGGAGAGCCCACCATCCACCACGAGCGTATGTCCGGTAACAAACGCCGCGTCCTCAGAACATAAAAAGGCCACAGCCGCAGCGATGTCCTCGGGTTCCCCAACCCGACCCACGGGATATTGCGCTGCAAAAAACGCACGACCTGTAGGATTCTTATCCCACAAAGCCTGTTCAATCACCTCTGTAGCGATATGCCCTGGAGCGATCGCATTGGCACGAATCCCATCTTTTCCATACTCGACCGCCATCTGCCGAGTAGCCGCAATCAACGCAGCTTTGCCAGTCTCATAAACAAAGGCCCCTCTCGCTGCCAAAAGACCATGGACCGACGAAATGTTGACAATGCTTCCTCCACCCACACGTCGCATATGAGAAACACCAAATCTGGCAGCGAGATAGGAAGCCTTCACTAACACGGCCATCGCCTTGTCATAGTCTTCAGGCAACACATCTTCAGCACCGCCGGTCACAGCCTCCATGGCAGGAAAAGCGTTATTGACCAGCATGTCCAAACGCCCCCATCGTCCGACCGCATCACCAACCATCCCCTCGACATCGGCAACAAGGCCAACATCTACCTGACGAGCAGCCGCTTTAATGCCATCGGCCTCGAGTTCTTCGGCCCGCCGCTGGACTCCTTCACCGTTCAGATCGGCCAAGAGCACCGCTGCCCCCTCATTACCGAGGCGTTGTGCGATCGCCCATCCAATGCCCTGTGCCGCGCCGGTCACCACGGCTACCTGTCCGTCAAAACGCCCCACACTTTTCGCCCTTCAACTCTCTGTGGCCAAGCCCATTACACGCTAACAGGTACTTTGACCGGTTTTTTTCGCTTAGACGTCCTGGCACCACGACCTTCGTGCGATTTACCTTTTCGAACCTTTGAACGAGGCGCTAGAGCGCGCTGCAGGTATTGACCGGTATAACTTTCGGACTCGACAGCAACCTGCTCCGGAGTCCCAACGGCCACAACCTCTCCGCCTGCGTCTCCCCCTTCAGGACCAAGATCTATCAACCAATCAGCCGACTTGATCACATCCAGATTGTGCTCAATCACAATCACTGTGTTTCCAGAGTCAACCAACCGCTGCAACACGTCTATGAGCCGGCGTACATCTGAAAAATGCAGGCCCGTTGTGGGCTCATCCAATATATATACCGTCTTTCCGGTGGCACGCTTAGACAACTCCGAAGCCAGCTTGATGCGCTGGGCCTCACCTCCAGACAGTGTCGTCGCTGACTGACCTAATCGTATGTAGCCAAGGCCGACATCAACCAAAGTTCCAAGCCTGCGCTCTACTACTGGAATGTTGGCGAAGAATTTGTGCGCCTCTTCCACCGTCATGTCCAAGACATCCGCGATGGTTCGCCCTCGGTACAAGATATCCAAAGCTTCTCGGTTGTAACGACTTCCATCACAAACCTCACACGTCACATATACGTCAGGCAGAAACTGCATTTCTATCCTGATCAAGCCCTGCCCTTCACACGCCTCACACCGTCCGCCTTTTACATTAAATGAAAATCTCCCGGGTTTATACCCGCGTGCTCGTGCCTCAGGCACAGCAGAGAAGAGATCGCGGATTGGGGTAAAAGCCCCCGTATACGTCGCAGGATTAGATCGTGGAGTCCGACCGATCGGTGACTGATCTATCTCGATCACCTTGTCTAGATGTTCAAGACCACGAATCCTCGAATGCTCACCTGCAACATCTCGACTGCCCCAAATACGTTGGGCGAGAGCTCGATAAAGCACATCATCAACAAGCGTGCTTTTTCCGGAGCCCGAAACCCCAGTAACGCAAACAAAGCAACCAAGCGGAAACTCGACGTTCACCGACTTCAGGTTGTTCGCTCTTGCCCCCTCAATCCTTAACGTGGAGCCATTACCTTCCCTGCGCGAGCCCGGAATGCCGATAACCTCGCGACCAGCCATAAACGCGCCGGTCAACGATTTCGAGTTGCGTGCAATCGCTTTAGGGGTCCCCTCCGCAACGACTGTGCCACCATGCTCACCCGCGCCTGGGCCAATATCAACCACCCAGTCGGCTGACCAAATGGTCTCTTCGTCATGTTCCACGACAAGTACGGTGTTCCCAAGATCTCGCAACCCTTCCAGGGTGCGTACCAACCGTGCGTTATCCCGCTGATGCAACCCAATACTGGGCTCGTCAAGAATATAGAGCACACCAACCAAGCTTGATCCAATCTGTGTGGCCAAGCGGATTCGCTGGGCCTCTCCGCCTGATAGCGTTTCAGCAGCCCTAGCTAGGGTGAGATATTCAAGACCGACTGCCTCAAGAAATCCAAGACGCGCATTGATCTCCTTTAACACTTGCGCAGCAATAACTTTTTCCCGCTTACGTAATTTCAATTCGCCAAAAAACAGTGAAGCCGACTGAATCGTCATAGTGGTCACTTCGTGTATCGACTTCTTCCCCACATGGACGGCCAAGGCCTGAGGACAAAGACGGGCGCTCTCACAGTCCGGACAGACACGCCGCGCCATATAGCGTTCAATCTCGCCTCTTACAAAGTCGGACTCCGTAGCTTCATACCGTCGTCGTAAATTAGGGATCACACCCTCAAATTCAACGTCGTAAACACGCCGGCGCCCCGCTGCATTTGTGTACTCAACAATAAGCGGCTGACCTGCCGCCCCATAAATCAGAACATCGATGATCGAGGGATCCAACTTTTCGATCGGCGTGTCAATGCTGAACCCATATTTGCTGGCAAGCGCTTCCATCACATGACGAGTCACAGAGGATTCACGCGTATGCGCTTTAGCCCAGGGCGCGATCGCACCCTGGGAAAGAGAAAGCGTGCGGTTCGGAATGATGAGCGACGGATCAAACTCGAGCTTGGAACCTAGGCCATTACATTCACTGCAAGCGCCGTGGGGAGTATTAAACGAAAAGAGTCGAGGCTCGAGATCCGCCACGGTGACATGGCCATTCTTACAAGCAAGATGCTCGCTCATGGTCACTGGATCACTTCCAACAACCTGTATTGTCACAATACCGTCCGCTAGCTTTAACGAGGTCTCTAGCGAGTCAGCCAAGCGGGTCCTGATATCTGCAGATACCGCCAGCCGATCCACCACAATATCAATGTCGTGCCAGAGCCTTCTATCAAGCTCTGGAAACTCCTCAATCGGCATGACCTCGCTATTAACCCGAACACGCACAAACCCAGCCTGCCGGGCGTCCTCAATAACACCCTTGTGTTCACCTTTTCTATGAACAACCACTGGTGCGAGAACCAAAAACCGTGTTTCTTCCTCCCATGCCAAGACCTGGTCCACCATTTCCTGCACCGTCTGCGACGAAAGTGCTTCACCACAGCTATGACAGTGCGGCCGACCAATCCGTGCCCACAACAGGCGCATGTAGTCATATATTTCAGTAACCGTTCCAACCGTGGACCTAGGGTTATGGGAAGTTGACTTCTGATCGATTGAAATCGCCGGGGACAGGCCCTC
>DJHK01000012.1 GCA_002433065.1 Chloroflexi bacterium UBA6622
CTGAATCAACTCCGGCGGCTGAAGGCACCCCGGCAGCTGAAGCCACCCCGGCGGCTGAAGCCACCCCGGCAGCCGAAACAACTCCGGCGGCTGAAGCCACCCCGGCAGCCGAAACAACTCCGGCGGCTGAATCAACTCCGGCAGCTGAAGCCACCCCGGCGGCTGAAGCAACTCCGGCAGCCGAATCAACCCCTGTAGCCGAAACGCCCCCGACGGCTGAAGCCACCCCGGCGGCTGAAGCCACCCCGGCGGCTGAAGCCACCCCGGCGGCTCCGGCGGCAAGTCACGACAGTACCGGTGCGACGGCCGAAGTTGAACCGACGTTGCAGGGTGTTCTGGTTGCTGTGGATCCGTTCGTGATCCGAGTTGGAGGTATTGTGTTTACGAGGCCGCTTGATTCGCCACTTGTATTTGATGGGACGGTTGCAGTAGGCGACGTTGTCGTGGTGACATATGAGGCGTTGCGTGCTTCGTCGTCGTATGTGCTTGTTGCTCGGGAAATATCGGCTGTGGCTTCGTCAGTCGAAGATTCCACCCACCTCCAAGGATTTTTGGATCAAAAGAACGGGGACGTGATTATCGTCAACGGCACCATGGTTGGAACCCAGGGCTTGGCCCTCAAACCAGTTTCCAAGGCTGCGCTACAGCCAGGTGTGTTGGTGGAGATCGACGTTGTTAATGTGGATGGTGCCTATCAGGCAGTAGCGATCAGGCTCATGCCGCAAGGATTGTTTCGACCCCTTCCAAATCTGTTGGGGCCACCACTAGGATAAAACGAGAAGGTTCGGGGGTATTTGCATCCGATGGCCACTGGTGGTCGGTTCGATCCCAAAAACTTGTTGAGGTGTCATGAGAGGCTTGTCAGAAAAGTATCGTGCATAAGGGTTCTGGTTAAAAAGCTTGATGCCTCGCCATTGCATTCTCGGGTAAACGGTTGGATTGGTCATTGCGTTGTATTTGTGTATTTTGGCGTCCGGGCTCCCGAATCCATCCGCATCAAAAACTACCTCGACCTCCGGAAAAACCTTTATATGTTGTTTGCGAGGAATCATCGACCACCCATTGGTTGTGGCGTCGACGAATTGATGGACAATAAGCACTTTTTTATGCGAGAGACCAGCCGACCGTACGTAATTGGCCAGTAGGCTCTGGGTCTCGTTGATTAGCTCGGCCGACAGGGATCCCCATGGAGTTCCGGGTATTGATTGCCCGGGCTTTGTCGCGAATTCTGGGTCAAGCGCAATGTGGACATTTGGAAAGCTTAGATAACCAGCCTTGATCATTCGCTCGATAATGGGGATCGGCGAAAGGCGGCCAAGCTGGGCGTCAAGGACAACAGCCATTCCCCGTTTAGCAGCAGGCTTTATGTAGTCCTCTATGAGATCAACGCCTAAGGCATCAAGAAAAATGAGGCACGAATCTTCTGAGCCGTGACATGGACGAGCCAAAGCGTAGATTAAGTGGGGCGCCACCGTGACACGATCTCCCGTGAGGTCCGAGGTTGAATTCACCCAGGGTTTAATCCCTTGTTCGAGTTCATTAAAGGACTTGAAAGTTCCTAGCAGGCCCAAAATTGGAGCTATGCCAAAGCTTCGTCCATAGACGGTGATTAGACGAGTGTTCTGCATAACTGACTGAGGTTCACTGTGTTCTGGCGGTCGACAGTCATCGACGTGTAGTAAAGAGCCTGCAGGGCTAGGTACACGGGCCTTCTGGATGTTTGCTAGAACCGTTCCAGAAATTGCCGGATCGTTGAGGGTGGTCTCAGGCTTTTGGTCCGGACAAATCGAAGACAACAGGGGTTGTGCGAACGGGCCAGGTTGTGTGGGAATCACAGCAGCGGCCATCCTCCCGCTTACAGAACTTGCTGTGCCTCCCGCCAGCAGCCTCAGGCTGTCCCTGAGAAACGACCGGCGTCCCCGCATTGCTTCGGTTATAAACTATACCGCAAGAAAATTCCTGCGGTAATCGGCCCCGTTTCGGCGGCATCGACCCCTGCAGGGGTTCGCTAAAGATCATCGATAACAGCGTGGGCTGGATCAGTTGTACGTCGTCTTATTCTGGTGACGATCGGCGTGACGCTCGAGGGCAAGCTCAATGAGTCGATCCAGCAATTTCTGGTTGTTAACGCCGCTGGCGGCCCACAATTTGGGAAATTGGCTGATGGCGGTGAATCCTGGAATGGTGTTGATCTCATTCAGCACAACATCTAGCGTTTCTCCATCGACAAGAAAGTCAACCCGGGCTAAACCGGCTGCATCAATTGCGGCAAAGGCTTCACATGCCATTTTGCGGATTTCTACTGCTAGGGTGTCTGGAATGTCCGCTGGAATGACCTCACGTGAGGAGCTATTCACGTACTTGGCCTCGTAATCATAAAATTCGTCACCAGGGATGATCTCGCCGCAGACAGAGGTTTCCGGCTGCTCATTCCCAATCACACTAACTTCGATTTCGCGAGCGTTTGGGACCGCTTTCTCCACAATTAAGCGTCGGTCGTATGTCGCAGCTATATCCAACGCAGGGCCTAGCTCTGATTCTGTATCAACCTTGGTTACCCCAACGCTACTCCCAAGATTGCACGGTTTGACGAAGACCGGGTAGCTGAAAGTGTTTTCAATGTCTGCTAGAACAAGTTCGGCTTCATGGCGCCATGCTCTTCGGGTGAACAATTTCCACGATGTAACCGGGATTCCATGATCGCTAAGGACATTTTTTTGGAGTGCCTTGTCCATCCCTACCGCTGATCCCACAACGCCGCTTCCCACGTAGGCGATGCCGGCCAGTTCAAGTAATCCCTGGATCGTTCCATCTTCGCCATAGGGTCCGTGCATTACTGGAAATACCACATCTAACGGTTTTTCGAGCCAAGCCCCTCGATGTGGGCTTGGTGGTGTGGTTGGTAGATTGACGGGAACTTGTGTTGGTGGCCTGTCTTGTCCGGAGTCGGCTTCGAGCAGTGGCATCGGGTCGTCTTCAAGTAGCCATTCACCTGTTTTTGAGATTCCGATTGCCTGAACGTCATACTTATCGGGATCGAGCGAATCGAGCACAAACTTGGCAGATCTAAGCGAGACCTCATGCTCGCCGGATCGCCCACCGAAGATCACACCAACTCGAAGTTTTTCGATTAGGTCACCAACCCGAGGCTGGTGCTGGTAAACAACGCGTCAAATCGAAAACCAGCGCGTTCCATAGCTTCCTTCGCACCTTCTTCTCGATCAACAATGCCGATCACCAGAAGAATGTTGGCTCCCGCGTCCCGTAATGCTTGTGCTGACTCAACCGCCTGGCCTCCAGTCGTGAGCACGTCTTCAACCAACACGACGTTGTCATCTTTTTCAAGAATTCCTTCGAACCGTCGGCTGGTTCCATAACCCTTGGCTTCAGCGCGAACCAAGATACTGGGTAAATTGGTAGCAAGTGACAGCGCTGTTGCGAGGGGGACGGCTCCAAGTTCCGGGCCGGCTACTCGTTGCGTCTCTTTGGGGATTCGGGGGCTTAAGGCCTGAGCGATGTCTTGCAAAAGGCCGGGCTCAGTGGTGAATCGGTACTTATCAAGATAGTACCGACTGCGACGACCTGAACGGAGGACGAAATCGCCTTCCAAGTAGGCCGCGCCTACGATGCGTGCTCCCAACGCATCGAGGTCATCACTTGTTGAAAAGGAGTTATTCACTGCATTCAGATTAGCAGTTTAGTTTGTGTTGGCTTGCGGTCTTCTATCCAATCTGTTCAACATGTTGTGGCGGAGGGCTGTCATCGGCGGAGTAAATGCCGAACGCACTGATTTTGGGTGTAACCGGATATACCGGCAGCACGTTGGCTCGTTGTTTGGTTGAGCACGGTTGGTCTGTCCGTGGCATTGGTCGGAGTGACACGGCAGCGGCAGATCTTGAAGATCTTGGAGTTGAGGTTGAAATTGCTGACGTGGCTGAACCCGACGAACTTCAAGGCATTGGTCGTAAGGATGACCATGTGTTTTATCTCGTGGGAAGCGTAAATGGAGCGCGAGCATGGATTGAAAGGGTCTGCTTAGAAGGGGTGAAGGCTGCAGAGGCTTCATTGACCAACACGGATATCGCGTCCTTTGTGCTTGTTCAAACGCTGGCTCCATATGGGACTGGATTGCCGGGCCCTATTGGCGAGGACACGCCAGACCGGCCCAACTCACATCTCGGTCGGGTAAGTGTGCGTGCTGAGACGCATTTGCGTGCGGCGTTAGAGGAACGGAACTTCCCCGTACGATTTGTTCGAGCCGGCACGATTTACGGTCCGGGACGTCGGACAATTCGATCCATGCGCGATGGCCGATTACGGTTAATTGGTGGTGGCTTAAACACCGCGAGTCGGATCCATGTTTCCGATTTGGCCAAGGTGTTACATGCAGTTGCTGAGCGTGGGTGCGATGGAAAGATGTATTTGGCTGTTGATGACCTCCCAGTAAGTCTTAACGCCTATTTCGATCGTTTGGCAGAGCGAGCCAAGGTTCCGGCGCCGGGTTCAACTCCCAGATGGCTTGCACAACTGATGATTAAATTTTTTGGTGCTACATCGTTGATTACACGTGGACATGTGCCTTTGAGTCACAATCTTTATGCCTTGGTAACGGCTAATTACGCGTGTTCGAATACTCGGGTGCGCGAGGAGCTTGGCGTCGACCTCGCATATCCCACCTATGTTGAAGGCATAGAAAGCCTTCTGGACGAGGATGGCAAGGATGCGTAGCGTTCCTCACCAGCTTTTGTGGACACACACCATTGACTCTTGAAATCGGCTTTGTTCTGGCCGTCATGGTGGTGGCAATGGTGTTGTTTGCACTAGGACGATTTCCAGCGGATCTCGTGGCGCTGGGTGTCCTTTTGACGCTTTTTTTTAGCCGCGTGATCACGCTTGAGCAAGCGCTTGGAGGTTTTTCAAATGAGGCTGTCGTTGCGATCGGCTCGATTTTTGTAGTTAGTACGGGCTTGCAATTCACAGGTGTGGCTGACCGTATTGGCCAGTGGATTCGCCGGATTTCACGGCAAAGCGAAAGTCGCTTGATCCTGGTAACAATGCTTAGCGTGGCTGGACTTTCTGCGGTCATGAATGCCGTAGGGGCAGTTGCCGTGCTACTGCCAGCGGTCATATCGGCGGCTCGGTCAATAAAGATGCCGGTTTCGCGAGCGCTTATGCCGTTAGCTATCGGATCACTACTGGGCAATATGCTCACCTTGGTGGGTACGCCATCGAATATGTTGACGAGCGCCGTACTCCAGCAATATGGCTACGGGGAATTTGGTCTGTTTGAGTTCACAGTTTTTGGCGCGGTAGCTGTTCTTTTGGGTAGCGGGTTAGTTCTGATCGGTCGAAATTTCTTGGTGCCTACTCGCTTGGGGTCGAGGACGGTACAGGTTGGTCCCTCCACAGAGGCCTATCGCATTCAGGAGCGACTTTTTGAGGCGATTGTGAGTGTTGGCAGCAATCTGGAAGGTCGGAGCCTTAAGGAACTTAATTTTGGCGAACGCTTTGGGATTTCTGTTCTGGCCGTTGAACACGCTGGTAAGACGACTGTTTCTCCAGGCCCCCGTTATGAGTTATCCGTACACGACTGTCTGGTCTTAAGCGCGCGTGAGACTGACATGGAGGAACTGCAAGCTGTCTACGACTTGGATTTACAGGAGCAGATACGACTTGGCGAGATAGCACTGACCTCTGACGATCTGAAAATGGCGGAATTGGTGCCGATGCCTCGATCAGAAGTTATTGGTCGCACGATATCTGAGCTCGCTGTTCGGGAAAGATTTGGAGCCCAAGTCCTGGCAGTTTGGCGGGATGGCATGCCTCTCAGGACCCACCTTGGTCAATTACGTGTTGAAGCTGGCGATGCATTGCTTGTGCACGGCAGCATCCAAGCCTTAACTGAAATTCGAAGGTCTGGAGATTTTGTTGTGGTTTCGGAAGAGGATGAAGAGCCAACACGCCGTGCGCATGCCCCTGTAGCCATTGTGATTCTTTTGGCTTTTGTCCTAGCTGCGCTGTTCAAAGTGGCTCCGATTGCCATCATTGCGCTAACTGCGGCCATTGCAATGGTCCTTTCGGGATGCGTAACGATGGTCGAGGCAAGAAATTCAGTTTCCTGGCGGTCAATTCTGCTGATAGCTGCGATGTTGTCATTGGCGGAGGCTATGGTAGAGACCGGTTCGGCAACCTTTCTGGGCGAATGGGCAACGCAGAGTTTGGGTGGCTATGGAGTCTTGATAGTGCTTGGGGCTGTAATGTTGATTGCCTTTCTAGTAACCCAGGTGATGGGCAATCATGTGACTGTGGTTCTTATGGCGCCCCTTGCGATAGATGCTGCGGCGCACATCGGATCGGATCCGCGCATGTTTGCGATGGGTGTAGCGTTGGCGGCTACCTCAGGATTTGCTTCGCCGTACGCTCATCCCAGCAACCTGCTCATAATGGGTCCTGGCAACTATCGTTTCTTCGATTATGTTCGGATAGGTGTTCCGGTCGGCCTACTGACCGTCGTGGCATCGGTGGTTTTGTTGATGAGGATTTATTAACGGTTGTGGGTGGAGGCCCCAGCGGGTAGCTGCGATCTTCAAGAGACGAGGTTCTGGTGGTTCGGTAGCCTGACAATTCAGAAACGGAATGGATATAAAAGAGGGGATAGGAACTTGGTTCGAATTGCAATGCTGGGCAGCGGGTTTGTGTGCGATTTTTTTATGCAGGGGCTTCGATACGTTCCCGATCAACAGGTGGTGGTGAATTTTTCGCAGTCGGAAGAAAAGGCATCGGCCTTTGCAGATCGTTGGGGAGTGCCGGAATCGACGACTGATTTGAGTGCGGCTGTAGGTCGGGACGATGTTGACTTGGTGGTGGTGGGTTTACCAAACCATGTCCATAAGGATGCCTGTGTGGCAGCGGCCGAAGCGGGTAAGGCTGTGGTTTGTACGAAGCCTCTTGGTCGAAATGCGGATGAGGCGGCCGAGATACTGGGCGTTGTTCGCCAACATGGGGTGTTTCACGGATACCTGGAGACTGAGGCCTTTATACCAGAGGTTCTTCGAGCCCGGAAAGCGGTGGAGGACGGTGCTATAGGTAATGTGTTGATTGTCCGGTCGCGAGAGGCTCATACGGGTTCCCATGCGTCCTATGCCTGGGATGCCGGCACGAGCGGTGGTGGTCCGCTGATTGGAATGGGTGTGCATGCGGTTGCCGCATGTCGGATCTTTATTGGAAAAGATGTTATGCCCAAGGAAGTTGTGTGTTGGGCGGATACGCTGGAGCACGATGTTCCGTTCGAAGACAACGCGGTGGCTCTGGTTCGATTTGAGAATCGTGCATTAGGTCAGATTGAGGCTGGCTGGAGTAACCACGGTGGTATGGATGTGCGGACCGAGATCTATGGGACGGATGGGTTAATTCATATCGATGCAACGCACGGAGTTCCACTTAAGGCGTTTAGCCTTAATTCCATGGGCTACGTTCAGGAAAAAGCAGATATGGATACTGGTTGGACGTTTCCTCAGGCTGATGAGGCGTGGCAGTACGGTTACCACGGTCAGATGTACCACTTTGTCCGGTGCCTGGAGGACGGAACGCCGCCGGCTGAGACGTTTGAGGATGGGTATATCGCGAATGCGGTGATCGATGCTGCTTATAAAAGTGCTGAGAGCCGTCAATGGGAGTCAATAGATCTGAGTGGCCTTGAGATCTAAGACATAGGTTCTATCGGGACTTGCACTGGCTTGGCAAATTGGCGTATTCGTAACCCAATATCGCGAGCGGCTTTGGCCAACTCAATCGGTTCGGTCTGCTGTCGAACTATGAGTTATATGGCGTAGGTAGGTCTCAGCTGACGTGAGATATACGTCGGGAAAATCAGCCACGGGACGTTTTGCGCTAATGGCTCGACGCGCTTCTGTAGGCGTAAAACCGCGCAATGCGCGGAGAATCACGTAGGTCATAAGAGGCCCCCGATGTCGACCTTCGCGACAGTGAATATAGATTTTTTGGGAAGGATCATTGAGAGCACGCGCGGCAAACGCGACTCCACGGCGAAACCAGGAGATGGGTTTAGGCAGAAAATCATCGATGGTTGGCACCCATTCGACGCGGACAGCTAGGTTCACAGCAGGGTTTTCAGGTTCGGTGCTCACGTTCAAAACATGTGTGATGCCCTGCGTGTGTAGTGTCTCAATTGTGAATGCGTCAGGTGTTCCTCCGACCCATATGCGGTCGGCTACTTCTACAGGGGGAGGAATGCTATTCATGAATTAATGTTAAACGGAGGCGTTGTTCGTTGTTGAATGCGTATCATGTCGGTCCTCATCCGCTGCTGTAAACCCGGCGCTTATGCGGTATTACCAAGAACCTCTACAGAAGGCTGCGGCCGACATTGCTGAAGCTGTGTTCCCGTTTGATTACCGCGGGATGCGTATAGCGATGCGCCGGGTTCCGGCTGACGCGTACGCACGTGCGGCTCGGGCGTTACTTAAGCACAATCCTGGTGTCGCGGTGCTGGCCACCGGATTTCCGGTTCGAGGTACTGCGGAGACCGATGGGCCTCCAGGTGCGGCTGCGGTCGGACGTGCTTTACAGATATTGGGATGGACGGTCGTAACGGTCGTTGATCCAATCACGTATCCGGTTGTGGCGGCGGTGTTGGATCAATTTGGCGAGATTGAACAACTGGACGTTTCTGAAAGAGCAGCTGCGGAAAGTGCGACAGCAGGACTGCTAAAAAGAGTCAGGCCGGACGTGGTAATTGCTATCGAAAGACCGGGCCTCACGGATGACGGACGATTGACGAATCTCCGTGGCGAAGACCTTGATCACCGTACCGTTCCTCTTGATGGACTGCTGGATGCTCCGTTGAGTATTGCTATTGGTGATGGTGGTAATGAACTCGGGATGGGAGCGATTTCTGGTTTTTTAAGAGATCGTGGGATCGTACAGGCCCCATGCGTAACAAGGGCTACACATTTGCTGCTGGCATCCGTGAGCAACTGGGGAGCATACGGGCTGGTGAGCGCCCTAGAGATACTGGCGCAACAAGCCTTGGCTCCGAATCAAGCTGATGACCATCGGTGGATGATGGAAATTCACGAAGCAGGTGCTGTTGACGGTATAACCGGTCGTTCCGAAATGACCGTAGATACATTTCCGGAAAACCGAACAGGTCGGGTTATTAACCAGCTCACTACAGTTCGAAAATTGCACGCCAAGAACATCGAAAATTATTCGGTATGACTGAATCGTGGGCTGCTGCTACAGGAAGCCAGATTAGATCAGCATGCCGATCAAGTCGCATCGACAGCCCGACGGCTGGTATGGCTGATGGATACGTTCAGGCGAATCTAGTGATGGTTCCAGCTTCTCTCGCCGATGATTTTCAATTGTTCTGTGATTTGAATCCTATTCCGTGCCCGTTACTCGAACGTACACCCGTTGGGGTGTTTGAGCCGGTGATGTTTGCTCCTGGCTCAGATATTCGTACGGATGCAGCACGGTATATGGTGTATCGATATGGTCTTCCCGATTCGGACAAACCGGTGGATGTGAGTCACGAAGACACGTCTGACTTAGCAGGATTTCTGATCGGTTGTAGTTTCACGTTTGAGGCGGCTATGGCCCGTGCGGGGTTTGAACTTCGTCATCAGCAGCAGGGTGTCAATGTACCGATGTATCGGACGTCGCTGGCCTGCAGGCCAGCGGGCTCATTGGAGGGTCCGATGGTTGTGAGTATGCGGCCGATTGCAAAAACCAGAGTGGCGGAGGTTCGTGATCTAACCGCACAGTATGCGCGTGTTCATGGTGCTCCTGTCCATGTGGGGGATCCGGCAGCTATTGGTATAGCCGATTTGAACAATCCGGATTGGGGTGATGCGGTAGAAATCCAATTAGGTGAGATCCCTGTGTTTTGGGGGTGCGGGGTGACTCCACAGGCGGTCGCACAAGCATCAAAACCTAGGCTTATGATCACGCATGCCCCAGGCCACATGTTTGTAACGGACGTTAAGGATGTTGAGCTGCAAAAGACTGAGATCTAGGAGAAAGTTAAGTTTGGGTCCGGTCTATCTGGGGTCCAAGTATTGTTCTTGTACCCATCCACCATCAGCCAATTGCACCCAGCGTAAACCTTCAGACAAGCGCGTTTTTCCGGTCAACTTCACGAGCTCTCTGAAGGGCAATATTTTCTTGACTAGTGCTTGAGAGCTCGGCTCGATTCGGACGTTTAATCCGTCGGTCGCGTTAACCTCACCTTGAGTGACGACGGGCCTTGCTGTAGGAGATGATTCTGGGGTAGACGTTCGTACCGTTGGAGATACGGTGGCTGGGCGTTCGGTTGCTGTGGGCCGTGGTTGGCTTGTTGCGGGTGGGTTTGGTACTGGTGGAGGTCCAACAGGGATATCTGTGCCGGGGTCCAAAAAAAGGAACCGGAGAAGGAGGATGCCAACAATTGGGATAGAGAGGGATCCGATTACACTCAGCCCGAGCGCAAGAAGACTGCGGCGCATCCAAGACTCCAAGAAGTTCAGAACAACCTCATGTATGCAACAATTTTGACTGTGCTCCTATGATGGCTTGTTGGTCGCGGTATAGCCAACGTAGACAATAATCGGGGGCGCTCCTACAATTCTGGTCCGCCGGCGATGCAAGTCGGTGACTACGCTCCAACGTTGGAGTGCGGAGATTTCCACAGTCTGTCCCTGATGGCGAAGATGCCCGGGGTACGTGATTGAGTTGACGGCCCGGCGATCCTGGATGCCGGGTCCATGATGCGAGGAGCGGCGTAGTGATGTCTGAAGCCTCACGGGATGACCTAATTCAGAGTGTAATGCGCAAGGCGCGCGATGCGGACTGTCGGATTTTTGATGTCCGTTTTACCGATCTTCCTGGGACCTGGCAGCATTTTTCCATGCCGATCGACAAGCTTGAGGATTCCATTTTTGAGGATGGTCTCGGGTTCGATGGTTCAAGTGTGCGAGGTTTTCAGCAGATTCAGGAAAGCGACATGCTCGTTTTTCCGGACCCTGCTACAGCCTTTGTGGATCCTACGCTTGAGGTTCCAACTTTGGTGATGACGTGCGATATCCGTGATCCAATCACTGAGGAAGCGTACACGCGAGATCCTCGGAACATTGCTCGCAAGGCTGAGCAGCATCTGGTGGATAGCGGGATAGCTGATGAAAGTTATTGGGGACCAGAAGCAGAGTTCTTTATCTTCAACAGCGCCCGTTTCGATCAGACCGCCAACGCTGGTTTTTATTTTCTGGATAGTGATGAGGGGATATGGAACTCGGGTGCTGACGATGCACATGTAGCCAATCTTGGACATCGCCCGATGCACAAGAGAGGCTATTTCCCGGTGCCTCCGACCGACAAGACGCAAGATCTGCGCTCACAAATTGTCTTGGCTCTAGTTGAAGTGGGGATAGATGTAGAAGTGCATCATCATGAAGTAGCGTCAGGCGGTCAGGCCGAGATCGATTTGAAGTACGACACGCTTGTCAAGACGGCCGATCAAATGATGGCGTACAAGTACATCACCAAGAATGTAGCGCGGCAGGCAGGGTACACAGTTACGTTTATGCCCAAACCTTTGTTTGCCGACAACGGTTCCGGCATGCATGTTCACCAAAGTTTGTGGAAAGACGGGACACCGCTTTTTTACGACGAGTCAGGATATGCGTTGCTCAGTGAGACCGCTCGATACTACATCGGTGGACTGCTAAAGCACGCGCCTGCACTTCTTGGTTTTGCCGCACCAAGTACGAATTCTTATCGTCGCTTGGTACCTGGATTTGAAGCACCGGTGAATCTGGTTTACTCACAACGTAACCGTAGTGCGTGCGTGCGTATTCCGACGTATTCAAAGAGCCCGGCTGCACGCCGTGTTGAGTTTCGTCCGCCTGACCCCACGGCAAACCCTTACCTTGCGATGTCAGCCATGTTGATGGCCGGTCTTGATGGAATACGAAACAAGATTGAACCGCCTGCCCCGGTAGAAGATGATCTCTATGATTTGCCTCCGGAGGAGGCAGCAAAGATCCAATCGGTTCCGGGATCGCTTGGTGAAACTCTTGACGCGCTAGAGGCTGATCATCAGTTCTTGCTTGCTGGAGACGTTTTCACTCAGGACGTCATCGATACGTGGCTCAGTTACAAGCGTGAGAACGAGGTTCAGGAAGTCAGCCAGCGCCCGCATCCGTATGAATTTATGCTCTACTACGATGCGTAGAGTCTGATAACGGATAGTCCATGTGGTCCCCGGGTAAAACCGGGGGCCACATTTGTATAGTGTTAGGGAGTGTTCTGTGCTGCTTCTACCAGCACAGCGATGCCCATGCCGCCACCTATGCACAGGGCTGCAATTCCGCGTTGGGATCCGCGTCGTGCCATTTCGTGCGTCAATGTGACAATCAAACGGCATCCACTGGCGCCTAGGGGATGTCCTAAGGCGACCGCTCCACCGTTTACGTTCACTCGATCATGACGGATATTCAATGACTGGATGACCGCTAATACTTGTCCTGCAAAGGCTTCATTGATTTCGTATAGGTCGATGTCTTTATCGGAAAGAGAGAACTTGTGCCAGAGGCTACGTATAGCCTCGACCGGACCAAGACCCATTCTTATGGGATCAAGCCCGACGGTCTCAAAACCACGCAACACGAATTTGTAAGGAAGATCTTTTGCGTCTGCCCACTTCCGGTCTGTGATGATTGCCAGCGCTGCTCCATCGCTATAGCTAGACGAATTTCCGGCTGTGACAGTGCCTGAGTCATCGAAAATTGGTTGTAACGCGGCCAGTGAGTCAAGACTAGTCCCGCGCGGCGATTCATCGATTTCGAAAGACAGGTTTCCACTGGATCCAGGAACGACCACAGGGACAATTTCTTCTGCCAGCTTTTTTCGTGATCTGAAATACCGCTCATAACTTTCCAGCGCGTAAACATCTTGTTTTGTACGAGTCACGCCCGCCTCATCCGCGATGATCTCAGCCGTGGATCCCATCAGTACTCCAGAGAACGGATCTACTAATGCATCCTGATGGATGTGGTCGATCCGTGGTGGAACTGAACCTGGCCTGCTCGGATCTTTTCGGGAAACTAAGAACGGTGCTCGGGACATTGATTCGACGCCACCAGCGAGTACGACACGGCTATTTCCGAGCCAAATGTCTTTGGCTGCTAACTCGAGAGCTTTGAGGCCGCTTCCACATACTTCGTTGACGGTGAACGCCGGAACTGTGGGAGGTATGCCGGTATTGACGCTAATTTGCCGGGCGATGTTGAGACCGATCCCGGCTTGCAGCACACATCCGACAATGGTCTGATCCACATCGTCGTCCTTAACGTTAGTGAGATCGAGTAGTTCTCTGGCGAGCTGCCGACCCAGTTCCGCCGTGCTTACATTTGACAGGGCTCCTCCGAAAGACCCAATGGCTGTCCGCTTTGCCATGAGAACTACGGCGTCAGTTATTACGCTCACGATTCGATTTTGTCTGCGAGCAGGAGGTCACGAGCTTCAACAAATTCATGCAGAGCTTCAGGGTTTGCTAGGGACTCAAGGTTGGTCACTGGCTCGCCACGTAAGATTTGTGCGACGGATATCTCAGCAAGCTTCCCATTGCGTGTCTTTGGGAGATCGGATACCGCAACGATATACCGTGGTACGTGACGAGGCGAGGCAGCAGTTCGAATGGCGTTTCGGATTTCCAGTTTGAGTTGATCACCGAACTCAGCTTCTTTGTGCGACACAACGAAAAGCACAATTTCCTCGCCGCTGTCACGTCGGAGTCCGGCGGCAAGCGCGGCTACAACCTCGTTAATTGTGTCCAGTGCCCGATATATTTCCGCGGTGCCAATGCGAATGCCACCTGGGTTGAGTGTCGTGTCACTCCGACCGTGGATTACGATTCCCCCGTCGGTCTTGAACTCGATGAAGTCCCCATGTGTCCACATACCAGGGGTCTTTTCGAAGTATGCAGCGTGATACGCACGGTCATTGGGATCGTTCCAGAAACATAACGGCATGGATGGAAACGGGCTTCGGCACACGAGTTCGGCTGGCGCATCCAAGATGTTTTCACCGTGATTGTCTAAGGCGGCAACGTCCATACCAAGACCGACGCACTGAATCTGGCCCGCTCGTACCGGAAGCAACGGATTGCCCAGAACGAAACAAGAAACCAGGTCGGTCCCGCCCGATATCGACGAAATGCGAGCATCTCGTTTGACGTAATCGCGAATCCATCGAAACCCGCGTGGCGAAAGTGCTGAGCCTGTCGAAAGCACGACGCGGAGGCAGTTCAGATCCATATCGGCTGATGGTTTTATATTGCTGTGACGACAGGCATCAATATGTGCCGCACTTGTTCCGAACACGCTAATCCCGTATTGGGTGATGAGCCGCCAAACAGTATTCGAATCCGGGTACATGGCGTGGCCTTCATAGAGGACGATCGTGCACCCGGTAGCCAAGGCCGACACCATCCAGTTCCACATCATCCAACCGCAGGTCGTCAGATAGAGAAGTACATCACTTCGCCGAAGGTCTGTATGCAGTGTGTGTTCTTTACGGTGCTGAAGGAGCACACCTCCAGCACTGTGCACGATGCATTTGGGAGGCCCAGTGGTTCCGGAAGAAAAAAGCACGTAGATTGGGTGGTCGAAGGGAAGTTGAGCGAAATCAAGATCGGCCGTACCAAGGTCTGGTGATAGTTCCTCCCAGGCTGTCCATCCGGGGTCGAGATCAAGCTTTCGATCTTCGGAATATGGAACAACGACGGTGGCTGCGAGCGATGGCAGGGCATGTTGTATTGCTCGAATCTCTGATCGTCGATCGAAATCTTTTCCTCCATACACATAACGATCGCTTGCGATAAAAAGTTTCGGTTGGAGCGGCTTAAGACGATCTAAGACGGCCTTGTGGCCAAAGTCTGGGGAGCAAGCGGTCCATATCGCTCCAAATGTTGCGCAAGCCAAGAATCCAATCAGCGCTTCTGGACCATTAACAATGTAGCCGGCCACACGGTCGCCCGGTTTTACTCCAAGGGCCCGTAATCCAAGGACGGTCTGGGCTACCCGGCGCCGCAGATCAGCGTAAGTGAAACGGCGTGCTTCGCCTGTCTCGTTCCGACAGATTAGCGCTGTGTGGGCGTCGTCTCGCTGGAGTAGATGTTCCGCGAAATTTAATCTGGCGCCATCAAACCATCGGGTTCCCGGCATCCGGTCACCAACTTTTATGCGAGATGGCCCTGTCGAAAACCGAACATTAGTGAATTCCGCACACAATGGCCAAAACTCTTCGGGATTGTTCACGGACCAAGCGTGAAGACTCGCATAGTCCTTGAAATGACACTCCCCTTGCTCCTCAGCGCGTTGCCAGAATCTAGTGAGTTGAGCGTTCTTGACGTCTGATGGGGTCGGCTGCCAGAGGATTTCTTCACTTGCATGCGGTGGTTCCACAGCGGGGGCCAGACGTCAGTTCGCTTGATTGCTCGGAGTTGTTTCTGTTTTTGGGCCTGAGCTATCGCGATTCCTGCGTCGGAATCGGCGCCGACGGCTTGATCCGGCACGGGCTATTGGTTTATCGGTTTCTGACGAGCTCGATCTTGACTGGGAGCTCCCAGATGTCTCTACTTGGTCATTATTCTTGTCGCGCGTAGTGGTGGTTTGCTCAACGGGGGTAAGGGTATCGCTTGGTGCCTTGGACTCGGACTCATAGCCTGGTGCCACGGCTTGCCCTAGTATGTCTTTTAGCTCATGAACGCCGCAGCTCTCACATTTTCCGGACGTAGCACAACCGCCCCCGCCCTGTTCCTCATCGAGTTTTTCTTGAACATAACCTTCATGTTCGTACTGGAGGCAACAGAGCAGCCGGCCGCACACCCCCGATATCTTGTCGGGATTAAGGGGGAGATTTTGGTCCTTCGCCATTCTGAGAGAGACGGTGTCAAGCTCTGAGAGAAACGTTGCGCAGCATAGATCTCGACCGCATCGTCCCATGCCAGATCGCATCGCCGCCCGTTCACGCGGACCGACTTGGCGAAGCTGAACCCGTGTGCGCAACTTTGACGCGAGCTCGCTGACCATATCAGCTAAGTCGAGCTTTGCTTCTTTGGATGAAAAGTGAAGGGTTAGCGTTGCACCGTCGAATGTGTACTCGGCTTTGACGGCTTGCATCGGGAGATTATGTGACGTGATCGCATTCGCAAATTCTTGCTCGGCTCTGGCTTCCTCATCTCGATAGACCTCCATGCTCTTCATATCGGACTCGGTTGCCGGACGTTCAACCGGCACGAGGTCTCCCCGCAAGTCGGCAGGGTCAATCTCAGTGGTCGCCATGACGACCCGTGTGGCCGTCAGTCCTCGCGGCGTTTCAACGATCGCGTAGTCGCCGACGGCAAAGTCCGAGGTTCCGGGATCGTAGTAGTAAAGGCGACCTGCTCGACGAAAGCGGACACCGATGGCGCGGACGGTTTCTTTAGGAAGGTCAGTGACGGTCATTAGCTTCGCTGCTTGGAAGAACAGATTCGGAGATCGGTCGGAGGGCGAGATCCTCGAGGGCTAGTTGTGGCGAAACGTTGGCTGCGATCGCTCGACGTGTCTCAGTTGTTCGCAGAAGTCGACCAATCGCGGTGTGTAACTGGGTCTGATCCTCAGGAGTTGCTGTGGCAGTGTGACTCTGCATTGCGTTCCTCAGTGTATGTGACTGCTCAAGTTCCAGCGCGTTCAGCCAGTCATAGGCTTCTTTGCGTTGTACAACGAGTTTGCTTCGGGACAGCAGGTTTCCAGCAGTTGTAAATCGGATAGCTGTTGAGGCGGACTCGAAGGCCATAGCTTCCTGTTGTCCCGAGCAATGGATTTCCCATGCGGCAGGGTTCTGTGCCATACGTATCGCCCATCCTGGTCGTCCGGTGGAGGTTTCGGCAATGCGTGAAGCCAGGTTAGGGTCGACGGCGTACGCGGTTACAAGGTGCTTGGAAATCATGTTGGACGGCACAGGGCATAGGTCGATGACATGACATCGGGAGCTGATGGTTGGAGGAACATCACGGATGCTCGAGGCTATTAAAATGAGGATTGTGTGTTCTGTAGGCTCCTCGAGTGTTTTCAGTAACGTATCAACAGCACCTGCAGTCATTCGGTCAGCCGCATCGAGAATTCCAATCCGCATGGACTGCGTCGCAGGTTTTAGGCATAAACCGCTGATCCAATCGCGTACGCCATCGATAGCTACCGTTTGTTTGCTGTCATGACGACGGAGGACATGCAGGTCGTGGTGGGCGGTGATGACATACTCAAGCTTTATCTTTTTGGAAGTGCCCGGAATGCTAGGCGGATCCTCTTCTTCGTGAGGATGTCCCCGCCTGACGGCAGTTCGCCACATCGGGTTTGCATCTTCTAGGAAAAGATATGGCTCAGAATCTTCAACCGGTGGTGGTAGGTTCGCGCACCAGATTTCTTGTGCAAGGCGGATGGCAAACGTGCGTCGTCCGATTCCCGGAGGACCGGTTATTAGATACGACTTTGAGGCTGATCCAGCGCGCAATCTTGTTTTGACGGCCTGAACTGCCGGATCGTTGCCGATATAGTTCCAGTTCATAGGGCGTGTCGTTGGAGATCGATTGTGACTACGTCGTGAATAGGCATCGGAATTCGCAGTGTATGGGAAAGTTCGAGGGTTTTGGGGCTATAGACGGACAGCATGTTTTTACTGGCGACCACCAGTGAGCCGCTTGCGGAATCCACTGCTACGGCGCGTGGCGACTCGGCTACGGGGAGAAAAAAACGGGTTTTCAAGTCCTCAAGAGCGAGGCCTGTGATCGTGTTGGTCCAATGGTTGGTCGTGATTAGCGTGTTGCTCCTTTCGTCCACAGCTAGGCGATTTATGCCTTCGTCTAATTGGCGGAAGGCCTCAACGCCAAGCGTAGTCGGATTTAACCGCGTTACGCTACCGTCTCGCAGACTTGCCACGAACAAGCTTCCGGAGGCATCCCGGGCTAGTGACTCAGGCCAGGAAGGGATTGTGACGCGGCGTTCTTCCTTACCGGTTTTAATATCAATCCGGGCTAAAGTGGAGAAGGGTCTATTGGTGATGAACACTGTTTGTCCGTCTCCGGCCGGCACTATGTCGCCTACGCCGGCTGGAACCACCCAGTCATGCAGAATGAGACCGGTTTCTGGGTCTAAAACAAATAGGTGGCCTCGAGTTAGATCCGAACCTGTCACGTAAAGATTGCCGTTCAGCGGGTCGATTGCAATATCGGCGACTACGAGGCTGGTCGCTGGTGCTCGACTGGTACCAGGCAGCTTTGTGAACGGCAGTGGTGATAGTTGGTCGCGCGTGTCTTCCGCACGCAGCACCACGGTCACGGATGACGTTTTGTTTGGGACTATGGTTGCAGTCGTACGTGCTGCGAGTGGTTGGAAATACCCGGGCGCAGTCACGAATACGTTGTATGAACTTCCACTGATTAACTCGGGGATCCGGGCGCGTCCTTCTAAGCTGGTTCGAGCTTCTCGCACAAAAACGCGCTGACCTCGGATGTTCCAGAATAAACGGATGGTTGCGGAAGGTACTGGTTTGCCACCTTCATTGACAACCGTCAATTGAAGTGGAAAGGCTAACGGAATTGGTGCATCGACAACGCCTGTGATCGGATTGATCACATGGATGGCTGTCGCAGATTCGTCAAGGACGAATATACGGCCCCTATTTGAGTCCGATGCCATGGCCCATACAGCGGGGAGGTCAGCTGGAATTGCTGTGGGCATTGGTGACATCGACGGCAAATCAATAATGGCCATTGTTTGGGGTTCATTTGATTCCGTCGTTTCGCGGCGTGCTGTGTTTGGAATTCCACCGACGACGATTCGTCCTGGTAGACCTCGAGACAGTTGAACCAGGATGCGTGTGACTTTGTCGTCGACGAGACGCATCGTGTCCGAGCGACCTACGGTATAGCCTGGGACTCGGGCCCGGATGTCATAGTTCGTGTTTACTGGAAGGCCGACAAATCGGGCTATGCCACTGGTGCTAATGGGGATTGCTGCGATCACGTTGCCCCGGTTACTTAGTAGTTCTACAACTCCTCGTTTTAAGGGTTTTCCGTCTGTATCGTGGACCGTGGCTTCTATAGTCCCAGTGCCAGCAATGATCGGGAACGACTTGTGTGATTCTCCTGCGGATTCCCCACCACGGTAGGTAGCGGAGGCTTTGAAAACCACTTTCGTTTGCGGGGTGAGTGGCAGGGTGGTTGGGAGCCGTGTGTCGACAGTGAAGGTTCCGCCCCGAGACACGATCAATTCTTCGACGAAGACGGCGGGAGATTTTGTCAGTACCTCTTCCATCCTCCCATCGATTCCTAGGGAGGGTTGATTCGAAATGATCATCATCTCGATCCTCAGAAGGGTTTGTGGCACCCAGTCGTAGCCACGAAGGGTGATTTTGGATCCGGTAGTACCCGTTGGAGGTTGGATGGTTAGGTTGGGTCCTCTGTCTTCAGACAGAGGGAAATCACCTGTGATTGAGGATCCATATAGGCCGAGCGCAAGGATCACGATGACGGGAACCAAGAGGACCGCTCCGATGATGCTTGCGATTGTTATCGCACGGCTGGTGGCCATGGTTGTTACATGATCCGATGATGCGACCAGATACCGACGCACCGTAACAAGCTTTCAACATCACAGGGTTTCTTAGTAATAGTTCGTGTCAGTTGGGACACAGAACGCAGGGCTGACCTCGGGAATAGGCCTAAACATTGCGAATGTTTGGTCAGTCGTATGCCCACGATGTAGGGCCACGTGGCCTACCGGTCCTCTACAAATAGTTGTCTAGGGCCGAGGTGGCGGCGGCGGTCCACCGCCTCCGCCTCCGCCTCCGCCGGAAGGTGGCGGCGGTGGCGCCTGCTGCTGTGGCGGTGGTGGTGCTTGTTGTTGTGGTTGTGGCCTCGGCTGCGGCTTGGGCTGCTGCTGTGGCGG
>DJHK01000032.1 GCA_002433065.1 Chloroflexi bacterium UBA6622
ATACTGCACCAGCCGTTCACGGCAGGCCGCCGTGTGTTCGGGCGTAACCGTCGCGATATCATCCATCGTGAAGCTGATCCGCCCAAAGGGTGGCGGCTTGACTGGAAACGGCTGCGTCGGTGAATAGTACTCGCCCTGCATATCGCCGCGTGGCACCGGACGCTCTTCAATCTCGTAGATCGGCTCGCCAGTCACCCGGTTAAAGATGAAGAGGACCGGATACTTGGTCATCACCCCAACGGCCGGGATCATCTCGCCGTCACGTTCTACGTCGAACAGGATCGGGGGCACCGGCATGTCCAGGTCCCACAGGTCATGATGCACAGCCTGGAAGAACCACATCAGCTCCCCCGTCATCGCATCGACCGCCACAATCGAGTCGGAGAAGAGGTTATCGCCAGGCCTGTCCATGCCATAAAAATCGTTGAGTGCTGAGCCTAAGGGCATGTAAAGGATGCCGCGCTCGTCGTCCACTGTGAAAAAGGTCCAAGTGTTCGCACCGCTCACGTTGCGCCAGGAGTCATTGAGCCAAGTCTCATTACCAACCTCACCCGCGTGGGGTACGGTGTGAAAGGTCCAAACGTGCTCCCCGGTCCTGAGGTCCCAGGCCCGCACGTCACCCGCTGGCCCCTTCGACCCCGTTTCGTCAGCGTTATGCACCCCGGTGAAAACGAGGTGTTTGTAAACAGCCACGCCGGACGAGATCCCGTAATGCATATCCGGAAACCCGTTCATCACGTCTTCGGTTTTGAGATCAACATACCCGTCGTTGCCAAACCGGGCATTGGGAATACCGGTCTTGGAGTCGAGCGAAATTAGCTCGCCTTCCTCGGTGCCGAATACGATCTGCGGAGGCGTACCGTCGTCCCCTTCCCAGTAGGCCAAACCCCGCATCGACCCACCGGTCCAGTGCAGCTGATGCTCCGGTGAATTCCACTCCCCTGGCGCAGTGTACTCCCAGATTAGATCACCGGTCTCTGGCTCAAGAGCTACCACCCGATAGTACGGAAACGATAGATAGAGAACACCGTCGACCATCAGTGGAGTCGACTGGCTCTGGCGCGAGGGCACACCGGCCTTCGTCATCTCATAGCGCCAAGCTGACACCAGAGTCGAGACGTTTGTGGTGTTGATCTGCGTCAGTGAAGAATGGCGCTGGTTGCCAGCATCCTGCCCCCAGGCGGGCCAGTCGTCCTGCGCGTGTAACGGGTGCCAAGCCAAATTCACAAAGGCCAATGCCCACAGTGCCTGCCGGGCGACAGGATAGAGATTACTGAGATACTTAGCTGCCATAAGCCGATTAGCCCTCCCCAAAAAGCAACACCGACAGACTCTCCTTCAAACAACCTGCCCATTCTAAGGGGTTGCCCCAAAGAACCATCGTTTCCAGATGACTCGAGTCTCGATAGGAAAACTTACTAGCTCCTGCTCAATTACCTCGACGAATTCATCTGAGGGAACAGACCACTCTCATCGATCAGAAGTACAACGTCCAAGAGGCCTGCAAATAGTCATCGTTTCTGATCCCATAAAGAAACACATCGTCTGGCGGCACTCCGACAAAGCTCCGAATCCGCACATCCAGAGTCGACCGTTCCCCCAACCTCCGACTTGCCTCAACAAACAGGAAACTAGCCTTACTAGTGCGATCAAGAACCGTACCAGCAAGAACTTCTGTGGTCTGCACATCGTTAAAGGCAAGCCGCCCTCCCAGAAAGACATCATCCTCAAGCGGCGTCAGCGCCTCAATGCCACGATCATCATAGGAATACTCCACCAGCAGCCCAAGGTCGAGTCCGCTTGACCGAAGATTGCCTAGCGTGTATTCCAGGCCGCCGGTCATGGCAGCGAACCTCGACCCCTGTCCCCACCGATTGATACCCTCGAACTTCAAAAGCCAGCCGTTCATCGTTAACTGAGCATCGACACCAAGCTGGTCGATCACTTCGTAGCCAGGCACGATCATAGGGTCCTGAGTATCGATGGAGGGAAACGGAGACCGAATGAAGTCAGCAATAACAATTGGTTGATCCCCAATGAAAAAGCGTGGATCACGGGCAGTTCCGTGAAACTGTGACACACCAATATCCATTGGACCGGCCGTATAGGCCCATCGCATTGCCCAACCAAAGTTGCCACCGTCAATTTTCGCGCCATCTGAATTGAAAGGAAACGGGATTCCAGGCCGTCCACCTGCACCAAAGAATCGCCGTTGCCGAAAACCCATCAAGGCATACAAGTCCAGTGTGCCCCAAGGCTGGATGATGGCGAGGTTAACCATCGGCTGTCCAAGTTTCGCCTCGCTATCAAGATCCTCGACCAGATCCGTTTGATTAATGACGTCGACGAGGTGATTAGACTCGGTAACACCCCAAAACACCTTCCTCACCCCGGCACGCAGTTCCCAGTCCCGAGCAAAATACTCCCAGTCAAGCTCACGCACATCCCAGTGCGTGCGTTCACTGTCATGCTCGTCCCACCGGAGGAAAGGAACCACTGTTAGGGACTGTCGTCCATCATTTAATTCTTGGTAAAATTCAGGTTCGATGGCAATCGACACATTGGTCGGATAAAGGTTGTCTCGAAGAGCGTCCTGAGTAAACAGTCGTCCTTCCATAGACACCTGCCCCGTTATCTGCTGCCCGTTGGCCGGATTCTCAAACAGTCCCCACGCAACCACCGTAAGGACTATGGTGACCACAAGTTTTGCGAAGTGGGACCTCCCGCAATCCGTCACAGCTATCGAACGCGCCTTAAGCTGCTTTGATCAAAATCTCGCGCGGTCAAGCCCGTCTGAAACTCATATTCACTCCAGCGCAGCACGGTACTCTTACCGGTCTGATGGTTTTCCATGTACATCTCATCTGGCCTCCAGTACTGCTCTAGATATTGCTGATACGACCGATAGATTAAAGTCTTGAGCAATTCGTCCTTTCGGTCATAGAACTCGATCTTCGCCAGCCGGTACTCCTCCTGGTCATACCAAGCCACATGTTTCGTGTATCCGGAGCTAGAATCTACGGGAACGCGCTCGACAACAAAGGTCGGACGTCCGTCGAGTATCTCGTCACGCCTGTACTCATAGGTGTATTTTTCGATTTCCTGCGACGCAAGATCCTCATAGGCAAACTCGCTTCCCATGAAGGGCCCTGACTTATTGTTCGACGAAATCCGCTTCACCCGCTTCAACGCGGGAAGAAACAACCATTGGTCATCCGGGCCCGAACGGTGCGTGTAGGTAAGGAATGCGGTTCCTCGTACATCACGAGGACGGTCAAAAATAATCATGAGTTTGTCGCCATCGGCGTCGACCTCCAACAAACGACTACGCAGCGCGCGAGTACTCTCCTCACCCTGGCGATTACGCAACACCATTTCCAGCTCAGCGATCATGTCGTTCCAACCGGTATCTCGTCGGTCTGCCTCCCTTGCTATCTCGTCACCACGTTGGTCCGCAAAAGCCCACGTGGACGCAGCCAGTGTCATAGCAATCACCAGAGCGACACTAATGACACCACGACTTAGGCAGCGGCCGTTTTCGACAGGGTGCCCATCAACAGACAATAACGTTGTGTTCAGAGACACGGATGTCCTCCTTCGCACCTTTAGTGCTACGAGGCGCGAATCTTGTGGTTGCGATCCAAAAACATCAGCAGAGGTGGCAACAAGAGCAAGTCAGCAGCAAGTGCCAGCACAATGATGATCGTTGACAGCTTCCCCATCCCCCCATTGAAGCCAAACGAAGACTGCGACAAAATCATGAAACCTGCTGCTAATACGACCGAAGTGACTACCAGCGCAGCTCCAACCGTCGAAAAAGCGTAGCGTACGGCACTCTCGGCGTCGAGGTGCTGCTCACGACGCGCTCGCAAATACTTGCTGAGGAAGTGAACAGTATCATCGACGATGATACCCAGACACATGCCGCTCACGATCGACAGACCAAGGTTGATCTCACCAACAAGCAATCCCCAAAGCCCAAACGCCATCAATGCCGGTAGCAGGTTTGGAACAAAGCTGACGGTTCCATAGCGGAGGCTCCTTAACATCAACATCATCGTGACGCCGATGAGCCCGACAGCCACCAAGGTCCCGGTCAGCATGCTCCGGATATTTCGTGCTGAGATGTACGAAAACATCACGCTTGGACCCACTCCGCGCGCAGCCATAGATGCTGGGGCATTCTCACCTAACCATGCCTCTCCTGCTTCGACAAGGCTAATCAACTCCTGCGACGTTATGTTCTCTAACGTTACCGAAAAGCGGGTAGCTGACTTGTCTATGTTGATCTGGTTATTAAGATCAAGCCCGTAGGGGAGGGACATCTCGTATAGCAATAAATACTGCGCAGCCAAGTCACGTTCTGGTGGTAGTGTGTAGTAATCAGGATCATCTCCATGCATATTCTTGTTAAGCCGTCTAAACGTGTCGCTAATCGGTGCGACATGCACCACCCCTGATTGTTCGCGATACCACTGGGCAAAGCGATCGACCGTTTCTAGATAACTCGGCTCGCTGATGCCTCCACTTTCCCCAGACGATAGAGAGAAGTCAATCTGATAGAGCCCGCTCAACCGCTCCGCTGCAAAATCTGAATCCTGGCGAAATGCCATGCTCTCATCGAAGTAGTTTACGAATTGATCATTCAGCGAGTTCAGCGGAACCAAAGAAATTAGAACCAATGCCACAACGCCTGCTCCCCAAAACAACGGGCGACGGCGGGCTATTACCAGATCAGCCAGCCGATCCATCCGCGACACATTCTGGACGGAACGAAGCCGAACCCTCACTGGCAGGATTGCCACCAGCGCCGGCAGCAGTGTCATGGAAAGCATCCAAGCCAAGCAAACGCCCGTAGCACTGATGTTGCCTAAATCGTTCAGTGGAGGAGCCTCGCTAAAGTTCATACTGAGAAAACCGATCATCGTCGTCAAGCTGGTCAAAAACACCGGCTGCGCATTGACCCGAAGGCTTTCAACGATGGCGTCAAACTTGCCTAACCCTCCCCTCATCTCCTTGAGCATCGTGACCAAAATATGAATGCTGTCCGCCACAGCCAGTGTCATGATCATTGTGATTGATGCCGTCGACGGTGGTGTCAATGCAAGTCCAGCCCATCCTGCAAGGCCAAGTGCCCCCACCACCGACATTCCGACCAATGTTAGCGTCGCAATTGTCCCCGTAAACGACCGTAGCAGCAGTACGAGAGCGAGAGTGATCACGCCATACATGAGCGGAACCAACGTCCTCATGTCCCGTATCGCTGATTCCTGGAAGGCGTTATTGAGCATGGCTATGCCGGTCAACCGGACACGGTAGCCAGGGTGGCTCTCTTCAATTTCGACTGCTAGCTCTCGACCACGAGCCGCAGCCCTAGCCGTCTCGTCCAACTCGAGGCGTGGCAATTGCAATGTGACATTTAGGCCGATGACGCCTGTGTCTGGTGGCACGAGCCTGTTGCGAAGCATCGGTTCATCGAGCGAGACATTTCGAATCGCCCTCAATTCAGACGGAGTCTTCTCCATGGCACCAACAACCAAGTTCTCAACAATAAGGTCGTCAGCTTCAGCCCGGCTATACTGGAAATTCGATACAGAGTCGACGCGAATCGCGAACGGGATACGCCACGACTCTTCGGTAAGATATTCAACAATCGACAGCGTCTCTGCAGTGAAGGCATCACCGTGGTCGCTCGGCGGCTCAATCACAAAAAAGAGATTGTCGTTCTTTGTGTAAGTGTTCTCAACCGCATCGAACGCCAACAGTTGTGGATTATCTGGACCAAAAAACACACGATATTCATCGATGAACTTGAGCCGTGTGGCACCCGAGGCTGCCGTGGTCACTAAAGCAACGGCCGTGAGCAGCACAGGCCACCGCCACTGGAGTAAACCGCGAGTGTAACGTTCAATTAAAGATTCGCTCAAAGAACGCACGGACATCGGTCTTCCCCCTCAACTCTCACACTTAGCCCCAGTTCAGCATCCATCCCCGTGAACCAAACGATCGTCTGACATTTCCACCTGGTTGGTAGACTTAAAAAAACGATCGCGGATAAAGACCTCCGCACCTGGAGTTCGCCCGTGACGATCATGGCCACTCGCAAGCTAGATACCACGGAATGAAAACGAGACAGAACCAACTAAAGAGCTGGCTCAATCCTGAGTACGGCTCCATCTTGCATGTCGGTGGTCAGGTATAGAAAACCGTCTGGTCCCTGCTTGACATCCCGAATTCGCTGACGGAGTTCAGCGAGCAACGTTTCTCGCCGACTCTCTAACCCCTGTGCATTGAAAACAATTCGAGAAAGCTGCCTGCCCGCAAGCCCCCCGGCCAGCAGGTCACCCTTCCACTCAGGAAACTGGTCTCCGGTATAGAACGTCATGCCAGAAATGGCGATGGATGGTTTGTAGTAGGTAAACGGTTCTTCCATCCCCGGCGCAGAAGTTGGTGGCTGAATCGTCGGCGGCGGCAATCCTGATCTCGACCCATCCAGGTCATTTGAGTAAGCCCGACCATAGCTGATGAATGGCCAGCCGTAGTTCAAGCCTCGCCGGATGATATTGATCTCGTCTCCACCCTGGGGACCATTTTCCGTCTCCCACAACTCGCCCGTCTTGGGGTGAAACGCCATGCCGATAGCATTCCGGATGCCGAGGGCAAAAATCTCAGGCCGGTAACCCGGCCGACCTACAAAAGGATTGTCGACGGGCACAGTACCGTCGTCGTTAAGTCGAAGGATCTTTCCGCCGTGCTGCCCTGGCTCTTGTGCCCATGCTGTCTCTCCGAGGTTGACCTTGAACCCAGGAGCCCCAATGGCCAGATAGAGCTTATCGTCTGGTGCGAAGATGATCCGCGCAGCCGAGGGTCCATCAGTCCAAGAGACTGACTCGAAGATCTCCTGGACATCCGTCAATTGGTGGCCGTCCAGACGTCCGCGGACAATGACGGCAGTCCGAAGATTCTCCGCGCCGGGCTTAGGCTTCCAAAACGCAACATACACAAGGCTATTTTCTGAAAAACGAGGGTGAACCGCCACATCTACACCGGCAGTGTCTCGACGCTGACTCTGGATACCGGGCGGAAGGCCAGTAATCGGTATCGGATCGAGAAGGTCGCCATCAATGCGCCGCAGTGTATTCCGTCCCTGCTCTGTAACCAACATATCGCCAGTCGGCAGAAAGGCGAGGGCCCATGGATACACAAGGCCTTTGATAGACACAACCCGTATGCGACCACCTTGACTGGTCAACACCCGTGGTGTGTCCGGCAGCATGGTCTGGATTGTCCCAGACTGCGGGACCGGACCCGCAGAGGGAGTGAGCCGACCTGCACACACCAACATCACAATAAACAGGGTTCTCGATGCGCTCCTTCGAACCATTATCTCCCTCGGGCGTGGACATCAACCGCTCCACGCATCGTCGGCCAACAGCACAACCAGCCAAAGTGGCTTCAATGTTGGAAGTTCTGCGAAGTTAGCCACCGGTTTCCGTCATTCAACGGAGAATATTACTGGATCTTGTACTGAAGTTCCCCAGAACTCCGACGGATCACGTCTGGACTGGCACCCCCATTCCAAGGTAAAGCCAGACACGTGACTGTTGACTTCCCGCTCGACTGAGACATAATCCTCGTAACCCGGAGGGCAAAACCATGACCACACGATTTTGGCTCTCACTGAGCCTATCGGTCCTCATCGCAGGACCAGCTGCCGCACAGAACGTACAAGGCGTTTTGCAGTCCACCGCAACCGCGATGGGCATGGAAAACCTAACATCGATTCAGTACTCCGGCACGGGCTGGCAGGGCCGAGTCGGACAGAACGTTTCACCCGATCGGGATTGGCCACGGGTCGACCTGACCAGTTACACGATGACCATTGATTTTGAAGGGATGGCATCAAGGGAAGAGTACATTCGGGCAGGAGGCACACGTCAGCTCACCAATTTCGTCAGCGGCAACCACGCCTGGACCCTCGACGCACAGGGGCAACCACTCCCGCAACCGGCCGCAGCCGAATTGCGTGGACTTGAAATTCTCCTAACCCCCTGGGGATTCATCAAGGGCGCTATGGCGCCAGGAGCCAACCCGTCCATGATCACTCGCAACGAGTACGGAGGCCGATCGACAGTTATCTCCTTCATCGCGTTCGGCAAATATCGTGTTAACGGTACGATTAACCCAGACGGCCTGCTCGAGCGCGTGCAAACATGGATCCCCAATCCGGTCGTCGGCGACATGTACTATGAAAATGTTTACACGAATTACCGGGAAGTCGGTGGTGTCCAAATCCCTCGTTTTCATCAACACCAAGACTATGACGACGGCGCACATGAGGCCGACGTCAGCGGCGGAGACCATGCCTTTGGGCTGGAAACTGTGTCTGACCTCCAAGCCAACGTGACCGTGACAATCACGGTGCCAAATAACGTGATGAATGCAAGCATTCCGCCAGTCCGAGTCGAGTCACAGGAAGTGGCTAGCGGGGTGTGGTTAATTGGAGGAGGCTCCCACCATAGCGTGGCCATTGAGTTCGGAGACCATGTGGCTGTTATCGAGGCCCCGTTGAATGAAGAACGGTCATTGGCAGTGATCGACGAGATCTACAGGCGCATCCCGAATAAGCCCATTCGATTCATCGTAACGACCCATCATCACTGGGACCACCTCGGTGGACTTCGTGCATTCGTCCACGAAGGTGCGACCGTGATCACCCATGACAGCAACAAACCCTATTACCAGGAGGTCCTCCGCGCAGGGCCGTGGACCCTGGAACCAGACCGGTTTTCGCTCCATCCTCCAGAGGAATGGTCGGAGGGTTACATCTTCGAGACCCTCAACGAAAAATACGTTCTAGCCGATCAAACTCGGTCTGTTGAACTCCATAATGTCCAGGGCCTCGCCCATGCCGCCGGCATGTTGATTGCGTATCTTCCGAATGAAAAAATTGTCGTGCAGGCCGATCTCTATTTCCCTGGAGCGGAAACTCCCAATGCCAGCGCCCGCTCGTTTCACCGTAACTTGGAGCGACTGGATCTCGATGTAGACACCATCGTGGGGATCCACGGACGCCCGGCTCCTATGTCACAGTTCACTGCATTCATGAGCGCTGGAGAATGAGACAGAACACGCAACACTAACCCCATGGCCGTGGTTGGCCTACATACACCAACCGCGGCCCACCACACCCTGCTTTCCGCCGTCAGCAGAGGAAGTTCCTATCTACTATCCCCTTCCAGACGAACTTGGGAAACTTCCCAGACCCACTCGATCCCAGCGAGGTTAATGTGGACGTTCGGAAATCCGCCTTCAAGCAACATCTGGAGAGTGTTTGATGAATCGACCATGGCACCCACTCATCCCTCTGATATTGCTGTTAGTCAGTGGACTGTCCACCGGCTGGGCCCAAGAGGCCCACAGGCAGCAGCTCCGCGACAAATTCCAGCAAGATCTCGAAGCTCTCGTAGAGGACTTCAACGGCGTGGCAGGACTTCACATCATGGACCTGACAGACCGGACTCGCTTCGCAATTTCAGATGGTCTGGTCTTTCCGCAAGCAAGTGCTATCAAGATTCCCATCCTACTTGAACTGTTTCGTCGGGCCGACACGGAACCCGGCCTCCTAGCAAAGCGAGTCGATCTAACTGATGCCGTCCGGACCGCAGGCAGCGGGGTGCTGCAAATCCTGACAGACGGTGGATCATCCCTGTCACTGGAAGACTACGCCATTTACATGATCGTCTACTCGGACAACACCGCTACAAACGTCCTTATCGACGAACTCGGGATGGAAGAGATAAACGCGCTATCAACCTCGCTCGGAGCGAGGCGCACTAGACTCCAGAGGAAGATGATCCGTCCCGAAGAGTCCGTTCTTGGAAATGAGAATCTGTCCACACCACGGGACGCTGCGCTGATCATGGAAAAAATTGCCACATGCGACCTGCCACTAAGCCAAGCGTCCTGCAAACGAGTCCGGGACATCTTGGAACTCTACAAAGGCGGCCCCATCAGGGCTCCAATACCCAGGAGTGTACCAATCGCTTTTAAGCCTGGTGGCATCGTCGGTGTGGCTACGGTCTGGGGGCTGGTCAACCTACCGGATCGGCCTTACATTGTCGCTGTGATGTCGAACTACGGCGGCAACGGCAGCGCCATGATCGAGGCGGTCTCAGCAGTGGCTTACTCCTACTTCTCGAGACTAAGTGGTGTGACCCACTACGGAACCCGGGTGCCCCTCGACGTCAAGAGACGACTGGAAACCCAACCCCGTTAGAACGGTAGTTTCGATCCGGTCTCACGAACCTCCCACCACGTCACTCCGGTAGAGCGAAGACATAGATCGCGTTCCCACCCTCCGGCTGGTAAATGTCAGGGGTAAGCTGCGCGGTGAGGCCGCGGAAAACGCCAGCAAGTGCGGCGGGCACGGCAAGAAACTGGCGACCACCGGTCTCATAGGTGACGGGATAGCCGTGCGCCGCAGCGCCGAGCCGGGTTTCCCACAGAACGTCGCCCGTCCGAATATCGAATGCGCGGTAGTAGCGGTCAGCATCGCCCGCAAAGACGAGGCCACCGGCCGTGGTGAGCGTCGATGTCAGAAAGGCGGCTCGTTGCTCGTGACTCCACAGTTCGTCCATTGTCCGGACATCGTAGGCGGCGAGTTTCCCTACGTTTCCATTTGTGCCCGGCATCTCGCGCAACTCCGACCGACCCGCGGTACCACCACCACCGTCGACAAAGTCGACCTCACGGCCGGTCAGATACATACAGGCCTGGTGAAGCGGAATCACGAGCGCACCAATGCCGGGGTGATACGCCGACGCCTGCCAGTTGTGTCCACCGAGCAGACTGGGACAGGCGGGCACGCGATCGCCGATGTCGGCATCACGAATGTCCTGTCGGTATGACACCCGTCCGGTGGTTCGGTCGATTGACTCGAAGACGTCCTGGTAGACCGTCTCCCGCAGGTCGACAAATGCCCCAGTCCGTCGGTCGAGTTTCCACAGGATGCCG
>DJHK01000008.1:0-11630 GCA_002433065.1 Chloroflexi bacterium UBA6622
TGAGCACATCAAAGACGAACGAAGCAGATCCAACTGATCCAAAGGTGAATGAGGGGCCAACAAGCGTTCCCGAAGGACCGAGTACATCAAGAACGGCATCCACCACCGTCTGTGCACCGTCGTTAACCATACCGAGACTTCGCAACGAACTGTGCACCATCACCAAGTCGCCTGCGTTTACACCTAAACGTCGAAGATCAGCCGTCAACGAGGTCTTCCCTGCTGCCATACAACGGTGCCCCAAGAATCGCTTCACATGCGAGGATACGGGTTATCCAAACGTCTATCGGTAAATCTACATGCGTGTCGAACCCCCCGTGCGTTGCGCGGTCGTCGGAACCAAGAACATCGCAGGCAAGCACATCCCCGTCCTACAGGCGCTGCCCGAGAGCACCGTCGTAGCACTCTGCGACATTGATGCTCAGGCGGTCAGCACTGCCGCCCACGAGTTCGGTGTGGACAAAACATTCACGAGTGTAGAAAGCCTTCAGGCATGGGGGCAGTACGACGCTGTTTATGTACTCGTGAGCGTGCTCGCAGTCGCTGATATTGCCGAACTATTCCTGCAGGCCGGCACTCCAACTTTCATCGAGAAACCACCAGGCCTCTACACCGTCGACACAGAACGTCTGGCCGCCGTCGCCAATGAAACGGGGACGATGGCAACTGTCGGACTTAATCGAAGGTTTTATTCAAACACGATGGCAGGCCGTGACGCCTTGCTGGAAACCGGCGAGGTCGTGTCAGTCACCGTCCATGCAGATGAAGATGTCGGACCCAAATGGGACGACCCTCGTTTCCCTCCCGAAGTCGCTGCCCGGTGGGTGTATGCCAACAGCATTCATGCACTCGACTTGATTCGCTACTTCGGCGGTGACATCGCCCAAGTTTCGGCGGTCCAACGCAAGGTAGGACTGCCAGTTCCTGACTCCTTCAGTGCCATCATCGATTTCGAGTCCGGGGCCATCGGACGCGCCCTAGCTGATCACTTTGCGCAGAGAGGTGGTCATCGCTACCAAGTACGGACCGCAACGGCGACGCTGACCTCGGGGCATACGCTAGAAGATTCTTGCACGCTTACCCGGCGAAACCGTGAACCGGTCCAGTTCAGCCTGACGGGGCTCGATCGCCGGCTCAAGCCTGGATTCCCGGGAGAATCCAAGGCTTTTCTTCGCGCCGTACAAACTGGAAATCCTGTGGAGTTCCCTTCCCCCACGCTTGTAGATGCGGTGAAAACAATGCAAATGCTAGATGCGATCACCGGCGCCAACGAATGGTCACCAAAAAGTAATCCAGTGAGCCAACAACCATCATAAAGCCATCATCAACTGAGATGCCCGATGCATTTATACATTGACCAGACCCATCCCAATCACCGCCGTGAGTACACCAACGCCAGCGGTCCGCCCATGACGCTCGCGCCAATACAACATCCCAGCAGCGGTGGTTAATAGCATGGCCGCCGACGTTTGGATCGGAAACACAATCGTTCCAGGCAACACGTCGAGAGCCGCCACCAGAAATGTGAGTTGGACAACATTGGCAGTTCCCATAATCGCGCCAATAACCCAAGGCCTCGCGGTCGAGGCCCCGCCCATGCGCTGAGAAAGATCTGGTTGCAATCGATACCTGCACATATAAATCCCAACGGCAACCGGAACCGATGCCACGAACGCGACGCACACGAACATCGGCGCGTGAGTGGGCTCAGACAATTCATTGAACGCCTTTGACGCAGCTATTCCAGCACCAGTAAATACAAGCAGACCAATGATGGATGGCCAGTACCAGCCGGACCTTTCCCCACGGACTACCGTCCGCGATCCCGCAAGTAAGGGGATAGAAACGAGCAGTAGTGTGAGCCCCATGATGGCGATCGGACCCGGCCGTTCCCCAAACACTACAATCGAAACGGCCGTAGGAATCACCACAGACAGGCGAAGCAGGATAAACGTCACGCCCACGCCTGAACGCATAAGCAACCAGTACACACCCACCATGGTTCCGGCGTATTGGATGCCCTGAACCGCACCAAAAATCAATGTTGCCTGGTCGATCTCCAACGAACCGCTGAGGACAGCCCATATCGTGGCTACCACGGCAGCTAACACGTAGTTAACGGTCGCAATGAAGAAATAGTCATATCGGCCGGCCTGCGCCACACGTGTAGATAGTGCAAACACCACGTTGAGCAAGACATGCAGGGTCAGGAAAATCATAGGAAGCACTCATGGTCGAGGCTCATACCTGTACTCCGCAAATCAACTATCGGCGCTGACCGAAGAAACACCACGTGCTTACAATGCCCAGACTAGGTGCGCCATGGCGCATCAACACCAATCGGAACCAATCGGAGTCCCCCATGGCGATCTACCTGAACGAGTCTGATGTAGAGCATCTTGCTGACATGGAACTTGCCCTTGCGGCTGTCGAATCCTCGTTGGTTCGGCAAGGCCAAGGAACATCCAGCAATGTTGGGCGGCGACGGGCACAAATCAACAGCGGAGCTCTCAACCTCATGGGCGCCGCTGATGAGAGCCTCGGTGTCGCAGGTGCCAAAGTCTATAGCACCTTCAAGGGCGCAACCGCACGCTTCGTCGTGGTGCTCTTCGACATCCGGACGGGAGCTCTTCAAGCCATCATTGAAGCCGGTCGCCTTGGAGAACTCCGGACAGGTGCTGCGACCGGTGTAGCTGCAAAGTATCTAGCTCGCGAAGATTCGTCCGTCGTCGGGCTGATCGGCACTGGTCGACAAGCCCGAACCCAGCTACTCGCGCTCCACCATGTACGGCCACTATCCGAGGTGCACGTGTGGTCTCGAACCCCCTCAAATGTTGAGACATTCGTCAAAACCATGCACCCACAACTCGCCGTGTCCATCCACCAAGCAAGCACCCCTACAGAGGCCATCCGAAATACAGATCTTGTGGTGACCGCGACATCTGCTGTCACGCCAGTGATCGATGCCAGTGACTTGGCGCACGGAATGCACGTAACGGCGATGGGCTCCAACAATCCGCGCAACACAGAGCTAAGCCCCGACACCATCCAGGCCGTTGACCGGATATTTGTTGACGATCTGGAAGGCGCTCACGTGGAATGCGGTGACCTAATATCCGCCGCACAAGCCGGCAAGTTCCAATGGGGCCAAGCGACCGAGCTTGGCCGCGTCGTGGCCGGTGAGATGGAGGGCCGAACCGAACCTGACCAGATCACCCTCTTTGAATCCCAGGGAATAGCCCTATGGGACATCGCGCTCGGACACGCAGTTGTCCAGCAAGCCAAGAGAGAGAAGTGTGGCACCCCAATTGGCTAGCGTGCCGACATGCGAATCGGAGTGCATCCAGGTTCTCGCAAAATACAACGAGGCACCGAACCCTCAATGGACAGACACGCGTTACCAGGAAAGATGTGGCCTCTGACCGATTTCACCCAATTCTCGACTGCACGGATGTTTTTAAGTCACCCATATCGGCAGCAAGAGCCTTGAGACGAGCTACCCCATAGTCGCCATTGACCGTAGCTTCAACTTCCTTCAAAACCGGCTCGACCTGTCGCCATTTGGCAAGACCCTGTTCGGTAATCGTTATCCGGAAGGAACGTCGGTCATCAGAATCCACAGTAACTAAAACACTCTCATCTCCCATCAGTCGCTTAATCAGCGAGGATGTCGCGGCAGGACTACGCCCCAATTCCTCGGCCAATTCTGAAGGCGTGACGGAATTCTCTGCCATGGCAACAAATTGCAGCGCCCGCGCCAATGGCAGCGAGACGCCTATCTTTTGAAACGCAGAATTTATTTGGTCTGAAACCTGATGCGCCTGCACTAACAGGTTGTGCAGCACTGAGTTTCCAACCAGATCACTTTCTTCTCTATGTTCAGAACGCGTGGAAATGCCTTCACCTCTCTTCATATTGACGGCACGGATAGGAAAGAACGAGGCCACTATAGATAGAGGTGGCACTCGACCTTGTGATTTCGTTCACAAAGAACTTTTAGAGAATTATACGCATCAGGAATCGGTACGCCATCACGCGAGCAGAATGGGTCGCCAACAGAAACTATTCCTCAGACACAGGAGATCATCTGCCCACCTTTTACACTGGAACCACCTAACAAGAGGAGGCCTCATCGACACATGAAAGATGCACCGCTTGATCGAAAAGATATTGAACATTTACTCCCCCACCGGGATCCCTTCCTCTTCATCGACCGGATTATCGAGGTTGAATACGGACAACGTGCGGTCGGAATAATGGAAGATGCCGGGGCTTATGAAGACACCGTGCTTCGAGGCCACTTCCCAAGGTTCCCTGTGCTTCCTGGGGCCATCATCGTAGAAGCACTGGCCGAGGTTGGAGGGATCGCCGCCCTTGGAATGCCCGAAAACATCGGAAAAATCGCGATGCTAACAGGACTGGACCGCTGGAAATTCCGACGCCCCGCACGTCCGGGACACACCTTGCGCCTCGAGGCCGAACTGCTCAGATACAGAGGAAATTTCGGCAGGGCCAAAGCCCATGCCAGCATCGACGGCGATCTTTGTGCTGAAGGTGAAATCAGCTTCGCGATTATCGACAGGCCAGAAGAAATGTAGTTTCACTAAGTGGAAGCTTGGGCCAAAATTCCTCACGATTCGCTAATCGGAATCGTGATTTAGCGTAGGCTCAATAGCCTTACCTACCTCCAAGCTGCAGGTGCCCCGATGACTTGGACACAGATTTCTGAAAGCGTGCACCGATGGCGCGACACCTGCCATGTGTACGCCATCGTCCGCGGCACACATTGCCTGCTTATTGATGCCGGTTCTGGTCACGTGCTCGACCATCTGGAGGAGATTGGCGTTACCTCAGTTGATTGGGTTCTACACACCCACCACCATCGGGATCAATGCTGGGGAACCAACAAACTCCGGGCGGCTGGCGCTAAGGTCGCTGTCCCAGAGCACGAACACCACCTCTTTGACAACGCCGAATTGTTCTGGCAGCACAAACGACTGTACGACAACTACAACGACCGAAGCACGTTTAACACAGTCGGACAAAACATCGCAGTGGATTGTGATCTGGAAGACTACGAAAGTTTCACATGGGAAGACATCGAGTTTTTTGTTCTTCCTGCTAAGGGACATACCCACGGCAGCAGTACGTTGGTCACAACCATTGACGGCATCCGTCTCGCCTTTACCGGGGACCTTTTAGCTCAGGGTGGAACCCTTCACGAATACCACAGCCTTGAATACAACTATGGTGACCGCCAGGGTGCCCTGTTCACGCTACAGTCGTGCCAAGCCCTACGTCGAGAATCACCTGATTTAGCCCTCCCTTCCCACGGCGAAGTGATCACAGATCCGTCCGGCGACTGCGCAAGGCTTGAGTCCCGACTGATGGACCTGGCCCACCTTGGTGCGGGTGTGCTCATGATGGGCAACCACAGCATTACACCGCACGGACTCCACATCCTGCCCGAACCACGATTCATTCAGGTATCCCGACATTTGCTCTGGGGCGGCCCACACACCTGTTCCAATTTTTACGTGTTGCTCAGCCAATCAGGCGCCGCCTGTTTCATTGATTATGGACATTCATTTAGCGCACACATGGCTACTGGAGGCGAACGAGAAGACGGTGACCGTATGCGCTTCATCGTGCACCACCTAGATGAGCTACGTGAACGATGGGGGGTCACGTCAATCGACACCGTCCTGATCACCCACATCCACGACGACCACACCGCCGGTGTGCCCTACCTTCAACGTCACGAAGGCACCGAAGCATGGGCACTCGACGAGGTCGCCCAGGTCCTGGAAGATCCAGCCGCCTGGGTAAGCACACCCTGCACACTGGCCACCCCTATACCGATCAGTCGTCATTTCTCAGATGGTGACCACTTCCAATGGAAGGAATACGCTTTCGAGATCTGGCATGCCCCCGGGCAGACCGAGTTCCATTCTGTGTTTGCGGCAACTATTGATGGAAAAAAGGTCGCCTTTACGGGAGATAATATTTTCCTTGCTGAAGCGCCAGACCAAACCGGGGGAATCGAACCCCGCATTTACCAGACAACAGTCCTCAGAAACAGCTACCAGCTCGCGATGCATCAAAAATGTGCAGATGTGATGGACGAAATAGCTCCGGACCTCGTGTGCCCTGGACACCGCCAATTGATTCCTTGGGACCCGTCGAAAAGCGTCGAGTATCGTGACTTCATCAACCGCCAGGAGCGTATCGTCCGATCCCTAGTTGGCGAACCTGCCGAAGATCGGGTCGACCTCTTCTGGGCTCGCTTAAGACCGTACCTGACATCCGCCATCCCCGGGGAACACCTCACATATCGACTCATGCTCCGAAACAACCATGAGCGCCACGTCCGGCTAAGCGCCCGGTTGCTTTGGTCTGACAACTCCGACGCCACCGAGTTGATGACCCTTGATCTCAACGAGGCCGACCGTGGGGACTTGATTTTTGATGTTTCGGTTCCAGCCGGTCTTCAGGGCCGTCAGTTGCTCACCGCGGAGATCCTCGTCGATGGAATATCACGTGGCCCGGTGACAGAGGCTGTTTTGGAAATCCAAAACTAAGCAACCAAAACCCTCAAGCGTCTCACGTCGCTAGAATAGAGTTGCCCCTCGATAACTACTGAAGGCATCACAAGTGGCTCGCGTCCTCATCACTGCAAAGATCTTCGAATCTCGACCTGTAGAAGAAGCCCTGACCATTGTCAGAGAAGCTGGCCATGAAATTGAGATCGCAACGATCGACAGCGCCTATCTGACCAAGCCAGAGCTTCACGCTCAGCTTCCGGGAATCTCTGCGGTCATGGCCAGCAGCGAGAAATACTCAAGAGAGACGTTTGAACAGTTCCCCCAACTCCAAGTTATCTCTCGGCTCGGCGTTGGCTTTGATGCAATAGATCTCGAAGCAGCCCGTGACCACGAAATCCCCGTAATGATCACTGCCGGAACTAATGACACCACCGTCGCCGAATCAACGGTCGCATTGATGCTAGCGTTGGCCAGAGAACTTGGCACCTATTTCAAACAAGCATCAACCGGCGACTGGACACGGCCAGCAACGACCGAACTCTGCAACAAGACTGTCGGCCTTCTGGGCCTCGGGCGCGTCGGTCGATCCGTCGTCCGACGCCTAAATGGATTTGAAGTAAATTTTGTCGCGTCAGAACCATTCCCAGATCTCGAATTCGCGGAATCCTTCAACGTAGACTTGGTTGAACCGCACGATGTTTTCCGTCGGGCCGACTTCCTCTCCTTACATACACCGCTGACTGAAGACACCCAGAGCATCGTTAATGAAGACTCCCTAAGACTTATGCGGCCAGGCGCCTTCCTCGTCAACACCGCCCGTGGAGGACTGGTTGACGAAGCTGCACTCCGCAGTGCCCTGGACTCTGGCCACCTGGCTGGGGCTGCCCTCGATGTACGGACCGTGGAACCACCACAGCCTGGGGATGAACTGGCAGGTCATCCACGGATCCTCCCAACCCCGCATATGGCCGGGGTATCAACGGAGTCGGTTGAACGCATGGCCATTGCCGCAGCCAACAACCTCGTGGCGGCTCTACGGGGTGACTGGGACCGGGACATGGTGGTCAACGGGGTTTACGCAGAATGAGAGTCATGCACGGATGACTGCATCGCACGTGCACTCTCATCGGCACGCTGATGCCCATCCGGATCCACCGCCAAAACGACGTCGATCCTTTGCCTTCGATATGGACGGCGTACTCTATCGAGAAGGTGAGTTGATCGATGGTGCCATTGAAGCAGTCACGTCAGTCCGAGCCCTAAACCTTCCAGTGTTTTTCGTCACCAACAACTCCCGTGAAACCCCCGAACAGATCGCGGTAAAGCTCCAGCAGCTTGGTGTTGACGCCGGCCCCGAGGAGATCGTGTCTGCAGTGGTCGCCACGGTCGAATACCTTCGGAACCTCCCGGATAAACCCGAACCGGTGCTGGTTATCGGTGGAGACGAGTTAGCTGAACAAATCGCAGGCGCCGGTTTTAAAGTCGCTTCGTTTGATGACAACCACCAAATTGATCTTGTCGTCGCAGGTGTTGACTTCAACCTGACTTATCCACGTTTGACCCGGGCAGTTCAAGCGCTGGTGAACGACGGAGCCGAATACATTGCCGTGAACCAGGATCCCCTGTACCCCACGGTGACCGGTCTGGCACCAGGAGCCGGCGCTATTACAGCCGCCCTCACCGCATCATCTGGCATAGTTCCGACAGTCATCGGAAAGCCATCACCTCATCTCTTTAACGTAGTGTTGGAACGAAGCCAAACATCTGCACAAGACCTGGTAGTCATCGGTGACATGTTGCAATCAGACATCGCAGGAGCCACCAACATTGGAGCGACAGCAATCCTCGTGTTAACCGGAACCACATCACGGGCCGAAGCTGAAGCAGCAACCGGAAATCTTCGTCCAAACATCATTATCGATAGTCTCTGGGACCTTCCCTTGGACCAACTACTCTCTTCATAGGGGCTACCGTGGCGTTTAAAAATCTTCGTGAATTCATCGCACTACTAGAGTCCAGAGACCAGGTGAGGCGCGTCAAAGTAGAAGTCGACCCTCACCTGGAAATCACAGAAATCGCGGATAGGGTAATGAAGGCAGATGGTCCAGCCCTAATATTCGAAAATGTCCGGGGCAGTAATTTCCCGCTCGCGATTAACCTGCTCGGATCACCTAACCGAATGGCATGGGCTCTGGGCATGGACGAGTGGTCGGACCTGGAGCATCGCCTTGATGAGTTACTGGCCATGGCAATGGGCCCACCCCCCAAAAGCCTTTTCGGGAAACTTCAGGTCCTCGGCGAGATCATTAAAGTTGGACGCATTGGACCAAAACTAATATCGCAGGCCCCGGTGCAGGAATGGATGGACACCACGTCCCCTAGCCTCGATAACCTGCCGATCCCGACTTGTTGGCCGCTGGACGGCGGCCCGTACATAACCCTTCCGCTTGTACTGACACATGATCCCGTCACGAAGAAGCGAAATGTAGGCCTTTACCGATTGCAAAAGTTTGATTCCCGAACACTTGGCATGCATTGGCAACTCCATAAGGGCGGGGCCGAACATTGGCGTCGCAACGACGAGCAAAGTCGTCGTATGGAGGTTGCAATTGCGATCGGTGCTGACCCCACCCTGATGTATGCCGCCAGCGCCCCCTTGCCACCGGACATTGATGAGATGGTCTTTGCGGGGTTCCTACGTGGGCAGCCAGTTGAAACCGTCAAGGCCAAAACAGTAGATATCCACGTCCCAGCCCATGCTGAAATCGTTCTCGAAGGCTGGGTCGATCCCGCCGAATCTCGTCTTGAAGGCCCGTTTGGCGACCACGTCGGTTATTACTCACTCGCCGAGCCCTACCCGGTATTTCATTTAACTGCGGTGACGCGACGACGTGACCCCATCTATGTATCCACCATCGTGGGTCGCCCACCAATGGAGGACGCCTGGATTGGCAAAGCAACCGAACGTCTCTTCCTACCACTAGTCAGACTCTTCATCCCTGAGGTTGTCGACATGAATCTTCCGGTGCACGGCGTTTTCCACAACTTCGCGATTCTTTCTATCAAGAAGCGTTACCCAGGTCACGCCCGAAAAGTCATGCACGGGGTCTGGGGGCTTGGCCAGCTCATGTTCTCGAAATACGTAATAGTGGTTGACCATGACGTCGACGTGCAAAATCTAAAGGAAGTGATGTGGCGCGTCGGGGCGAACACTGACCCTGCTCGAGACCTTGAACATGCGACTGGCCCCATGGATGCACTGGAATTTGCAACGACAGAAGCCAACTTCGGCGGAAAACTCGGCATCGATGCCACTCGCAAAGGTCCGGAAGAAGGCTTCCCAAGGGAATGGCCACCTGAAATTGAAATGGACGAAGCCATTGTGGAGCTAGTCGACGAACGCTGGTCGCGGTACGGCATCTAGGCACCCACCGTGAACTCCGTCGCGGCCATAAAACGGGCCCGTATTTATCTGGACGCGATCAAGTTCGAACACACTCTATTTGCGCTGCCCTTCGCCTACCTCGGCATGATCCTGGCGTCGCGCGGATGGCCAGGCTGGCCGATAGTCGTATGGACTACCCTGGCCATGGCAGGAGCTCGCACCGGAGCTATGGCAGCCAATCGATTAATAGATGCCGGACTCGACGCCAGAAACCCTCGGACCGCCACGCGAGCCATTCCTCAGGGGCTAATGTCCCGGCCAGAAATGCTCGGCCTTGCCACGGGTGGCTTCGCACTACTACACATTGCTGCCTGGCAACTAAATGGGTTGGCCCTAGCTCTCGCACCTGTCGCGATGCTGGCGGTAACCCTGTACTCCTATACAAAACGATTCACTTCGGGAAGCCACTGGATTCTTGGACTTGTCGACGGTATTGCTCCTGTCGGTGGATGGATTGCAGTCACCGGCACCTTCTCTCTGGAAGCCATTGTGTTGGCACTTGCCGTGATGTTCTGGATCGGTGGATTCGACGTGTTGTACGGCATGCAGGATGTAGAGTTTGATCGTCAACATGGCCTGCACTCGATACCGGCACGCTTTGGTGTTCGCAAAGCCCTGTGGACCACACGAGCATCCCACGCCGCGACCATCGTTATGCTCCTGGCACTTGGCAACATCAGTAACCTTGGATGGCCCTACTGGGTAGGTGTTGGACTCATCGGATGCTTACTGACATACGAAAACCTCTTACTAAAGCCACATGATTTGAGCCGACTCAACATAGCTTTCTTTAATATCAACGGGTATATCGCCATCGTGGCGCTCGTATCGACAATCATGGGAGTTTGGCTTGACTAACCAACCCGGCCTGGTGATCGCCGTATCTGGAGCCAGCGGAGCTGTCCTCACCAACGCCACAGTGCACCAACTCCTCAAGTTCAAAATCCCGCTGGAAATCGTGTGCAGCGACTACGGGGAACTGATGTGGAAACAAGAAACTGACGAAAGATTTCGGGATGCAATCGCACGATGGAGTGACCTCGGCGATATACGAGTGCACCGGCCCGACAATGTAGCGGCCCCAATCGCCAGCGGCTCATTTCCAACACGTGGGATGGCAGTTATCCCATGCAGCATGGCTACAGTTGGAGCCATCGCCTCCGGCGCCGGACACAACCTGCTTCACCGAGCCGCCGATGTCACGCTGAAAGAAAAGCGACCGCTCGTCCTTGTTCCACGGGAAACTCCCTTGTCGTTGATCCACCTGCGCAACCTGACAACACTTGCTGAGGCCGGAGCCACCATCCTCCCTCCCGATCCAGCGTTTTACCTCCGACCCCAAAGTCTGGACGACGTGGTCGAAGCACTCGCGACCCGAATCCTGTATGCCCTTCGCGTAGTCCCAGAAATAGACGCGGAACATGCATGGACCGGTGCAAATAATTGAACTGGCACTAATGGACTCTGCACAAACATGTGATCGGTGAAGTTTTTGGACTGGTACGCTCTGTCACGCAATCAGGGGAAAAGCACGTGATTCCCATGCCCATTGTTGACACCCACAATCATTTTTGGCGCATCGACACCGATGAGTTGTACTGGCTTGACCAGTACGCCGACCCGATTTTTTTGCGTGACTA
>DJHK01000008.1:11949-20601 GCA_002433065.1 Chloroflexi bacterium UBA6622
GATTTTTTTGCGTGACTACCTGCCGATGGATCTAAAACCCCATATGGACGCCACCGGCGTTGACAAATCCGTGATCGTGCAGGCCTCCCACACATGGGCTGACCAACTGGCCTATCTTGAAATGGCCGAATCTCACGACTTCATCGCTGGTGTGATCGCTTGGGTAGACCTCGAAGCCGATGACGTCGGCGACAAGATCGACGAATTAGCCGAAAGCCCGTGGTTTCGCGGAATCCGTGCTGGAGCCGAAGACCACCCCGAAAACGACGCATGGCTCGCGCTCGACACTGTCCGTCGTGGGATTCGAACCGTGCTCGAGCGAGGGCATGTCGTTGAACTGCTCGTGAAATCGGCCCATCTACCATGCGTGCCGCAAATTGCCCGTGAAAATGAGGGGGGACGCCTGATCGTCGACCATCTAGCTAAACCTCCCCTTGAGACGCCCCTGATGTCGACGTGGCTCGACGGGATGCTCGCCTTACAACCCTACAGCCATGTTCGATTGAAGATTTCAGGGCTTCTGGTCGAATGCCCCAACCTTCCCATAACGGACGTCATCCAAGCTGCCGTGGACCCGGTTCTTGAGGCCTTCCCTATCGAACGCCTGATCTGGGGTAGCGATTGGCCCGTTGCCTTGCTAGCGGCCAGTTATGAGGAAACGTTTAAACGCGTCACAGCCACAATGGACAGGCTCAGCAAAACGGATCGATCTGCTGTTCTGGGAGGCAATGCGATGACTTTTTACGAACTCTCATGACGCCAGGCACCTCTACCGGTCGCCTCGCCGAACGGGTCGCAGTCGTCACCGGTGCGGCGGGCGGCATCGGAGAAGCCACCGCCAGGCTTCTAGCCCACGAAGGCGCCAGCGTTGTCCTCGCCGACTACATGGGTGACCGTGTAGCCGACCACGCGGCTGATCTCCGTAACGCTGGCTACAACGCCGTCGGCGTTGCGACTGACGTCCGTGACCTGCACCAGGTTCGACGGGCCATTGAGACGGCAACAGATCATTTTGGACGTCTTGATATCTTGCACAACAACGTTGGGGTGAACTTCCATAACCTGATCGGCGATGCAAGTGAAGAACACTTCCTCGAATGCCTGAACATTAACCTCCTGAGTGTGTACCGCGGATGTCATGTGGCTGCGCCAATAATGACGATTCAGGGAAGTGGCTCGATCGTTAACACATCCTCCGTGCAAGGTTTGATGGGATTCAGAACCTACGCCGCCTATGCCACTGCCAAAGCTGGAATCCTTGGCCTCACCCGCCAAATGGCCGTAGATTATGGACCCTCCGGGATCCGCGTCAACGCCGTGTTACCCGGAGCCGTGGATACCCCAATGTGGCGGGCAGAGGTCGCGACGACCGACGACTACGCAGCAGAAATCGAGGCTTCGGCCCAACGAATCCCGCTACAGCGAATCGGCACACCCGAAGACATTGCCCAGGCCGTGCTCTACCTGGCGGGCGACGAATCCTCGTTCGTGACCGGCCAGCAACTGGTCGTCGATGGCGGCCTTAGTATTGCCGGGAGCCGACCGAATGAACCGTAAGTGCCAACTTACCTGTCAACCGGAATAACCGGCAGCAGCATGTGCGAAGGATACGAAGGATCGTGAAACACCTGCTGCTGAGCCACTCGGATCTCTGAATCCCTCGCGAGATCTTTTCCAGTATTAAGGTTGCGATCAAACCGCGGAAAGTTTGAGGAGGAAACTTCCAACCGAATTCGATGCCCACGACGAAACACATTGGCCGTAACACCCACTTCGATGTCATAACCTTCCACCCGACCTGGAGTCAGCATTCGAGACTCATCCTGGCCCAACCTATACCGGGCACGCACGATCCCATCACAGAGGTTCATCGCATAGCCCGAGGGCGCAACATCGACCAACTTGGCAGTCCAGTCAGTATCAGGACCATCCGTCGCAGCAAACAAACGAAGCACGATAGGACCAATCACCTCAAGATCCTCATCTAGAACCGCACTGGTATACACCAGTACATCATTGCGAGATTCAACCGGCCGTTGATCATACGGACCCCATGGTTCAATGTTCGGAGAACAGCAGTTGGCGCCGCCCACCGTTTGGACCGGAAACTCAGGATCGTAGACAAACGTGTCACAGGGTTGTTCAGCCGGCTCATCGAGACGCAACTCCCCGTCACCACGCACCGAGTTTGCCGAACCGCGTGAATGCAAATGCCACCGTTGCCAATCCGTACCAGCGAGTGGCCATTCCTGTTCGTCCTGCCACCGGTTCACTCCCATAACAAAGAGCCGGAGAGGCGGACTATCCAACGCTGGATCACTATCCGGCTTCAGCCACTGATCGAACCACGCACGCTCGACCGCATCAACATTGACGACAGAGCCCGTTCCAAAATCAATATCCCCCGTCCGGGGGGCCGTGGAAAGATCGCTGCCTAGATGATGGGGCCATGGCCCCATAATTAACCGGGATTGACGAGCCTCTTCAGAACCCCCATGCAGGCGCATCCCATTGAACTGGTCAAAGGCCTGCGAGGCGTACAGGTCGTACCATCCACCAAAGATCAGCGCGGGCACGGTGATTTGGTCCCAATGCGGCCGCGTGTCTATCGCCGCCCAATATGGATCTCCCCCTGGCAAATCCATCCACCGATCCCAGAAATCCATGTGGCGGCCCGCCCGACCAGCAATATCTGCAATCGGCAGCACCCGGCAGATCTCGGTCCAGTTATCAAAGTCAATATCCTGTGATGATCGACCAACAACTCGTAACCCCCAGTTACACAAGACCCCGAGTTGGAACGCCCCGCCAGGTCGCACGAGCCCGGTAAGGTAATCCACGCAGATGGATTGAGGCGCGAGACAAACCACATTGGGGTTACGGAGCGGCGCACTTAGCCATTGAACCGAGCCAAGGTAGGACCGGCCTGACATGCCAATCCGACCATTACTCCACGGTTGCTGACCAATCCACGTTTGGGTGTCATAGCCATCCTCAGCTTCCGCCACAAACGGATCCCACGACCCGTCTGAATCCCAGCGGCCCCGGACATCCTGCAAAACGCATGCATATCCGGCATCTGCCAGCGAACGGGCCTTTCGGATATTGACCGCAGACGCATTGTTATAGGGCGTCCGAATCAGCACGCACGAGAACTTTGCGGCTCCCTGATCACCCAACAATCGCGGCAAATACACATCAGTCGAAAGACACAGGCCATCCCGCATCTCAACTTGCCGGTCCACAGTGACCTGGATGGCACCCGGATACGCGGTTCCACCATCAAGTTCACTAGAACTCATGCAGCACCTAGATGCTACGCATCTTGGATCGGAAACTGGATGCGAGTATTGCCGCTATCTTGCGAATGCAAGGCCCCGAGCAAAACCTCCATCACTTGACGAGCTTCCTTAGGTCCACAAGTCGGTGTTCCGCCATGACGAACAAGATCGACCAACTCCGTGACAGCACCAGCGATATGTCCCTGTGTGTGCTGTGCATGCGGAATGTCACGTGTCAGCAGATTGTTCTTGCTCCCAGTCGTGATGGTTGCACGATCCTGGCTGACTTGTATGTAGCCCTCCGTGCCGTAGGTATCGACCTGAAAGATACCCGGCATCGTTTTACATTGGTTCCAGAACGCCCGGACATCATTGTCGTATTCAACAAGGATGCTCACGGCCGGATCAGTGTCTGGATCATGACCACCATCACTCGCATATCGAGGACCATAGCCTTCAAAGCCCTTTTCATTAATGCCATAGACCGCGGTCGGATTCCCTTGGGCAAACCAGTTGATCGTGTCGCACATGTGCGTCCCATTGCGAAACAGCATGGCGCGCGGGCCACCCTGGTTTGCCACCACGCGCACCACCTCACCAATCGCCCCTTCTTCAACTAGCTGCGCCGCCTGGACCCACGGGAACATCCAGCGCCGCGAGTGGTCAACGACCATGGGCACGCCCGCACTCTCGACCGCTTCAATCATCCGATCCGCATCGGCCAGCGATGACGCGATGGGTTTTTCGCACAACACGCCTCTAACACCAGCGTCGACTGCGTCAACGGTGATCTGCGCATGTACGTTATCGCCGGTAACCACGCTGATGATGTCAAGGTTTTCCTTCTCAAGAAGTTCCTTGTGACTGGTATAGACGTTTACTTCGGGCAATCTCGCATCCCAATCCGATCGATACTTCGCAATCGCGTCTTCGCTGAGATCACACACCGCAACCAATTCGGTGTCAGCAACATAGTCATACGCCGACACGTGCGAATGAGGCATGGCCATACCCCAACCGGAGGAGGCCCCCGGAGCCATGGGCCTTTGACCGATCCCCGTTAACCCGATCACACCGGCTCGCAAAGTCTCACCCATCAGAAACTCCATGTTGACGACACCGGGCATGCCCCAGTGAGGATTGCACTGATTGTAAAGCTTCTGCTGAAAAACGGCTTCCCACCGCATCTAGCCGCTACAAGGCACGCAGACCGTCCAGAATGTCCTGCGCCGGCACAAGGTCATGGGCATGGGTGTATACCTGTGCCCATCGGATCACCCCTTGAGTATCGATCAGAAACACCGAGCCGGTGGCCAAACCATCACCAAATCGATTGAAGACATCGTAGGCTCTCGGCACGACATCACCCTGGTCGTACAGCACAGGAAAAGGGACGCCGAGGTTCTCAATTACCCATTGGGCGCCCGACAGGTCGTCCGTGCTTATCGCCAAAACTTCAGCATTCTGGGCCGAAACCTGGGCATAGGCCTCTTGCAACTCGACCAGCTGCGTACGACAACTCATTCACCAAAACGCCCGGTAGAACACCAGGACGACGTTTTTCCTCCCTTGAAAATCCGTAAGACTCACGCGCCCTCCAGCCGCATTGGGAAGCACAAACTGGGGGGCGATTGACCCAACCTCAGGACCAATCGTTGATTGGCCTGGGCCAGAACCAGAGGCCAGAACGGTCTCAGAAGGGCCCCGTAAAGATTCAGTTGCCATCTTCGAATTATCGCCAACGTGTTCATTCACACACGCCGCGAGGAACACAATCCCGGAGGCAACCATCACAGGTCGGCCTACGTCAAAAAGCAACTGCCCTATTGTCCTGAGGAAAGACCTCACCATCCCTGATCACACCCCTTCTACCCGACGACTCGACCTGTAGTTCCACTGCCCGATTAAGTTAATGTACGTTCGTTGCTCGCACATAGAAACTCGCCCATGGCCCAAAGCACCCGGTATCGCGCTGCGGTAGTTGGTCTTCGAGGAATAGGCGCGGGCGCCGTCACAGAGACATTCACCGGTAACCGTCGGGCTGCACCCCATACCCACGCGGCAGCCTACCGGCTGCATGAGCGTTCAGACCTTGTGGCTGCCTGCGACCTTAATCCACTTTTGATCGACGAATTCCAGAACACCTGGGGTGATCAACCCAACATGTATGACGATTTCGAATTCATGCTCGCCCGGGAAAACATCGACATCCTAAGCATTGCCACCTCAGATCACTCCCACGCCGACCTTGCCAGCCTGGCGATCAAGGCAGGCGTACCGATGATCTTTTGTGAAAAACCGATGACCACCCGCTTGCAGGACGCAGATGCTCTTGTGCAAGCCGTCGAGCAATCGAACACATCATTCACCGTGAACCACTCACGTCGATGGGACCCCTTTTTCCGGCAGGCGTATGACTTCATCAAATCCGGTCGAATTGGGCCGGTTCGTCGAATCGTCGCCACGTGGGGCGGTCCACGGGCCCTGGAATATCGGAATGGCTGCCACACCGTGGACACGGTCAATATGTACGCCGGTGGATCGCCCGCATGGACCATCGGTCTACACGAACATGGATTGCCCGATGAAGAACCAGCCCCCAGTAGCCTCGTGCAATACGACAATGGAGTGCTGGCCTATATCAACCAGAGCAAACAACTCCCGATCTTCACTGAGTGGCAAATTTTCTGTACCAAAGGCCGTGTGCGTATCGGAGGACATCACTCCACCGTCGAATACTCAACGCAAACCCCGCATGGAGACACCGAGTGGCTGGAGCGTCAACTCCCAACCCAAAAGGTATATCGCGCGGGAATGCTCTCGAGCATCGATGATCTGATCCAACGGCATGAAGGTGGGAACGAAACCTTCGCCAACGCTCGAACCGGCCTTCTCGCAGTCGAAATCATTACAGCGATGCGTCGATCCGATGAGAACGGTCAGGCAAAACTCACTTTTCCAATTGATCGCGAATAGTTCGAGTTCCAGTTGACGTGTACTTATGTGAGACTCCACATAAAGGGCGCACCTCGTAGCGCGACCTAATGGGACAAGAGGTTGAGCATGTCTGAATCAGACCCGGCATCCGACGCTTTAGGTGCGGTGGTGTATGGCCTGGCCGTCGTAGGATCGGTCTCGGCTGATGGAGAACCGAACGGTATGACGGCCAACTGGATGAGCCAAGTCTCATTCGACCCCAGACTCTTCGCTGTAGCAATTCAGGATGACGCTCACACACGATCCAATATCGACGCGACGGGAGTCTTCACTATTTCCGTGCTGCCCGAAGGCTCCAAAGACCTCTCGCTCAAGTTCACAGCAAAATCAACGAGTGGGGAAGGCCGACTGGAAGGAGAACCGGTAACGACCCATGCAACCGGTGCGCCGGTGCTAGAGGCTGCGACCGCATGGATTGAATGCCGGGTCGTTAGCCAGAGTCATCCAGGCGACCACGTCGTTTACGTCGGCGAGGTCATAGGTGGAGACATCGGAAACGGCACGTCGACCACGCTGCGTGACACCGGAATGAGCTACTCCGGATAGCCTTTGGCATTAGGTACACTCGGAGAAACTCTCGTCGCGCAAGCGATTCGTGCTGCTACACAGGCCTTCTAAATGACTACAGAGACACACTCACGTCGATTAATACCCGCGCGCATTCTCACCGCGATCGCCATTGCCTTCATGCTAGCTCTCGGCATCACACAGGCCGCATGTGGGGGGGAGACCGAACTTAAGCGCGACACATCCATGATTAACCCGAATCGCTGTGGCGGGTCTGGTGGTGGTCCGTGCTAAGAAATCATGCTTGAAGCTTTCTTTTTCGCAGTCGGTGAGATTGTCTACGGATTAACCATCGGCATCGCACGGAACATATCGTGGCCCCTCAAGTGGTGGATCAAACCGCGAAAGAAAGCGGGAAACATCCAAGTAAGTACATCGACCCGAACCGAAACCAGCCTATCGAGTCAGTCAAAGCAGTAAGGACGGGCCCTGGTTAGCAATCGGCGTCCTACGCGCCTGAAAAAGCGCTAACCCCGACCCACCACACTGGTCGAATCACCATCACGGCCAGTGAAAACAGTACAAGTGCCGCCAGGATTAACCAGCCCGTGATCCACCGCGTCCATCCATCCTGCCAATGGCGACCTGGCCGAAAGTGCGCCTCAGCCGGCAACATCACTCCCACCCACACCAGAGTCGCCAAGATCATTGCAATCGTACTGGTCAAAATAAACGCTGGACTCAGACGATATGAGTTCGTGAGAGCCATACCTAACCCGCTGGCACCCATCAGCACTAACGAAGGAGCAGCAAGCCAGCGATTCAGTGCAGCAAGAACGGGCTGAGTAGGAAATCCATCGCTCCACTCCCAATCGGAAGCCATCCGACGCCCCTGGATCACGGTCACCAGCGCAGCGGCAAACGCCCCCAAGGCTGTCATACCCGTGACCTCATGTATGAGCTTAAGAGTGTTCCAGAGTTCGAGCGTCACGAGCTAGCCCCGACCAGAACACAACCAGTGCATCGCTACCAGGCCTGTCCTTCGCCATCCTGGGTCAAACGGTCCAGAACCTTCCCCGGATAGATGGCATATCGAATTTCAAGGCCTGACGTGGGTCGGTAACTCAACGTCGCAGAGCGCGTACCCTTAGGAACTTCCCAGGACCGCCAACCCGGCTCACTACTCTTACCAGGGTCAGGACCTGCCACAGGTAAGAGCGTGGCAATTGGCCCGGAATACATCCCTTTGACCTCGGTACCATCTGAAAGTTCCAGAACTAGTGCGTCCAGACCCTGATTAAGCACCGCAGATCCCGTGTTGTCCACGTTGATCTTTATCGCAATGAAAAAATTTGCATCGTCCGCAAACACTCCACTGCCAAAGGACTCGGTCGCTGCCACACGGAGCACAGTAATGGATACCCCATCGCGCTCAACAGTTTCACCAAGCTGACCATCAATTGGGCCGGGGGGATCCGGTGGGGGACCTTCTGGTACCGCCGCCTCCGATTCACCGCAGGCAAAGAGCAAAGTGCCCAAAACCACAGTAAGCATGACAGTACATAACTTGTGTCGGACCATCAGACTTCGAAACATATATCCTGCCACCCGCTGTCCACATCGGTTAACCGTCGAGTTCCAGTGTACCGTTGAGGAAGCTCCTATGGTCCCGGATAACCAACAAGGGCCTCTAGGCAGTAGCCTGCGACCAAGGGGGGAGACGCCCGTAAACACGCCGTCCCCGACCAGCACCCTGGTCGGCCCTACTCTGCAACATCACGCTATCCAGAATGTTGACCTTGAGCTTCCGCCAACGCATCATGTCGGTATTACAGCGACTCGTCCCAGTGGCGTGGTCCAGGCTGCA
>DJHK01000038.1:0-2634 GCA_002433065.1 Chloroflexi bacterium UBA6622
GACGATCGATAAACGATCGTCAAACAGGCTCACAACTCATCGCCAATCAAATTATTGCTAAACAAACAATTTGACCGCGTCATTTTTACCCTACTGTTTTGGCGGGGCAAGTGCTCCGTTCGATTAGGAATGACCCTCATTCCTGACAGCCACGATGGCCTACTACAACCGGGGTGTTGCCTACGCCAAGCTCGGCCAGTACGAACGAGCGGATCAGGACTATAACGAGGCTCTCCGTATTGCGCAGAACAATGCTCTCGATATTGCCATGAAGAATTCGGTGAGGCTCGACTCGAATTAAGCACAGCGCTTACGCCCACCTCCTTGCCAAGGAGCGGGGCACGGGTTCGAATCCCGTCTTCCGCTCCATAATTCCGTTGGTCTGGTGATGTGTCGAGACGCGAGTAGTCCACTTGGAGAACCATCTCGTTCTGACGAATTTACGGACGATGTCTATGCTTGAGTGCCTATCGATCGCCAGAACCTTCACGATGCCACACAACCCTGGTCTTCATCTTCTGTGCCACCCGTGGGAGCTCCAGACGGTGATTCATATGCGCCGGACCTGGAATCGGCCAGCCCGCGTTCAGATGCCACCGGTGCTAGCTCCCACCGAGCCCTGGGAAGGAACCTCGATCGTCTGGAGTTCGATGCATTATGACGCTGCGTCCAAGCAGTTTCTTCTGTGGTACGAGGCATGGAACCCTGGCGCCGACCGGCCACCGCCCCTGGATTCGCTGGTGTGTTTTGCGACATCGGTTGATGGTCTGCAATGGAACAAACCGGAGCTTGGTCTATTCGAATGGAATGGGAGTTCGGCCAACAACATCTGCTGGATGATGCACAACACCGGCCGGTGGAGATACCTGGATAGCCCGTGTGTCCTTGTTGAACCATCAGCTCCTGCCGATCGTCGTTATCGGATGGTTATCTATACACAGTCGAAGCCCGAGGCTGGTCAAGCGTTCTTTGTGCTCACAAGTCCGAACGGCATTAACTGGACCTGGCATGACGAGCCCTTCTTGACCGAGACGGGTGATCGATTCCACTGCATTTTCGATGACCGGCGTGGTGAGTATTGGCTGACGTCCAGGCGTGCGCACACGTACCGCGACAAACGGGCCAATCCACCCCGACCACGGATTCGTTCCGTCGAGCGATGGAGAAGTACCGATCTCCGCACCTGGGCTGGGCCAGACATACATCTCCTGCCTGATGACGCGGACCCGCCGGATACTGAGTTCTACAGCTTGTATCCAATGACAGCCGGCAACGCCTATCTTGGCTATCTGGAGTTCTACGACCGGTTTGTCGAACGTCTACACACCGAGCTTGTCATCAGTCGTGACGGAAACACATGGCTCAGACCCGAACGAACCCCATGGCTTGATCGTGGAACCGAAGGAGCCTGGGACGATATGTGGGTGTTCCCCACGAGCAACGATCCTCTCGTTTTTGGGGATCACATGCTTGTGCCCTACGTTGGACGTGCCACGGCCCATGCCGGTGTGCGTGAGCCCATGCGACCCCCGCGGTGCAGCCTTGGCCTCCTCACGTTTGGCCGTGATCGTTGGGCCGCGCTTACGGTTGGCCAAGATGGTGGCGAATTTGTCACTGAACCTGCACCTGTGACCGGTGACCAACTCGTCCTGAATGTGGACGCCGAGTTTGGTGACGTGCGTGTTGCGGTGCTTGACGAGTTTGGTGGCCCAATCAACGGCTTCTCCCACGCCCACGCCACGCCGATAGTCTCGGACGCCGTGGACGTTCCCGTACGCTGGCAGACGCATGGGTCGGTGGCCTCACTGTATGGTAGGACGGTGAGGCTTTACGTAAAGGCCTCCCGAGCTAGTGTTTACGCGTACAGTTATGCGTAGCCCTAAAACTTGCCAGGGCGAGGGTCACGGGTTCGAATCCCGTCTTCCGCTCAAGCAACATCTAGACTGAATTCTCAGGGCCAGTTGCTGAAATCTGGCTGATTGCTGCGCTTGGACGGAAGCCAAGGCCGGGAGTCTCGACGGACGAAATCTTCCCGTTGCCATCGACTGAGGGACGTTCGCCAAGTTGGTCGCGAGCGGGAAACGGGCCTTGATCGTATTCAAGCTTCACGTATTGCGACTTGTTGTTCCGATCTTGATAAGCACATAGCAAGTGCAAACTGGCAAAGAAACTCACAGGGGTTCCCCATACATGGGGAATGCAGGTTATCTGTGCTTGACGGGCTATCGTTTCTATTTTTCGATAACCAGTGATGCCTCCTGTCCAGACAACGTCTGGTTGCACAATGTCGAACGCATCGTTGTCAATGGCTCTCATAAAAGCGTCTTCCCCGACTAGATGCTCGCCACCAGCAATTGGGACTTCGCTTACTTGGCGAAGTTCCGCATAAAGGTCTGGACGGTCGATTGCCAGGGGTTCTTCAAACCAGGCGGCTCCAATCTCGTTGAGCACATTGGCCATAGCCCGCGCTGCATTGAGGTCGTGACGATAGCCCTCATTCGCATCGGCCATAAGTTGTATGTCAGGACCGATAGAGGCTCGAAGTTTCCGCAACGCGTCCGCGTCCTCCTTGACGGAGAGTCGTCCAATCTTGACCTTGAAAGCGGTGAAGCCACGCATGCGGATGCTCTGTGC
>DJHK01000038.1:3041-7247 GCA_002433065.1 Chloroflexi bacterium UBA6622
GGTTGATGCTGATAACGGATTGAGATGCCGGGCTAGCGGTTGGTTGTTGATTTGGGCATCGATATCCCACAGGGCTGTATCGATGGCTCCGATGGCGGTGATCTTGTGCTGGGGCTCGTTGGCGATCTGCTCATATGCTTGCTGTGGTTCGTTGAGGTCAACGTGCTGCAGATCCGGAATCAGCGCAGTGCGAAGCGTTTGGGCCGTTTCGTTCGGTGTTCCGGCCGCTTCTCCCCATCCTTCATACCCGTCAGTAGTCTGGATACGAACGAGTGTTGCGGTCCTGGTTGTTGCGATTCTCGTGGAAATTCCATATGGATATGGCAGTGGACTACTGATAGGGAAGACTGCGATGTGTTCGATGCGCATGTCGACTCATGGATACGTGGCTGGACCAGCAGCGTATCAATACGGAAACCGTGGCCAAAGTTTCCGCTCGGCGACATACTTTGTCGCCGAACAAATCCGGAAATAACTAATTGGTAGGGAGCAGTCAGCCAGAAGCCCAGCGCGATTACGCCAAGACGTTGAAGAAGTACTATCCCGATTTCATACCTACGCAGGCGCTGTATCTGGACTTCGAAGGTGGGGGAAAGGGAAACGAAGTCATTCTCAGCGTATTTTGGCCGCAGCGCAGAGGATCTGAGCGTTTCCACTGGGTCAGGCGTCAGGATGCCTCGAGATATCTCGAACGAACGCAGTGGTCCGAGATAGAGGATTTCATCTCTTATCGAAACGACTGGCTTCAATCGGTGGTTGTCTTCTCTGGGCAGACTGATGCTCAGCCAGGGGAACCCGATGAACAGCGACGGTTACGTGAGTGGCTTGGCCATGATCCGTTCTCCAGCATCGAATGGGTAAATTTGCACAGGCCACTCATGGCTAGGGGTGGAGCAGGTCTGGCTAAGGAGTACATCAGAACGCACCGGTTGGTACAAAAGCCTGCCGGAGATGGGGGATTTCGTTCCAAAAATTATTCGCTTGAGAATCTCGAATTCTTGTTTGCGGTTGATCGAGCGAAAGACCTAAGAAGTCGCGGCGATCTCTATTCCGACGGATCGCGAGGCACTTTTGGCGTGCTTACTATTGAAGCGCAGGTAGTTCGTGGAAAGGCTGAAGATGGAGATCAGGATCGCCTTAAGCGCTACTGCCGCCAGGATGTGGAGTCGATGTTCGAGATCGCTCGCCGTTGTAAAAAGTACTGGTAACGCTTCGAGGGCTGTCTGCTCAGGAGTTTTCGGTGCTCTCGTATGCATCTGTGATCGCTTCAGCGATCGCGAGGCCTCCGGACTCCGATGGTTCGATGGGGTTCGCGTAGTGGACGGGGTCGCTGCAGATGTCGCGAAGCTCAAGCACCGGCAAGTTTCGTCGCCGGGACTCTCGGGAGATCACATCGTTGAACAGCGCAATGCCCGTCGAGGCGGCGGCCTGCTGGGGCTCCGGGAAATTCCCGTTGTAGATCGTGCAGGTTGTCAATGGAATGTTTCGGGATTGGACGGCGTCCAACGCTCTGGTATACGCGGAACGAAAGTCTTCGATGATGGGATGAAGCTGAGCGAACAAGTCGGTGGGAACGACCGGGGGCATATCTCCCAAGATGAGTTCCTGGTAGGCCAACGCATCATTTCCGCCAACACTCATGACAGCCACAGCGTTCGGCGGTGTTTCGTCGCTCTCAACTTGGGTTGGAATGTCAGCTGCGATGGCTCCATCGACAGCCCATAGGCGGACATTCCAGTCGGGTAGGAGTGCTCGGCAATGGTCGGTGACACATCGCTCATTCGGTTTCACGTAAACGGCGTTGTCGAAGATCGAATCGCCGATCAGGATGAGTGATTGGGTGTTTGGCGTCTGTGGCATGGGCAGTTCTCCGTTGCAAAAAGTCCAATTGTTTTCGTTCCGTCAGTAGCTCTTGGACATGGACTAGTACGACGATGGGCGGCTAATTTATGGGTGAGGTGAATGTCGGTCTCCGGGTTTGGAATCACCTACGTGTTTAGGCAGGTACTCATCCCAGTCCGCCCGTTCAGCACTCCGATGGTCGGCCTGTTTGCGACTACCCTTGTGGTGCCTCACATAAATCTCTTTAGCAGCTCGTGGACTCCATTGCTGCTGTGACACCGATGCCACTTGGTGCAGTTGCGCAACCAGAGACGTCGTTCCAGCCAATCCCTCGCAGTATCGCTCAAAGTACTTCAACTGGAATCCGATGAAATCTCTGGCCTCCGCCAGTCGACCCTCTTCATTCATGCTCGCGACCTGTTGCACAAGGAATGCGTGCCAGATTGTTGCGACATCCTGGCTGACTGACATGTCGCGCTCCTGACCTGTGTTCATGTCAGCAGGTGCGTACGTCAGCGCAATCCCCAGGGGATCGGTTCGACGTACCGCATTGCTCCCCGGTTCCTTCCACGATGCGTGGATGTTGAACGCGAGGCCGGCTCCTGGCTTTCCGGACGGTGAGGTGGTCTTGAATACGATTTGGCGCGACGCGCCACCGAGCATTGGGCCAACTGAACATGTTGTGCCGACAGCATCAGTGACTACGGGATAGGTCCCCAAAACCTCGACCTGCATTTGCGGCGGGTAGCTGAGGGACAGGGGGACATCTTCTGCAGTGGTCATGAAAAACTCGCGCAGTTCGGCCACAACGACCTCGATGATTTCCTCGGGTCGTTCTGCGTCATGCAGCCTACCGCCACCATGCTCGGCAATGGTTTGAATCTGCGCTGTCGAGTAGTTATCACCGATCCCGACCGTGGACGTGTAAAGGCCCCGATCTCGCAATTCCCTTGCGTGGCCAGCGAGTTCGCGCGCATCGACAATGCCGTGATTCGCATGTCCATCTGAGAGCAGCACGACCCGATGCAGGGCGTTGGGCGCAGCTTCCATTCCTGCGGCAACACATCTCGCACCTTCAAGCCATCCGGCGCACAGGTCTGTGGTGCCCCCGCAAGACAGCGCCGATATCTCCCGCCGTAATCTTGTTTTGCCTTCCTCGTCCATTCGCACCGACATCGCGTGGACTTCCACAGAGTGGTCAAACGAGACGAGGGACAGGTGATCACTGGCCGAAAGCGATTGCACGACCCCGTCAGCTGCCTGCTTGGCCGCGGCCAGCGGTACCCCCTGCATCGACCCAGATCTATCGATGACCAGGGCGATGTTGAGCGGCTGGTCAATCCCACCACCGGCCCGCTCCGCTTCAGGGGCCGAGATATCCACCAGCAGGTACCGGACAGAATTGCCCTGTTTCCAAACAAAGGATCGGTCAAAGCGAGCGCGCAATGTCAGTTGGTCGTTCCCGTGGTTACTTGTCGTCAAAGCGTTGGTCATCAAAACCTCCAGTCAACGCGTGCCGAAAATAGTCGGCGAGCCGTTCCAGGCGCCTCAGGGCCTGAGGGTCGGTTTTACCCTTCACCCGGATCGATATGTCCGGTGTTATCTCAATGTCATATGAGGGTTCGGCCCTGGCCAGTCGGCGGGCTGCCGATGGGACCCGGGCCGATCTGCCGGTCAGTTCCAGTGCATCGGCATCCTCAGTCGTGTCGAGGAGTTCCAATATCCGCTGATAGCGAGTCTCGGATTGATCGGGACTTCCGCTTGGGCCAGGGGCCTCGATGTCTCCCATAGGTCCTGTCGGACCCGCCGCGATGCTTCCATCCCGGGCGGTTGAGGACAGCGTCTTGGGTGACGCACCCCCCAACACCTCGTCCAGGTACTGAAGAGCCGATCGTGCGATTGACCGTTCGGTGTCGGCTGCTGTGGGACCTGCTTCTGGTGGACCCAATCCGACCAGATCTCGGATTTCGGTCTCCGTCATCGTGGCCAGAAGTTGTCGGGTTTTGTCAAGACTGAGACCTCTCTCATTCCGAAGTTCCACGATTGCCAGCAGTCGCGCCAACTGACTGTCGGAGTACCTGGCGTTTCGGCCCCTCGACCCAGGGCCGGCCATGAGCTTTTGCGCGATATAGCTCCGAATGGTGCGGGGGTTAAGACCTGTGCGCGCGGCAAGCTCTTCCAGCTTGTACCCGGGAAGATCCTCGGGAGATGATTTCTGTCTGAATTTGCCCGGCACAGGCCCTCATCACAACTCCACATATACCCATATTATATATTTGACATGTCAAAATGTCAAATTATAGTGATGAGACTGAATTTCCATCCCTGAACCACGTATTTTTCAGAGGCTAGCGACGATTGGAC
>DJHK01000038.1:7649-18047 GCA_002433065.1 Chloroflexi bacterium UBA6622
CGGCGACATATTTAGACCTCGAACAACCGTTGGTAGAATTGACCTGATGCGCTACGTCCTTGCCGTGATCCTGATCGCTGGACTGCTGGTGGGCTGTGGGGAAGATGGCTCTGTGGTGGATGTCTCCACCCAAAGCCAACCACCGGTCATCTAGGCGCCGAGCAGACAACCACGACCTTCCCCGTCCCTGACGCCGGTGCCTCCGACTCCAACGCCAACGCCCGCATTCTGTCCGGGAGCCATCTCATGGGCTCAAGCCAGCCAATATGTCGGAACCCAGAAGAGTGTCAACGGTCCGGTGGCCAGCACCGCCTATGCATCCAGAAGCAAGGGACAGCCGACCTTTTTGAATCTTGGTCAGCCCTATCCCAACCAGAAGTTCACGGTCGTAATCTGGGGCAGGAATCGCGCCAACTTCCCAGGCGCGCCTGAACAGACCTATCGTGCTCAGACTATTTGTGTGACAGGTCTCATTGGGACGTACCAAGGCAAGCCACAAATTGAAGCAACGGCAGAACACCAGATTGTGGTTGCGCCTTAGCACGTGGTGGCGGGGCATCGGCCCCGTAGCTCTGCTGGTACTCGGCTGGGGCATAGCTGGTTGCACCGATACTAATGGTTTAACCGATGGTCTAAGGCCCGAGTCAACCGGGATCCTCGTGAAGAGGGTTATCGACGGGGATACGATCGAGTTGTCGACCGGCCAACGAGTCCGTTACCTCGGCGTGGACACCCCAGAGACCGTGCACCCCGATAAGCCGATCGAGTGCTATGGGCCGGAAGCGAGTGCAGCCAACCGAACGTTGGTCGAAGGTAAGCGTGTCCAACTGGAGACTGATATTTCAGATCGAGATAAGTACGGGCGGTTGCTGCGGTACGTATCTGTTGATGGCCAAGATGTTGCCGCGAAGTTGATTCGTGAGGGGTACGCCTATGTCTATAGTCGAAAGCCAGACATTGCTCGCCTCAAAACCTATGCCGCATTGGAGCGGGCGGCGAGGGAAGCACGAGTTGGCTTATGGGCCGACTGCCACCAATAGCCCAGCGACGTCGTTGATTACCTGGGACAATCCAACCGAGAGCATCGGGATTGGGGCCGAGGGGTTCGAAGTCGTGATCTTCGGTTGGGACGCGGCGCGTATAACGTATAAAAGGGTTGTTGTTTGATTATGTGACGTCAATAAATTCCGTCTAAAATTAAAATAGCATCTAGCAGGGTGGTTTGATCATCATGGGCGTCGTCAACCTCTTTATTGGTGGTTCAGGAAAGTACGTTGCTGAAACCCTGCAAGGACTGCAGGCTCATTACGAATTGCCGTTACCGCCGACTGTGGCCTTTGACTTGAACGCAGTCGACACCCAAACGGGAAGTTTTGCGCTAGATAATCTGCACTCGCCCCACCCAGACTTCGCAGGTGCCGCGCAGGGTGAAGTAGCTCCGAAATGGCAATCGTTACAACCCGGCTTGATGCCAGATCCGCAGACTCAGATGCCAGGGCCCAAGCTTCGGCCGGAAACCCAACTCATGCAGAAGATCGGCGGTCAAGTCACGTTTGGTCAGGCACCAGATTTTGGCCTGTGGGGAATGAGAGCGCACGGGCTCCTCGCGTTTGCCGCGTTTTTACGACCGGATGCTCCGGCCTCAGAGATGGGCAAGCAGCAAGAATTTAAACATTTTCTCACAGAGGTCTTTCAGGAGTCGGCCGCCGACGGCTCAGCGGTGACGATCAATATGGTTGCCTCCACGGCCGGAGGTACGGGTGCGGGCATGTTTCTCCCGTTTGCCTGGTGGCTAAAGCGGTGTTTTCCAGACGTAACCAACCCACGGATCAACTTGTTTCTCGTAACTCCGTCCGCATTCGACAACTTGAGTCTTTCGGGCGCGCCGATGGTGAGTATGCGCACCAAGGCTCGGACCGGAACGTTCGCGATTTTCAAAGAGCTGCAGCTGATGGAACACGCGGACATTTCCGAGTTTCCTGCGGGGGCATTTCCGATCAACACGGGTACGGGGGCGAAACACCTCGAATACCGACTCGGGGATAATATTTTCAACCGAACATTTTGGATGGGTCGAAGGTCGCAGGATAACCAGGCGGAAAATTTTGAAGCGTATGCTGAAACTGAGCTGCTCGTTCGCATCTTAGGAGATGCGAGTGCAGCAAATGAGGTCAATGCATTCACAGGCGATGAACAGCAACATCGTCTCCTGCCGTCGGTGGTCACGATTGACTATCCCCGACTCCAGATTGCAAGACGTGAGAGTAGTCGTATTGCCGAGCAAGCATTGGAGTACCTCCGGACCGGTGAGGGAGTGTTGCCGCCCCAGGCTGGGCATAGATTCTTCGACTTTCCTGCTCAAGACCCATCAGCTTTTGGAACTTTTATCCAGGACAATAAATTAAAGATTTTCGCGCCTAACCAGAGTGGTGAATCGCCGGTGGCGGCACAAGATCTCGAGAATCTGGTTGGAAGGCTGGTTGCAGGGGTGGACGCTGACCAACTGTTCAGGAATGTATTACGGGGCAGTCAGCGCAACCAGTCGGGGTATTTGGCGCCTGCTGCGGATTGGGCCGCGTATTGCGAAGGATTGTGCCAAGACTTAAATGCTGAGTCCCAGGGCATCAACAAGAAATTATCCGTCTCGATTGATGCCAGTCTGCAGGCAGAGGCGGCAACCTTTCGAAAGTTCCTGGTTGATTTTACAAAGGAATTTCTTGATCCTGGAGATGGGGCTCGGCCTTTTCCTATTTCCGTGCTACGGGAGCAAAAGAAGGAAATAACCCAGGATCTGGCGAAAGTAACCAAATTCTTCAGTGGAGACTTTCGGGCACGGCTTCCGAGTGTTTTAGCTGCTCGTCCCAGATTTGCCACACAACAAACGCTTGAAGATAGGATCACACGGCAGGAAGGTCGGCTAAGGAACCCACCAAGACCCTTTGAACCAGGTGGCCTCTCCAAATGGCGATGGGTCGCTCTATTTTTTGTGTCACTTATGGGCGGTGTGGGGCCATATGTGTGGGCCAATTGGGGTCAGCAGTTGGCGTGGCCACTGACATCCACGGATGGTTTGGGGTGGTGGACGGTGGTCGTCCCGATTGTGCTGACTGTGGGAATGTTTGTCCTGCTTCGTCGAGGAAAAACAAAGCTTGAGCAGTTGAGACGCAAAGAAGAAGGAACCCTGTTCCGTTTATATCAAGACTCTGCCTACGCGCATGTTGTCCACACGTTGTGGGCGCAGGTTGGGGAGAGTTTTGGCGCTCAGGCGGTCTCGGCGCTCGCGACACTGGATGAGCGAGTTGGTGAGCTGGATGAGGTTTATCGGACCTTGTTTACGCGAGCACAGGCGCGGGCGACGCAAGTCACTAAGCCGTCCCCACAGACGGTGGCATCGATTGGTTTGGGATCCAGCGTTCCTCAGAATCAAATGGCACCCCTTCGGGATCGACTTCTTGACGGTGTCCGGGTGGATCTGGCAAAGGCCAATGACGACACCATTGTGAACTTTGTTCTCCATGTGAAGGGCCAAGCCGATAATCCGACAAAGGGCAATGTAAAGAATATCGCGGATGATGTTCAGAAGGCCGATGCTGCAGCTGCCCAAACGGATCAAGTTGGTCAGACGACCGGCATGAGAGATTTGAAGGATCTTGACGCGGCTATAGACCAGAAGTCCACTAATGAATGTGCCGAATTCTTGCCGCAGACATTCCAGGCTGCGCTATCAAATGAAGGAGGCGCGACGGTCTTGTATGAGCATTTGGCAACGCTCGTGCACCGGACGGTGAATGGTTCAGTGGCCCCGGGGTATGATCGAAGACGCCCATCGATTGATACCCCGCAGGACAAGCCGAGCTTTTCGCGTCTATATGTACCTTCGCAGGAAGTCGCTGGTCTTGTCGTCGGGGCCTGTGAGGACGGACATATGGCCCCGGAGGTTGTTAGTGGTATTCAAGCCGTTATAGCAACAGGGACCCCAACGATTCTTCCAGCGTTGGGAGAACAGATAGCCATTCTGTCGCTTTACCCATCGGTACAGGACGAAAACCACCCCACGCTTTCTAACAGTCTGATGGGGGCTGACGAAGGTAAGGATGCATTTAATGCGTACTACGGTATTGGGGAATACGATCAAAACATGATCGAGGGGTCCTATAACGAGGACAATTTTGAGTTCCACGTCATCCCTGAAGCGGCGGCTGCGGCTCCTATAGAACTAGCCCGACCGACACGGAGGCCGTTATGGCCCTGTGTGGCGGCTCGGTTGTTGGGCAGCCAGCCAGGGACCGGTACGGAAACAATCGTAGGGTTGTTCTACCTACTGCGGGCTATGGGGATTATTAGCCGACAAATGCCTCGGGCTTCGGCACTTGAGCTGGTGGAAACGTGGAGTATCTCTGGTCTTACTGATGCAAATGGAGTGTTGCCTGATGTTCCTTTATTCGATGGGCCAGTGACCCAGCCTGACGTGGATGGCGACAACTTCGGCAGTGGCCGTGGTGTCGTGAGCACGTTCGACGCGTTTAAGGACTTTATGCTGTACGACGGGGCAAGACTCGGGGCTATGGGGACGGCCGACGCCAAAAAGTTTTCGACCCCGCCGCTCGGCAGGATTCGCACGGATGATTGGAATGCGATGTCCAACCTGGAGCTATGGAGGGTGCAAACGGCCATCGTTCTGGCGTGGCGGAGGTGCGATGACCCTGAGCATCCTATTGAGCCCATCTACGATAAACAGAAGGCCATCCTTCAAGAAGATGTTGCGTTGATGGGCCGCGCTCCAGCTGCAGAGGATTGGAAGGATGCGGTCGAAGTGATTCTTCGGGGGGATCATAAGGCGCGAATGGAAATGTTTAGGAAATGGGATTCGAGTCAAGACTGAGGGGATCCTGGGGACATCTCAGGTCGTTCTTTCGAATGGATAACTCCAGCCGCCGCGGTTCAGGACCCGTCAGTCGACTGCTGCTTGGCCTGGTTGTTGGCCTAGTTGCGGTACTTGGTATGACCCCTGCTGGAGTCGCGGCGGAGAAGACTGGTGTCATCCGAGATGATGTGGTGGTGGCGATCGACCATTCTGGATCGATGCATGCGAGTGACAAAGACGAAATGCGTGTCAAGGCCGCAACAGAAGTTGTTGAGATCCTCGGCATGCTTGATAAAACGAAGACTTCTAAGGTTGGAGTGGTCGGGTTCGGGACCCAGCCCGAATTTCTCCAGCTGAAGGTGGACGGTTATGAGGAACAGCCTCGTGTTTTGATTGATCTGCGAACTGTCGGTGAAATAGACACGGGTGTGCTGTACGAGCCTCAGAACACATATATGCCAGGGACCGACTTCCACGGCGCGCTCTGTCTAGCATGGCAAACCGTTGTTGGACGAACGCCTCCGGCGGCAGCGAAGTGTCCCACAATGAACCGGCCAGCGCCGGTGGATGGACTGGCCCAGAAGTCTGTAGTTCTCATCACTGACGGGTTGCCGAGTCCAAACGGCCAGGATGACCTGAGCATGGAAGACCGTATTCCCGTGACGGAGTGCCCGGCTAATACCCCTGCTGATCTAAGCCAGGAGTCGGGCGCTTCACGATACTTCTGTGGATTAGCTGAGGTGTGGCGTGCCCTGTCAGACGTGAGCCCTGTCGATTTGTATGTCGCAGGAATCGATATGCACGACACGTGGTATCGGGATAGTGAGGAATATTGGCGATACATCACTGGGTGTGATGGAGAGCAAGAATGTTCCGAACGTGTTCGAAAGGTGGCGACAGGCAATATAGATGAGATTGTTGAAGCAATTCTCCGCTCCAATAACATCAGCGTGGATATCTGCCAGGAAGACGTGGACGCCGGCGGCGTCAAGTGTCATATACCGGCCGGAATGGCTGAAGCCGCGTTTGGGGTAGATGGTGAGGTGTCGCCGAATCGCATTCGTGTAATAGGGCCGGACGGAGCAAAGGCCACGCTTAAAGACGGGCGCTGGAAAGTACGGGCACCACGAGCAGGAATATGGAGTGTGGTCGTCCAGATCCCAGAAGGTCTACCACTGCCTGTGGTCAAAGTGGTGGCACATCCTGCTGACTTCGAAATCTCCTTGCCCAATGGACCGCCGTTTTTTGTAGGTCAAGACACCCCAATAGACGTGCGTATTGCCGGGGTTGATCCGACGTCCATCCAGCAGGCGGACTTCTTTTTACTGCGTGTCCATGAGGGCCGCGATCAAAAAGGACACGCCATGCGATTGCGGAGGTCCTCCGACGATCCCCCCCACTTTACGGTGGTGCCCCAACCGGAGCAGGACCAGGTGGGCTTATGGACATTTCGAGTTGCCACCGAGGTGCCTACAGCCGAGGGTGGCACTCGGACGTTGGTGTATCCCGGCGAATTGAGGGTTAAATTCGTTCGGCTGCCGACCGAATCCGATGTTGAGCTCGACATTGAAAAGGTTGAAATCACGAATTGGGACCGTGCGCAAATTCGCCTGGTGATCACCAATCGTGGGGCACACTCCGTCGAGGTTCGGCCTGACGTGACCGTGCAAGACGGCACACTCGAAGACATCCAGGACCACCCTTCAATCACCAACCCGAAATCAATGACGATTACCCCGGACCGTAACGGGGAATTGTTGGGTGAGCTGCGCTGTAGTAGTACGACGGATACTGCGACGGTAACCGGCGTGGTCACGATGGAACGTGCAGGCGGCCAGCCGATTTCCGGGCTCACGGAAAAGACCGTCAGGATTCCGTGTGAGTCTAAACCGAATCTTGATTTGTCCATTACACGTATCGGACCTCTGGATTGGGAACGTGATCAGTACCGGGTCGGGGTGACCAACACCGAGTCCTATCCGGTCAAAATAGATGTCTCGTCACCGCAGCTAGGAAAGCTCGGTACGCATGAGCTTCAACCTGGGGAGACATGGGAAGAAAAACTTGAGCATAAGTGCACGGAGAACCCGTTCAATCTCACGACCAGTGTCCAAATTCTTGAAAAGGACGGCGTGGATACTTCTTACTTTGATGTGATTTCACGGTCGGAAGAGTTTGAGGATTGTCTTATCCAGTCGGATCTTGTCGTTACGGTAGGCCATGAGAAAGCTGATCGACCAAGCGAAGCCAAGATCTGGTTGGAGGTCGCAAACAATGGAGAGGACAAGCTCGTTGTTATGGCAACGAAATGGGACATTACGAAAGGCTCTACTCCTAAGCTGAGGGTGGAGGAGAAAACAGTAGCGGCTCGCAAAACAGTCAAGATGGCAGTTGCCAACCTGACCTGTTCGACGGACGGTCCGGCTACGGTGAAGGGTGGGATCAACATTCGCAGCGTGAACGGCAAGCCCCTGCCCAAGCCCATCATGACCGAAGAAGAGGTTGCTGTGCCGTGTGCCGCCCCGCCGCCTTGCACGCCATCGCAATTGAAGGCGGCGTTTGCTCCATCGACTACAGAGCTCGAGGTGTACTCCTTCGGGTTCACACTCGATGAGCAGTTCCCATTCCGTCCTCGATTTCGCCGCCCCGAGTCGCAGCAGGTGACGGTGGCTCAGGATTCAACCAAGGGACTGTGTCGGTCTGAGGTAGAGGAGGTGGCCTTGCTGATGTTTCCTAAGGGCTCGACGCCACCGCCGTGTGACGGTTCACCCTTCTGTGGCCAGTCACCATCGGGGACGGTGAGTATCGAGATTCCGGATCCGAAGGTTCCTGAATACGTTCGAGTAGTTCGGGTCAACGGTACGGAGCTGAAAAGCGAGGATGTGATGTTGATAGTTCCGTGGTGGGCCCAGCACGAACCGCTATGGAGCATTTTTGTGGCCATTGCGGCGATCCTCGCTGCCCTTGGCGTGCTCTCGGCCATTTCCACACGTGCGATTCGCCACCAATACGATGACTATGAAGAGCCGGCGAGAATCTGTGATCTCAATGCCGTCCGCCAGTCGGATGGGATGCCGACCTCGTTGGTCCGTCTCGGGTTTTTGCCCTGGCGAGCCGTAGAACTTGGCGAACAATATCCAAAGGTCTACCTCTCCCTGGCTGGTCTCGTCGCCGGACCGCTGGTAGCGCGGTTCGCTGGCCCCATCGATGCCGGAGATCGAGTAGAGGAAACGTGGGAACTAGAAGATGAGGCGTCGGTGAATATTGGAAGACGACTCAAGAGTTGGTGGCGTCGCGTGTCCAGATTCCGAACTTTGGTGCTGGGTCGAAGATTAGAAGAGAACCGCCTTGAGATCAGACCTGATGAGTGGGCATCCATAAGCTTGCAAAAATCCCTGGATCAATACTGATCGGAGACGAAATAGAACTAGAGATCACGATTGAGACGAGATTGATCTGATGCGCCAATTCATCGCCGCATGCATGCCTTTGGTATTCCGCACCAGGTTGGTTATATCCGGGGCTTTTGATTGATCAAGGGCTTTCTTGCATCTCCTGCCGCCCTGCTTCCGGCGATGCGCGGTCCACCATCTACGACAAGTTGCTGGCGGGAGACTCAGTTCGGAGTTGGCGGTAATCCAACCTGATTGATGTCAACATGAATTAACTGCGCATCGTTCTGGCTTGATGACCGAGAGGTCTTGGCGCTTGATTTTCCCGTCGGATCCGCATGCAGCTTGGGTTGATATAACGGCGGCGAGGGCAATCGTAGACAGCCATCTGGTTATGTTTCGCCGCAGGCAGAGACCGCGCTGCGCTTCAGAAAACAACCGGATTCTCATACGTAATCGTTCTTCCCATCTTTGCGTTTGGGGGTAACGCTGCTTAAATCGGACGACGAGCGAGACAGACGACGGAAGTTCCAAACGGTATATCCCAGCGGCAAACGATGGGTTTTTCTACAGCGAAGATGGCGTAAAGGATGGGGTTGAGCACATCGGGAAGAATCTGGTTTTCGGATCTGGGGGCGAGATTCGTCAGGCGAAGCATTTTGCGGGCGGCAAAGATCGGGAGGGTGAGGAGAGTATTCATACAGGTGGTCCGAACCACGTCGAGGCCAGAATTCGTTAGACGCTTTCGGATGGCTGCTGGCGAATAGCGGCGATGGTGTCCGGACACCTCATCCTGCCAGCCCCATAGCGATTTGAAGGCGGGAACCACGACGACGGCTAGGCCACCGGGTTTTAAGACGCGAAGTATTTCGTCGGCGACGGTTGAGTCATCACCAACATGCTCCAGAATGTCGGCGGCCAAGACCAGGGCAAAGGTATGTTCACGAAAAGGAACGGCGACCGCATCAGCCAATGTTCCACAAGTGTAGTGACTGTCCTGGCATATTCTTAGCGACTCGAGTTCCGAGTCGAGGGCAAACAGCGGACGAGCGAACGGCTCCAGAAGATCGTGATTTGTTCCGGGCCCGCTGCCAAGGTCGAGTATCGGTCCGGACGGAACGGCCTGGAGGTGAGGCCGTATAAGCGCGTTGAGGACCGTTCGCCGGCCACGGTACCACCAGTGACGCGACTTGATCGCGTGCAGTTCGGTGAAAAGGTCTGGATGCATATTCTGACGCGTTTACCATCCTGGGGTGGAATTGTGGACGTCCAGAGCTGTTCTCGATCTGGTGCTCACATGATGGGGGAGCCGCCCAAATTTGGCCAGTGGTGACCTGGGAACGTGGCCCGCGATTACCTAGGTGGACGATTACCTAGGTGGACGATCGTTTCAGCAGACGTGCGCGAACCAGATAGTCATAAACGCGTTGTTCAAAAACGTTGTGGGCTTGGAAATCTTTGGATAGCAGGCTGCGGATGAGTCGAATGAGACGGGTTGGGTGCCGCCCATAGGAAATTGCGTAAAACAGTCCCATGGCGAGGAACCGGTGAACAGCCAGTTCCCAGCCTGGAACGTTGTCGCAGTAGGATTTCATCATCGTGAAATCGAACTGAATCAGGAGATCGTGGAAGTACTGGTCGTTCAGGGATCCGATTTGCTTCTTGGCGCGTAGCTCGTCGTAGAGTTCGCTCCCTGGGTACGGTGTGAAAATGGCGACATTGCAGTCATGGACTCCGCGAGCAGCCATTCGCCAGACGAAGAGCAGTGTCTGAAGAATCATCCGACGTGTTTCGTGTGGAAAGCCAATAATGAGATTTATTTTCACTGAATGGCCAACATCAACAGCCGTCTGAACACTCTCGGTGAGGCGCGAAATCTTGAGCCGCTTCTTGATCATGTCGAGCGTTTCTTGCGAAGCGCTCTCGGGTGCATATGTGAGAAATGAGCAGCCGGACTCGAGGATTGCGGTTAGGGTTTCATGATCTAGAGCCTCAGATCGCGTGCCGGATGGTAGCTGCCAGACGACATTGATTGACCGGCTATGAAGTTCTTTGCAAAACGCGAGAATCCATTCTTTCTTGACGATAGCGGTGAGATCGGCGAAGTCGATGCTCTTCACGTCATAGGTCTGCATGAGATCT
>DJHK01000037.1 GCA_002433065.1 Chloroflexi bacterium UBA6622
ATCGACGAAGGAGTCACTGATTGCCAATAAACCTCTCCCGCTCGAGTTTGTGCAGCCGCCACTCGCATCGGCCCCCAGCACAACTCGCCGAGAGCTTTTTTGGTTTCGCGATCACGAACAGCTATCACTTTCCAACCCTGACGGTTTCCTCCGTTAGGTGCAAAGCGAGCGGTGTCGAAAATTCGATACAACACGTCATCAGGGACGGGTTCATCAGTGAACTCTCGAGCTGCAAACGTGGTTTTAGCTACATCAACAAAATCCATTTTGGAACCTCAAATAATTCGATCGGAACGCAAGTCATCGATTTCCGACGAGTTGAAACCCAACTCTGTCAGCACTTCGTTGGTATGTTCACCCAACTCAGGAGCCCGATGACGAATCACACCCGGACTGCCCGTCATAGCAACCGGGAATTGGCTTATCGGAACATCTTTCGCAGCTGTCGGATATCCCAGTCGCTCCAAAAAGCCCAACGCGTTTACATGAGGATGATCCAGGGTCTGTTGAGGCTTCAGCACCGGGGCACCCGGGATCTTCAACTCAGCGAGAGCAGAAAGAATCTCATCGGTTGTCTTGGCAGCGCACCAATCCGACATCACTCCACAGATCTCATTTCGGTGGTTCCCCCGCCCTTCATCATTTTGGAACCTTGGATCGTCGGCCAGCTCAGGTCTACCAACCAGCTTCGCCCAACGAGCGAACTGATAGTTACCGATGACCGAAACTAGAACTAAGCCGTCGCTAGTCACAAAAGTGTCCGAAGGAGCGGCCGTCTGCCCTTGGTTATGGGAAGCCTCACGGTTTATCTGAAGCTGGTCCTGCTCTATAAGTGTCGCATTCGCGATGGTCATCGCAGTTTTGAGCAGCGCTCCCTCCAACTCCTGGCCTTCTCCAGTGAGGTCACGGTGCCGTAACGCGGCAAGAGTCGCCATAGCCAACAAAGACCCAGTACAAAAATCTACGTACGGCGTGGAATTGCGTGTCGGTTGTCCCTCAGGGCCCGTCATATGCATCGCACCAGACATAGCTTGAGCCAAGCCGTCGAAACCGACCCTGTCGCTAAAAGGTCCGCCTGACCCGAAACAAGTTACCGTTGACACGATGATGTCTTCCTTGAGTGATTTCAGCGACTCATAGTCAAGACCCATCTGCCTTCGAGTTTCAGGAGGAAGATTGGCGACCACCACGTCGGCGGTTGCTACAAGGGCGTTCATTATCTCTCGCCCTTCTGGTTTCATCGGATTTAGCGTCACACTTTTTTTATTGCGACCCACCTGCAAAAACAAAGCGCCTTGACCGTCGGGAGTCACTGGTGTCGTCCAACGATCCTCCCCGCCATCGATCCTTTCAATCCGGATTACATCAGCACCAAGATCTCCCAAAATCGTCGCAGCGAACGGCCCGGCAATAAACCGCCCGAAATCCAAAACCCGAATCCCATCCAAAACGCCAGACATCACAATCCCCAGACCGTCCCCAATGCCGTTTCCAACCGAAACGGAAGAACTTTCCCCCAAGAACATAGTTAGCTTTTTAGCGTCATGACTTTTGCTAACAACATCTCAATAGGTGCCGCTAAGGGATATCGGTCCTATTCCAAATGCCGTCCGACCTACAGTCGGGCCTATGTTGGGGACACACGATCAGTTGTTGACCGCAGCGATTGGGGAAAAGTTGCTCAGTTCATTTGACGATTTTTATATCCACCAAACATCACACCCGATCTCGATCCCAGCAACAGGTGATCGAAACGCATACGACCGATCTTTCTTTAACGGGTACACCGCAGACGGCAGCTTGTACTTCGGAGTGAGTTCTGCCCGGTACCCAAACCTCCACATACAAGACTGTGCGTTAACGGTTGCATGGGGCGACCAACAACACTCTTTTCATGGCTCACGACGAGCCCCACAAGACCCAATTGATATGAGCACCGGGCCCTTTCGGATCGAAATCCAAGAACCAATGGGGAATATCCGCGTTGTTCTCGAGGACAATGAGACCGGAATCGGAGCTGACCTTGAATGGATTCCTCGCAGCGCACACTTTGCTGAAGATCATCAAACACTGACGCCGGAACAGATAGGCCGCTGGATGATTGCCACTCGGATGAACCAGTTCGGATTTTGGCGCGGCGAACTCCGTCTTCCCGGCGAAACCATCACCGTTGACCCAACCCAGACATACGGAACCAAAGACCGCTCTTGGGGTATTCGACCAGTGGGAGACCCGGCACCTCCAGGAGCACCGCAACCCCCCAAAGGTCTCAAATTTTTCTGGGCCCCCCTCCACTGGCCAAGTCACGTCACCCACATAGGTGTTTTTGAAGGAGACCACGGTGAAATCTGGCATTGGGACGGTTTCCAACTGCCCGCTTACTCACAAGCCGACCAGATACCAGGCATCGAAGATCCAGATATCAAGCGTTTCGCTTCGGTAAGCCACAACTTCAGATGGTTAGCCGGAACACGTCGAGTGTCGGGTGGTCAATTAACCGCACAACTCCCTGATGGGGATCCAATTGCAATAGAGATCCAACCAATACGTTCAATTCTCATGAAGGGAATGGGATACGGCCACCCCGAATGGGGCCATGGACACTGGAAAGGCGAATTAGCGACCTTTGGAGAATCCTGGGATCTCAACCAAATCGACCCACTTGCACCCGAAAACATTCATATACAAGAAGTTGTGCGAGTCCATGACGGCGCTTCTGAAGGTGTGGGTGTGCTTGAACAACTTGTAGTTGGGCCATACCCCAAATACGGGTTCACAAAGTTCTTTGACGCGGCCACTTGAAGCAATAGAACGACACGCACAATGCCTGTCGTGGAAGGATGAACCCATGGAACTGTATGACGCTATGCGAACCACATTCGCCGCACGAGATTTCACTGACGACGAAATGCCAGACGAGACCCTTTATCGGATTCTCGACAACGCCCGCTTTGCCCCCAGTGGAGGCAACCGACAAGGCGGACGAGTAATTGTTGTAAAAGACCCCGCCACGAAGACAACTCTCGGTCGGCTATGCCTTCCGCAGTTGAGGGTGTACGGCGAACAACGACGAAGCGGAGAAAACCCTTGGCAAAGTGTTCAACCAACAGGCATTGACGTTGACAAAGTCTGGAACGACGAATCCATTCCTGCTGTGATCCCCATGTTTGAAGATCTTTCACGCACACCTACCGTGCTGGTCATCGCCGTTGATCTGAATGTTGTGGCGTCTCTGGACAAAGACCTTGACCGAGTCGGCATTATCAGTGGAGGCTCGATATATCCAATGGCATGGAACATCCTGCTTGGTGCTCGCAACGAAGGATTTGGCGGAACTCTGACCACGCTCATCGCTGCCCAGGAATCGAAAGCGCAAGAGTTACTTGGCCTCGAACCCGATATTGCTGTGGCGGCCCTTCTGACGATAGGAAAACCCAAGAAACAACTCACAAAGCTGTCTCGTAAGAAAGTTGAAGAGTTCACTACAGTCGACCGCGGCGACGGGCCCGCATTTACAGGCTAAACATCAAAGACGCTCTTAAGCTGGGACTGCCCGTCTCGAAATCTCCTCAAGATCACAAGATGTCGGGAGGGTGCCAAATAGTGACCCGTGGTCGCCGCCCACACGTGACATCAAGTAGGCCTCACTGACCGAAGGGTGGCCATACTCAACCATCAAAGTCGCAGCCCAAGTGACCGCAAGCTTTTCTACGAGTCGACGTGCCTCTGCTTCAGATAGCGGGTTAGCGAACTCGGCTCGCAGAGCATCCAGATGTTCATCAATGCCTGCATCTCGACCCCGAGACTGTTCTAACTCATCAAGAAAAATTTCGACACTCTCGGGGTTCCTAGATGCCGCTCTCCCGATATCCAGAGCGATAACGTTTCCAGCACCCTCCCAAATGGCGTTCAAAGGTGCCTCACGATACAAACGAGGCATCATCGAATCTTCTACATACCCATTGCCGCCAACACACTCCAATGCCTCTCTGACAACAGGGTTTGATTGTTTGGTTAACCAATACTTAGCAACGGGCGTCGCTAATCGAGCAAAAGCTTGTTCCCTCTCATCGACTTCCATGCGTTCATGCGCGCCTGAAAGCCGGGTGATCATCAGCGTTGCGGCTTCAACTTCAATTTCCAAGTCGGCCAATACGTTTTGCATCAATGGCTTATCAATCAAAGTTGCGCCGAACGCTTCGCGGTTAGCCACATGCCAACTCGCTTGGCTCACAGCTTGACGCATCAAAGAAACACCCCAATTCGCGACATCTAACCGGGTGGCATGCACCATGTCGATAATTGTTGGAATACCACGCCCTTCCTCACCCACCATCCAGGCCGCCGTGCTGTCGAATTCCAATTCAGCTGATGCGTTGGACCGATTTCCCAGCTTGTCTTTCAGGCGCATAAAACGAAGCGAATTTCGGGTCCCGTCAGGCAACACTCGGGGGACTAAGAAACAAGACATCCCTTTAGCTGCATAAGCCAAAACCAAAAAGGCATCACACATAGGCGCTGAGGTGAACCATTTATGGCCCTCAAGCCGGTACTCACTTCCCGGACCACCCCCAGCCGCAGGCGTTGCGGTACTTGTGTTTGCCCTAACGTCAGAACCGCCTTGTCTTTCTGTCATACCCATACCCAAAAGCACCCCCGACTTCGTCGTTGGAGCTTTGAGCTGCTGGTCATAACTTCTGCTGATCGTCAGCGGTTCCCAGATTTCAGCCAGTTCAGGTTGATGCCGCAACGCCATAAGAGCACCGGAGGTCATTGAGGTAGGGCAACCATGACCCATTTCGATCTGAGTTATTAAGCCCATGAGGGCGTTGCGCGTCACATATGCCCCGTCACCCGCAGGCTTTTCATAGCGCATGCAATGAATCCCGCTTTCGACGGCAAGATTCAGAAGCGAGTGATAAGCGGGATGGTATTCGATCTCATCGATTCTGTTGCCAGAAGCATCATGCGTGTGAAGAATCGGAACGTTCTTATTCGCTAAACGTCCCCATTCCCGTGTTTCCTCATTCCCGACCCGGTCGCCGAAACTCTCCAAAACATCCAAGTCTCCTCCCTCGCGGCGAACCGCTTCAGAGAGCACCGGATCAGCAGTAAACAAGTTGTAAGAACTGAGGGGTTCCGGTTGGTTATCAGAGGCCTGCATGGCCCTAAACTATCTGGAAGCTCGTTGAAGAGGACAATGCAGCAATGAGCGACTACTTTTCGATGCACTGCACGACGATGGCGGATATTTAATAACCGCCTAACTAAGGGGAATAAGTGAAATACGTAGCACCATCTTCGGTTGAGGAAGCAACGTCGTTGCTGTCAAGCTCACCGTCGGCGCAGGTGTTTGCAGGGGCAACAGACGTTGTCCCCCAAATCCGGGCCGGACGTCCAGCACCTGAAGTACTGGTCGATCTAAAGAAGATAGAAGAACTCGTATCAGTCGCTAACGACGAAGACAAATGGACGGTAGGGGCCGCGACGCCAACGGCTAACCTCACCGATGACCCAGCCTTCAGCGAAGAGTTTCCAGGCCTAACTGAGGCCGCAGGCTTAATCGGCTCTGACCAGATACAAAATAGATCCAGTTTGGGAGGCAACCTATGCAATGGTTCACCCGCAGCTGACTCCGTGCCGGCAATGGTCGTGAATGGAGCTCGAGCCGTAGTTGCTGGCCCAAACGGAACTCGGGTCCTTGATGTAGCCGAAGTTGTGACCGGGCCAGGTCAAACGTCACTCGACGCAGATGAATTCATTGTCGAGTTTGAAATTGACAGAATCCCAGCACGGACTGGTGATGCTTATCTGCGGATGATCCCACGAACCGAAATGGACATCGCTGTCGTAGGAGCTGGAGCACGGATCACACTCGCAGAAGACGGAAGCATCGAACACGCAGCCCTAGCTTTAGCAGCGGTAGCCCCGACAGTCGTTAGAGTCCCCGAGGCAGAAGCCGCGTTGGTTGGCAACACCGCCGATGACGAAACCCTCTCTGCTGTAGCGGACGCAGCGAGTGAAGCATGTGACCCGATTGATGACAAACGTGGCACCGTCGCTTACCGGAGGCAGGTAGCAGGAGTGTTGGCGAAACGAGCGGTGCTTATAGCAATTGAAAGAGCCCAGCAGAGAAACGGAACGAACTAATGGCACGAACTCACATAACTACCGTTGTCAACGGTGACGAAACAGAATTCTTGACCGAGGACAGCACCTCACTGCTTAACGCTCTCAGAGACGAAGTTGGTCTAACTGGAGCCAAAGAAGGTTGCGGTACAGGGGATTGTGGAGCTTGTTCAGTCATGGTCGATGACAAAGTCACGTGTGCTTGTCTTGTATTCGCGCCAGAAGTTGACGGATCAACGATTCTCACGGTTGAAGGGCTTGCCGACTCCGGTGAGCTGCATCCCCTCCAACAATGCTTCCTAGAGGGAGCTGCTCTGCAATGCGGCATCTGCACACCAGGGTTTCTGATATCGGCAAAAGCTTTGCTAGACAAAAACCCAGATCCAACGGAAACAGAAATTCGTTATGCGTTAGCCGGCAACCTGTGCCGGTGCACCGGATATGACAAAATTATTCGTGCTGTCCAAGAAGCAGCTCGAGAGATGAGGGATCAGTAATGGCCATAACTGAAGAAAATCCTGGATACAAATGGGTTGGTACCCGACCAATCCGACCTGATGGGTTAGAAAAAGTCACAGGGAAAGCGCAATTCGGTGCGGACCTGATGTTGCCGGGGATGCTGTTCGGCAAGGTTGTGCGATCACCCCACGCGCACGCCCGGATAATTTCTATAGACACCACTGCTGCGGAAGCGATGGTCGGGGTGAAGGCAGTCATCACAGGCGGCGACTTCCCTGACCTCGCAGCGAACGGCGCTCATCCAAGCGAAATTGACGTCGCCAACAACACCATCGCCAGGGAGAAAGTCCTATACGAAGGACATGTAGTTGCTGCAGTAGCGGCCACCACCCGCGAACAAGCCGAAGCTGCCGCCGAAGCAGTCGAGGTCACGTACGAAATTTTGTCTCACGTGCTGACAGTGGATGAAGCCATGGCCGACGGCGCTCCGTTGCTCCATGAAGGAATGATTACCAAGGGCGTCGACCCTGCACCCGAAGAAGCGTCAAACGTCGCCAGCAAAATCCTTCACGAACGCGGTGACCTTGACCAAGGGTTCGGCGAAGCCGATGTGGTTGTCGAGCGAGAATTCACCACCAAACCAGTTCACCAGGGATATATAGAGCCTCACGCCGCGGTCGCTGACGCGAACAGTGACGGGAGAGCCCACATATGGTGCTCATCTCAGGGGCATTTCCAAATGAGAGCCTATTCAGCGTCAGTGTTGGGAATATCACCGGGAATGCTGAAAGTCACAGCCGCCGAAATCGGTGGTGGGTTTGGCGGTAAAACCGTTATTTACCTCGAACCGCTTGCAGTCCGCCTGTCTCAAAGAGCTGGCCGGCCCGTCAAATTGGTAATGGACCGTGATGAGGTCTTCCGAGCAACCGGACCAACATCAGGAACCCGGATCAAAGTCAAAATGGGAGTCGCCAAGGACGGCAAGATAACTGCCGCGGAAGTATGGATGGCCTACGAAGCAGGCGCGTACGCAGGCTCCCCAGTGGGTGCCGCGGGCATGACAGCTATCGCTTGCTACGACATCCCGAATTTTGTGGTCGAAGGCTATGACGTTGTGTGCAATAAGCCGAGAGTCGCCGCATACCGAGCACCGGGTGCACCAATGGCAGCTTTCGCAGTGGAATCAGTGCTTGATGAACTGGCCCGCGACATAGGGATGGACCCAATCGACATTCGGTTAGCAAACGCAGCCGTCGAAGGTACCCAAGCGTCCTACGGACCTAAGTTCCCTCGGATCGGCTTTGTTGAAACCTTAGAAGCGATCAAAGATCACCCCAACTACACCGCAGACCTTGGACCTAACCAAGGTCGCGGGATTGCAGCAGGATTCTGGTTTAACGCAGGCATGATGTCGAGTGCGACGGTCCACATCAACGAAAATGGAACGGCGACCGTAGTGACGGGATCCCCCGACATTGGGGGAAGCCGCCAATCGATGGCTTTGATGGCCGCTGAAGAGCTGGGCATTCCGTACGAATCGATAAAGGCTGTAGTCGCTGACACCGAAACAGTTGGCTTCAACGATGTCACCGGTGGTAGCCGCGTGACATTGGCAACCGGCGCCGCCGTAGTTGATGCCTGTCGACTGATTATCGAAGACCTCCGCGCCCGAGCAGCGAAAACATGGGACGTTGAGCTTGACCAAGTGGAATGGGTTGATGGGCAGGCCCAACACGCTGAAGGTGCCCAACCCCCGCTTTCCCTGAAGGACCTGGCAGCAAAATCTGGTCGAACAGGAGGACCCATATCTGCCAACGCTTCTTTGAACTCACGTGGAGTTGGCGCTGGTTTCTCAACTCAACTCTGTGATGTAGAGGTTGACCCAGAAACCGGAGTGACCAGAGTTGTCCGCTACCTGACAGCGCAAGATGCTGGACGAGCGATAAGCCCTGATTATGTCGAAGGGCAAATGCAAGGCGGCGTGGTCCAAGGAATTGGATGGGCTTTGAACGAGGAATATATCCATGACAGCGACGGCGTGATGGAAAACCCAAGTTTCCTTGATTACCGCATACCCGTAGCTTCGGATTTGCCGATGATCGATTGCGCCATCGTTGAAGTCCCCAACCCAGCACACCCGTACGGTGTGAGGGGTGTAGGCGAAGTAGGGATTGTTCCTCCGATGGCAGCAGTGGGTAATGCGATCAACGACGCGCTCGATGTGCGAATGACCGATCTTCCAATGTCACCGGTCAAAGTTCTTGAAGCGTTAAACGAACAACGCGACTAATAACTCCGATGGCCCAAGTTCATTTCTCAGCTGGTCTCCGCGACCTAACAGGAGGACTGGCTCAGGTTGAGGTTGAAGCTACGACCGTTCGTCGTTTAGTCGTCGCGCTCGAGGAAATGTTTCCCGGTATTGGAGAGCATTTAAACGAAGCGTCGTCAGTGGCGATCGATGGCGAAATTTTTACTGATGCTGATTATGAACCGGTGTCACACAGCTCTGAAGTCCACTTCCTTGACATTTTCCAAGGCGGGTAACAAAAGCGAATCGGCAAGGGGATTGCCGTAGATTTGTTTTCACCGTCCGATGTGAAAGTGGGCCAAAATGAGCAAACGGTATTTCGTTCAAATTTCGACTGATCCCGACGTGGACCCGCGGAAGTGCGCTGTCGCTCTGGCCTGCGCGGTTCAGGCGATAACAGATGGTCACAGTCTGAATATTTTCTTTGCATCCCACGCGGTGAAACTTCTCCAAAACGAATTCATTGGCGGACTAGATGAGCGTGTTTCCCAAGAACCCGGCTTCTGCAAGCAGATGATTGAAGCGTTGATGGAGGGCGCAGAAGCGATTTACTGTTCGACTGGCTCGCAGGCTGTGCTTGGGGTCACACCTGACAACGCCGCGGATGTGCTTGTTGGTGGCTTAGAACTCAACTGGAGCGGTCCGCCCGGGGTCATAGAGCTGAGCTCTAATGCCGACGTCTCTCTAACTTACTGAAACCGGTTTCGCAACCACATCAACTTCAGAAAAGCAACGATAAGTGTTTGCGAGCTTTGGAGTGTTTAGTTCGCGACATTTGTCGACGCCGCATTAACTGATTCCCTATTCCTTGAGCCGGTCGGGGATGAAACAGAACAGCCATGCGATCACAGAACTACAGATGACTATTGCTATTGCTACTTCATAACCAGAGCTGTCAATGACAAACCCGAGGATGGCGGGTCCCGCGAGTGCACCGAACCCAAGAGCTGTGTAGAAGGTACCGATGGAGCCACCCAGATCAGCCACACCAAACCATGTGGCGAGAACATTGGGAGCAGCGGTAAACCAAACCGCCCAACTGACACCGTGCAGCAGTGCACTTACCAGGAAGAGAATGTACGAATCTCCTGCAAGGAACCACACCAGAAGACAAGCCACTAGAAGCAGTTGCCCGAAACGGTATTGGTGCATTGGGACAAATCGGTCATTCAATGCGCTGATCACCAGTCGAGCGACTACTGAGGAGGCCCCAATGACTCCGACGAGAGTAGCCGCAGCCGAACCACTGACCCCCTCGCTAATTGCATGGTCGTTGTAAAAAGCTAAAGGGGCATAAAAACCGGATCCCCCTAGCGCCAATGCCCCATAGAGGACCAAGAACCGCTTCGACCTCAAAATCTTTCGTAACCCGAGATCGTCGTCTCGTCGGACTTTTGGTGAATCAACTGCAGCAAATGTGCAGACAGTCAGCAATACTCCGCTGAAAATGGCATAAACCCCGAGCGTTGATCGCCATCCCCACGCATCTATCAAAATTCGTGAAACGATTGGGCCAATAAAGGTTCCCATCCCTACACCTGCCAAGACCAGACTGATAGCAGAAGCCTGCCGGTGCTTAAACCAACGGCCGACAGTCCCAATCATCGACGGGTAACAGCAGCCGACAGCGCTTCCGACCAGCGGCGCATAACCCAAGTACAAATGCCACAACTCTGAGGATTGGCTGCTCACGATGAGGCCGAGGGTCATAAATACTGTCCCAGTAGCCACGACAGGTCGGACACCAACGGTGTCACTGATCTTTCCACCTATGGCACCAGCTAAATAATAAAAACAGACTGCAGTTGAGAAGATTGGCGCAACTGGGCCTGTTGATGTCTCGAAAGTCTCTGCAATAGGTGTGAGGAAAATACCGAAGGAAAACAAAACCCCGAAGTTCACGAAATTGGCAACGAACGCGGCGGATGTAACTGTCCAACTATTGCGACGGCGGCCAGGTGAATACGTTTCGATTCTCTATTTCTACTGCGAATAGGTGCCGCAGAACATAATTCCGAACAGGTAAAGACACACAAAACCCGCTCAACTCATGGTCAAACCACCAGATACTGACAACGTTTGACCGGTCACGAAAGCGGCCTCGTCAGAGCCAAAATAAACAACAGCAGACGCGACCTCTGTCGGAGTGCCGACCCGCTTCATCGGAACGGCCCTAGCCATAGCCCCAATAATTTTGTCGCCATCGTCACTCGCGGCGACGATCCCATCAAGGAGTGGCGTGTCAGTAGGACCTGGACACACAACATTTGCCGTCACTCCACTTCTCGCGGCCTCACGAGCAATCGTTTTGGTGAAGGCGATAATCCCACCTTTGGCACCTGAATACACCGCTTCGAATGATGAACCAACTCGCCCAGCGTCTGAAGCGATATTGACGATGCGTCCCCAACCAGCTTCAACCATTGCTGGGAGACACGCGTGAACGGTTCGCAAAACGCCTTTGTAATTGATTTCAATCACCCGATCCCAAAATGATTCATCGGTCGACAAAAACGGCATTAGCTCGTCCCAACCGGCGCAATTCACTAGAACTTCGACAGACCCCAGTTCGTCAACTGTCTGAAAGACGCCGGCTTGGACAGCATCAGTATCTGAAACGTCCATGTGCACAGCGACGGCGTGACCATCCGTCTGAGAAATCATTGAGACTGTCTCAAGAGCTCCGTCAAGATTTAAGTCTGCGACTGCCACTTGTCGTCCGGCGGCTGCCAAACCGACACAAATTTCTCTGCCAATTCCGCTACCGCCACCGGTCACGAGTGCAACTCGTCCGCTCATCGTTCAACTCCTCGTTGCCCGGGCAACTTCGCCCCATTTGTCTATTGACTCAGGATCTTTGCGCATGTGTTCCTCCGTCAGATACATCACCACCCGAGACGCGGTGCTTGCATACCGGTCCTTTAAACGATCGGCCATTTCATCCCACGGTGATACCAACGCGAAGTGGTCCAGCATTTCGTCAGAGATCGTGTCCGCCATGCCCTGCAGATCACCGGCCTTCATTTTGTCCCCTAACGCTTTTGTAATCCCATCGAAGCCCAAGTCCTCGAACTGAAACGCATAATTCGGAGTAGTTCCATAAAAAGCTATTTGGGTTTTTGCCCGGTGCACCCATGGTGCCCGCTCCTCAGGACTGTCACCAGCAACGGCAAACACAGGGACAATTAAGTCGATCTCAGACGGGTCGCGGCCAGCTATCTCGGCGCCCTGGGTGACTTCGGGGAGCAACCGGTTTTGGATGTAATGCATTGAGTGCATCGGGTGGACATGCACCCCATCGGCGACTTGGCCCGCAACACCGTTCATTAAGGGCCCCACAGAGGAGATATCGATCTTGATATCGCCGAAGTCGTGGGATCGGGGTTTCCACGCATCTGGCAAAAGAGAGAGATTATAAAATTCGCCCTCGTGGCTTAACTTTTCCTCGCCACGGAAAGCCCGCAGGCAGGCTTTGACCGCCAATACGTAATCAAGCAAACGACGAGCTGGACGATCAAAATCGGCCGAATATCGTCGAACAACATGACCCTTAACTTGACTCCCTAAGCCCAATCGGAACTTGCCATTAGTTTCTCCAGCCAACTCCCACGCGACCTGTGCCGACACCATTGGGCTTCTCGGGAAAGCAACTGCGATACCAGTTGTGAATGTCAACGATGGTGCAGCCATCGCCGCTGCAGCAATTTGCATCCACGGCACTTGGCCCGTTTCGGTATAGAGCATCCCTGAAAATCCCTGGTCTTCAACACGGCGAGCTAAATCTCCCGCAGTGGCCCAGGTAGATGAACCTGTCATCAAATCGAATTCCACGTCGTTACCTCTCTGTCGTCCCCTATTTGAGCCGAAATCCAGTCGCTCGGCCAATGCAGTTGGATCGCCTCTAAAGTTGCAGGGTATGAGTAATGACTGGTTACTAATGGGAGATGTCCCGAAACGAGCCGCACGTCTATGGAAAGACGACCTCGCACTCGTTTTTAAAGGAAACCGTTGGACACATGGTGAGTTCGCATCCGATGTGGACAAAGTGGCGAAAGGTCTTATTTCTATAGGCGTGAAACGCGGGGATCACGTCGCTGTCTGGATGACCAATCGCCCGGAATGGTTGCATCTCATGTACGCAATTCCTCGAGTGGGTGGATGCATTGTCCCGTTGAACACCCGATACCGAACAGATGATGTCGCATATACCGTTGTGCAATCCCAGAGCAAGTTCCTGATAGCCCTCGACCAGTCGGGGCCAATTAACTACGGCCAAATGTTGGTTGAAGCCGGTCAACAACTGGATGAAGGTGGCTATCTCCAAACCATTGTGATGCTTGGAGAACAACTTTCGGACAGCGTCAATTGGGAAACCATGCTCGAACAAGGTGAAAGCGTCACAGCAGAAGAGTTGGAAGCGCGATCTTCCCAAGTCGACGTTCAAGATCGAATGATGCTCGCATACACATCAGGGACCACCGGGCATCCCAAGGGAGTGGTCCACTGCCATAAACCAATCCGGAACACCTATGAAAGAGCAATGCTGCTTGGACATAACCGGAACGATGTCCACATGAGCTACCTGCCGCTATTTCATGCCTATGGATTTAGCGAAGTCGCAATGATGGTTTGCTTAAGCGGAGGCAGTCAGGTCTTGTTTGATGTGTTTGACCCCGATGAAGTGTTAGATGCAGTGGAGGCCGAACGGGGGACGGTGTTACACGGGTTTGATAGTCACTGGGCTGACCTTATTCGCTCTCAACAACAAGCTGAACGAGATGTCTCCTCGCTGCGTGTAGGAACGCTTCCAGCCGGAATGGAATCCACCATTCCTATAGCGCGCCAAGCCCAAAATGTTTTCTGCCCCACCACTAGCGGCTTCGGGATGAGCGAAACCTGGGCGTTTATTGCTTCAAGTCACGTAACCGACTCTTTGGAACAGCGAACCGAAGCGTCCGGGTATCCCATGTATGGAATCGAATTCCAGGTACGTGACCTTGACACTGGAGAGATTTTGCCAGCCAACGAAACAGGTGCCTTGTACGTAAAGGGTTACACCGTTACGAGCGGCTATTGGGACAAACCAGAAGCAACGGCCGAAGTCCTCGATGATGACGGATGGCTAGACACTGGTGACGTTGCATTATTGCGGGCAGATGGCCATGTCGTGTTCATCGGCCGCCACAAAGACATGTTGAAAGTAGGTGGCGAAAACGTGTCACCCGCCGAAGTCGAGGGGTACCTCCTCGAAGTTGACGGTGTCGAGGAGATAGCTGTTGTCGGATACCCAGATGAACGACTGGTTGAAGTGCCAGTGGCATTCGTTGTGAGATCAAATGACGTAACAGCAGACGAGTTACTCGAAAGATGCCAAGGCAAAATCGCGAGTTTCAAGATCCCTCGACACGTCATCTTCATCGACGAAATGCCGGCAACCCCATCAGGGAAAATACGAAAAATAGAACTCAGAGAATGGGCCCTAACCCAAATCCAGTGATCCCTTAGCGAGATCAAAGGATTTGATGCTTGTTGGCCTAGACAGGACCACCAAGGGTGTGGACGGATGCTTCGCCAGAGGAAACCTCGGCCTCACGATTGCGGACCTCGGCGCGAGCCACTACATGGTGATGCACTTCGTCGGGGCCATCTGCAAGTCGAAGAGTTCTTTGTGCGTGCCACATGTCAGTAAGCGGGAACCACTGAGAAACACCGGCTGCGCCATGCATTTGGATCGCCTCGTTAATGATGTCACAGCACTTCTCGGGGACCATTGCCTTTACGGCGCTCACCCAAACACGGGCCTCAGCGTTGCCGAGAGTATCCATAGCCTGCGCTGCTCTCAGTACCATCAAACGCATAGCTTCTACCTCGATACGGGCCCGAGAAATCACTTCCATGTTCTTACCGAGGTTGACAAGTTTTTTCCCGAAACCTTCCCGGGCAGTACCTCGATCAACCATCATCTCGATCGCTTTTTCTGCAGAGCCAATAGATCGCATGCAGTGGTGGATGCGGCCAGGGCCGAGACGAAGTTGGCTGATTTCGAAGCCGCGACCCTCGCCTAACAAGACGTTGTCACGGGGCACCCGTACGTCTTCGAGCTTGATGTGCATATGACCATGTGGTGCATCGTCGTTACCGAAAACGTGCATGGGGCCGACAATATTGACGCCTTCAGTGTCGAGAGGTACAAGAATCTGAGACTGCTGTTTGTAAGTGTCGGCGTCTGGGTTCGTGCGAACCATCGTGATCATTATCTTGCACCGGGGATCCCCAGCCCCAGAGATATAGAACTTCTCGCCGTTGATGACCCATTCATCACCGTCCAGGACCGCTTCAGTTTCAATCTGCTTTGCGTCAGAACTCATAATTCTCGGTTCCGTCATGCAGTAGGCCGAACGGATCTGGCCGTTAAGCAGCGGCTCAAGCCACTCAGCTTTTTGCTCTGTTGTGCCGGTTCGCTCTAACACCTCCATATTCCCAGTGTCTGGGGCTGAGCAGTTCAAACATTCAGAAGCAAGACGGTTCTTCCCGAGTTCATTCGCGATATAGGCATAGTCAAGGTTGGTTAACCCTTCGCCTGTTTCGGCATCAGGAAGAAAGAAGTTCCACAATCCTTGGGCGCGAGCTTTTTCTTTAGCTCCATCAAGAAGTTCCAGTTGTCCTTCGCCATAGCCCCATCGTTCGGCGCGATTTTCTCCGAGGCGGTGATACTCCTCGGTAATTGGATCGACTTCCTCCCGAATAAAGATTTTCACAGCCTCGTACAACGGACGAACCTTCTCTGACATTCTCAGATCTAAGTCGTCCATGCTTGCTGACTTCAGTGCGCCACCAACCACGGGGTGCCCCTTTCGTATGTTGCGTTAGAACTGACAGTTTGCTGCTGCCACATCATTTCGTCTGAACCTTAGCTACCTTCCGGCCGATAAGCATTTTCGATTCGAAAAGATGATGTCAATGTTGCGGTCGTAACCAAAGTTTTACCGCGATTAGCTAATTTCGCGAATTCCAGGGTTTGGTATCCACTACGGCAGTAAAGACTGAGACTACGTTCCATAGCTGTGGTGTCCTGTTCCCGCGGAACCTGTGGAGCCCCAGCTGTAGCTGGGCTTTCCTACAACAACTCATCCTTATCGGTATGGGTAACTGACCTCCATGCTGATGCCGGCCAGACGATGTCGCTTTGTCAGCACCATGTTCAAAATCTTCGGGTGCCCCAAGACTGGACGGTATTTGACGAAAGGGATGGGACACCACGGCTGTGGACCGTCACCCCTGGCGAAGTCGTTCCTAAAGCCCGTAAACGCAATCGTGTTCGTCGTCAACGCGCAAAGAGCGGCCGGATTCTGGAGGTTGAAGAACTACAGCTTTTTGAATTCGATGATCTGACCCACGAAGACATTGCACCGGTTGCTTCACTTGATGACGCCAGAAACTCAGCACGACCTGAACTTGGAGACAAGACACCCGCGGTGACCCTATTGGGGTAGGTCGACGGCCGACGTCCCACCTCAAAGACGATTGCTCGACTTCAGGTCTGTAATCACCACCCGACCATCAGGAGCTAGTGCAGCTCTGAACCGGATTTCGCCGTCGGCGCTCAGGGCAAGATCGTTCCCGTCATTTGTAATTTCCAACTCGACTCCGGTCTCTTTTTCCAACGTCGGGCGAACATGAGTGAGTACGTCGCGGATGTGTTGTCGACGTTCGGCTTCGACTAGGTCATAGTCAAATTCGACAAAGTCACCGGGTTCGGTACCTGAAGGCCTCATGGGCTGTCCCACAATTCGAAACCTAATCCGCGTAGCCAGTTACTCTCATGCCGGGCACGACAACCGGTGTAACCGTCGATCTGGTTGAACGTCGTGTGAGGCAAGGGGACCCTTTCTTGAAACCGGCGCGATCCGGCTGAGTTGTGATTCCTCGTACATGTCGTACACCCAACGATACGCAGTGGCACGAATCGGAGTGAGCGCTACGGTAGAACTCGTGGATTTAGTTGTTCCTCTCATCGGTTCGCTGCTGTTCATATACGTCGTGTACAGGATCGGCTTGAAACTTATGCTCGGGTTCTCCCGTCCAGTGCCGGCTCCGCCGCCGGCGGGTGAACTAAGAAAGGTTCGTTTGACCTATTTGTGCACGTTATGCGGTACGGAAGTTCGGATGACTCGATCACCCAACAGTGAACCTCAGGCCCCAAAGTGCTGCATGGAGGAGATGGAGCTAATCCGCGACCACGACAACGATTAAGCAGACGCAGTGGTTCCACAAGTTATCCACATGCTGGGGAGAAACCACATAGCTGTAATTTAACGGTTTGGTTCGGCTGAGTTATCGCCATTTCGTGGCAGTCAAGATCCCGATGAGAACGAAGCCGAGACCGCCGAGAATCCAAGAACTAGATGGGCTGCCAGGTAGCCAACTCATGTAGTTCGAAAAGATGACTGCAACACCAACCAATAAAAAGGCCAGAATCAACCAACCGAACCATGCTGGACTTGGAGGGAGATCGCCCGAGAGCGTCTCTTCAGAAACAACTCCTTCGGGACGTGTGCCCTTGGGAGTTAAACGGCTTGTCTTCTTCGGCCTGGCCATGACGAACGAGGATAGAGGGAGAAACTACGGCCACCACTGATCATGGAGATGATTTAACGCCAGATGCTTGTGGTACGAGGCAGGTTTATTCGTTCGGTTCTACCGTCACGAAACTGTTCCCGGGTTTGGAACCGGTGCCAGGACTTGCTTCGCCGACGCCAACAACGAGGATTACTTCGGAACCCAACAAAAGGTCTGTGCCCGGAGAAGGATCGATGCTCAACACCTGTCCAATCAACGGGTCTCCGACACCCAAGTTTTGTTCGACACGCTTGACTTCGTAACCGAGGTTCTTGAGAGCAATTTCGACCTGTGCAGCATCTGTGGTGCCAAGGATCTCAAGTGAAGGTACTTGGCCCGTTGCCGGACCGAGGGAAACCACTAAACGCACCACGCTCTCGCGTTCGGCAGAACGGCCGAAACCTGGTTCGGAACGAATCACAGTGTTAACCGGAAATGCCAAAGAATTTTCCATCACCACCTCTTCGAGCAACCCCTCACGGGCCAGAACGACACGAGCATCAGAAATGGATAGCCCCTCTACCGAAGGGACTTGGACCTCTCCTCGTCCTACCGAAACCGTCAACGTGATGACAGTTCCCTGAGGACGTTCCTCTGTGCTGGGAACGCTTTGATCAATGACGACATTCCGTGCGAAATCATCGCTTTGTTGTTCAATTCGCTCGACCGTAAATCCTGCAGCGAGAAGAATTTCCTCTGCTTCGAGAAAGTCCATTCGCTGTACTGCCGGGATTCGGACAACGGAGAGCCC
>DJHK01000044.1 GCA_002433065.1 Chloroflexi bacterium UBA6622
TGGAATTAAACGAAGTGGCAGCAGCCAATGAAGGGCTTCTGTATGGCAGCACAGCATGAGGGGTTGTATAACGCACTGAACTGAAGGAGAGCCGCTTTGAGTTCCAAGATTGTCGCCGGTGAGCTCTGGATTATAGCGCCACCCCAAATACCGCAGCAGCTACGCGCGGCAGTTGGTTATCTGGTCCACGCGGGCGTGGATCTGGCCTTCGGTCCAGATGATGTCTTGCCCACACAGCCCCCCGAGACGCTCGACGGTATCAAGATGATCTTGGCGGTCTACGATGACATTGAGCGCATCCAGAAAAAGTTGAAGGGTTTTCGAGGCTTTCATCTGGAGGCACCAGATTTTTACTCCCATCCTGATGGGCCCCACTCCGGCCCCGACACCGAACGCGGGAGCAACTCCTTCGTCATGACGTTCTTGCATGACAACGAGCGCACATGGCTCGCGGTATATGGCGCCGCGGCGCTCGGTTCGCACAAGCTCCTGGAATCGCCGCTGCTCTTGACCGGCGACCTCACCCTGGCGAGCCCACGCATGCGCGAACGGATGCTAGCCCGAAGCGATGGCAAGATCCGTGAGTTGTTCATGGAAACGGTCCGCTCCTCCCACCGCACCGAATGGAGCGATATTAGTTTCAACATGGGCAAAGCGATGTTGGACGATTATGAGGCCACCGGCGACCGCGCCTCGCTCGACGGGGCAATCCAGTTTACCGACCGTGTCCTTGCCCGGCAGCCCCGGTCGTTGCGCGAACACCATCTCGGGCCGCTCGTGACCGTCGCACGTCTCCATGACATCATGAGGGACGCAAAGTACCGCGACATCGTCCGTCTGGCGCTGAAGGATGTCACCGATTGGTCCCCGTTTCGAATGTCCCGCGCTGGCTACTGCCACGCGTATCGTGCGATGTCACCGGAGACACAGGCGGCGGTTTCAGCCCGGGAAGGGGAGATGGGTTCCTACGGCGAGCTGATGGTGAGAACCTATCTTCCTGTCATGGCATCGGCGAAGTTGGCGAACCGCGAAAGTGAGATGGCCGATCTCATCGCACACTGCATCATTGAGCAGCGAAAGAACCTGCGGGACCCGGGGACCGGACTCTACTGGCACGGCATCCCCAGCCGCCGCGAGGGGCAGCAGGGCTTCATAGGACACGGCCACGGGTGGAGTACATTCGGGTTGTCGCAGATTCTGGACTTCTTCCCGTCGCACCACCCCGAACGGACCCGCATCCTTGACATCCACCGGGAGCAGGTTGAAGACGTTGCACGATTCCAGGACGACGACGGCTCGTTTCATACCATGATCAACTGGCCTTGGACGCACGTGAACTTGCACTATACGGCTTGGTTTGGGTACGCGTTTTTGCACGGGGCGAGGATGGGTTGGCTCGATGGGTCGTATCGAGAGCGCGGGTTGGCAGCTTGGCATGCGCTAAAGAGTCGGACTTTCTGGGGCAACGTCGCGGCCGCCGTTGGCGGCAACCCCGTCTCGCGACAGGTGACCTTTTATCTTGAGCACAACTGTCAACTACACGACGAACGATTTAGCGGTAGCGGCTGCGCCGCGCAAGCCACCTTCACTCTGCACGAAGTGCTGCGGTTAACTAGTTGATATAACACACATGATGCCCCACGGTTGGCTTTGGGTTCTTTGCCAAGATTGGCGTGTGCATACATTGATCAGTAGTACGTCCATGCCACCAGTTAGATGCAGACTTGCCTGAAGCACCTGCCTTATGTCGAGATGATCGGGGTGTCTCGTCCCTTGGGGTCGGGGGCACCGGTTTCGCGGTTTGAACCGGCAGTACAAACCGGATAAAACCGATCGCCACGAATTGTGAATACGGTGACCTCAAAAGAAAGGACATGACCCGATGCAACCCGCCCGGTCAATGCGGCAAAAACTGGAAAAAGGTGAGGTCGCGGTCGGTGCGTTGGTGACCAGCCACCTCTGGCACGATTTGATCGAGGTGGCGATCGACGCAGGCCTGGACTACTTGGTCGTGGACCTTGAACACGGGGCGCACGACGTTTCGATGGTGGCGCAAGTGTGCCAATTGGGGCGGGTCGCCGGTTTTGCTGTGCTGATCCGCACGGCGACCAACGATTTCCGCGGAGTGGGGTTCGCGATGGATCTGGGTCCGTGCGGTTTAGTGCTGGCATCGGTCGAGACAGCGGCCCAACTCGACGAGGTGCGTGACGCGATTTACCTGCCGCCTCGCGGTCGGCGTCGGCCTGGCGGGGCGGGCAACCGGTGGGTCGATGACTACCATCTGCGAATATGGCAGAAGCAGGTCGAGAACGACGTGATCATCATTCCACAGATTGAGACATGTACCGGGCTCGAGCACGTTGATGCATTGGCCGCGCACGAAATTGTCACCGCGATCGGCATCGGGCCGTATGACCTGTCCATGGCGATAGGTGCAGACATGGACAAGGATCATGTCGGCTTCGTCGATGCTGTGGACAAAATTAGTCGTGCTGCCGATGCCGCAGGCAAGCCAATGTGGCGAGTCGGTGATGCGGGGCCACTGGTAAAGCAAGGCTGCCGATTTGTTTGCCTCGGTGACGTCAGCATGCTGTTGACCGAAGTGTTAAGCCAAAAAGTATGCTCAGCACACGCAACGGACTGAATTATAGACATGCTCGACCATCCGAACGCACTTTTAATATGTGTGGTGCCGGTTTTTATTTTGCCAGGTGGATATCGCTGTGGTGTTGATGGTATCCGACGGAGCCCGTCAGTTGTCAGAGGATTTGCCGGCGTTGGAACCGTGGCAGGGAATCGAGCAGTAGCAACTCATCGAGATTTTTTACCATGGTGATTACGTGGTGGTATGATGCCTCCGACTCGTAAAACAAGATAATGCGTCCAGAAATCACAAACGGAGGAATCTCCGATGAGCATTTGGCGATGGGCGGAATATTTCTCTGAAACCCCGACCCCGCATCAAATCACGCTTGGGGAAGGGAACACCCCCCTACTCCACTCCCGGAAGTTCGGTTCCTCCCATGGCCTTAAAAACCTTTATTTCAAGTTGGAAAGCACCAATCCAACCGGTTCTTACAAGGATCGGTTTGCTGCGGCCGCCATTTCAAACATGGTTGCCCGGGGCATGCATCAATCGATTGGAACATCGAGCGGCAATACGGGATCTGCGGTGGCTGCCTATTGTGCTGCAGCCCAGATCGACTGCCATATCGCCATCGTTGAAACTGCACCTGCAGGCAAGTTGAAACAGATGTTGGCTTACGGCGCTCATCTTTACCGTGTGCGGGGTATGGGAAGCGACCCGAAGATCTCAGATGGCGTGATCACGATTCTTCGCCAGAAGGCCGATGCGGCCAGTACCCAGTTGCAAATCAGTGCATTCCGATTCTGTCGGGTTGGCATGGAAGGCGTCAAGACGATCAGTTACGAATTGAATGAGCAGTGTCACGGCGGTCGAGCCATCGACCACGTTTTTGTTCAAGCCGGAGGTGGCGGATTAACCCTCGCCATCGCGGAAGGGTTTGAGGATCTTATTGGTCGGAGCCTTTTACAACGTTCGCCTGCTGTGCATTGTGTTCAACCAGAGGGAAACGACACCATGGCAGGCCCGCTTCGGAACGGCTTGGCCAAGGGGCGAGCATGCCAGTGCACATCAGAAGTCAGCGGATTGCAGGTTCCCTGGGTGATCGATGCCGATGAAGTGATTCCGGCATGTCGTGCCACCGGGGGTACCGGGCACCTCGTCAGTGATACTTCAGTGTGGGCGGTACAGAAGCAGTTGGCCTTGGAGGAGGGGATTTTCTGCGAACCGGCCGGAGCGACGGCCTTGGCCGGTGCGGTCAAGGCTCTTCAACATGGGGACATCAAGGCCGACGACATGGTCGTCTGTATCATCACGGGCATCGGGTTCAAGGATGACGCGGCAGTGGATCGCATGATCGCCGACCGTGACTGCCCGCTAGTCGAACTTAGCGATCTGGCATCACTGTGAAAGAGGCCATTTAATAGTAATTATGTTCGACCGCTTCCCAAGCTGAATGCCGTGGGTTCGATCCCCTTCACTCGCTTTTTCCCGACCTGTTAATACCAATGGTCTCAATATGCTTCAGCAAAAACAGAAAATAATGAAGAACAAGGGGCAAGCATGGATTTGCCTCTGGAATCGAGTAATGAATAAATACGGATTCGCTAGCGGACAGCGAATCCGTATTACCTCAACTCCCAGTGCAATCTTGGTGGTGTCAGATGAGTCCGGAAAGCGAAAGGTCTCTCGCGTCGCCAATCACGGCAACATTTTAGCTGTTATAGATCTGAAACAGACTAAACAGCTCGATCTTACACATCTGGGCAGAATTGGTGATTCAGTTGTAGTCACATTTGAGCAAGACCTAATAACAATCTCATCCGCTAACACAGAGATCAATAGTGTATTTGTAGATCCTGCCGAAGACGAAGGCTCTTATGAGAACAGTACCGAAGGCAGGCAAAATAAGGTTCTTGGAATAGAGTATGAAAGAAAGAATAAGTACCGAGATCAGTGTTTAGAACACTGGGGATACTCCTGCCAAGTATGTGGACTGAACTTTGAGGATAGGTACGGTTCCATAGGCAAAGACTTCATTCACGTTCATCACTTAAATCCATTAGCGCTTACAGGAGAAACGGTTCCTGACCCTGTGAATGACCTACGCCCTGTCTGCCCCAATTGTCACTCAATGCTTCACAAGCAATCCCCGCCTTTTTCTTTAGAGGACCTAGAGGAGAGGATCCAAGAGTAGATGTACTGCCGAAGCAGTCTGGGGTTTCGTCTTAAATGTAAGAGGCTTGCTCTGAGTTTTAGATAATACGATTTCGTCTATAGGCTCAAGCCAACAAGTGACTTGGGTGTAACACAGTCAAGATGTGAAGCCTGAATGTTATGGGTTCGAATTCCATCTCCCGTTTTGCTCCTCCCGCCATGCCTCTTCCTCTTCACACACCTTCCATCAGCGATTCCTGCTCCGTGGGCGTAGGGCGGCGGTAGTAGGTTCCTGGGCGCCAGGGTGCCCCCATATCCCCAAGAAGTCGCCGTTGGCGAGGAGTGCACCTTTCCAGCACCTGCGGGGAGATTTCCTCGTAGTCCCACGGACGCATGAACAGCTGGTTGTAACGATAGACCAGAACCTTGCGGACCTTTCCCGACAGGTTTTTCCCCGGTCCGTGCCACAGGGCATGCGGGAAGATGACCGCATCACCAGCGGCCCCACACAATTGTGCGGCTCCGGGCGTGGCGGAGCCCAGCGGTAACCGCTCTTTTGGCCACGGGCGTAGGTGGCTGCCGGGGAAGACGACGAAATTGCCCATGTCGGGCTCCGGTAGATCAGTCAAAAAGTACATGACTTTTACTTGCAACTGCAGGCTTGATTCGCTCACGCGAATTTTCTCCATTGCCTCGCCCCCATCAGGGTGGATGTACCCCGTGGATTCGGGATCGACGCCGCGCACGATCACTTGTGAGACCGTGCATTGGATGTAAGAGCCCAGAAGATCCAATATCAGACCGAATGTGCCGGGATGATCGATTAGTTTGATAAATAGATCGTTGTGTTCGAACAGGTTCCGGCAGCCCATCCCTTTTTTCGGATCGGTCCTCTCGCCAGGCGGCACATTCTGTTCGTACAGTTCGTCCACGGCCTGGGTGTACTGGATCACGTCTTGCGGAGGTAGCGCCCCCTTGATAATCAAGTAGCCATCGCGCACCCACTGCTGCCTTTCGTCCTCAGTCAGTCTGCGGTTGAACATGTGACCTGCAGCTCCCTTCTATTTCTTATTTATTCATGGTGATGAATCTTCTTTGAGCAGCGATTGGGTGTCAACCGGTTTGCACGTTATGGAAGTAGCCATGCGTGGATTCTGTCCTCTAGTAGTGTTTATGGTACCGGTCATTATGGATCTATCTACGACATAGATACTAATGGTCATATCTTGCGCCTTCGATACACTGGGGAAGAAGCCTAATTTGTACTTGTTGTTACATAACAGCAAGCAGGATCCGATCAATCCCCATGATGGGAAAGGGAATCATATGGAGTTTAGTGGCCTCGAACTTTTTCTTGATGACCAGATGATCAGCAACACACGAAATATGTGTCGACGGATAACCCGCCCTCGACTCTATGAAGGTAATCCTGTGGTCCGTCGGGAGTATCCATGGGAGGCAGGCCATGCCTGTATTTACGGTAGCGTACTCTACGATGACCACAAGAAACTCTTTCGAATGTGGTACAACGCTTACGGTGAAGATTACTACAACCAGCAGGTCATGGCCTATGCCGAAAGTCCTGATGGAATCACCTGGACTAAACCGATGCTGGACGTTCGCCCTTGGCCTGGCTACGAACGCACCAACATTCTTATGGGTCCGCAAATCAACCTTCATGGACCGGGCCTACTGATTAACCCGGACCAAAGCGATACACAGCGGCGGTATCTCATGCTGTTTGATTCGTATCCACATTGGCGGCCCAATGCCACGGAACTTGGTATTCATGGCAGGCAGTTATACGCCGCTGAATCACCCGATGGCATACATTGGTCGCCTGATATGGGACGACCTGCTTTTGCAGGTAAAGCTGACAGCGGGCAAAGTGTCGTCTGGGATCCGATCACCAAAACGTTTAAAGCTTACGTTCGAATGACAATAGAGGATGCCTTCGGCCAACGCATCCGCGGGTCGCGCCTGGTCGAATCGCCGGACTTTGTCCATTGGGGGCCGCCACGAGAGCTGATGAGAACAGATGATGTCGACGGCTATCCTGATGCACAGATCCAGCAATTATGCGTCACCAGATTGGATGGTATCTACGTTGGCTTGCTTTCGATGTTCCAAATTCAGCAATACGTCCATGGAACGGAACGTCGTAAAGAAGGCGGTGGAGGATTGTTTGAAGGTGCACAGGTAAGTGAAATACAATTGGTTACTAGCCGTGATGGTGTTCATTTCACCCGCGTTGCTGACCGATCCCTATTCATGGCGCAAGCGGACCGTGGGGGTTTTGGGACACATGGTTACACCACCGCGAGTCAAATGTTGCAGCATGACGACACGGTTTACATCTACTGTGATGGGCGAATGTGTGATCCCGACGACCCGGACTGGATCAAGCAGGGGATGGAGATTGGTCTGGCAACAATGCCCCGTGATCGCTTTGTCGCATTGCAACCCAAGCGCATGATGGACGAAGCGATGGTGGAACTCGTTCCTATGCAGTTTCCTCAAGCCCGACTTCTACTCAACGCGACAACCAGCGCGGCCGGTCAGATTCGGGCGGAGCTTGCCGATTTTAATGGTGTGACCATCAAAGGCTTCGAACACAACAAGTCCGTCATGATGACTGGGGAATCACTTGATCACCAGATATTTTGGCAGGCTGATGGTAAGACATACATGCATGATGCACTTCCGCCGAATATGAGAGATCAACCGATCCGTCTGCGGCTCTGGCTTCGGCAGGCTCATATCCACGCTCTTCGAGCCAGCTCATGAGGTTGAAAAAAACACGAGATGATCGGTACCAGGGTTCGGCTTTATCCAGGGCAATTATCCATAGCTGTAACTGTCAATAAGTTTGTACGGGCGGTTCTTTAGGGTGTCGCCTGCGCGGTTTCTGCGTAGATGTCCTTGTCCACGATCCGGCTCCAGTGATCCAGGATCTGCCGCCACATCGGGCCAGGTTTGCCATCTCCAATGGCAGTTCCATTGATG
>DJHK01000009.1:0-8966 GCA_002433065.1 Chloroflexi bacterium UBA6622
CGCGAGTATTCTGCCTGGTGCAAATCACACGGCCTGCCCGATGGCTGGGCCTTTAATGACATAAAGACGCGCAGCCACCGTGCCCCCCATATGTCCACACCGGTTGTTTCAGTTAGTCCCGTCAAAGCTAACCAGACCAATGATGCCTGGATTACTCATCACGCCCTGAACCTGTTGCGGGCTCGACCAACTGACCGCCCCTTTTTTTTGACTTGCTCTTTTAACGGCCCTCATCCTCCTTTCCAGGTACCCCAACCCTATTTCGACATGTATGACCCGGCCGATGCGACTGAACCAGTAAACTTCAGACCTACCGCAGGGGAACCGAAATCAAACGCCACCAGCTACTACCGCACCCTATGGCGAGATCATGGTGACAACTGGAAGTCTTGGCAAAAGAGCGTGGCGGTATACTGGGGATTTGTCACGATGATCGATGGTTTTATTGGCCAGTTGCTCAACGCTTTGCGTGAAGAAGGGGTGGATGAGCAGACAGTGATCGTCTTTGCCTCTGACCACGGCGAAATGCTTGGCCAGCACGGCCTGTGGCACAAGAACCACGCTTACGAACCATCCCTGCGTATCCCCCTCATCTTACGGGGTACGGGACTCGCCCAAGGTCAGCGCAGCAGTGCGTCATGCTCGTTAATCGACATCGCACCAACATTATTAAATCTGGTCGGCGCCGACGTCCCGACGAATTTAGAGGGAAGGGATCTACGCACGCTGGACCAGCCAAGCACCCCTGGTGACAACAAGGCCGACCGTCGGCTCATATTCAGCGAGCTAAAATCACATGGCGACTGGCACGGCATCGTGGACTGGCGCATGGTTTGTGATGGCCAGTACAAGTACACATGGAACAACAGTGATCGTGACCAACTTTACGATCTCCTTGCCGATCCACATGAGCTTAGCAATCGAGTGAATGATCAATCGGTGGCCGAGCCACTGAAGCGCCTTCGAGGGGCACTGGGCGCCTGGATGAGACGCACTGGCGATCCACTGGCTCACCAGATGCAAACGCAGTGCCCCACCTGACCGACAGGAAGCAAAGGAACCAATCACCAGTTCCTTGTCGTTCACTCGAGTTGCTTCACCGTCCTCGCGATCCGCCCCCTTGTCCAATCGGGCACTGCTCCCACCAACTCATGTAGCTTAAATAAAAATGGCGCAACTTCATGACTCTTAACACCACCTGCACCAACTACCAACACACTCATTGCAAGAAGCAAAAAACAAAAGTGCTCTACAATCAATGAAGCGTGTAGATACGAATGCTCACCAAGGATGAGGATCTAATACACGATGCTTAGATCCACACGCGAGCATCAGAATCAGCCGCTTTACTCCAACCCGACGAACGGCCCCGTGTCATACTTGAAAAGGTCACCGGTCCCCCCCGGAAGAATGATCTGCAATCCTTCCTGTGGATCAACATCCAACTTTTCAACCTTGCCGGTCAGCCGGCTGAGTCGCTGAAGGGTCTTGATCGTAGGATCAAATTTGAGGGTGAAGGCAAGCTGACGTTCGGCTGCCGTGGCGTCTTTGCTGTGCCACAGGTTGCAGACTAGAAAGTACCGCTGTCCGCTATCGTCCACAAAGTTGCCGATCAAACCGTCGGCATAGGGTGCATCAACGTAAAAATCAGGTGAGACGCCGGGCACAATGGTCATGCGCCCACTTACTTGCGGATCCGGCGCCGTTGACAAGCCGGTGTTGGGCGGAAGGTGTGAGTCCGCCTTGATCTCGATTTCCTTCAGGTGCGGATCACGCGTTGTGAAGTTGTCCCAGGCGAGCAAGCCCTGAGGCACGGCTGATCCGTGGGTTCTCTTGATGAAGCGGACTTCGGTACTGGTCAGGTACCGCAACGGTCCGGCAATATTCATCACCTCCTGGTTGGCACGAACCGTGGGCTCGTAAAGACGTGTCGGTACGCCATTGACATCCAGGACGGCTCGCTCATGGGTCGTGTCAAAGCCGAAGTACGCGATCCCCGTGTAGCCGAACGTGAGCGTGGAAAACAACTGCATGCGCAGGTCTGATTCGCTGGGCAAGCGCCGATTCGGTCCCTGCCAAGACTGAACGAAGACCCAGTAGGGGATGCCCGCCTTCAATGACGCTTCACGCACGACCTGCATATTCAGAAAATACACGTTGGCGACCCCATCACGATCCTGGTAGGGATAAATATCGAACATCATCACGTCGGGTCGAATGATGTCGATGTAATCATCAACGTACTTTTCGTAGCTGTAGTCGGTGCGCAGACTGCTTGAGTAGGCGGCGTTATGATCACCCATCGGCAGCGCATTGCAGTAAGAAAGAGTGTCGGGATAAGCCCGGCGCAACCACGCCAAGGCTTGGCCGGTCACTGGCATTTTCGCCAACAAGGGTTCGTCGTTGATCATTAGGGCAATATTGCCCGGATACTGCTGGGTCAGCTTAGCAACCCGCTTTTGGAACTTCTCCGTCGGGCCATCTTTGGCATACAGGTGTGCATGCCAGGTTAGCCCAGCCTTGCTCCCCGGACCTAGGATGGCATCCCGGGTTTTCCACACGAGAAGGGTGCTGAAGTGGGCATCGATATAACGCCGGGCGTCCAACGGTGGCTGGTCGCGAATGGCTAGCCCCATCAAGGTGTAGGGATGCTTGCGGACCCACTGTTTGCCAAAGTCGATCGGGCGTTCGTCGGCATGGCGCGGTGCTGCTGCCGCTGGGGTGGCAAGGATGACGGCTAATAGACTCATCAAGCCAATGGTGGTGATTCGATGGGGTCGCATGTTGTCTGGTTCCTTTTTGGGTTTATCCGACATTTCTCATATGACGTTCGCCCGGCAACACCGCCGAACCGTTCGAGCACCAGAATAACGCCGCCTTTTATGAAAATCTATTGACGTTCCCAATCGCCACGATTATAAAACAGGCACCATGTCCAGCTCGTCAACCAAATATCTCCTAGACCAAATCAAACAGCTTGGCTAAGGATCACAACAAATGATTATGTATTACACGAAGCAGAATACAAAACGACGCAGTAAGGTCGAATTTCCTGCAAGGTAAACGGACTATGTCCGTTTTTAAAAGGACACGAACATGAGCTATTGGACGGACGACGCGATCGAAGTCGGGACCGTAGAACAGCTTCTTATAGACGACCACATCGTTGAGGATGCATGGGGACTGGCGCGGCGCATCTGCCAGCCAAGGCGTCACGCGATTGCCCCAGTGATTCATCCCGACCAGCCATGGGAAGATAGCGTCGGGCACGAGCAGCATGTCTTCCACGATGAACAGGAAGGTGTTTACCGGATGCTGTATGGCGTTGTCAATGAAGAAGCCTACCAATACCACTACGTTCCGGGACTTGCCAAGCATTGGAACAAAGCTGAACACGGCTCTCCCTATTTCGTCTGTTACGCGGAGAGTCGCGACGGCTTGAGGTGGGAAAAACCGCTGCTCGATGTTCACTCCTGGCCCGGTTACCGTCGAACGAACATCGTAATGTCAGGCCGAACCATGGCGCAGTCGTCAGAGGTCTTGCTTAATCCGAACCAGAACAATGCGTCGCGCAAGTACGTCATGATGTACCGCGATATATGCGCCTGGAAGCAGCCGAACCCGAAGGACGTTGAGCAGAATCGTCTGCCTCGAATTGCCCAGGCGACCAACACGGACGGTCGATGCCTGGCCTACTCGCCCGACTGCATTCACTGGACGGAGGATGAAGAAAACCCGATCACCAAGGGTGGCAGCGACGGTGGAATTCCGATCTGCTGGAACCCCACGACTAAACGGTGGTACTGCTTCTGTCGGCCGAAGGTGATGGTTTATGACAACGATGCGGCTCAACTGCGTACAGGGGGACGGCGGCGGCGCATGGCTCTAATCACAAGCCCGGACCTGCGGCAATGGACGTTTCCAAGAACTCTGCTATACCCCGATGAGCTGGATGTTACACCCATGTGCATGGACATGTGGATGGTGTTTCGTCATGGCAGTCACTTCATTGCACTTCAGTCGATTCTCGACCAGCGCAAAGAGGGCACAGCCGAAGTTCAAATCGCCTCCAGTGCCGACGGTGTCCACTGGACGCGACTGCCCCATCGGCCAGTTTTCTTCGAACGTGGGCAGCACGGAACTTTTGACGCTGGCGCAGTTGTCTTTCACGGCAAACCCCTGACGGTGGGCAACAAATGGTTCCTCTATTACCAGGGGGCGCCAACCGGACGAATGGGCCATCAAGTCTGCAACATCCGGAGCATTGGGGTTGCCGTCTTGCCCCGGGGCCGACTCGTGGGGCGGTTTGCCGGTGACCATGAGGGATTTCTGCTTACGCGTGAGCTGGTCATCGGCGGCAAACATCTTCATATCAATTGCCAATCTGTCATTGACACCGTCGACCCGGTCAACCGGGAGATACGCGTTGGGCTAGCCAAGCGTGCCTATGAACCCAATGACCACAACGACAGGGGGTACTACGAAGGATTTGCCATTAACGAGTGTGATCCAATCAGATCAAACAATCTCGACCTGCGTGTCACTTGGAAAGGAAACGACGACCTCCATTCGTTGGTCGGCAAACCGGTATATCTGCGCTTCTACCTACAAAACGCTGGGATCTACAGTTTTCGCTTCACAAATCAATAGAGACTGGTGCGGCCATTACGGATCGGCATACAATCGACTATCTGGACGTTTCGATGGGATATAAAGGGCCAAACACTGTTATGAAGGACCATCAGAAGTTCAAATATCTTCGCGGGGACGAGGTTGGTCATCGGCCGGAGCCCAAATAGGAAATCCCCAATGATTACCGATTCAGAACTTCAACAATTCGAGCTGGATGGTGCTGTCACGATTGACACACCATTAACCAGCCAGCAGATCACGGAGGCTTCACAGCTTATGGAGCGTATGCTGCCCGTGGGACCACCTCGACCGGGCGAGAAGAATCCCCGTTATCGAGTAGGGAAGAATAATGTGTATGAACCGGCGTTTACCCGGATTATAGAACAGCCATTCTTTGAATCAGTTGCCAAGCGCCTGCTGCATACTGACTCGGTCGTTATTAATTGTACAGCAATTCGCAATACTCACCCTCAACCTGGCACCAATTTCGAGGTTGGCGAACACACTGACATGACACTCAGCCTCATGGATTTGACCTCAACGCCGCGTCGAATGAATGTGGGTCTTTTTGTCTGGATCACCGACGTCGATGAAACATCAGCCCCCCTGATGACCCGGCCGGGAAGTCACCGACAACTCGCCCAATCCATGGGTAACAAACCGAAGTATATCTACGGGTCATGGGAAAAGGATCAATACGCCAATGTGCCTGATGCACACACACTCCCGATAGCCCATACCGGTAGGTTTCCGAACCAGTGGCCTGATCTCGAATTCGCTGAACCCGTACCTTGTGTCGCTCGTGCCGGCCAAGTGACTATTCTAAATCCCGCAACCATTCACGGGGCATCAACAAACGTCGGCCAAACGAACCGCAAGTCACTGCTTATCATCATGCAGCCCAGATCGATCGCCTTAGGTGAAAGCAAGGATCGATGCAAAACCCGCAGAGCGTATCTGGCACAACTCACGAGGGTCTTGGCACCCAACCGCAGACATATCGCCATGAACTGAAATACCAAGGCGTCGCCGCTGGCGTATCAGTGTTCGGTAGCATCACCGACATTCAGGACACGTCGATTATGCGCGCCACCTGTTGCACAAGCTAACTCGGTCAATCCGCAGCTGGCTGAGTTGATCGCCGCGTGACCGTCTCTGCCTGCCGCCGTTCAATGATTTAATCGCAAACATACAATTTCTCTTAGTCATTAGGTGCCTTACCTGCGACAACGTCTCTTACCCCGACGCATCATCACGAGACCGCCGACTGTCAGCAGACTGAGCATGGCCGGCTCAGGAATCGTAAAAAAGCGGATCTCCGACATACCGACATTGCCGGAACCGCCGAAATTCTTGACGCTGTCCTCGTTCGCTAACACGGTGAACACCACGGACGACGCCGCGACGCCATCGAATGACAGGTCGAACCCGGGGTAACCATCTGCACCGGGCGCCTGCAGGAAGGTGTGTTCGCCCGGTCCCCCTAACCCACCGCCATCGAGCAGCGACCAGTTGTTGCCATCGGAGGTGTACTCGACCATCACCTTGTGCAGTCCGCGCATATTTCCGCCGCCCTCGTTATGGTTCCAGATCGTAGCCTTATCCAGCAGGTATGTCTGGTCGAAGTCCCAACGGATCCAGACCGAGCCTCTGCCGAAATCGTCCAAGGGCCCCGTCCACGTTCCGGAATTGGGCTGCGGCGTGGCCGAACCGCCGTTGCCCGCCCCGTTATTACCTTCGCCCATCCAAAGGACGCCGGGGTTTGCCAGCCAACCTGCGTTGGTGTGTTGGCCCGAGGCGTCCAGGCCGGATCCGTTGACCGTGTTGCCGGCCACTGCGAGGGTGTTCCAGTTCGGTGCGGTGGCGGTCACAATCGAGCTGGTATCCTGGTTGATGGCGCCATTCGGATCCGGCGCAATGAGAATCTGCGCGGATGCACCAGCGGTGAAACCGAGTAGGGTCAGCGTCAAGATTAAGACTGATCTGTTCATGTGAATTCTCCTCTTCAGGCTAGATTCATTGGCAAAAATTCATCGACGGCCGCAGTCGTACCACGAGCGCGGCTTTCCCCCCCAAATAAGCAAAACGTGTACCAAGAGGGAAGAATTCACAGTCTTGATTTTAAGTGTTTTTTTTAAGTTATTTACAAACAAACCCAGGGGGCCCGCATATTGCTCAATCTACGGTAGCAGGATCGTTTCCACCCAACCAATGTGAGCAGATGTGAACGATCAAGGAAAAAGGGGTCCACGTGAGGACTCCGTCTGCCTTCGAGGACAACCCTGGGAGCGAGGCCGACAAATGAAGGCTTCGAGAGCCCTAAATCATTTATATGATGGGATCTGGCCGAATTGGACTCCTGAACGAAAACGGCTATGGGCATTAAAAAATTGATGTTGTCGAAACCCTTGATCGCAACAGACAAAGATGGTGGATGTTCCTCAATTTCCAATCTCCGGAAATGAACTTTTATACCTTATCAGACAAGTCGTATGCGGCGTCGCGTTACCGTCAGAGTGGGGTCACCTGCCAGGCCCGAACCCCGGCGAATACACACGCGCCGTCCTCGACCACCAAACCGAGCCGCCCGCTGGGTCGGGGCGAGATGAAAAATGCCTGCACGAGGCGGTCGTTCAGGTAGAGTTCGAACATGTCTAGGCGAAGCAACAGGCGAAATGCGTGCGTCCGCCCTTCTGCGGCGTTTGCCACGGTGGCGCAGCCTGATCCGGTCGTGTCCTCGCGCACGAAAGCCAGCTTTCCCGAGCTGTAGTCCACACGGTCGATCCGGGTAATGCCCAACGTTTCAAACAGAACGGTCTTACCACGTCCGGGCGATTCCTCGAAATAGAATCCTGCACTGACGGGTATCCGGTGCGTGAGTTCATCCTCACTCGTGTCGAGGAGCGTCAGGGTTCCTTCCAAAACCACCCCAGCTCGCATATCAAAGCAATCCGGCAGGATCACGATTGTGCCGCCGCCGGCATGGCGGTTATAGATGGTCCTGGGGTCGGTTAGTTCGATCCGATTAGCGACAGCGCGCACAGTATGCGCTGCATCTTCAATTGCAGGATGTACCCGTTCGCACCGAGTGAGGTCGATGGATATCTCGCGACCTTTCAACGCCTCGTTTCCCTGCCAATACCCCATGCGCAGATGCCCGCCCCCGTCCACAATGGCCTTCTTGATTGGCGCAAACCAAACATCTTCAACCCCCGCCCACCCGGAGACCATGCAGTTGGTCAGCAGCAGTTCGCCGTCACCCCGCCCGAAAGAAGCCAGATCTTGCACGCCGATGTTCCGCAGCTTGCCGCTGTAACCGAGTTGGCCCAGATCGTGGGAATTGCCGCACAACCGGTACGCTTTGAGGTCGGGACGAAACGGTCCGGCCGGTTGGTCGGCCACAAAAGTGAACGTCGAATATCCGAAATGACCCATGTAGCCGAAACGAGCGCCCTGGATCAAGTAGTACCGGCCGTCAATACGTTCGCATCCGCCGACTTCCATGAACTGCTGCGGCGCACCGCCCCAGTCGAATGCCGGCGGGGGCAGCCATCGCCAGTCCGCACCGTCAGCAGACTCGAGCATTCCAAGGGTCTTGTGCGGTTCAACAGCGTTAGGGGTCGCCACACAATATCCCCAGTACCCGTCGTCCGGCCGGCCCTCCACCTTTGGGATCATGTACATGTGGTCACAGCGACCCTGCTCTCTATACCAGTTTGGATCGGGGTGGAGATCGAATTTTTCGCCCAGGTAAGTCCAGTGGACGAGATCGTCCGACGCCCAAAATCGCAGGGTGTCGTTCCACTGGACGTGCCTTCTGCGCTTTCCGCTTAAACTGCCGTGATTTAACAGCCAGCGGCCGCCACACCGGGCGACGAACATCTTGTAGATGTTGAAGGGTGCATTGTCGATGACTGGCCCAAGCAGCTTCCAGTGGACGCCGTCAGCCGAAGAGGCAGTCCACATGCTCCGGTGGGGTCTGAGTATTTCGGAAAACAGGTAGTAGGTGCCTTTGTGCCACACGATGCACGCACCCCACATCCGTCCCGCCGTCGGTTTGTGAATCATGGCATGGCCCAATATGCGATGATTGTCTTAAACGACAATTTCCGTGTGGGCTCTGTCCAGCTACACCGCTGAGCCTCGTGGGCGCGAATATATCACCCCCTTCCCAAAGAATCCAAACCTCTCTGCGGCCGCAACCGCCTGAACGTCGCCTGCGGCCAACAATCAGCACGCTCATTGTAAGAAGTGATAGCATTGTGGGTCCAGGAACAAAAGCTATCGCGTTGCCTGTCGCCTGCGATGCAGTCCAGTTGGCACCGAGGATGCCA
>DJHK01000009.1:9317-9584 GCA_002433065.1 Chloroflexi bacterium UBA6622
CAATGCCATCATCGTTGAAGTCGCTGGGCGCTACGGTAACCGGTGGCGTCGTGGTTCCTAAGGCTTGAAGGTACGCACCCATGGCACTGGGCTCAAGATCGAACGTAGTTATTCCAGTTCCATCCAGCAGCCGGAAGCTAAATGTATTAAACACTTTGGAATCGAAAAAACGCAGGATGCGGTCATTGCGTTGATCTGCCACGTAGACCTGACCCGTGCCTGACACCGTACTGCCGCGTGAATAGTTAAAGTCAATATCCATCCACC
>DJHK01000036.1 GCA_002433065.1 Chloroflexi bacterium UBA6622
CAGTGGTGGAGATGGGGGCGAGTCGAACGCCCCGTCCAGAACCTGTCTCCCCGACGCATCTACAGGCTTATCCGGGCCTTAGTATCTTGCTGCAGCGTCGCTGCCGGCAGCGACGACTCACAGCCAGCCCGCGTGTCTTGATCGGCTTACTGGGGCACCTCAGCCGACGCACCCTAGAGAGTTAGCGCTCGATCGAACCCGCTAGGGACGGGACCGAGGAACGTCACGGCGCCTAGGCCGCGAGCGGGAGCTGTTGCTCTTCGCCAGTTAAATTTTTGCCAGGGGGATTTACGAGCTCCCCAGCAGGCTCGACCTGCAACGCCGGGCTTCAGGGCTCTGTCAAAACCCGTCATCCCCAAGCAAAGATCCTTACCGAAGATGGCGGGCGATTTCTCGCGCAGCCTCACGGGCTCGAATCTTGTCCCTATTATCGTATCGTCGCAAACCTCGTACCAACCCGATCTCCACTTTCGCCCAACCACGGACAAGCAAAAGTCGTAAAGGAACCGCTGTCCGCCCTTTGGAGTTTGCGTGGCTGGCCAACTGCACAATCTCCATCTTGTTCAACAACAGACGTCGAGGTCTATCAGGTTCATGGTTCCTATCTGCCGCCGGTTTGTATCGGGCAATATGGACATCCCGGAGATACGCATTTCCATCTTCGACGGTTACGAAGCCTTGTGCCAGGCTGATCGAGCCTAAGCGGACACTCTTGATCTCTGACCCACATAGCGATAGACCAGCGACAAGGGTCGAAAGCACTTCGTAGTCCCGTCTAGCACGACGATTGACCGCGACCGTGCGCTCGCCTGTCGGGCGGCCCTTCCCAGCGACCTTGTTTGAAACCTCTTGCCTACGACGCTTACGTGCCATCTATACCACCGTGCGATGCTCACTGTGCTGATGCCGATCGGCCCTGAACGACCATTGTGCATTGCAGGGTCAGGTGGCGGACACAGTGATTTAGGCGGGTATCGGATCCTTCACCATCGGTGCCTTAACCAAGTCGTTCAAAAGCTTGGGAAGTGCCATTGTGTGGCTACACGTCGACCAAACCTGGAAAAACTCACAATCACAATCCCAATGGTCCTGAGCAAAGCTAATGGTATGGGAACTATTGTCCCCATCGAAACGAACCTGCAGCGACTCGACATGAACACGTTCCGGCTCAGCTTCGTACTGACGCGCCTTCTGCACCTTGCTGATTAGGCTGGACTGCACCGTGGAATCCTCCTTCAGGATTTAAGCCAACAAAAAACCCGGCCTCTTCAGGCCGGGCAAACCGCGACTGGGTAGCCCGAAAAGGGCGCAACCACAGTGACGGCCAGTTACTCATAGTGCAAGTATATCCATGGACGTCGATTCGTGCTCCTGCCTACGTTCCGTACTGCAACCGAGCAGCCAGTCGGTCCGGCAACCCTGCCTGGCGTATAGCTATTTGGGTAGCATCCACGTCATATTCGACACGGTGAAAACTAATCAGCCTCGTTTCCGGTTCATAGCAAGCATAGGCCGCACGAGGATCACCATCACGGGGCTGCCCCACGCTACCTGGATTAATGATCAACCGATCGCTACCAAGCTCGATCGCACTATTCGACAGCGGCACGCTGCTCGAGAAGGCATCCGGGCCAAGTATTCCCCCAAGCCAACGATAGACACGAGGCACGTGCGTATGTCCGATCAAACAAGCTTGGGTAGCGAAATGTCCAAAGTTTGTCACGGCCACCTCCAAGCTGCTCACGTATTCCCATATCGGATCCCGAGGACTGCCATGTGCGACGGATACGTCATCAAATAGGGCTGCTCCTTCAAGCTCCTCTAGGAAACGACGTCCATCCTCATGTAGCTCGCCAGCGGTCCATTGGCAGGCAAGCCTCGCATCAGGATGAAACGTTGATAGATCAACTTTTCCAATGCTGGCCAAATCATGATTACCCACGATCGACCTGAGTTTGTATGACCGAAGCCGTGCTACCACCTCATTAGGCTGAGGGCCATATCCCACCAGATCGCCCAAGGCCCAGATCTCTTCGAAGGGATGAGCTTTCTCGATTACACTCTCCAAGGCAGCAAGATTAGCGTGCACATCGGCCACGACCAGTATGCTCAGTCCGTAACTTCTCTCTGGCGCTTAAGTGTTTCCTAGGACCTACTTTATGGGAACACCACCCCTCAAACACCTACTTGTGAACCCAAAGATTCGTAGGCCTATCGTCGTAGGCCATCGTGGTGCTCCGCGCATAGCTCCCGAAAACACGCTGTCGTCCTTTGAGGCTGCGCTTCGTCTTGGTGTTGACGGCATTGAGCTCGATGTTCGCTTGTCAAAAGACGAGGTCCCCGTCGTCATGCATGACCGAAGCCTGATCCGGACAACACTGGAGCAGGGCATGGTCGACGAGCTTAGCGCTGCTGACCTAGAGCGTGTCGTTATTCGAGGGGATGGAGAAAAAGCCCACCCTAATGCCCGACTACCGACGCTGAGAACCACAATTGATGAACTCCAAAACCGCACGTCGTTATACGTCGAAATGAAGGCAGGTCCAGGCTGCGATGCGAAAACTATCGGTCGGTTAACAGCAACCGAGTTTTCTCAAGGTAACAGTGATCAGCCACAACAACTTATGAGCTTCTCGCCAGCTGCGCTTGATTCCTATAGCTGTCACCGTTCATCAAGTACGGTTTTGTTGCTTTCACACACCGACGCCACATCTACTCGTGCACGCGAGCAGGCTCTTGCCAGCGCTCGCGCCTGTGGGGCGAGTACTATCGGATTGGTTGACACCTCAGTAACAGCCAGCTTCGTTGCCTATGCCCATAGATGGGGCATCGCCGTTCTCACGTGGCCAAACGCCGACCTCCCAATGGCCCGTCATAGCCTAATAGCTGGCGTCGACATTCTAGTCACGGATGATCCTGAAGCTTTGCTGCCACGCCTCGCACCTCTTGCTACTGAACCCAAACCTCCTTCAGGAATCTAAGCCCACTTCTCTGACCCGTGCCTCAAACTGATCTCCTCGATCAAATTCATTGTTGAACATTCCGAAGGAGGCGCAAGCCGGTGACAGAACGATCGCATCGCCGGGGTGTGCCCTCTTTAGCGCTCGGGTCACAGCCGTGGCCATATCTCCTGCTCGCTCAATCCGGCCTGCCGGCAGCAACGGAAGCAACCGATCAGTGCCCGTACCTGGCAAGAGAATTATGGCGCGAACGTCTTCCTCATTGCACAAACGATCTGCCAACAGCGCAAAGTCGATCCGTTTATCCGAACCTCCAAGGATAAGGATCCACGGACCTGTGATCACGTCCAAGGCTGCCAACGTAGCCTCTGGCGTGGTCGCAGTGGTGTCGTTGTAGACACGAGCACCATCAACAGTACCAAGAAATTCCTGACGGGCAGGCGCACCGGCAAAATGCTCCACAGCATTTCGGATGGCCGATTTGGGTACACCAACGTGGCGAGCGGCAGCCGCGGCAATCGCTAAGTTGTCACGATTGTGGCGACCTGTAACTTTTGCCGAACACCAGCCCGGTGGCGCCACCTCAAGATCGGGCCTGAGCACTTCTCCTCCTGCCCGGTCGGCAAACCATTCAGTCCATCCATCACCACGAGGTATGACTGCCCAGTCCCCGAGTGTCTGATTAGCCACGACCGGCAACTTAGCCTCAGCGTAACTTTGCATGTCTTGGTAGCGATCGAGGTGGTCGGGCATCAGGTTCGTAACAACAGCACCGTTTACACGGAGCGGTTTGTTGTTTAGGGCCTCAAGCTGAGCGCTTGATAATTCGAGAACCACCATAGAACCTTCTTCGATTTCCTCCAGTTGCGCTAATGCTGAAATCCGCATGTTGCCAGCTAAGGTTGCTGGCACTCCCCCAGCAACCAGCATTGCCTGCAATGCCGTAGCCGTTGTGGTCTTTCCCCGGGTGCCCGTCACGCCCACAATCCTTGCAGTCGAGCACCACCGGAGAAACAAGGTCATCTCCGTCTCAACATGCACGCCAGCTTTCCGCGCCTCCACCAGATATTGTGAGCCCTCGCGAACGGCTGGATTTCGAACCACTAAGTCTGCGGCACGAAAATCTTCTACATCGTGCCGGCCCAACACATAGCGAACGCCCTCAACACCAAGAGCCTCGACGCTTGGTCGAAGGTCATCCTCCGAACGCAAATCAGTGACGACTACCTCGGCACCCTTGTCCCTCAAAAACCTTGCCACACCCAAACCACCCGCTTGCAGGCCCAGGCCCATAACCACCGCACGGCAACCAGAAAGCCGATCACAATCAGCTAACCAGCTAGGATCCACATGCTTATTCAGACGTACCCCCGCTCGCATCTTTTGTTTTATCGAAGCGACAAATGGTTATGACAAATTGTCTACACATAATCAAGAACCTAGTCCACAAGTAGCAAAATCACGAACAGCGTACGGACACTATGTGCGTGTTTTGTCGCAACATTATATCCAATACCAACCCGCCCTTTGCCGTCATCACTACCATGCACCATAGTTGTTTTCAGATTCAAGTTTGACGTCATTGAAATACCCCGTACACTACAAGCTGTGCAGTGAAGTTACACACGTCGCTGCATTATCGGAGCCAGGGAGGCGGTTCTGTCGTGAGGTTTCACAAACATAATCACGATTAGCTGAGGTATATATACCCACCCCCACGGGGTGGGTATTTTGTTGCCGAAGCGACTAGACCCACCGGCCTGCGCGAGAAAAATGTGTCGTGGAGCTTGGGGGAGGCCCGGCATGGCAACAGAATGTTCATCGTTCCATTCAGCACTAACTTGGTACTCCGGAGAGCTCGTGAGGCGCCGACGGTGCCCACCCGCGGAAGCACAGCGCCAACTGGAATGGCTCCGCGAGTTCGGCGAGTCATTTCCACAGCGAGTAGATCCCGCAAATGTTGGCCAGCGCGAGGTGATCATTTACTTCGCCGAGCATTGCGATGATTTTGCGGATCCTGTGGAGTGGTACTACCGCTACAAAGCAATAGAGACCTTTTACGAAGACATGACTTCAGAGTTCGGCCTTCCAAGCAACCAGATCAAAGGCCTCTACGATGAGTCCGACTTGGAACCGGAACTTCTTGCCCAGATACCCGAGAGACCCCGCGCGGAACCTGTCGACTGGTCACGCGAAGAACAAAACATGTACTAAGCGGTCGTCCAATGGCCTAGTGCCGTGTTCTAAGCCCAAAACCTTCGGGCCAAGCTTAGATTGGGAGGTACTATCCCGACGGATTGGCATAAACCAACTCTCTTGTGAACACTTCAGAATTTCGCGCACGCAAGAAATCCGGACCCCCGCTAGTCTGCGTGACCGCCTACGACACTCCTTTTGCCCATCTAGCTGAAGAGGCTGGGGTTGACGCGATACTCGTCGGAGATAGTGTCGGCCGAACAACACTCGGGTATGAAAACGAACTGCCGGTCACCATTGATGATATTGCGCGTCACACCGCGGCTGTAAAACGAGGAGCAGGATCAACGTTAGTGATTGCCGATCTGCCCTTTATGTCCTATGTCCACCCTGACGACGCGCTCCGTAACGCAGCAACGCTTGTACAAATTGGAGGGGCTGATGCTGTCAAGTTGGAAGGCGGTTCAGATTTGGCAGGCATTACGGAGCTTCTCGTAGATCGAGGTTTTGCCGTAATGGCCCATGTGGGCCTTACGCCACAAACCGCCCACAGGCTGGGCGGGTATCGCCTCCAAGGAGCAGCCTTGTCCTCAGCTCAAGCAATCGTTGACGATACAAACGCCCAGGCCACTGCCGGCGCCTTCGCTACTGTTCTCGAAATGTTGCCAGCGCGCCTCGCTAAATCGATCACGGCCCATGTAGCCATCCCCACAATCGGAATTGGCGCAGGACCAGACTGCGACGGCCAAATACAAGTCCTGCATGACCTATTAGGCTTCTCCAGTCCTGCCCTCCGGCACACACGCGTCTTCACCGACGTTGCACAGCTCACCGGAAAAGCCCTCAGGGCCTACGCCAAAGAGGTAAGAGCAGGAACCTTTCCAACGGAGGACCAAAGCTTCAAGGGAAACCGGGGTGTGGTTAATCGCCTTACCTTCGAGTAACTGAGCCGCCACGCCTAGTTGGACGGGGGTTTTTCATGTCTTCACTATAGAAACCATGCTTCTTGGCCACGCGAGCACGGTAATACTCATTCCACCTATTGAAAGACGGGGAGTCACCAACCACCGCCTCGGAGGTTATTAGCATTTGTGCTGCGCTTCCCGCGTTGCGCAAAGCTGAACGCGTGACCTTAAGAGGATCGATGACCCCGACCGCTACCAAGTCCTCGTACTCCCCCGTTGCCGCATTGAACCCATGTGTACCTTCCCGACCCAGAATCTCGTCCACAACCACGGCACCGTCATAACCACCGTTCTTCGCGATTACTTCAGCCGGCCCGCATAGCGCCTCGCGCACAACCTGTCGGCCGATTGCTTCATCCTCGGGCAAGGACGGGTCGTCCTTAATAGCCTGTGATACACGAGCGAGCGCAGTACCGCCTCCGGGCACGACTCCTTCATCAAGTCCCGCACGGGTGGCCGAGATCGCATCTTCGACCCTGTGTTTTAGTTCAAAACGTTCAGCAGGCGTCGCAGCCCCAACCCAGATCTCAGCAAAGGAACCAGTAAGATTATTTGCACGTTCCTGATGCTTCTCACGGTCGAAATGGTTCTTCATTCGACCATGCTGCATCCAAATATATTCAACCCTATCCTGTATAGCAGCTGCGGTCCCATGACCCTTGACCACAAATGATTCATCTCGCGTGGATCTGACCCGCTCTGCCTTCCCAAGCACATCCAGCTCAATGTTGCTCCACGGGTCACCTGTTTCATGTCCAACAAAGGTAGCGCCTGTAAAAACCGCAAGATCTTCAAGCATCCACCGCTGTCGTTCACCGAATGCGGGTCCCTTGATACAAAGAGCTTCAAGATTTCCGGCCTGTCTATTGGCAACCAGTGTCGTCACAACTTCCCCAATAATCTGCTTGGCCACGATCACTAATTTAGTTCCCCCACTAGCCGCATACTTTTCAAGAAAGGGGAGAAAGTCACTGAGATGCTCTATTTCTCGATCAGTGACCAAGATGTCTGGTTCTTCTATCACTGCCTCGGTTTCAGCCTCGTCAGTCGCAAAGTGGGACGACAAAAATCCGTGCTCTAACCGCATTCCTTCGATATACGTCACTTCGGTCTCGAGAGTCCGGCCCTCCTCTACCGTGATCGCGCCCTCTACACCTTGCCGTTCAAAAACCTCAGCAATTAGCTCGCCAACAGCAGCGTCATTGGCCGACATACCCGCTATCCAGGCCACTTCCTGTCGGGAGTTTGTTTTTACAGCAAGCTCGCCGAGAGCGGCCTCGGCAATTGCCAAAGCTGGCACCATGCCACGACGAATGATCATCGGGTTAGCACCGGCCACAATGGATTTAAAGGCCCTGTTGTACATCGCCTGCGTCAACACAGCTGCTGTGGTCGTTCCATCACCCGCAACCGTGTTTGTGGCACGGCACGCCTCATAAACAATGGCCGCTCCGGTATGGAGAAACGTGTTTTCAACCTTGATTTCACGAGCCACAGTAACGCCATCATTGGTTAGCGTCGGACGTCCCAAGCCAGGCTTGTATGCAACATTCCGACCCTTTGGCCCCATCGTCACCTTCACAGCGTCTGCTACAAGGTCAACGCCTTCAAGCAGCGCCATCCTCGCTTCAAGATCGAAAACGACGGCTCGGTCGAGAATCACAACAAGACTCCTAGGCTTCAAAAAAGGGGGGGATGCGCATACATCCGCTCACACCTTCATTGTCCGCTAAGCCTGTAGCAGCTACAAGCATTCATATCGCCTTAGACAGGAGCAGTGTCCGACATTTGATCCTTTTCAGCTTCACTCGCCTGTTCGATGGACAAAAGATCAGGTCGATTCTGAATTGTCCGATGAAGAGACTGCGCATGGCGCCACCGCTCAATCTCAGCATGGTTGCCGCCGAGAAGAACGGCAGGGACACGCTCTCCTCGCACAACTTCAGGGCGCGTGTATTGCGGGTGGCTTAGAAGACCCGCTGCATGAGATTCCCCTTCAACGGACTCGGGTTTACCGACAACGCCTGGCACTAACCGGGTCACCGCATCAATCACAATCATCGCAGGCACCTCACCCCCGCTTACCACGTAGTCGCCAACGCTAATCTCTTCGTCCACAACAAGCTGTCGTACACGATCATCGACGCCCTCATATCGACCGCAGATCAGAACAATATGCGAGCGTGTGGCCAATTCAGTCACACGACCTTGGGTCATAGGGATACCTTGCGGCGTAAGCAACACAACCCAACCGTCGCTTTCCCGAACATCTTCAACAGCAGAGATGACCGGTTCAGCACACATGACCATCCCGGGGCCACCACCATAGGCATAATCATCCGTCTGAAAATGAGGCGGCAACGCCCACTTGCGCAAATCGTGAATTGTTACGGCGACAAGCCCACGTTCCTGAGCTTTTCCGAGCAGGCTTGTCTCAAGAAACCCTCTAAAAAGCTCAGGAAATATTGTTAGTACGTCCACTCGTAGGTCCGCCATCACCGCATGCCTTCCAGCATGTAAATGGTCATCTGCCTCGTCTTCGGATTAAATTCTTGGACTACCTCGCTTGTCGCCGGAACAAGGACTTCGCCATCCGGCCCACTAACAACATAGACATCGTTGCTCCCGGTCACGAGAACGTCGCGTATTGTTCCGAGGCTATCGCCTCTCGTATCCATCACATGCACTCCAAGTAGTTCAACGGCGTAAAAGCGACCCTCCGGAAGCGGCACAGCTTCGTGTATGGGAATCACGAGTTCAGCACCACGCAGTGCCTCAGCGGCCTCCCTCGTGTTGATTCCTCGCAGCTTTATTCGAGGTCTACCGTCCAGATGAAGCGCTTCGATCTCACGCGGCTCACCACGTCCATCTAGATATACACGACGACCAGACTGGAGGTTTTCCGGGATATCCGTATCAACACGGATTCTTACCTCACCATGAACACCATGGGGAGCCGAAACTCGTGCTAGCGTTAGGCTAAGCGACACACCAGTCAGTGAGCTTCTTGGTGAGCTTCTTGAATATCCAGGGCCAGTCGCTGTTCCGCAGCCGATGACGAGGCATGCATCACTGCTCTAATTGCCGTGGCGACCCGGCCTTGTCGCCCAATCACTCGACCCATGTCGACGGGATCAACATATAGCTTGTATACATCAAGATTGTTTCGCTTGATCTTCTCTACCCGAACTGCATCAGCGTTCGTAACCAATTTGCTGGCGACGTAACCAATAAGATCTTCCACGGAATTTTACGCCTTCGGCTTTGCAGCAGCCTTGGCTTTACTTTTGGCCTTGGCTTTACTTTTGGCCTTGGCTTTACCTTTGGCCTTACTCTTGGCTTTACTTTTGGCTTTGGCGCTCGCCTTGGGCTGCTCTTCCCCAGAGCCCGTCTCAGCCCCTTCAGATGCCGAACCAGCTGAGCCTCGGGCAATCGCCATGAGTTTCTGCACTCGCTCAGACGGCTGGGCACCCTTGCGGATCCAGTCGTCTGCCGCTGCCACGTCGAGGCGAATGGTCGATGGCTCCGTCAACGGATCATAATAACCAAGTTCAGCCACACGTCGTCCGTCACGCGCCCAGCCTGCCTCAGCCACAATCACCCGATAGCTCGGACGCTTCTTGCGGCCAGTGCGTGTGAGCCGGATTCGCAACATGACTAATGATCTCCATGACTTGATGGGGTGTGGGCGAGCAACAAGTTTTCAGGCTCGCACCGTCAATACAACACACCATATCCTACCGGTGCATGCGGCTGCTGTCATCGACTACTCAACATATGTTGAAAAACGAGGGGTGAGCCATTGCTGTTCGTGTCGGAGTAATAGGCACCGGGGCCTACGCACAACGGGCCCCCTGCTTTCTTTAGGCAAACACCCTGATGTAGAACTAAAGACGGTCTGCCGCGAAACCCGAACCGCCTCACAGAGGTTACCTGCCTCTCCACGCAATCAGGTGCCCGTATCGAATGCTACTCCTGAGCAGCTGTTGGTACGTTTGTATTTTCAGCCGCAGCGTCAGGTGTAGGCTCAGGTGGCAAATAACCCGGCACCACTTGTGGATCAAAGGTTCCATCCTCGGCCTGTCCTACTTCCCACCGTTCTGGCCAAGGCTTAAAAAACGATAAGAAATTGTCCTTAACTAGCACTCGGCCGTTCATAAGCACCTTTCGGTGAACAATGGTCTTTAGTCCCGGGATCGCAGAGTCTGTTTGCTCCGCTTGTCCTTCAGGAAGTTTGTCGGTTGGCTCAATTCTTATCGGCGGCGGCTCGATCTTATCCCCCTCCCAAGCCCTTAACTCAACGTGGCGACCTGTCGCTGGCCCTCGTAGCTGAAACTTCAAAGTGTTTTTTTCAGGGTCAAAAATGCTGCGAATAAGGATGTGGGCAGGCGTGTCATTCGTAAACACAAGATCCTGCGCCGGTTGCCATATCGCCGCATCAAACCCCGGCGGGGCCTCGGGGCCCAATTCGTAGTAACCCACTCGATATACATGCTGCCATCGCTCGTTAATGGGGAGACCCGCCCAAAAGACTGCTCTAAACAAGGTCGTCGACACCTGGCATATGCCACCTCCCACACCAGGCTCCGTTTGATTGGGTGCGATAACCAACCCTTCGACAAACCCATTTTCAAGCGTGATTTTTCCAACAGCTTCATTAAACGAAAATGTTTCACCCGGAGCCAAGACAGTACCGTCAATTAACCGTGATCCGTTTTCGATGTTGTGAATCCTATTTTCTTTGGAACCCACAAATTCTGAACTTCCCTCGGCTAGCAGATTGTCAAACTGAAGATCTTCCTCGCTAAGACTTGTGATCGTTGGCCTAAGAATGAGGATGGGGATATTCACTCTCGGCTGGCGCGTTTCAAACGCGGCCTGCACTCTAGCCCAAAGCGTTTCAGTCTCTACCTTCCGACCGGGAAGGCCTTCTGCCAGCGGGACGATTGTTCCATTTGAATCAACCCGAATCTTGGGCTCGATCGCTGGAACGCCAAGTGTGCGAGCAATTTCTCTGGCAACTCGATCAAACACCAAATAGTTTGCTGTTACCTGCAACCGAGGCTCGTCTGGTGGTCCTTCGATCGTCATCTCACTGGCAAGGGCCTCCCTCGCAATAGCCCATCGATGTCCAGGCGCAACCAGTTCAATATGGCCATGTGTGAGGTCGCGGGCTTCCTCGGCAACCGGACTAACGCTCGCCGTTGCGATCGATGGTTCCACAGATCTAGTACGGAGATGTATAACGACATACCGTGGCCTTTCAGGCTGGTCGCTCATAACCGCCATGTAGTCAAGCGGGATTAGCTCACGCCCTGCACGAGCCGGATCAATAACAATCTCGCGTCGACCACCTTTGTCAACAACGCGAGCAGCAGCGTCCACGACCGGCCGGTGAAGCTCTATTGCCAGACGGTCGACATAGTCCATAAAGACACGGGGATCGAATCGGACGCGAGTACGCCAGCTACGGGATAAATCCAACGTCGTGCGCTGCTCTTCAAACCGCCGAAACACTCCACCGAGCCTCCCCCAAGAAAAGGCTTCCAAAAGTGGCGTTGCATAATCAACGCTGATCCCTACTTCCGAGCCCGTGGGCCGCCATATCTTCTCGCCCAACCTAAAGGTAACTGGCACGTCCGCAAACGCATCCCAGCGAGACTTGAGACGCTCACTCACCTCGTTAAACGTACGACCACCTATATGCTCGTCGTCAAAATGGACGCCAGGGTAAAACCGGTTGGCATATCGCGCCTGCCCAACAGCCAAGAACGCGAGTGCTCCTGACAGCACTGTCGCACCAGCACCAACCAACCCTGTTCTTCCTATGAAGAGGATTTTGCGACGAGTGATGTTCATAACAGAAAAACCCAACTAGTGGACACCGTGGTGAGCACGTGTCCACCAAAAAGTATATGTGGACAACTGCGGCACACGTTCAGGTTTTGCCACACAAAAGTCACCGACAGAAACCAAGCCTGTGATATCGTCATAGGCTTTGATCCACGGCTTGGGCTTAGCAGTCATTCTCGAACGACCGCTAGCGCTGCTAAGCCGCACCACCTATTAATTGATATCTGTGCCTAACCTCATCGACGAACTTGAAAAGGACTTTTTGAAGTCCACTGTCCCCGACTTTAGTGTGGGCGACACCGTCAGGGTCCATGTGAAAGTCCGTGAAGGTGAACGCGAACGCCTGCAAGTGTTTGAGGGCACCGTCATACGAAGACGCGGTGGCGGGGTGAACGAAAACTTCACGGTAAGACGTGTCACTGGTGAGGTTGGTGTGGAGCGAACTTTTCTCGTGCACTCCCCTATCGTCTCTGACATCGACTTGATGCGAAAAGGGAAAGTCCGCCGCTCTAAGCTGTACTATCTCCGTGATCGAGTAGGCCGCGCCGCTCGTGTTAAGGAGCAACGCTCCTAGCCTGACGCCAGGGGGACGCCTGATAGATCCGACCGCGCCACGACTTCCAGTTATACATCAGGAACTCGGGTTGCTTGGACAGGGGCATGTTCGCATCGCGGGGGTCGATGAAGCCGGTCGTGGCGCATGGGCAGGACCCCTCACCGCAGCTGCAGTGATTCTTCCACCTATCGCCTATTACGACCGGCGATTGTTCTGGGGTGTGACGGATTCCAAAAAACTCACGCCACTCCAACGAGATCGCTGGGCCTATCAAATTCACAAGACAGCGATGGCCGTCGGGGTCGCCCACGTAACCCCACAAGAGATTGACCGCTATGGAATGGCCGCCGCCGGCCGCCTGGCCATGACCCGCGCGCTTGAGCGCATGCGTCTCGACCCAGATCATGTGTTGGTCGACGCATTTCCACTGGAAGAAGGTAACCGTTTTGCCGACCGCCAGACCGCGTTGGTTCGTGCTGACACCTCATGCCTAGCTGTAGCAGCCGCGTCCATCTGTGCCAAGACGGCCCGTGACCGTTTGATGCAGGTCCTACACCGACAATTTCCCAGCTACGGCTTCGATCGGCATAAGGGCTACGGCACTAGGGTTCATCGCGACGTTCTGGGTGAGTTGGGCCCACAATCGATCCACCGGCACAGCTTTGCCCCCGTACGTCATGCTCGTGCCGCCCATCCAGACCGTCAACCCGATCAGTGAGTCCACACCAGCTTGCGAATGCGCGACCTGCCTCCCGGGACATGCCGCCCCACAGTGTTCAATCAGTACAAACGGTCATTGAAACCGAGGAGGGGTCAACGCCTGCGTCTTTCATTACGTGGCGGTTTTCGTCCATTAACCGCATAAACACCTCTTTGGAGCTCACACGCTGCACAGCATGAACATGCTGCTCATTTTCGAGCGCATGGCCCACATAAAGGACCTAGATACCTGCCGCCTTCCTTTGCTCTTCGACCGAATCAAAAACTTCTTTCCACTCACGGTATGTCTTTGACGTCGTTGCATTAATGAGAACTACAGGCATCGTGATCTTCCTTCCCACCAAACATCCCTGAATCCAGGGGGGTGTTTTAGCTTTGCCGGAGCATTGTCCCACTTCGCCTGCTTCGAGTGCGCCGAGTTCAAAGCTCGCTCGATCACAGGCACGATCACAAAAGGCCCGGTTTTGATCTCCGCTGTCCCGCGCTCCGTAGAATGTTGAGACTGTGTACACCTAGGAACTGTTGAGCCGTGGAGTTAATCTCTGATCTCAAACACTGGGTCCTCGCTTGGGGGGATTCACCATGGGGAAGTCTTGCGCTCTTTGTCCTCGCGTTCTGGGAATCCAGCTTTTTTCCTATCCCTCCTGATGGCCTGATGATTGCCTTAGCCGCCGGTAACCTGCCGTTTGCACTCGGATTCTCCGGGCTCGCGACCGCTGGATCTTTGCTGGGAGCGATGCTTGGCTACTGGATCGGCTTGCGAGGCGGTCGGCCCGTCTTGAACCGATTCTTTTCAGCAAAACGCATCCACTATGTTGAACAGCAGTACCAAAAACGTGACATCTGGGCCGTCACCATAGCCGCCTTTACTCCCATTCCCTACAAGGTGTTCGCGATCGGCGCCGGCGCATTTCGCTTAAATTTCAGGCGTTTCATGCTCGCATCGTTGATCGGACGGGGCGGTCGGTTTTTTCTTGTTGGCATCTTGATTACAGTGTTTGGCACACAGATTGAAACAATAGTCGACGACTATTTCGATGTTCTCGCGATAGCCTTTGTTGTGATGCTTGTAATGGGAGTTTTGGTGATTCGTTTCGTTACACGCTCCCCTGCATCATCAGGGGCTTCTGAGTCCGAGTAACGGTAGTTACGGAAGCAGCGCGGTATGACCTTAGCAACTGAACGGCTCGCGCCAAGTCAGCGCTCCCCACTCCTTGAGTCCCTGCGTTCTGTCACCGGCCCCGACTGGCTGCTGTCTCAGCCCGATGATCTCCTGCTGTATGCGTACGACGGTTCCGTAGATCAGGCCATGCCAGACGCCGTCGTATTTCCAGACACCACAGAACAGGTCCAAGCTGTTGTGCGGATTGCCAGACAACACGGTGTACCGGTAGTCCCCCGAGGTGCGGGCACCGGTTTAAGCGGAGGCGCCATTGCTCGCTGCGGAGGCATCGTAGTAAGCACCTCACGCATGAACCGCATCCTTGAGGTGGATATACGCAATAGACGGGCCGTCGTTGAACCAGGCGTTGTCAACGAGGACTTGAGCACACACACCAAGAACTTCGGGTTCTACTACGCCCCTGACCCATCAAGTCAAAAGGCCTGCACAATCGGCGGAAACATTGCAACCAATGCCGGAGGGCCTCACACCCTGCTCTATGGCGTCACCACAAACCATGTTCTTGGTGTCGAGTTCGTGACGATGGATGGAACGCTTGTGACGACATCCGGACTCGCAGATGCGCCCGGCTATGACATAACCGGGCTTATATGCGGAAGCGAAGGAACCCTTGGCATCGTCACAAAAGCTACGGTGCAACTTCTCCGGAGTCCTGCGGCTGTCAAAACTCTTCTAGCCTCCTTTGACTCTGTCGCGAGTTGCAGCGCCGCAGTTTCAGGCATCGTGGCAGCCGGCGTTGTCCCCGCCGCTGTCGAAATGATGGATCAATTGGCGCTCGAAGCCATATCCCAGTTCATTCCTCAGGCTAATCTTCCAACCGATGCCGCAGCCGTCCTTCTTCTCGATCTTGATGGAGTTCCAAGCGAGCTTGAGGAGCAAGAGGCCTCGATTCGCGCTGTGCTCCAGAACACTGAGGCTCGAGCAATCCGAGTTGCGCGAGACGCTGTAGAACGGGATCTGTTTTGGCTGGGTCGAAAACACGCCTTTGGCGCCGTGGGGCGCATAAGCCCCGATTACTACGTGCAGGACGGGGTTATCCCGCGTACATCGATCAGCCCTGTCCTGAAAGAGATTGGGCTTATTAGCCGAACTTTTGACATACCGATCGCCAACGTATTCCATGCAGGCGATGGGAACCTGCATCCGTTGCTCTTGTTTGACAACCGTGTGGCAGGCGCCCTGGAGAAGGTAATCGAAGCGGGGAATGCCATCTTAAAAGTCTGCGTTGACGCCGGCGGAATGCTTAGTGGCGAGCATGGTATTGGGATGGAAAAACAGAAGGCAATGCCTATGGTGTTCAGCCATGATGACCTGGCAGCTATGCAACAGGTGCAGGCAGTCTTTGACCCTCACAGCCTGTTCAATCCAGCCAAGATTTTTCCCGCACCCGCAGGGTGCGCTGAGATCAACAACCTTCGCCGTTCAACCACGCCGGTTCAGGGTCACGCCTGACCTGCCGCAGGACGCCTAAGATCCGCAACCAGAATCGCCTCCTGATAACCCTCGTAACGGCCCTTCTCGCTGCTGCCGCAGCCACCACACTCGCAACCTTGTGGAAGGTCGACATCGGGACCGGAGCCGACCCAAGCCATGAGTTTGAACTTGGACCCATGATCGCCGGACGCTCCATCAGTCAGACCCTTGAGGTCAGCACCACCGACTTTCTTGGTATACAGGTCCTCGCCCGTGCAGTTGGCACAGTGGCCCCGCTTACCGTGGATAGCGAACTTATGATCAATGGCCAGCCGATCGGATCAGCTGCAATGCAGATATTTCCCTCCAAAGAGTTGCGGCTCACACGAGTAACCTTCCCGATGACCTCCGCACACGGCGAGGCCATTGTTCGCTTGCAGGTCAGGTCAGGTCAGGCGGGCGGGGTCGCCTACGGAGCCACACGCCGGAATCAGTTTCCAGATGGTGGGCTAGCTGTTGACGATCGTGTGGAGTTTAAGGATCAGGATCTTGCACTGCGTCCAATGTTTCATCGTTCTCTTTGGACACATCTTGAGCGCCTTGCTGGAAATGTCGTGGTGGCTCAGGCAATCGCTCTAATCATGTTGTGTAGCGGGTCCTTGGGTGTCGGCCTTGGTGTGGCCACGATCCTACGGCGCCAATAGGCCTACAGCCTGAGGTGCTGCCACTTACCAGATCTAAATCGCACATATGCGCCTCCAGATCTAACGATGATTTCTGCTGCGTGGCCCATCCATAACCCCATGATCCCAAGGCCTCCGCCGAAGGCAAGAAGCAACGCCACGGGCAAGCGAGCAATCCATATCGCCACAAACCCAACCATCATCATTGCCCTAGTATCGCCAGCTCCGCGCAAAGCCGCCGGCAGCACATTGCCCACAGCGTTAAACATGACGGCAGCCCCGAGCATCCTAAGCGGGCCCTCTCCAGCCCGAATGACGTCGAGATCTGTGGTGAAAACCCCAAGCAGTTGCGCCGGGATCATCAATATCACAACGCCCGGTCCGACTGTACAAGCAAACCCGCCTAGCACAGCTGCAACAGCATAGCGTTGAGCCAACTGTGGCCGGTTCGCTCCCAGACACTGGCCAACGGCCGTCGCCGCGGCCATCCCCATCCCCACTGTCGCCAGAAAAGTTATTGAGATTGGTACACCGACTATGCGGTAGGCCGCATAGGCCACAGCTCCGAACTGAATCGCTGCAATGCCAAGAATCAGCTTGCCGCCTGCCTTGAGAGCTTCTTCCAACGCCGCGGGCCCACCGGTTTTAACGACCCTTCGCAAGGCCCCTAGTTCCAGCCCTTCTATACGCCAGGATTCTGGCCAAAGCGGCGACCGTCTCAAGACAAACAAAAGATATCCACACCCCACAATCCGAGCGAGCCCGCCAGCCACAGCAATCGCTAGTACCCCGAGCCCGGACGGCCCGACCACATTAAAAATCAGCAGGTACCCGATCACCCCCGTAATTGAAGCCTGAAGAATTACTGCAACCATCGGTGATCTCGTATCACCAGCGCCCCTAACCAGGTTGCTAATACTGAGCATAAAGATGCTGCCAATGTGAATTGCCCCAAACCATTGCGCATACGGCACCCCTATCGCGACCACACCAGCATCTGCCCCGATAAGAAAAAGTAGCTGCTCGGCACTTGTCAGCATGAGCACCATGAACACAAGACCCAGGGTCAAGGAAAGTAGCAGGACCGCCCTAGCCACCTGTTGGGCATCCGCAAAATCGTTGCGTCCTGTTGCTCGGGCTACGAGAGCAAGCCCGCCAACGCTAAATGCACTTATAGGAGCTATTACGAAATATGAAAGTTCGTTCGCAACGCCTGCCGCACTCATCGATTCGGCACCAAGCCGACCGATCAAAGCAGTCTCAATCATGAACACGGCACTGTAAATCGCGTTGCCAAGAATGGCTGGCCACGCAAGGTTCCCCAATCGTAGCCATAGTGTTCTGGTGGATTCCGCCTCAACGAGGCTGTGTTGCGCAGCAGCTTTCGAAGGGTTCGGTGGGGAATGACCTGTTCTATCCGTGATAGTTTGATGACCCTTCGATAAAAACCCCAACCATTGTTGATCTTGGTGACAATACGTCTTTCGCTTGCTTTAAATCAAAGACCATGCCAACGATGTCCCTCCACTGAGGACAAACGATGGACGAGACGAGTTGATCGACGCTGAGGACTTTCTTGCAAGCACTTTTGATGCTCCGCGCCTGGCACACCAATCGCAGAAAAGTTACGTGTGATTACCCCTAATCAGGCCAGCAGGGCCACCCCTCACCGCTTGCTCCTGCGCAGGAATTCTTCCAGCTCATCTGCCCCTTTGAGCAGTGTCCTGTGAACCCGATGAAGCCAACTCCGCCAGTGGCTGCCCTTTTGCTGGCAGCTGGAGAATCGGCCCGCATGGGCCAATCAAAAGCACTGCTGTCATGGGGAACAACTTCTCTCTTAGAGCATCAGGTCTCAACGCTTGCCTTGTACACAGAAATAAGCCGTATTGTCGTGGTTCTTGGTCACAAGGCCAACGAGCTTCAAGCCACGCTCCACCACGCCAAGGTTCAAATTGCAATTAATCACAACTATCGAGAAGGGAGGGCCTCCTCCCTAGTGACCGGTGCCAAAGCGTTAACAGACAGTGTTCCAACGTCAGTGTTGGTGTGTAACGTGGATCAACCTCTGGCACCAGAAATCATCGCCCCTCTAATAGCCGCACACCGGGCACACCCCGAGGCCATCTTGCGTCCAGTACACGCTGGACATACCGGCCACCCGCTTATTCTTCCTTCCGATGTTACTCCGGAGCTACTTCTTGTCCGCGATAAAACACTTGGCCTTCGCGCAATCACAGCACGGCATAAAAAACGCATCCGGAGCGTACCAGTGACCTCCGGGCTCGCCATTCTTAACCTAAACACGCCTGCCGAGTTTAGAGCCGCGCACGCTCAATACGCGCCCTGAACCAGCACAGAGAGATACACTCGGGCGGGCCCATAGCTCAGCTGGAAGAGCGCCACAATGGCATTGTGGAGGTCGTCGGTTCGAACCCGATTGGGTCCACCCACTCACAAAACTCCTCAGGACATCGGCGAAAAATCCGAAGGCTTTAAAAAACTGTTGATCACCCGGGCCACAATCGGCCCATTCGCCTCAGTTTCAGCCCGCACACGTTGCCACTCAGCATCCCCCTGAAAGGCGGCCCACTTGGACTCGCGGTCCGCGGCGTCCGCGAACCTAGTGATGTAGACGATCCGATCATTGCGACCAACAACTTCTTGCCAAAAACCCACAAGCTCAATGTCGTGTCGCTTAAATATAGAAATCGTATGGTTAGCAAACCGGCTGAGAATAACGTCCAGCATGCCTGGCAGAATCTCATAGATGCGCAATTCGTAAAGCATCAAATGCTTTCCTCTAGGAATCGACAATTCAGGATGCCCTATTGGTCCTCGACTTACGTACTATGGCTTCGTCGCAGCAGCCCCTCTCTACATCGAAAGGATCGGTCGTGTACGCGATAGTTGTTGGCTGCGGACGCGCCGGCGCAGACGTGGCAAACCGATTGTCCGCCGGTAGCCACGCGGTCGTGGTTATTGATAACGACAGGACAGCATTCTCACGCCTAGCCTCAGATTTTGATGGCACTACACTCGTTGGCCACGCAATCGATGTCAATTGCCTGCTGTCAGCCGGTATCGAGCAAGCAGACCTATTGATTGCCACCACGTATGGTGATAACTCGAACCTAACGGCCGTCCAGATTGCCAAGAAACAATTTGGCGTCGATCGAGCAATCGCCCGTGTTAAGGATCCCATTCGTGCCTGCCTATTCGGCGACCTAGGAGTGGAAACCCTTTCCTCGACAACTCTTGTGGGCCAAGCTTTCGAAAACCTGTTTGACCAAACCGACGTCTCCTCCGACCTCGGCCCTAAGATCGAAGGCTAGGGGGCGTGTACATCATCATTGCCGGCGGGGGAAAAGTCGGCAATCAGCTTGCCCGTGATCTAATCACTGATGGACATGAGGTAACCGTCCTTGAGGCAAACCCTACAAAGGCCAGAAATCTTGAGGATGAGCTGGGCGCAGTCGTTCTGGGACATGACGCATCGGAAGGTCGTTGGATGATGGAAGCAGGTATCGCTCGTGCCGATCTTGTCATCGCGGTGACAGGACACGATGAAGACAACATCATCATTTGCCAAATGGCGGAACCGTTGTCCCAAGGAAAAGCCCGCACAATTGCTCGTGTTAACAATCCTAAAAACAGCGACACTTTCCGACTCTTAGGTATCGAAGCGCTGGTCGACGCAACTGACCTGGTTATGAGCATGATCGAGCGTGATGTAAGCACAGATTCCGTCGTTCATCTCATGCGCCTTCAGAGCGCGGGGCTGGAGCTTATCGAGGTAACAGTCGGGCATCGATCCTCGGCGGACGGCGCTACACCTGACGATCTAGGTCTGCCAGAACGAGGTGCTCGGATCTGCGTCGTCTTACGCGATCACAAGCCACTACTTCCACTTGCCACAGCACGGCTGCAGGCCGGCGACTCCGTAATCCTCGTCGCTCAAACAGAAGACGAGGTGGAACTGCGAAAACAATTTCTCAAACCCTAACGATAAGGCAACACTCAGCCGCAAATTCGAATGGATTACGTCTGCGCTGATTCTTCTTCCGCACCTGCACCTGCAGCTCCAGCTGCATCTACGTCGGCTTCATCGCCCGACTCCACGCCCTGCTCAAGCAGCTCTTCATCAAGCGCTTCTTCTGGTTCTTCTTCCTCCGCCTGGCGAACTACTGAGACCTGGGCGACACTCTCCTCAGGGTGTGTCAGCGGTTCATAGGACCCATCTATGGCCTTAAGATCTCCAACAAAAATCTCGTCTCCGACATTCGCAAGGCTCGAGACATCAGCCTCTAGTCCGGACGGGATATCCGCCGGCAAAGCAGCAACCTCGATCTCCGATAAGTTCTGCAGGACGACTAGATCAACAACATCACTCGCGGGGGCGTGGCCCACCAGGGCTACCTGAACCATCACATTCACTGTCTTTGTGAGATCAACTTTTCGGAACGTCGCGTGTACGAGCCGGTTGCTAAGTGAATCAATTTCAACCGAGTCCATAAGCACGGGCTCTGAGGATTCTTCGGTTGCCAAGTCCACCAGTTGTCCCGTGACTCCAGCCCTTACAAGATCGGCAAGATCACGCTCCTGCACTTGAATGGCGCGAGACGGAGCGCCAGCCTCGATAAGATTCGCGGGTATTAGACCGGCTCGCCGTAATCGTTTCACCTTTTTTCCAAGCATGTCGCGCGGCGACGACGACAAACTTAACCGTTCGGGCACAGGGATTGCTCCTCGATCTGAATTCTGAATTTATGCGCTCGGCCTGACCGGCTAAATCGTAGCCAGCAGCACAACAAGGCGTACAGCATCGTAGTTGAAAATTCTAGGAAGACGCTATACCTGCGTCAACGCCCGTCTGCCCGCATTTTCGACTTTTCTCAGCAGAACCAATCGCATTCCGTCCAATCCATGTGCAAAATAGAGTTATTAGTGGTCAATAACTAAGACCCTCAACGTAGGAGCAGCTATCGCCTTGTCTTCCCGTAGACGCGTATCCCTTAGCGACCTATTTGCCGATGCTTGCCGCCGAATGGACATCACGCCAGAAGAGGCGCTTGGATGTGAGCGGACTAAAGATCGACTCCGACTTATGATCGCTGAAGGTCGGTCCGTAGATTTTGAGCTCGTAGACGATCCTGAAAACGACCGCCTTATGCTTGGTGGCATCGTCGAGTCTTAACCTGCTTAGCCGCCGGCACTCAATGGATGCCGGGCCTGATTGACGACGCAGTTTGTCGCTGCCGGTTTTTGTTGGCAACGACAAGCATCAGGGTGCCGCTCAGCTATCGACTCAACGACCTCTTTCGTGCAACGGCATCGGGGTATACCTCAGGCAACTAAGCAGCGAACTGCAAGATTGCCCCGCTCATCAAAACCCATAAAGCGCTTGAGGCCAGGATCCCGCGGTCTTCCAACAACAAGCGCTCTGGCGCTTCACCAACACCTCGAACCTGCACCAGGTACACGTATCGGAGCAGTCCGTAGAGAACTATAGGAACCGTCAGCATCATCGAGTGATTCGCGGGCAGGTTAGGCGCGGAGAAGGTGTATAACGTATAGCTAATCAACGTGCTTGTAACCGTAATTACTATAAGCGTGCGAAGAAAATCCGGTGTGTAGGTACCGAGAACTGGACGCGAGTTCTGCGCACTGGGCTGCCCTGCCAACTCTGCCCATCTTTTGCTGACTGCTAGAAATAGAGCGAGCAGAAACGTACAGATATAGAGCCATGGAGAAATTGCAACCGAGATCGCAAGCGCGCCGCCTGCCGCACGGAGCACAAAACCGACAGAAATGGCCAAAAGGTCTAAAACCACGATGTGCTTCAGCCAACGGGTGTACATAACCTGCAGCAAAACATAAGACGTCAGAGCTATGCCCAGTGGCCACGCAAGCACGAAGCCCAACACTGTTGATGTCAGGATCATAAAAAATGCAGCGCCCGTAGCTATCGAGCGTGAGAGTTGACCAGCTGCAATTGGACGATGCCGCTTCGTAGGATGCTGTTGATCAAGAGCAACATCAATGACATCGTTCAAAACGTAGTGGCCTCCGGAGATTACTGTGAACAGGAGCATCGCTCCCACAGCCAAAAGAACACTGCCCCCGTCGCGAAATTCAAGTGCAAACAACAACGCCGACAGCACAACAAGGTTTTTCGACCATTGCCGTGGTCTCGTACTTACCAAAAACACAGCAACGAACCATCGCATCAGCGGTTAACCCGACGGTCAAGAACCTCGTTCGCCAAACGAACGACGCCAGAAAAACATCCCATCAAAAAAACAAGTACTGCTAGCGCTCCCCAAGCGTCTCGAAGGGATGCCCAACTCACCAAGGCGAACACTCCCCAAGCAGAGCCGGCCAGCCCCAAAAGAATCAAGGGAAATACCACTGTCACCGCAATTAACGTGTAGCCACTTGATGACGAGGAATCGCGAACCCCTGCAGGACCTGCTCGAAGAAACGCGCGGCGGCTAGCCCTATCGAGATGATAGCCAGCCGTAAACCAGAACACGCCAAAAACCAGAGGAGAACCGACCCACATGGCCACTCGAACGTCGGTCGAAACAGCTACTCGTGGATCATCCGGTGCAGGCAGGGTCGACCACGGCGCACTGAGGGTAAGAACATCCTGAATGGATTGCAGAATTCCTCCAGACCACGGAATCACTGTCGTCAACACGGCCCATACAACAGCACCGCCAAAAAGAATTAAGGCCAGCGTCACAGCAACTTCACGCCGGGTTCCTTCAATACGCTCAAGGTTCGCCCGGATCACGTCAAACGTTTCTGACAGTGTGAGCGGACGGTCTGAGTCCTCCTCTTTACTTGGTGCGCCCGGCATGCCTGACGAAAACGTTTGATCATCAGCCACTGAGCTAGACCCTACGTCTGGTTCAGAGCCCGAGCTGCTGCTAGCCTCAAGAGTGTTGAGTCGATTACTGTCTGACTCTTCAGTGGGGCGTGACTTTTCCTCAAGCGACTGCCGAGGGCGCGGCGGTCGTGGTCGACGATCGATAGTGCCCACCTCTTAGTCGGTTATGTCCACCTGCGGATTCTACGGGCCAACCGCCTATTTAAGGAGCGGTTTTTATGAACGGGAACCATCGTTCGGCTCTCATCGACACGCTCGACCCCGACCTTTGGGTTCAGACACATCGGGCAACCTACAACCGGATGGCTGCTGACTATACCCGTCGGATCGACGATTACGCAGCGTCTGAAGAAGCCGAACGTTTTGTTCGAATGACGGCAACGTCCCCTGTCCACGAACCCTCCATCCTGGACGCTGGGTGCGGACCCGGTCGCGATGCGTGCCTCTTAAAGCTTGCTGGCGCCCGTATTACCGGTCTTGAGTTATCCGAAGCAATGCTCTACGAAGCTCAACTTCTTGATAACGAGCAACTCTGTCAGGGCGATGTCCGACAACTCCCCTTACGTTCCGATGCTTTTGACGGTGTCTGGTGTTTTGCCGTGCTAGGACATCTCCCGCCAGTGTCTGTTCCATCAGTCCTAGCCGAGTTTCGTCGAGTTGTCGGTAACGGTTGGCTGTACATCGTGGTTCGTGAGGGCACAGGGGTTCGCCGCACCGCATGGGAGGAGACGCTGCCCCGGTACTTCACCGACTTTACACTTACGGGGCTTACGCAACAGCTTTACGGGGCCAACTTCTCGATTAAGGAAAGAGGCGTGTGGTCGGGGCCTGATTCCCACCACTGGTTACATGTAATCGCACAAGGAACCTGACGACGCTCAATCGTTAAGCCACGCTTCATCTGGCGCCTCACGCTGCCTACCTCCGGCGGCAGCATTTCGATCGATCGCCTGAGTCGCCTCAATCAAAAATTCCCGAAGCTCCTCCAAGTGTCCTGAGATCGCCTGTTCCGCCTCGGCTTGGCCGACAGGCGCCGCAATCAGAGCAGAGCCTTCAGACCGGAAGGTCACCGGCGAGCGGGTCACACGTCGGCCAATGGCAGCGATGTCCGAAAGCCAAACACGGCGCGCCTGAAGCGAGGTGGAAATGACTGGATCAAGAAAGGCTAAGCGTCCGGCAAGCTCCCGATTGCCAGGATGAGCTCGAACTCGTGGTGGCAACCGGAGGTCGAATGCTTCCGCTAGCCAGTACCCTGCCTGCTCGACGCTATCAGCCATATGCCTCAGTGCTGAGCCTGCGTACAAATCAAAATCTGCAGCGACAGGGTCCGCCGTCATAGCCTTTTCAGCCGCTACAGTCGCTAGCCGATAGTGGCCAATTGCTGCCCATGCGCTATCAGACTCTCTTGTCCGTGGATCTCTCGTGTACGCCTCTAGGCGCGGGCGTGCAAACTCCAAATCAGGCGACGCGGCACTGCACATAGGCCGTTCCAATGCGGCCATGTCGGGTTTTTCCACTCGCTCATGGCCAAACTTTGAGGCGTCCGTCACAAAGCCTCCTCAAGACTGTTGCCCCTGTAAGCAACCAGAATTCTTTTGACACACAGGGCTCAAAGATCGTAACAACAGACACAATTTAAGCTGAATAGCTACGAACGAGCAGAGTACCCGCGATGGCGGCGTCCAGCGAACCGGCAGTAGGTGAAAGGCCCGGTACGACGCGCGCGGCGAAGTGCGCTCGGGAGCTGCGTGGCTGAATCATAGGCATAGGCCACGCCGGTCGGCCCTCGTTATCGGGTCAGGGTGTGCGAGCACCCATCGAGGTTACTGTGCGCAAGGCAGTGACGAACGAAGGTGGAATCACGACAAAACCCGTCCTTCGAAAAAGGAGTGAGTTTTGTGTCTAAGCAGGGAAGCAACCCCCAAAAGAACGTTCCGGTGAAAGGCCCAAATACAACGGGGGACCGATCAACAAAAAAGCGATGGCCTGACTGGATTCAGGTTGTCTTAGACAAAGATCCTGCAGCACGTAATGTTGTCGAGGTTCTCCTCTATCCAAGCGTCCACGCGGTGTTCTTTCATAGAATCGCGCACTGGCTATACCGGCGTCGGATTGCCGTACTACCACGCCTGATAAGCCAAATTGCTCGATTCCTGACAGGCGGAATTGAGATCCATCCAGGGGCATCCATTGGACGGCGCTTCTTCATTGATCATGGTTCCGGTGTCGTAATCGGTGAAACAACCGAAATCGGGAATGACGTCATGCTTTACCACCAAGTCACCCTTGGAGCGACCGGGTGGTGGCGGACCGAGGATGGCCGGACGAAACGGCACCCAACAATCGAGGACAACGTCGTAATCGCATCGGGCGCAAACATCCTTGGTCCCGTGATCATCGGAGCACGCAGCAAGATTGGTGCATTAGCGTTGGTGAGCGAAGACGTACCCCCTGACTCTGTGGTTGTCGGTCCGCGCGCCCGCTTGCTCTCCGCCAATGCGCCTTCTGGCGACTCTCGTCCACTGTCCCAACTTGGTGATAAAGCAGGCGAACGCGACTACACGATCTAGCCTCAGCGATACACTAGGCCAGCAAATCTTTCCGGACTGCTCAACACCTATGCAGCGCATGTCACGGCTTTTTGTCCGTACGCTCCGTGATAATCCATCTGAGGCAACCCTCGTATCCCATCGGCTACTCCTGCGCGGAGGTTATATACGCCCGTTGGGTGCAGGCATCTACAGCATGCTGCCCCTTGCGTGGCGCGTACAGCGGCGTATTGAACAAATAATCAGAGAAGAGATGAGCCAGATCGACTGCCAAGAACTTCAAATGCCCTTTGTTCATCCTTCAGATCTCTGGGAGCACACCGGTCGTTTCGAATCCGTCGGCCCGGAGATGGTTAGGTTTCAGGATCGATGGGACCGCGACATGGTGCTCGCCATGACGCATGAAGAAATTGCGACAGACCTTGGCAAATGGTTCGCTTCGTCTTACAGGCAGCTTCCAGTCAGTTTCTATCAGTTTCAGTCGAAGTTTCGAGATGAACCAAGACCAAGAGGCGGCTTGCTTCGAGTACGAGAGTTCACGATGAAAGACGCTTACAGCTTCCATCCTGACTTTGAGAGCCTCGATGACACCTACAACCAGTTCGTAGAAGCTTACGTGCGAGCCTTCCGCCGATGCGGAATCGAGCCAGCGGTCGTGGAATCAGACGCGCTCGCAATGAGCGGGTCTATGGCTCACGAATTCCACTGTCTAACACCTGCAGGTGAAGACACCATTGTCGTAAGCCCCACAGGTACGTACGCAGCGAATATGGAGGTTGCAACTGCGAGAAAACCGGTTTTTGATCATGGCGCTCCGGCGCCATTAACCAAAGTTGCTACTCCCGGAAAAACGACCATCGAAGAAGTGGCTGCGTTTCTGGATCTTGAGCTCCACCAAACCCTCAAGGCTGTTTTCTACTGGACCGGAGACGCGCTTGCGTTTGTCGCAATTCGTGGTGACCTTGCCGTCAACGAAGCAAAGCTTCGTCACCTCCTTGGTGTGCCGGAGATACGTCTCGCAGCAGATCAGGAGTTAGAAGCAGCTGGAATCGTCGCTGGATACGCGTCACCCATTGGACTCGACAACGTCACAATAGTTGTCGACGACTCCGTTGAGTCCTCGACCAACCTCGTAGCAGGCGCGAACACGCCGAACTTTCACTTGACGAATGTCAATTACCCTCGGGACTTCCAAGGGACTCTTGTTGGTGACGTGTCACAAGTTCGCCCGGGAGACTTGCATGTTGAGAGCGGTGAACCCCTGGAGCTTCAAGCTGGAATCGAGATTGGTAACACCTTCAAGCTGGGGACGTTTTACAGCGAAAAGCTCGACGCGACCTTTCTCGCGGCCGATGGATCGCAACACCCAATCGTCATGGGGTCCTACGGCATAGGTATTGGGCGATTAGCTGCCTCGGTCGTAGAGCGATATCACGATGACGACGGCATCATCTGGCCCTCATCAATAGCCCCCTACGATGTGCACGTGGTCCAGCTTGGAGACAGCGCCGTGGCCACGGGTGCTGATGTTCTTGCTGGCGAACTCGAAGCATCCGGCCTCTCCGTCTTGCTGGACGACCGGTCCGAGAGTGCCGGCGTCAAGTTTAACGATGCTGATCTGATCGGGATTCCGCTACGGCTTACCGTCAGCAAGCGAACACTCGCGGCAGAAGCTGTGGAATTCAAGGCCCGCACTGACGAGAACGCAGAAAACATTCCTCGAGATCAAGTCGTGGCAACCATCAAAAAAGCGCACGCTGATGGAATTGCCGCTCTTACACCGGATGCACCAATCCCAATGCCCTCGCTCGGCTAGGCGTCAGGCGCCTCCAGATGATGGCAGACAAAGGAGCAAGCCTTTGCACAGGTCCCCCGACCGCTTAGCGTCACATCCGAGGAATCCTGTAGTTTGAGCACCACAGCAGCCCTCACTGGTTAGTCCATGGATCCAAATGGAAAGCCATTGACACGTCGCTCGTTACTAGTTGCGATGGCAGGAGCACTGGGATCAGCCACGCTGGCCAGTTGTGGTGAGTCATCAAGTACCCCTTCACCACCGGAAGCCCTTAGCGAACGGCTCGCCCGGGACCTGAACAAGGCTCGCGCGGTGTCTCGGACTTCCGTCGAGCGTCGTCCCCAGCGCCGTAACGCCACGCCACAACCGAACGCACAGCAAAAAATCACTGTGGCAACGCTTCCAAAAGCAGATCTAGGCTGGGGGAACGCTCAGTTCTTCGGTGCCCTCGTAAATGCTATGGCTACCGCGAGGGAACGTTCCGATCGACGGTACATCTACGAAGACGCCGCGCTAGGTTTTCCCGGTGGCATGTCAGGTCCCACTACATCTTCGGCCTTCAGTTTTAGCTCCGCCCTTGATTCGGTCGCTGCAGCAGCGCCTGATCTCGTGCTCTATCTCCAAATCGACCACGCTGATCTTGTCGCCAACGAAAGGCTGATCAATCTTGATCCGTATCTCGTATCAGATGAAGCTTTTGCTTCAACAAGGTTTTGGCCCCACCTCCTTGAACTTGGTCAACACAGGGGTGTTCAGTACGGAATCCCCGTAGCAGCCTCGCCCAGCGTTTTGTTGTTCAACAGGGAGTTAGCTGTTGAGTTCAACATCAAGCCTCCAGACCCCAATGCTCTGACCTTCAACGATGAGGTCTTCCTGAAGCTTGTCGGGGATCTGCATATGGCCGATCCCCCTACTGGCGGGATTGGCTCGTTGGGAATGTTGTCAGTCTTCTCCCCCGAACCAAATAGCAATGGTGACTACTCAGCGTCGCCCGCTCCCTTGAATTTCTTGCTCTCCGCCACGGGAGATCTTCGAGGGCCCCGCGACGATTTTGCACCGCTACTGTCTGATCCGGCTGTTGAGGCCGCCCGCTTGCTGAGAGCTTGGGTTCAGGATCATCAATTCGCTATCACAGATAACCGCTCGCTCTGGCCTTATTTCCAGCAGCAGCGCATAGGTCTCTATGAGACATATCTTGCGTTCGCACCTCTAGATCGCTTCACATCCAGTTTTGGCTCGATCGACGTCTACCCATTCCCAACCTTGGGCGCTGCCGGGCATCCCGCCTACGCACACCTCCTCGTAGGGGTGCTCGCCGAGGCAAAGAATCCTGACCTCGCCTATGACGCGATGCGGTATTTAGCCGAAGGGCTTCGTGCGAATGCTGTGCTCCCGGCCGAACGACTTACCCAAGACGATGTGGTCCGCCGCGTGCCTGCCCTTCAACCTGAGGGGGGCGCGTTGGTTTACACCCAAATGCTGGAAGCTGTGTATCCCTCCGTGAGTCGACGAGAGTTGGGCATGATTACTAACGGAATACTCGGTGACATAGTCTTTGGCACGGCTTCCCCAGAACAAGGCATGCGCGATATTGTTGGCCGCCTACGGGAACTGCCAAGCAGCTAGCTTTGTGTGGCCATCACTTCCGTCTAGACCCTAGACGGGAGACAATGCGATCAACACCCAGAGCCCCACAAATCGGAGCCCAAGTTTTTGATGAAGACTGATCACATGGCGCCCAGCAGCAGTGCGGATGGTGTTGTCTGGGATTTACGACCCCTCTACGCCGCGACCGATGATGAGCAACTTGGCAAAGATCTGGCGTTAGCACTAGACCGTGCCGTCACGTTTGAAACGCGCTACCGCGGAAAGGTCGCGAACCTCGACGCGGTTGGCTTACGTGACGCCCTGATCGAACTACAGAACCTCCGTGAATTGACAGACACACCGGCCATCTACGCTCACCTGCTGCATGCCGGTAAAACCGATGAAGCAGAGCATGGCCGCCTGGTTGCCCTCACCCAAGAAAAAGCCACCGCGATCAATCGACATCTCATCTTTTTCGATCTGGAATGGGTACAGGTCGATGACGGCCAGGCTGAAACGCTCCTGCAGGACTCACGCCTCGAGGACTTCGCGTACCTGCTCGAACTCGAGCGCCGATACAAGCCTCATCGGTTACCTGAAGGTGAAGAACAGATTCTGGACGAAAAGGCCAACACTGGCAGTCGCGCGTGGGGCCGGCTGTTTGAAGAAGTGACCAGCCGCCTCACAGCTGATGTAACGGTCGATGGGCAGGTGAGAACCCTCGGCCAAGCTGAAACGCTGGCGCTGAGCTACCACCCAGATCGCGATACTCGTAAATCCGCGGCTGATGGGATGACGGCAACACTCGAAACCAATCTCCATGCGCTCAGCTATATCTTCAACGTCCGGCTGCAAGACCATGCGACCGACGATCGAATACGCAGCTACCCGTCACCCATGACTGCCCGTTGCCTCTCAAACCAAATCGAACAGTCTTCCGTCGATGCCTTAGTTGAAGCATGTGTCAGTGGTTTTCCGATCGTGGCTCGTTACTACCGTCTCAAGCAAAAACTTCTTGGGCTATCCGAGCTGTTTGATTATGACCGCTACGCGCCACTTAGCTCAGATTTGCCGTCCTACAACTGGGCGACCGCACAAGACATCGTGCTGGAGAGCTACAACGAGTTTTCCAGCACCCTTGGAGGCATTGCCCGGCGGGCGTTTGCTGAACGCTGGATTGACGCCGAACTGCGGCCGGGCAAGCGTGGCGGCGCGTTCAGCATGGGTGGGACAACAACAACACATCCGTACATTCTCGCCAATTACACCGATACCGTGCGTGATGTCATGACTGTCGCCCACGAGATGGGACACACGGTCCACCAGTTCCTGTCCTATGGCGTGGGCTATCTCCAGGCGCATACACCCCTGACAACAGCCGAGACCGCGTCAGTGTTCGGCGAAATGATCGTATTTCGGCGTCTTTTAGATGCTCAAACCTCTGACAGGGCCAAGCTCGGCCTGCTGGCCAGCAAAATTGAGGACCACTTCGCTACTGTCTTTCGACAAATTGCAATGCATAACTTTGAATACCGTGCGCATGTGGCTCGTCGTAAAGAAGGCGAACTTTCCACGGATCGCTTGAGCGAGCTGTGGTTCGAAGCCAATAGCGAGATGTTTGGAGACTCCGTGATATTGCGGGATGACTACCGGGTCTGGTGGAGCTATATCCCGCACTTCATCCGGACACCGTTCTATGTTCACGCCTACGCTTTTGGGGATCTCCTGGTTCTGGGCCTCGTCCAGCGTTATCAGGAACAAGGCAACGCGTTCGTGCCTCGATATATTGAGATGCTTTCCAAGGGAGGCTCTGTAAGTCCAATCGCGTTAATGGAGCCGCTTGGTATAAATCTCGGAGACCCCGCGTTCTGGTCCCAAGGTGTTAAGGTCCTCGACGAGCTCGTCTCGGAGGCTGAAAGCTTGGCCGAGGCCATTGCGTGACAGGCCACAGCCTGCTGCATAAAGCAATTGGAAGACCGGCGGTGTCAGGAAGATCGCTGCAGGCTCTTCTTCACGAAGCGCTGGGGCGGATTGGCCCGTCCGAACGGCGCTTTCTCGCGTTAGTGCCTGACGACACTCGTAAGTTTCCAGTCGCCGTCCTTTTTCAATTCCTGCATTCGGCCCTTAAGGGTCGGGCCGACCAGCTCGACGCCATGATCGCTCAGGGCACCCACAGCCCAATGCCAACGGAAGCAAAGAGAGCATGGGTCTTCGGTGATGACGACTATCCGAACAGCCAGGTCTTCGACCACGCTTGGGATGATCCCGACGCCTTGTCTGAAATCGGGGTGTTACCGCTCCATGACCAACTGGCCCGTTTCGGGTCGAATGCAAAGCATGCCCCCCTGCTCGGGTTTGACCACGACATGCCCATCCGAGTCAATAGCTGTCTCCTCGATTACGACCGGTTGCTGTTGGTCACTCGGGTCCAACCACACGAAGTTGCTGGGTTTGCGGGCGGAGCCAAACAAATTTTTCCTGGTGTTTCAGGGCCCGAGATGATCAACCTGCTCCACGCGATCGGAAGCTTGCAAACCAACAGGGCAATCCACGGGGTCATGCCCAATCCGGTCCGAGACTTAATTGACGATATGGCTGAGAACATCCCCGTTCCGATCACCTCAATCTGCTTGGTGATCGACGACCACAGTGACGTGGTTCATGGAGCGTTTGTCCAGATGAACGGGTGGCGTGAGTCCGTCACCGAGGCCGCAACTCTCAGTCGCGAGGTAAATATTGAATATGTTCCCCAGCGAGTGCAGCGCCTAATCGCCACCATGCCTAGGCGGGCAGATGGCGAGTGGCTGTATCCAGATCTCTGGACCGGTGCCAAGCTGGTGCTAAAGACTGAGGACGCAGTAGCTGATGGTGGAGAGCTTGTCGTCTTGGCCCCCGATCTTTCGTCTATTTCTGATGCCCATGGAGCCTTGATACGGGAGATTGGTTATCACACCTACGCTTATTTCCTCTCACAACCCTCGACATGGCAGGCTGCAAATGCCACCCCGATCGCCCTCAACGGAAGTGCTCTTGTGAAGGGCGAGGGGCAAATGTGTGCTGGCAAAGAAGTCCCGCGAATCGATGTCCGCCTTGCAACAGCCATTCCTCCTGAGGAGTGTGCCCGGCTTAACCTTGGCTACGAAAACCCGGCCACCGTAGCCCAGGAAGTTGCTTCGGCGCTTCCCAATGTCGTCGAAAACGATCGCCTCGTACTCCCAAGTGCCGGCAGCGTGCTCTGGCGTTACAAACCAAGCGTTTTAGGCGCAGAGAACTGAGGGAGGGTCAATGCTGTGGTAGCTAACAAAACAACCTTGCCAAGGATTAACGTGGCGGACATCGAGCACCACGTCGATTCCTTGGATTTCAGCAAGATCGCCCGTGACTGGGAACAGTTCGGGGCGTTTGTCGTTCGCGGCTTAATGTGTCCCTACGCAGCACAGATCCGAGAAGACATTGAAGCCACCACCGACGAAGCCATTTCCCAGCTTGGTGATGCCACGTACGTCGAGGGGGTTGGGTGGAACACGCCGAACAAAACGTTGTTTATCCCAGCACCTCCAACCTACGTGCGCGATAAACAGGTCATGGTGGTTGGCTGCAACTATCGGACGAGCGCTGCGTTCTTTGCTTCGGCGTGTGACGACACCCTTCTGTCAATCGTGACGACACTGCTTGGGGACAACGTTGAGCTTTACCAGGAAGGTCAGTGTCTCGTTAAAGAGCCTGTTGGAGGACATCCCAAGAAATTGCATCAGGATTCCTCCTATTTTCAACATAAGTACGACGGGCCGGTGGCCGCCTTGTGCTACGCGGTGGACACCGACGCGCAAAAGGGAGCGCTGTACGTAGTGCCCGGATCGCACAAGCTTGGTGTGCTCGAACACATCGACACCGTTAGTCACCTCGGGCTCGATGATGCGGACTGGTCCTGGGGCGACGCCCTGCAAATTACCGGCCGCGCTGGGGATGTGATCTTTTTTCACGTAGACACGATCCATGGGTCACAAGAGAACTACTCGGACGCACGCCGGCCGGTCTTTATTCATCGATACCGGAGAGCTGATGATTACGTGGTTATTGGAGGATCCACTACAAAGGCACGCAGGGAAGCCGAGCAGAATATCGCGCAGGCCAGGAAGGATAATCAGCTTGGCTTGCTCGTACGCGGTAGGCGCGCCTACGATGCCGATCGGTCAACAGGGTAAGCATGCTGTGATTGCCCCCGTGCCATGGCAAGCTTCCTGGATAACCAACCGTGCCTGAGAATCGACTCTTTGCCGTACCTCTCACCCTCCTAGACAAGGATCTCAAGT
>DJHK01000029.1:0-15081 GCA_002433065.1 Chloroflexi bacterium UBA6622
CGCGCCCAATATGACGACCTGGAATCGTCTCCGCATCGCAGCGCGCTGGAATCGGTGCAACCCGGAGAAATCATGGTCATTGATGCCCGCGGGTGCCTAGAAGCCGCCGTCGTGGGTGACATCTTCACCCGACGTGTGCAGGCGCTCGGCGGCCTCGGCATCGTCATCGACGGCGTCTGCCGGGACATCTCCGCCATCCGCGAGGTAGGTCTGCCGCTCTATGCCCGGGGCGTCCATGGGCAGGGTATCGACCGTCGGCTGATGTCCGTGGATACGCAACAGCCCGTCCAAATTTCCGGGGTTGCCGTCCTGCCCGGAGACATTGTGCTGGGCGACGGCGATGGCCTGGTGGTGCTGGCGCCACATACCGTGCACGACGTCATCGCCGAAGCCTCCACGCACGAAACTCTGGAAGCCTGGATCCGGGCCGAAATCAGCGCCGGTCGGGGCAGCCTGCACACCCACTATCCGCCCCAACCCCACGTACTGGATGAGTTCAAGGCGTGGATGCGCTCGCAGGGCGAGGATCCCTCCGATATGGAATTCCACTTATAAGTAACCAAATTTGTGCGTGAACACTTTTTTCACTCGAATCTGTTTTTCCCGTAGATTGGGGGGATGACTGACACGTAACGAACTTAAAGACCTGCTTCAGGTCTTTAAGCCCAAAATGAGCAACAAACCCGGCCTCTATGATCTTCTGATTGACAGAAAAGTTGAAGAGAGCCTCAAAGCCCTCCCTGAGCACTATAGAAAATCTCTGGAAGACATTTCTGATGACGAACTCCCAATTCGGCTTCGAGAACTCGTCGGAAATTGGCTAGAGGAAACAATTAGCCGAATCCCAGCAGGTCAGGACCGAACAAGAGTCGCTCTAGAACTATGCGAGCGACTACATCGAACGATGTCGGCCTCCGATCCTGATGCTTTGACAGACCAACATATTCCTGCCCGCCCCCTTCAGCGACTCGCAGCCATTGAACAAGTAGACCCGGCTGGCCAGACGCTGCACATTACTCGACCGATCACTCCGCTCCGACAAACAACGTTATTTACCAATCGGCCCGAACAACCCAATGTAATCAGCGCGTTAAGCAGTGAGATCGAGTCTTCAGACCGCATTGACGCCGTCCTCGCGTTCATAACATGGAACGGCGTACGCCTGCTGATCAACGAACTGAAAAGGCATATCGAGAAAGGACGAAAACTCCGAATCATTACCACAACTTATTTACAGTTCACCGAATTGAGAGCCTTAGAGGAATTGCAGAACCTCGGAGCTGAAATCAAGGTTTCGTATGACGAAACATCTACACGATTGCATGCAAAGGCTTGGATGTTCCACCGATCAACGAGCTTTCCCACGATATACATCGGCTCGTCAAATTTGACCAAGCAAGCACAAGTCACGGGTAAAGAGTGGAATGTGCGCGCCTCCGCCCACGTCAACCCCGAATTGGTTAACGCCTTCGTTCTTGGTTTCAACGAATACTGGGCGAGCCCCGAATTCAGAAACTTTAATGCCGACGAGTTCCAAGCCGCATCGACAACCAAAGCTGCTCAGACCGAGAGCTACAGCACGCCCCCAGCCAACATAAAACCATATCCATTCCAACAAGAAATGCTCGACCAGCTAGAAGCCGACCGAGCTAGGGGCTATAACAAGAACCTTGTCGTTGCAGCTACTGGGACAGGGAAAACAATAATTGCCGCGATGGATTTTCGTCGATTGCTAGAAGCACAGGGCCAAGCTCGGCTTCTGTTCATTGCTCACAGACAAGAAATTCTGCAACAAAGTCAAGCTCGCTTCCGCGATGTCCTAGGTGACCCCTCATTTGGTGAACTTTGGGTGGGAGGACAGAAGCCCAAAGAGTGGAAACACGTTTTCGCGTCCATCCAATCGCTTACCAAGCGTGACTTTTCCACATTGGACCGCGAGCAATTCGATGTCGTCATAATTGATGAATTCCACCATGCTGCCGCGCCCACGTATGAAGCGATGCTGCAGCACCTGCGACCTAGGCACCTCCTTGGATTAACCGCAACTCCAGAGCGCCCCGATGGTCGTGACATTTTGAAATGGTTTGATGGGCGAATTTCAGTTGAACTACGCCTTTGGGACGCCCTTGAACAAGATCTTCTCGCTCCCTTCCACTACTTCGGTATTTTCGATGGAACTGACCTGAGCCGCATTAAATGGACTAAAGGGGCCTATGACCCTCGTCAGATAGAAAACCTATACACCGGCACTGACGTCGTCGCTCAGTTAATAGTCAAAGAGGTGCGCGAAAAGATCGCTGACCCCTCAACTATGCGAGCACTTGGGTTTTGCACCAGCATCCGCCATGCAGAATTTATGGCTGATTTTTTTGAAAAGTCTGGCATCTCATCGGTCGCAGTCACGTCCAAATCAAAATCTGATGAACGAGAGGCTGCACTCGAGGACCTTGAAGAGGGACGCATACAAGTTATCTGCACCGTCGATCTGTTTAACGAAGGGATCGACGTACCCGCTATCGACGTCATCCTCATGCTACGACCGACTGAAAGCGCAACGGTTTTTCTCCAGCAACTTGGACGAGGATTGCGGAAGTATCCAGATAAAGACGTCCTAACCGTTCTTGATTTCGTGGGCCATCAAAACGAGAAGTTTCGATTTGATCTTCGCTACCGACGTATGGTTGGAAGAACACGTCGTCAACTTGAAAGCGATATTGAACAGGGCTTTCCGTACTTGCCATCTGGCTGTTATATGGAACTAGACCGCATTTCCCAGGAAATCGTGCTGTTAAACCTAAAACGCTCGATCTCGGCGCGCTGGACAAACTTAAAGGCCGAACTACAAGAACTTGGTGACCTAACACTGAAAGAGTTCCTCTCAGAAACAAGCCTGGAAATTGAAGATATCTACGCGACTGGAAAGACGTGGAACCAATTGCGAAGCGAAGCCGGGTTATCAGCGCCCACTCTTCCCGACCTGACGGATGGTATCGGCCGAGGAATTATGCGGCTTCTACACACTGACGATTTTGAGCGACTGAACACCTACAGAGATCTGCTAAAGGGGGAAGCCCCACCAAGAATTAACGACCTCGACACATCTAGACAACGTCAATTGCACAGACTCCTATTAGGCTTATATCCGACCAAGGGAAAAGAGTTTTCGATTGAACAGATCCTCGCCCGGTTGTGGCGCTCAAATGCACTCCGATCAGAGTTGATCGACGTGCTTGATCTCATCGAAGATCGAGTCCCACGTATCCATCCACCGCTATCGTCCGACCCAGACATCCCAATCCAGCTACACGCCACATATTCACGCGACGAGATTTTGGCCGCGTTCGGTGAATCGACCTACCAAAATCGGTTTGAGCTGCAAGCAGGCGTGCATTGGAGTGAGAAGAACAGTACAGATCTACTTTTTGTAACCATCAATAAAAAGAAAAACGAGTTTAGTGAGACGACGATGTATAACGATTACCTCCTCAGCACCAGTCACTTCCATTGGGAATCCCAGTCAAGAACCTCTGTCGCAAGCGCGGATGGACACCGTTACAATAATCATCAAAGGCAGGAAACCAAGATTGCATTGTTCCTCAGAGCCGAGAGAAATACCGCTCGAAACACAACCGCCCCCTATGTCGCAGCTGGTTACGCCAGCTATGAACACCATGAGTCAGAACGCCCAATTAAAATCACCTGGAAGTTAGACCATCCCCTTCCTCAAACTGTTTTTCTCGCGCTTGCTAAAAAGGTAGCCTAGCGGCAGACCCACCCTTAACCAGTAAGCCCAAGATGTATAACCTGTATATCTGGTTGTCTCAATTATTGGGCAACTCAAGCGGCTGGGTACAGAACTCATTGGAGGGTCGTGCGTGGAGTATTTAACACCGAATCCTCCCAGGACTCCAAGCCATGCATATCACTGACCTCGAAACGTTTGTCTGTAGCTATCGATTTCCCGAACCGGATCGCTGGTACGCCGGTGGCAAGGACGACAAAGAACCCGTGGCCGGCCACTTCAACGCCATCATCGTGCGCCTGCATACCAACGAGGGAATTACCGGGCTTGGCGAAGTCATGCCATGGACCGATCTCGACGCGCGGATCGACGCGCTCCAAAACATCGTTCGCCCCCGCCTGATCGGCCGGAGCCCGTTTGATGTCGATCTGCTTACGACGTTTGGCCCGGATCTCCATACCAATCTCGGCCTCGCCGGAGCCAACATCGCCTGCTGGGACATTGTGGGCAAGGCCACCCAGACCCCGCTCTATCGCCTGTTCGACCGTGACGCCCTGGCCGAACCCCGCCTCCGCTGCTATGCCAGCGGCGGTGTCGGATGGGCCTGGTTCGACCGGCCGGATGATCTGGTCGATGAAGCCATAGCCCATCGAGAAGCCGGGTTTACCGCCATGAAGCTTCGGATCGGGACCTCATGGGCCCGTGCGGATGTCACCGTGCCCCGATTCCTCGAGCTACTGGCACGGGTCCGTACCGCCGTGGGGCCGGATTTCGAACTGATGCTCGACGCCAATATGCGGTTTGGTCCGGAGGAATTTGATGACGTCCTCGAACTGTCCCGTGGGCTGCACGCCCTGAACTTTCAGTGGTTTGAAGACCCGATCCATCGCGCTGAGGAAGAAGGCTACGGCTTCTACAAGGGCCGTGACGGATCGGTGGAACCCGACAGCGTGGGTATGTACCGCAATCTGCGCGAGCAGTCCGGGATGACCATTTCCGGAGGCGAGACCACCTTTGACCCGACGTTCCTCCGCCGCATGATCGACGGCGACGCCGTCGACATCGTCAATCTGGATGTCACCTGGCTGGGCTTTGACCAGTCCCGGCGCGTCGCGACGTGGCTCGCGGCCCATAACCGCCGATGTATTCCGCATAGCTGGACCACCGGCATTTCATTTGCCGCGGCCGCGCACTTCGTCGCCGCCATCCCCAATCGCTACACGCTCGAGTTCCAGACCATCAAGAGCCGGCTCATGGACGACCTGCTCCTGGAACCCCTGGCACCGGTGGATGGGCACCTCGAAATCCCGGAACGTCCGGGCCTCGGCGTTGAACTGAATGAGGATGCGGTAGCGAACCAATTCCAGCGCATCGACGGGGACATCCTGCTCGGGCTATAAACCGACCGGGCCTACATCGCGACCCAGGTCGCACCATTCTGTGAAGACTCCACCGCCCGATAGATGAACTGCATGCCCCGCTGGCCGTCATAGACCGTCGGAAAGTCATACTCCGCAGTCGCCATCGGCTCACCATCTATGTGCCGCCGGATAGCCGCCACCGCGCCGACATAGATCTGCGCAAACGCCTCAAGATAGCCCTCGGGATGTCCCGGAGGGATACGACCGGCCGCAGCAGCCGTCGCGTCCAGATAGCCCTGGGCGCGGGTATAGGTCTGCCGGGGTTCGCCGTATCGCCAGACATCCAGATGGTTCGGTGTCTCCTGGGCCCATCGGATCGCCCCCTGTTCGGCATAGACCCGCAGGGTGAACCCATTTTCCTCTCCGGTCGAAATCTGACTGGCCGTCAGCAGACCTTTGCCACCGCCCTCAAAGCGCATTAACGCGTTGACGTCTTCGTCCAGTTCGCGGTCCGGCAGAAACGTACTCAGGTCAGCACAGATCTCACGCACGGGGTCCCCGGTTACATACTCCATCAGGTTCAGCGCATGGGTACCGACATCCCCCATGGTCCCGCCAATCCCGGACTGGGCGGGGTCAACGCGCCATTCGGCCTGCTTCATCCCGAGTTTTTCGTGGGGGACCATCAGAAAATCCTGTAAGTACTCAACAATGACCTTACGGACCTGTCCCATCTCGCCGGACCGGAACATCGCCCGCGCCTGCCGGATCATCGGATGGCCGGTGTAGTTGTGGGTCAGGGCGAACACCAACCCGGATGCCTCGACCATCTCCACCAGACGGTTGGCCTCATCGAGGGTGTACGTCATGGGCTTATCGCACACCACATGGATACCCGCCTCCAGGAAAGCGCGACTAATATCGAAATGCGACACATTCGGGGTCACAATGCTGACAAAATCGATCCGGCGATCCTCGGGCAACCTGGCCTCGGCCTCGGCCATCTCGGTATAGGAATCGTAGACCCGGTCCGGAGACAGGTAGAGCTCCGTCCCGGTCGTCCGGTTGTTGTCAGCATCACGTGAAAACACGCCGGCCACCAATTCCACCTGCTGATCGAGCGTGGCCACCATCCGGTGGACCGCACCAATAAATGCGCCCTGGCCACCGCCGACCATGCCCATCCGCAGCTTACGTTTCCATGCATCCATTGTGGCGTCCTTTCTAGGGTGTCAGGCCATGGCCCACTATCAGGAAAGTCCCAACAGGCGCCGGTTGCTCTCAGGATCCGTTTCCCCACCGGCAAAATCGTCGAAGGCAACATCGGCGACGTCGATCAAATGCCGGGAAATAAACGGCGCGCCTTCAGCGGCACCCTGTTCCGGGCTCTTCACACAGCACTCCCACTCCAACACCGCCCAACTCCGATAACCGGCCTCACTCAACAGGGTAAAGACACCCGTGAAATCCACCTGGCCGTCGCCCAGGGATCGGAACCGACCGGCACGACCGGCCCAGGACTGGTAGCCGCCGTATACCCCGACCCGGCCATCAGGGCGGAACTCGGCATCTTTGACATGGAACGCCGTGATCCGGTCACCATATCGTCGGATGAAATCGAGGTAATCGAGCTGCTGGAGCAGGAAGTGACTGGGGTCATAGTTGATACAGACCGCCGGGTGCCCATCGGTCGCATCGAGAAACATCTCAAAGGTCGCCCCGTCATAGAGATCAGACCCCGGGTGCAGCTCGTAGGCGAACGTACATCCGTGATCACGGGCCATATCTAGCAACGGTCGCCAGCGCGTAGCCAGCTCCTCAAAGGCCGCGTCAATCACACCGGCCGGGCGCTGTGGCCACGGATAAATCATGTGCCATGCCAATCCACCCGAAAACGACGGAATCGCAGACAGCCCAAGATTGGCCGAGGCCCGTATGGCCTTCATGAGCTGATCGGCAGCCCAGGCCGTGCGTTCGGCACCCTGCAAACCAGCAGGATGAAACGCCTCAAAACCGGCTTCATAAGCCGGATGCATCGCCAGGACCTGACCCTGCAGATGGGTGGCGAGTTCGGTCACCTGGAGCCCGAGCTCGGCAAGCCGTCCTCGATACTCATCACAATAGGCCACCGACTCGGCCGCCTGATCCAGATCAATCGTCCTCGGGTCCCAGGCCGGAATCTGGATACCCTTGTATCCGAGATCTGCTACCCATCCTCCAATGTTTTCGAGTGTGTCATAGGGCGGCTCATCGCGCATGAACTGCGCCAGCAGAACAGCCGGTCCCTTCATCGACGCCATAAGGTCTCTCCTCTAGCCCGTCAAACGCAGTGTGTATGTAGCCGCCAAACCCGGCAAGCCGGGACATCAGTACACGTGCGCACCGCTGTGATCCGGAGGATCGTTACGCCCTCCACCACCACCAGCGTGCCCAGGGATCCGATCGCATCATGACGATGATCGTCGGCTATAAGAAACAGGAGGTTTGGCGGCATAACTCGTCGTCCGAAACACTGACTGGCCCGGCCTGGCTGGGGAGTTCAGTGCTCGTCGGATTGCCGACCAGACGTCACAATAACGGCGACACACCGCGGACCGCCATGGACCGGGACCCCTTGTGAGTTCATCACACACTCGCCATATCGGCTCGTTCACCCCGTCGACCAACCGTGACAGGGTTTCCTCCATCTTGCTACAGCCACCCGACGCGCATGCGCTGCTCGTGCTGGGCCATGGTGCCGGCACACATCTCGATCACCCGTTCATGCACGGTATGGCTGATGCCCTCGGCGTGGAAGGGGTGGCCACATTCCGATACAACTACCCGTACTCAGAAGCTGGCCGGGGCGGCATGGACGCTGAGCGCGTACGACTGGACACCGTATGTGCCGCAATCGATGCCGCGACATCTGCAGCCCCTCATCTTCCAAGATTCGCTGGCGGCCACTCCATGAGCGGTCGAATGACGACCCTGGCCGCGGCCCGGGGACGCATTGAACACTTACACGGACTTGTCGCCTTCGCATTTCCGCTACATCGTGCCGGTCATCCGGACGACACACGGGCTGACCACCTGATCAACGTAGCGTTTCCCATCCTGTTTGTATCAGGTGTTCGGGATCGGCTCGCCAATACCAACTTGTTAACAGACGTGATCGCCTCGCTGAATCAGCCAGCCGCTCTGGAGTTGATCAAAGATGCTGACCACGGATTCCAGGTACCGAAACGATCGGGACGAACCCACCAGGACATCGTAAAAGAAGTCGCTCGGATCACCGCTGACTGGATATTGGCTCAAACGACGTGAGCGTCACCGACATTGTCAACTACCTTGATTCTTCCCGACTGAGCTACTCAGAACCCCCACCATTTTTATCCGTGTCGCTATCCAGGCCCACATCAGACCAGCTCTGCCCTTCAGTGGCAATCAGACCTGTCGACAGATATATGACGCGCTCGGCGATATTGGTTGCTCGATCCGCCACGCGTTCGAGATTATGGGACACCCACATCAACAGAGTGGCCCGCTCGATATTTCGGGGATCCTGAAGCATGTATGTAACGAGTTCTCGAAACACCTGTTCATTCAACTGGTCAACCTGATCATCGTCCTGCCAGACCTCTCGGGCGATTTCATCATCACGAGCATTCAACGCGGTGAGGCTACGGCGCAGCATATTGACCGAGATGTCAGCCATCCGTGGAATGTCTATCAGCGGCTTAAGCGGCGGCTGATCTCCCATCCGAACACTAATCTTCGCAATCCCCTCAGCATAGTCACCAATTCGCTCAAGCTCTGATGCAACCTGCAATCCGGTGACAATCATTCGAAGATCACCCGCCATCGGTTGCTGACGGGCAATCACATCAATGCAGAATTCTTCAAGTTCATGTTGACGAACATCAATCTCATCGTCATCAGCAATGACTTGTTGGGCCAGTTCAAGATTCCGATCACTGAGAGATTGAACGGACCGATGAATCGTCTTTTCCACGAGACTCCCGATCAACAATACTTCGTCCTGAATGTGCTTCAGTTGCTCCTCAAATCCAGCTCGCGGGGGCATCGACAATCTCCTTCCTTAACCAAATCGTCCGGTGATGTACGCCTCAGTGCGATCGTCCGAGGGGGTCGTAAAGATACGTTGAGTTTCGTCATGTTCCACCAGCACACCGGCCCCTGCCTCACCCAACGTGAAGAAGGCAGTACGGTCGGACACACGAGCGGCTTGCTGCATGTTGTGCGTCACAATCACGATCGACAAATCCTCACGCAGTTCACGCATTAAGTCCTCAATGCGGGTCGTAGCTATCGGATCCAGCGCCGAACAAGGCTCATCCATCAGTAAAACCTCGGGCTGAACCGCCAGCGCCCTGGCAATACAGAGTCGCTGCTGCTGCCCTCCGGATAACGCGAGGCCACTCTTCTTCAGATCGTCCTTCACCTCATCCCACAACGCCGCGCGCCGTAAGGACGTTTCTACAATTTCGTCCATCGAACCCTGATAACGGTTCACTCGTGGGCCATATGCCACGTTGTCATATATTGACTTTGGAAAAGGGTTCGGCTTTTGAAACACCATCCCGACCTGTCGCCGAATTTCCACTGGATCAACTGAACGATCGTTGACATTGGTCCCACGAAACATCACGTCGCCTTCAATTCTCGTGCCAGGTATTAGTTCGTTCATACGATTAAAACAGCGAAGGAACGTGCTCTTGCCGCAGCCAGACGGCCCGATAATGGCCGTAATCTTGCGATCCGGCATTTCAATGCTGACATCCTCAATAGCCAAAAATTTGGCATACCAAAAACTCAAGTGGGTGGTCGCCAGAATTGCCCCCCCATCCCTTTGATCGACATTGGCGACATCTTTGGCCTGATCGCCAACTCGAAGATTGATCACTGGAGCCTCCTCTGCATCCGATATCTCAAGAACACTGCCAATGAATTCGCGATAAGCAACACCATCAGCAAAACACAGATCCCGCCAGCCGCAAGATACGCGAAATCCTTTTGTGGGAGCGACACCCAGTTAAAGATCTGAATTGGCAGAACCGTAAACAAATCCATAGGTCCCTGCGGATCAAAGGCAATATATGTCAGGGCGCCAATCGTTATCAGGGGCGCCGTCTCACCGACTGCCCGAGCCAAAGCAAGAATAGTTCCGGTCAAAATTCCTCCCGCCGCCGCGGGCACCACAGTACGTCGAACCATCTGCCACCGGGTGGCTCCCAGAGCAAAGGCTCCTTCTCGCAATGAATCAGGCACCGCCCGGATAGACTCTCGTGAGGCGACGATGATTAAGGGCAAAATCAGCAACGACATTGTCATGGATCCGGCCAGAATGCTCCGGCCCAACGAGAACCACCGAACAAACAGCCCAAGGCCAAGCAAGCCATACACCACACTCGGAACACCAGCTAGATTCGCAATGTTTAACTGGATGAAACGGGTCACCCAATTTGCAGGCGCGTATTCCTCGAGGTAAATCGCTGCACCCACCCCGATGGGAAAGGCCAAAATCGCCGTCAACCCGAGCATCCAGAGGGTCCCCAACAACGCTGATCGAAGACCGGATTGGTCAGGAAATCTCGACGGATAACTCGTGAGAAAGTGGGCGTCGACCTGGTTAACCCCATCGGCAAAAACATCGATAAGCAACGCCGCGAGCAGGACGATCCCAAGCACGGTTGACCCGATGGTCAGCGCATAAAACATTACCCCGAAAACTCGGCGACGTGTCCGTGCCTGAGCGTGTCCACTGTTGCTCACCATCGTGGGATCACCGACTGTCACTCGTATGCCTCTCGATACCGACGAACCAGCAGATCACTCAAAACGTTCATGATGAAGGTGAGAACAAACAGCAACGTTCCAACCGCAAAAATCGTCCGATACTCGATCGTGTCCTGTTGGGTATCACCAAGACTCACCTGAACAATGTATGCCGTCATTGTCTCCATGGATGAAAGCAAGTCGAACCCCATCTTGGGCTGCAGGCCAGCTGCAATCGCCACAATCATGGTTTCGCCAATAGCTCTCGAGATCGACAAGATAACCGCCGCAAGGATCCCCGATAGCGCACCTGGAACCACCACCCGGGTAATGACTTCCAGCTTGGTCGCCCCAAGCGCGTAGGCACCTTGACGGAGGTCTCGAGGAACAGCGCGGATCGCATCCTCGCTGATGGACGCCATCATGGGGAGAATCATGAATCCCATCACAATCCCTGCACTGGCCACATTGAAGATTTGGGTTTGTGGAAATATCCCCCTCAGAATTGGGGTCACAAACTGTAGGGCGAAGTATCCGTATACAACCGTCGGAATCCCGGCCAACACCTCAAGAATTGGTTTCACCACGCTACGGACTCGCCCAGGCGCATACTCACTGAGGAATATCGCCGTCAATAAACCGACAGGCACCGCCACCACAATGGCCACAAGTGCCACAGCCACCGTTCCATTCACCAGCGGCAACACGCCGAAATTCTGGGAGGCAAATAGCGGCGTCCACCGGGTACCTGTTAAAAAATCAAGAATCGGGACCTCACCAAAAAACTGGACAGTCTCGCCCAACAAGGTGATCACAATTCCCGTAGTCGTCAGCACCGACACCGCCGCACACGCGAATAGCACCCAATGGACCGTCCGTTCAACGAGTACACGTTGACGACGGGACCCACCCCACTTGGACGGTTCCCGAGAGCTAGCGGAGTTCTTCAAAGCAAACCTGGGTCGTAATTCCACATTGAGGCCTATGTTGCCGTTTCATCGCGATTCCGACGAATCCCGAAAACTTCCGTAAACCTCTGCGGCTGCCGGCCTTACGCCGGCAGCCCGAAGAGGATGAAAGCTCACACACGCAGCAGGTCGGGGGGAGGGGGAGGTATACACCCAATACGCGGTGGGCCGTAGTAAACGATGGTTAGGCTCCAGCTTCCCATGCTGCAAGAACCGAGTTCGGCGAAGACGTCGTACCCTCGAGAGCCGTAATGGTGCCGGTCTTACGACTCTTGAATCGCTCAAGTGCCATCTGGTACATCTTCTCGGGTAACTGCACGTAGCCTACCGAAGGGGCCAGGCCGGACGCATTGTTGAGGTAGAAGTCGATGAATGTCTGAACTTCCGGACGCTCGGCTGCAACGGGACTCACATAAATGAAGACGACACGAGACAGCGGAGAGTATGCGCCACTAAGCACGTTTGCTTCCGTTGGAGACACCGGTCCGTTGCCGCCATCGACTTTCAAAGCCTTAAGAAGGTCCTTGTTCTGCTCGTAGTACGCCAGACCAAAAAACCCAATCGCGTTTACGTCGCCAGACACACCCTGAACAAGCACATTGTCGTCCTCGCTCGGCGTGAAATCACCTCGGCTAGCACCCTCAACGCCATTGATCTTTTTGGTGAAGTAGTCGTACGTACCTGAGTCCGTACCAGGCCCATACATCACCAACTTGTTACCGGGCAATCCGGCGCGAACCTGGTCCCAGGTCGTAACCTTCTCCTCGGCCTCCGGCGCCCACATCGCCTTCAACTCTTCGACAGTGATTGAGTCACCAATTGCCGTGTTCTTTGGATTCACGACTACCGCGATACCGTCAACGGCAACCGGAAGCTCGATGTACTCAATTCCATTCTCAGCACAGACCGTTTCTTCTTTAGATTTAATGAACCGGGATGCGTTGGTGATATCGGTTTCTCTGACGCAGAACTTCTTAAAGCCGCCACCGGTCCCGGAGACCCCGACGGGTACTCGTACGTCAGGGAACTTCTTCGCAAACTCTTCGGCGACCGCAGCCGAAATCGGACCTACGGTGCTTGACCCATCAATCAGGATTGTCCCGGCTATCGGCCCTAGCGGCGGGGTCACGTCAACAATCTTCTTGCCTGATTTTTCGACAGTCTTCTCGGCCGAAGATACCTCGGTCACGACACCGGTATCACCGCAAGCGGCAAGCACAACAGTACCTCCTACAGCCACGGCTCCAACTCCGCCAATCTGTAGGACCTGCCGACGACTCTTTAAATTCAACAGTGTTCGTGTTCCTTCCTGCTGACACTCAAAAACATGAGAAAAGGTAATAATTAACCGATGCGAATGTATGCCAGACCGATCAACCCTCAAGGCAGCGAGTTAAACAGAACTTAAACGTTCCGTGAAAGTTGGCTGAACGAGACTGTCTAAAAAACAGGGGTAGGCCTACGAGAACTGATGACAATTTCGAGAACTTGAATCAGGAACTTTTCTCCTGATCGTGAGCCGCATGTAAGGGAAGCGTCAAAACAAAGGTCGAGCCATGCCCCCGACCAGGTGACTCGACCCAAATCCGACCTCCATGTTGACGAACCGTATGTCGAGCAATAGCCAGCCCCAGGCCGGATCCTGAACCGCTCCGAGAGGCATCCGCCTTGTAGAACCGCTCAAACACTCGCTCCCGCTCACCTGGATCCAAACCCTGACCGGTGTCAACGACACGCACGACCGCATCTTGATCGAGTCGTTCGACAATCACCGAGATGGTTCCACCCGGCGAAGTGAACTTTATTGCATTATGAACCAGGCTCATCACCACCCGACCCATTCGGTCCGTATCAGCCTCAACAGGCAGATGTTCCGGGAACTGCGCAATTTCAAGCTGCAAATCATTACGCACCGCCTGCGGTCGCAGGCGTTCAGCCGTAGACCCAACAACCATGTTCAAATCCACTTTTTCCAACGCGAGATCTGCCATGCCGGACTCAATCCTGGCGAGATCCAGCAGCTCAGTAATGATCTGGCCTAGTCGATCCGTTTCGACAACGATTCGACGAAGAAAGTCAGCACGGGTCTGCGGATCATCGACTGCCCCTGCCTCCAACGTCTCTACCATGGCACGGAGCACCGTGACTGGAGTCCGCAATTCGTGCGACACATTGGCAACGAAATCACGCCGGATATTTTCAGCCTGTCGCAACTTAGTTAGATCACGAAGCAAGACCAGACGCTGCCGATCATCCCGGCGGCCTAACGGGACAACCACCCCATGAACTTCCCTGTTTGTCGCATCAATGGTGAATAGACGACTCGCGGATCGATCTCGGGAAGATTCTTGAATGAGTTCGACCAGATCGATGTCTCTGAGCCCGTTGGCAAGGCTTACCGAGCCTTCCAGCCTCGGCGTCACGTCAAGCAACTCTCCAGCTGCACGGTTGACAAGGCTCACAGTGTCCTCAGACTCGACAATCACAACACCATCCGTCATCGAATCAAGTACTGCTTCGAGACGGGCATGCTCACGTTCCAACGAGTCCAAGTCTTGATAAAACACCGACGTAAAGTCGGCCAAACTCTGGCCAAGCGCCCGTGACTCTGGTCCACCGAGCATCGGAATCGAAGGCATTTGGCCCCGTGTGGTCAGAGTACGGATCGTGCGTTCCATGGATCCCAGAGCTCGAATATCGCTAGAGACCACGATCATGGCTAGCGCACCCGAAACAGCAGCTCCCAGAAATGACAAGGCCGCAAACGGAAAAACAAGTGCTTCACGTTCGCCCGGATCAATCCGACCACCAACAACCAGACCAATGAAAACGCTACACGCAATAAACCCGACAAATGCAACGACCCCCAGGCGGAACCTCAGACCACCTCTCGACCACATCACCCCACAAACCGATAGCCGACACCGCGGACCGTCTCGATTCGAGTCGGGGTCGAGGGATCAGATTCAATCTTCCGTCGCAGTCCGCGAATATGGACGGGGACAGTACGTGTGTCGCCTGTATACGCATAGCCCCAGACATGTTCGAGAAGTTGGGTCGCGGAATAGACACGTTCACGGTTTCGCATCAGAAATTCCAGAAGATCAAATTCCTTTGGCTTTAGCTGGATCGGCTTTGCATTCAACGCCACCTGCCGAGTCTCGCGCGAGAGGCTGAGGCCGCCGAACTCAATCATGTCACGAGCCGGCCCATCTGCCTGGTTCATTTCCTG
>DJHK01000029.1:15477-41690 GCA_002433065.1 Chloroflexi bacterium UBA6622
CGCATTGAGAACGGCTTCGTCATGTAGTCGTCGGCTCCAATTTCGAGACCCACCACACGATCGATCTCCTCGTCTCGGGCCGTAAGCATTAAGATCGGGATTGCGCTCTTCCGTCGAATTTGTCGACAGACCTCAAATCCATCCATTCCCGGAAGCATCAAGTCCAGCACAACCAAATCTGGTTGGGTCGCCTCCGCAACCTCCAGCGCCTGCTCGCCATCGGTGACTGCTTCTACCTCGTAACCCTCGCGACGCAGGTTGTACGCGATCGTCGTCGTCAGAGCTTCCTCATCGTCAACCACCAAAACTCGCAACATATCGACGCTTCCAGTACCAGACTGAGCAGCAGTACACCAATATTCACCTCAATATACGCACCATAAGCCCACGTCACGACTCCAATTTATGGCCTCGCGGACTCGCACAACGCCCCTATACCCATCAGACTGCGGCAGAATTAACACGATAGCCCTTGGGAGGCATTTCCTATGACAGCCACCTTCGAAAACCGAGTCGCACTTGTAACCGGAGCAGCTCGTGGAATGGGGCTTGCCACCGCTAAACGTCTACTCGATCGAGGAGCGCGTGTCGCGGTCAATGACGTGTCGCGTGATCAGATCGAATCAGTCGCCGCCAAGCTCGGATCTAACGCGCTGGCTGTCGCTGCAGACATCACGAACCGTGCGGCGGTGGATGCCATGGTGACGAAGATCACCGACCATTTCGAAAGGATCGATGTCCTCATCAACAACGCCGGAATTGTGGCTCCAACGGCATTCGAAGACATTGCCGAAGATGAGTGGCGGCGCGTACTGGACGTAAATGTGAACGGCACCTTCTTTTGTTCACAGGCCGTGGCCCAAACGATGAAGGCCAATGGCTACGGACGCATTGTCAACTTCTCGTCCACAGCAGGAAAAAATGTCAGCACGGTCGGAGGGGCTTCCTACACGACCTCAAAAGCCGCCGTTCTTGGTCTTACCAGAGCTTCGGCCAAGGAACTCGCCCCCCATAACATCACCGTAAATGCCGTGTGTCCGGGAATGATCGACACCGACATGCTCCGGGTCGCCTGGTCTGAAGACCGGATTCAAGGCTACATCCCGTCCATTCCATTAGGGCGCATGGGCAAACCAACCGAGGTCGCGGACCTTGTTTGCTTTCTCGCGTCGGAAGAAGCTGCCTACATCACTGGGGCAGCCGTCGACATCACGGGCGGAGAACTTATGGTCTAGGGTGACGTATCCATCTTACTCGGACATTCCAGCCCAGACATCAAACCAAGATCGGGAACAGCCACGTGATCCATGTCCGGCAATACGCCGACGCAGAAATGCCTCGTATTACGTGGGATCTGCGCCAACCTTAACAAGCTGCTTGCCAAAGTTTTCCCCGCGCAAAACTCTGATCAGCGCCGCAGGTGCATGCTCAAGACCTTCAATAACGTCTTCCCGATACTTGAGTGCTCCCGAACGGACCCACCCGCCGAGCTGTTGCAAGGCTTCGTCAGCGCGATCAGCATAATCAGACACCAGCAACCCTTGCATACGCGCCCGTCGCGTGAGTAACGTCCGGGTTGGGCGCACTGCCAACTCCGGGGTCGGAAGGTTGTACTCAGAAATCATTCCACAGATCGCAATACGTGCATGCAGATTGATGTGGTCAAGCACCAAGTCAAGAATATGGCCACCGACATTGTCAAAATATACGTCGACACCATCGGGACACGTCGCCGATAGCTCCGCCCCCACGTCATCGATCGTCCGATCGATGACCGCCTCGTACCCGAGTTCACTCAGGGCATATTCACGCTTGGCGGCCGACCCGACAATACCGATTGCCCGACACCCTTTCAGCCGAGCGATTTGCCCAACCACTCCACCGACAGCACCTGACGCCGCGGATACAAGCACCGTCTCGTCAGGACGAGGACGACCAACGTCCAACAAGCCAAAGTACGCTGTTTGCCCGGGCATCCCTAAAATGCCTAACGCTGTGGTTATTGGCGCGAGTTCGGGATAAACCATACGAAGATCATCTGGCTGCGCGATGCCGTATTGCTGCCAGCCAAGACGGCTTTCCACAATGTCTCCGACCTTGAACCGTTCGCTTTTTGATTCCACGACCTCACCAACAATCCCACCGACCATGACTTCACCGATAGCCACAGGTGCCGCATACGACTTGGTCGCCCGTATGCGACCACGCATATACGGATCAATCGAAAGATAAATTGTGCGTACCAGCACTTCGTTGTTCCGAGGATCAGGGATTGGAGCCTCCAACAATTCGAAATCTTCAACACGCGGTTCGGCCTTGGGTCGATTTGCCAAAAGAACCCGGAGATTGGTCCCTGTGGAAGAGGGAGTCGTCATGCCAAATCTCACCTCATAGCACCGTGCATCAGCCAACAACCAACAAGATGTGGCACACAGACGCAGCCGATTAGTTCCCTGCAGAACCGCTGAGAACATCCCCATACTCCCATCAAACTCCGGCTATCCACCAGCATTGCTACGTCATCATGATTCGCACGAGTTAGGCTGGGCCACGAATTCCGGCTGTGCACCAATAGGAAGCCATCCTATGGCCAACGACCTAACCCTCTTTGTCGGTACCTATACGCGACAGGGATCCGCTGGCATATATACGGGATCGATGAACCCTGCCACCGGGGCTATCGATGTCCGACATATCACCACCGGGATCGAAAACCCCTCTTTTGTCGGCGTCGACCCAACGGGTGAACATCTGTACTCGGTCTGTGAAACAAGTGATCCAACAACCCACGGCGCGATTACAGCCTTTGAAATCAATGGTGATGGCTCGCTGCGGGAACTCAACCGACAATCCACTGGTGGGCCGGGTCCGTGCCATCTCGCCGTTGACGCCACCGACCAGCTAGTAATCGCGGCAAACTATAAAGGAGGGAGCGTCGCGATGATTCGGATTGAGCCCGACGGAAGCCTCGGTGATCGGTGCGATTTTATTCAGCACCACGGATCCTCTGTTCATCCTGACCGGCAAGATCAGCCGCATGCCCACTCAATTACGCTTAATTCGACAAATGACCGCGCCTACGTGTGTGATCTCGGCACGGATCGAATCGTCCAGTACCAGATTGACGCAGATGCCGGACGACTCCACCATGCGGGCGATGTTGTGTCTCATCCGGGTGAAGGCCCTCGACATTTCGCATTCCACCCCACCAAGCCCTATGCCTACGTGATCAATGAGCTTGGATCGACGGTAGCCGCTTATGACGTCAACACAAACGATGGAAATCTTAGCGAACGACAAATCATCTCAACGCTCCCACCAGCATGGAACGGCGCAAACACGACAGCAGACATTCATGTCAGTCCCAACGGCCGATTCCTGTATGGGTCGAATCGAGGCCACGACTCCATCGCCATATTTGCTATTGACCCGCCCAGCGGTCGGCTAGATGTCATTGGACATGAATCGAGTCGAGGACAGACACCGCGGAACTTTGCACTGAGCCCGGATGAAAACTTTTTACTTGTCGAAAATCAGGATTCGGGAACCATTCATACCTTCGCCATAGACCCTGACACCGGACTTCTCGACCATACCGGCCATATCGTTGATATTCCAGCACCCGTGTGCATTGCCTTCAGACCGTAGGCCGACCAATCGATGCGGTGTTAGACCCGACGCTAGTTCATCAGTAACGAATCCGTGAATTCTTGAGAGGTTAATCCGTTAACAAGGATTACAACCTGTTGAACCGGCCGGATTCGAAAACTTGCTCTTGTTCATACGGAATTGTCCACTCTGTTTCTCGCTCCCACCACAACCAATCACCGTTGCGGCCAGGACCATGCTGAGCACGACTGTTACCACAAAACGAGCTGCCACACGCGCCCGACACCCATATTCAATTGCAAAAATATTCACAATACGTCCCCGTGCAATTAGACCTACCGAGGGTATTTCTTCCGTCAGGAATCCGACAAATTGTGTCATTCAACCTGTTATCACCTCTTTCCAAACGGCGCTTGTCCATATTCTGTCCATATTTCGTATCGCTAACTGGATGGCATCGCAGCGCCCTGGTGGGCAAGGTGTACCCCTTGCCTGCAACATGCTTTGGTCGAAAATTGTTTCTCGTTGCATCAGTGTCATGAAAAGTGCGTCCACCTAACTCGCAACGGTTTTGCCATCAATGTGGCAGCTCGGTTAAATCAGGATTTAGGTTTTGCCCAAGCTGTGGGACACAGATGGCCAAGCAGGATGTGGGTCCTCAGAAGCCGTCTGCCGCACCTCAGGCCAAGCAGGATGTGGGTTCTCAGAAGCCGTCTGACGAGGCGGCAGCACGGGAGACAAAACCCGATGCAGGAAGGCCGGCATCCGGATTTAACCAGAGAGACCGTAAGGTTGTGCTTGTTCTCGTAGCAATAATCGTTGCCCTCTTTGCGTTTGGGATTGAATGGACAGGAGAAAAACTCGAACTGCAAGGAGGCTGGGTTCAAGACTATTCTTACAATCGCAGTCAAAGAGAGGCTCGTGAACAAGAGGCGCAACAAAATCTTGAGCGTGAGACGGCCTGTCTTTCCGCTGGACGTGACTGGATTGCCAGTGACCAAATCTGCCGGAACCCGACCCCAGCCAGACGGGGGGGGGCCTCCGCTTGGAAGTCGGTTGCCGACGTTGAACCCATAGCGAACAGAACACTTGCCTGCGGGGGTAGTAAACACAACCTTCGACACACCCAATACGAAATCCCATGAAGGCAACGAGCAGTCTTGTCCATATTCCTGTCCATATTCGGCTTGTTTTGGCTCACATCGGGTGACATGCCGTCACCCCCTCGATCAGCCCACGTATGGACGGCCTAACAGGTTTGGAGCAGCGTTCTCGCGCACGCTTCAAGCGTCTTGTAAGCTCTCGCGCAGGTGACCGCTGGATATCCGCCAGGAATTCAGCAAATCGTTCGCGAACCTATTAGCACGTTTACAAAATTTGTTGGCTGATTCCATTCCAGTAGTGGAAACCTGCTAGCGTTCACTCGGAGGTGGGTAGGGCCGGGTGGCCCTCGCGGTCTTCAAAACCGTCGTGGGGCGCTGGTCAGCGTCCTAGGTGGGTTCGACTCCCATGCACCTCCGCCGTTGGTCCAGACTCAAATTCGATACTGTGCACGTGCGATTGGTTTACCGTTCGCCCGCAGCCGATGCGTTCTTTTGATTCTGCCGAGGTGAGGTGTCACCCACAACAAGCCCTATCCCGATGGCTACCATTCCAAACGCGCCGATCGAAATACCCGCGCCCCCAAACCCAACCGTATCAATGAGCAGACCAAGTGCCACAGGCATCCCAACTGTCGCGACGTCAGCAAAAAGTTGGTTGGTTCCAAGCGCCGCACCCAAACGATCCGAAGGTGCCCGATCAACAACCATCGTATAGACCATATGGCTAGCCGCTGCCCCTATCGCATACACGAGCGCGAACCCAAGATACGGACCAAAGGCATCGGTTAACGGCAAAAGCACTGCCGCGATCACCAGACCAAACATGCCCGGAGCAAACACCGCCATACGACCAACACGATCTGATAGCCACCCCGACACCAGTGACAAAAGAAAGCGTGCTGCGGCTGCAGCAGCGATCGCTACACCAATCAGCGCGGGATTGAGATGAAGAACCCTACTGCCAAACAACGGAAAGATTGTGGACTTAAAACCAAAGTTGGCGAGTGATGTCGCCGCCGTCATTAGATTGATGCCCAAGAGGAGATGCACGTTAATTGCAAGCTTTTCCGACCGAGGGTGGGCTGGACGGGAAGCCCCTCCTAACGTTCCAACCACACCCATATCACGAACATACAACGGCACCAAGACAAGTGTTCCGATAGTCGGAAGCAGCGTGATCAGCATCCCGATTCGCCAGCCCAAAACCGCAGAAGCCAATCCAACTGTGAGCGGCGCCAGCAGTTCACCAACGGGATTCGCAGCATTGGCAACGCCCATCATTCGACCCCGTTCACCAGGACGCGCGCGTCGGCCGATGTAAGCCGTCGCAGCAAACAGTGTCAAGGTCACCCCCATGCCTTGAATCACCCGGCCTCCAACGAGCACGCTAAACGTGGGAGCGACCGTCGCCACCACACCTCCAATGACAGCAACGACAGCAGCCACGTAAAACATGTTCCGGGGATGGATACGATCAGCGAGCGTTCCGGCTGGAAGATCAAAGATCACGCGAGCAAATGCAAACCCGGCCGTAAGTACACCCAGGGCTGTAAAGGAAACCGAAAAATCCGCCGCGATCTGGCCAAGAATGGGGGCCAACCCGCCATTGGCAAAAGACCCAGCCGCCGAGATCACGGCCACGGCCAGGATGTCAGAAGCAATCCGTCTTTCGCTCACCAGAATCCCATTTTGGCTGCCACAGTAGGCGCAGCATGCACGGTGACTACAAAGCGGGCCAGTAGGCAGACACCTCGTGAGGCATCATGCAATCAGAGACGAGCGCTAGAAATGCGACTTGGCCGGATCGCCATCGATCGGCACCATCTCATAGCGCACAACATCGGCCGGGGCATCCCGATGCTCCTGGGCCCGTGCACTAAACGCCGCCATATGAGGTGCAGCAGCGTGGTCCTGTAACGCGGCTTCAGAGGCCCATCGCTCAATCACCACGATCGCATCTGGGTCGTCGATGCCTCGATGATACGTGTAGTGAAGACAACCCGGCTCGTTATGGACATTCGCCGCATTGGCTTGCATTTCCCGGATTAGTGCATCGGCATGACCCGGCTTGGGATGAATAGTCGCCACAACAGTAATCTCGGACATCGTGAACCTCACGAACTCACTTCAGATAAACACGATCGTAGTGTACGGCCACGCACACAACTTACTGACTTGCAGTGCGCGCTTCAGGTGCCATCGAAAGCTCTCGCGTTTCGGCCGTACGAACATCAACAACTGCCGGCTGGCCTTCATTAACCGCCCGAAGCGCTCGCTCAAACGCCGGGCGCAGTTCGCCAATGCCAGTCACCTGCTCCGCATGACACCCAAGGGCTGCTGCCACCCCTGCGTAATCACCATCCAGGCTTGAAACCCCAAACTTAGCTATGGATTCAGGAATGTTGCGATCGTAACCACTGAATATGGCGTCATGCTTGATAACCGTCAGTATTGGAATGTTCTCTCGGACAGCCGTCTCCCAATCCAGCCCGGTGTAGCCAACCGCCCCATCACCCATCACATTTACCACCGTCTTATCCGGATTCGCAAGCTTGGCTCCCATAGCAAGCCCTATAGAAAATCCGAGTTGCGACGATTGGCCCCAACCCAGATAGCTACGCGGAAGCGTGGACTCGTAAAACACGCTCTGGATATCTCGAGAAGCACCGGATTCGTGCGTGATCATCGTAGTGTCCGGGTCCAGCAGGCTCCACAGTTCTCGAAGCATTCGGTAGGCATTTATTGGCTCCCGCTCATCAGAAAATTGGGCTTCGTAGTCCGACAGCCAATTTCCCTTAATTGCCGCGATAGTGTTGGAAGTATCGCGGCGCTCTGCCTCGCGCCCATCCCCAACACGACGCCGGAGCTCGTCAGCTAACTGCTGCAGAAACAGCTTGGCATCAGCATGAATAGGAAGTTTCGTCGGATAGCTCTTGTTCAAATCAATGGGATCGTTGGTGACGTGAATGATCGTCTTGCCCTCTGGAAGATCAGGCGTGAACGACATCTTGCTCAGACTCGTTCCTACAGCGAGTACGGTGTCAGAAACCTCGAGATAATGCGCAACCATCGCCGTACGAACATACGCGCCGACACCGGCTGCCAGCTCATGCGTCTCGGGAAGAGCGCTCTTGCCCTGAAGAGTTGTCATGACAGGAACCCCTAGGAGTTCAGCCACCTCTTGCAACTCTGCCGACGCTTCCGCATACAGCACACCCTGCCCTGCCCATATCATCGTAGACTTGGATCGCAACAACAGATCTGCCGCCTCAGCAACCGCACCGCTATCAGCCCCGGCCTTTGACGGACGAATCGGTTGGTAATCCAGAGGCCCCTTAAATTCGGCATTACACACATCGACCGGCATTTCCAGCATCACGGGACCGGGTCGCCCGGTACGCAAAGCTGTAAACGCCATGCGTGCACGCTGTTGAAGCTCGTCTACTGTCCGCACCGTCGCCGCATGCCGAGTTGTCGCCGCATAGTTCTTTACACCCTCAAACGTTGGCGGGATATCGGCCTTATCCATGCCCGGGTGACCCGGCACAAACAACATGGGGGTGGAATCAGTGTAGGAATGGGCGATGGCAGCAAACGCATTCTCACTTCCGGCCGACTGCTGAACCGTCCACGTACCTAACTCACGACCATTGGTCGACCGGGAAACGCCATCCGCCATATTTCCAGCAACCCGTTCCTGGCGTGCTAGGAGAATACGGAGGTCCGCACGCGCCATCGCTTCCATCACCGGTGTGTACGGGAAACAAAAAACTTGTTTCACTCCTTCAGCCTTCAGAATTTGCACTAAAGCATCAGCACCGGTCACGTAACAGCCCTTTCGACACAAAACCACCCGACAGTGGCCACACACACGTACGTTGGCACGCCATTCGCCGATGAGCAAACAGACCGACGGCGATCTATGCATCTACGCGTCACGTATGCTCATGTCCGTGAACATCAGAAGCCGATGGGGCCAAACGCTTGTAGCGTGCTCAATTGCATTCGTGGCAGTTGTGAGCGGTGCCTATTTCTTGATAGAAAACGTCCGTGCTGGCGGTGCTATCGTGGTCACAACCATCGTTGGTTTAGCGGCGTATCTCGCATTCCATGCACCCAATCCGTCAGAAGCACGTGGGCAGTCGATCCGTATTCTCGTGCTCGCGAGTATGCTCGCGATTGGGATCGGAATCGCCGGGTTTGCAGCCGCAATAACTCTGGTAGCTGCGCGCACGTCGTAAATACCGTCACCATTCCCACCGAACGCGTCGCCACGCTCGCTAGATGCAATAGCCCCTGAACTTTCCCTCGCTTGGTGGACCAAAACTGATGTGAAGCGAGCGGTCATCCGGCTGGGCGATCAACCCAGCAACGGTTGTAAATGGATCGCCGGTATTCGCCCGACGACACACAGGCTCCGGCCGGCCGGACTCATCACTGAGCAGCCGACGGCACACACCGACATCGATTGATCCGCTCTCACACTCGAGCGCATGCTGCAAGGCCTGTCGGCGACCCTCGGAAAATGGAAGGGGCCGTTGCCGTTCTGTTGCTTCATACGGAAGCAGGGACTCATCCGTGCAGTTATTTGCATGTGCATACACGCCGTCATCAATCGCTACCACGACCAAGCCTTCAGGCAAAATTTCCAGATTAAAAGCCCGTTCAGCATCGGCAACCAAAAAATTTCCGACCGCTGGTTGGTCCATAGCCTCCACACAGGCCACTGCCTCAGCCGCCGACCCTGCTTCGAGCATAGCTCGTCGCAACACCGGTGGAGCCATCCATGTTCGACCAGACTTTGCCCACAATGAATTCGCAAACACGGCCACCCCGTGGCTGTTAAGCCCGGTCCCACCGAGCTCGCCTGGGACCGAATGCATCAAGATCGCCGGCCCATCGTCCGAACGCAAGAGCGTGACGACCATCCGATCCATATACATCTCGCCAAGATCTCGGTTCTGACCAGCCAAGCTTCGATGATCCACCGTAGCTGACCCGATAGCAGCAAACGAGGTGCAACCTTCGGGCATTGGAGGAGACCTGAGTCCGGGGCCTCCCGTACCGGATCCTGGACGGAGTTGTAACGCCAGCACCTCGTCAAACGTGAGGCCAGCGCCATGCGCAACTCCCTGAATTTCTTCGGTCCAATGTGACCCGATCAATTCGACACGAGACAGTTGATCACGCGCCCATGCCAACGCTGCCTCCGGCGTCAGCCCATGAGCCCGTGCCGCATCAAGTGTTTCGGAAAGTTGCAACCGAATAAGGTCACCAAACATCTCACCATGCTGTGTACCGATATCCCGAGGGGCACCGACAAACTCAGCAAAGGGAAAATGGGAAGTCTCACTCGTCATAACATCATCCCCTACATCCTGGTCCACCACCGTAGATACGCCCACCACCGGCCAGAACTGACAAGCCATCGCATATCACGCTGTGGTTGGAATTCCGAGGCGGGGTTCGGGCCACCGGGGACATTGTGCAGCGACCACAGCCTCCTGCGCATCCCCATCAAGTTCACTGAAGCGATCAGCCGCATCAAAAATAAGCGGCAACAAGCTTGTCTCCCCGGTCGAAGGAGCCGTATGCACCGGTTGCGATAACACCCACCACAACGCGCGATCGATTTCGGGCTGCTCGCGATGCGGGTCATACCAAGGCGAAAGATCTCGCTCGACATCTCCCCAGCCACCCCGAGCCAGCATCTTGATCACTTGAATGCCTACGTCGCGTTCGTTGGCAACCCTCAGCAGCACCTGTGCATCCCGACGGTACTCCGCGTTAAGAAACAAAGCGGGAGTAAGGGGAAACATGATCGTGTCAAAATCAAAGCGATTCAGAGCTTCCTGTTGCACCCGAGGAACATCTGGACCATGGCCGGTAATCCCGATATACCGAGTTAACCCTTGGTCACGCATTTGCACCAGTGCCTCTAACGCCCCGCCAGCCGCAGTAACCGCATCCAACTCCTCGAACGACGTCACCGCGTGCAACTGAAAAAGATCGAAGGTTTTTATTCCAAGCCGCTTCTGACAAGAACGAATCGATTCCCATGCATCGTCCCGCGCCCGCGCTGTGGTCTTCGCGCCAATAAACCATTCGCCGTGCAGCCGAGGCATCCAGATCGCCATCCGATCCATAGCCCGTCCGTAGCTCGGTGCGATATCAAGATGATTCACGCCATGATCAACCGCCAATTGGACAGCAGCATCCACATCAGCCTGAGATAGGTCCTCCCGACCGAGACCAGCCGCCCCAAGGGTGACCACCGAGCTTGCATGGGCCACTCGGCCAAGCTTGCGTTTTTCCATCATGATCACGGGTCCTATCAAGTGATTGCATAGTCTATTTGGCAATGCCCTGACCACACACTCCGGGCCAACTGCCAGTTACCCACAGGCATCCCGAAAGACCCGAAGATGGTTCAACCCGAGAAACTTGCGGAGATCTGATTCGGACCAACCCCGTTCAGCCAGCCCCTGCGTAATGATGGGCACCTGCTTAGCATCCTGAAGCAGGTATGAGCCGCCATCGAAATCAGATCCAAAGCCGACGTGGTCTATGCCAGCAACATTCACCGCATGGTCAACATGATCAAGATAGCGAGCAACGGTCGGATCTTCCCACGCAACAAAATGATGAACCCAACTTACGCCTACCACCCCACCGTTGTCGGCGATGGCTTTGATCTGGTCGTCATGCAAGTTGCGCCCATGCTCGTTCAGCACCCGACACGAGCTGTGACTGGCGATCACCGGGACCCGAGTCTCCTCCATCGCATGCCAGAACGCCTGCACGCTGAGATGCGAGACATCTACAAGCATTCGCAGATCATTCATCGCACCAACGAGATCACGACCAAATGTGGTTAGACCTCCACCAGATTGGTTGGCCTGCTCACCATCACCCGCATATGTTCGAATCGAGTGGGTGAGGGTCATCGTCCGCACGCCGATCCGATACAGCATCGGCAAAACAAAGAGGCTTCGCTCCAGAGCCTCGGAATTTTCAACAGCGAGAACCGCCGCAAGCTTGCCGTTGGCCTTAGCAGTTTCAATGTCGGCAGCGCTTGTAGCCACCACGATGTCATCGTTATACGCCTCCAACTCGGCCGCAAACCATCCGAAGCCATCAAGAACGTAGGCCAGGTGATTGCCTACCGCACGAGTGTTATCAATCGAAAAATATCCGACGTCGATGCCTCCAGCTCTCATCGCAGGAACATCCGATTGAATGGGCCCTTCCTGGTGGTCGACAGGACCTCGGAGGTATGTGATGAGACTTTCAGGCTGACTTCGAGCTTCTTGGGATAGGCCAGCAATACTCTGCCCACCACGTCGCAACAGCCCGACAATGGTGTCGTTATGGGAATCAATTACCAACGCATGCTGATGTAATGCTTGCCAGTCGTACTCGTGACCCATAGGAACTCCATTCCTTCATCCGGACCAGGAATGATGTCACTCGCCACCGAGATCTATCCACTCACCAATCTGCTCAATTCGGCAAACCGCGAGCCGAAAAACCCAGCTTAGAGGCGACTGGCCACCGACCCAGGCAACTCAATTGACATCCCGCCATCAACGACCAATGAAGCCCCTGACACAAACCCCGCAAGATCAGACACCAGAAAAAGGACCGCGTTAGCAACATCCTGAGCTTCACCCCGCCTACGCACCGGATTTTGTCGGGCTTGCCAGGCGTCAGCTTCAGGGTCAGGATCTGACGCGGCGGCCTCGTGTTTAACATCCGTCATAATGCCGCCCGGAAGAATGCTATTGGCCCGAATGCCGTCGGGCCCGTAACCAACGGCAACGTTTCGCATCAAGCCGGGAATCGCGGCTTTTGCCGCCTCATAAGGACCTTCATCCGCAGACGATTGGGTCGCGTGCCCCGACGAAATCCCTACGATCGAACCCCCACCTCCGGCAATCATGTGAGGAATTGAATACTTACAGGCTAAGAAGTGGGACTTTAGGAGCACATCTTGACTCCGGTCCCAGTCCTCTTCTGTCACATCGACAAGCATCTCGTGCGGGTGCCATCTAGCATTGTTCACCAGCGCATATAAGCCACCAAAATGTTCGAGCGCAGCATCGACCATATGCTTGCAACCATCACTAGTCCCAACATCCACCGGGACGAAGCGTGCTTGACCACCTGTCGACGTAATTTTCGCTTCTATCTGTCTCCCCCGCGCCTCATTAAGATCTGCCAAGACCACACACATTCCGTGCGCGGCGAGCGTCTCGGCCGTGATCCGACCAATCCCTTGAGCTGCGCCCGTAACAATCGCTGTTCGTTCGTGAAGTTCATTAAAAACCATCATCACCATGCCAAATCACAGGGAAACGCCCAATTGAGAGTTTACGCGGCACCCATTGAAGGTTAGCTTGCTATCCCTGATCTGCTAGTAAAGACGTTTATGAGCACCTCGACACACATGCAATCACTTGTCTGCCCCGGCGACCATACGGTCGAATTGCGCGAAAAACCAATACCTCAACCAGGTCCGGAAGATGTACGTATCAGAATCCAAGCATCGGCTGTCTGTGGTAGTGATCTTCACAAGTACCGACAAAGCGCCGAGGAACGAGCAACGCACGGCTACGACCAGCTTACGCTCGGACACGAGGGTGCCGGGATCGTCGATGCGGTCGGGCCGGGGGTCCTTCATCCCAAAATTGGTGATCGGGTCGTGGCTTACCATCTCATCGGCTGCGGCGCATGCGAATACTGTCGCGCCGGGGAGCCAGGATTCTGTCGGGATATCGAAGGATTCAACTGGGTTCGGGACGGGGTAAATGCCGAGTATGTCGTGATACCGGCGCGTTATGCGCTACCCCTACCCGATGACTTTGACTTCGAGGATGGTGCGCTCTTCGCATGTAACGTCGGGACCGCCTACGGGGCAGCTCGAAAAGCCGGGGCCTCAGGTGATATGACATTGGCCGTCAGCGGGCTGGGGCCAGTCGGGCTGTATACGGTCATGATGGCCCGAGCTATGGGTGCACCGGTGATCGGGGTTGATGTGCAATCAAGTCGAATTGAGCTTGCTAACTCCATGGGCATTGACATGACGGTGAACCCCACGGAATCGGATGCCGTCGCGGCCATGCGGGATTTCGGTGGAGGAGACGGCGTGCATGCATCAATCGACACATCCGGAAATACGCAGGCTCGTTCAGCCGCTATCGACGCGTTGAGACCGCACGGCCGATTTGTCGAAGTGGGATTAGGCCATGAGACCGTCTATGCGCTAAGCACGCCGCTCAACATGCGTGAAATTACCCTGACCGGGTCATGGATTTTTAAGCTGTATGAGTGGGAAGACCTTCTCGATTTTGTTCGTCGGCACAAGTTGCCAATCAAGTCCGTGATCTCACACCGGTTCCCCATTCAGGACGCAGCAGATGCCTTCGGGCTGGCCGAGTCAGGAACCGCCGGCAAGATCCTCTTCACGTGGCCAGCGGTTACGGCGTGAGCGATTCGTCCCCAACTCATTTACCATACGTCGACTGCTGAATCATCCGGAGACATGCCATGGCTACTGTTGCATTTGTAACTGAGCCCAACGCGGCCCACCAAGCACCCTATCGCAACGCCATTCGGGATCTCGATCTTGTTGAGCACGCTGAACTACTGGATCCCAGTGGTTCAACATTCGAAGCCTCCATAAACACGATCGGTGACAAAGCTGGCGGCAAACACACAAGCGTCGACAGCCTGCTCCAGGCCGGCAAACCTGACATGGCGATCGTGACCATGATCGCCGCGCATGCACCCGATGTGATCAGACCACTGCTTGAAGCTGGTGTCCACGTGATGGCCGAGAAACCTTCATGTGTGCGGGCAGAGGATTTTGCAGAACTCGCCTCCCTCGCAGACAAGAACGGGGCGCACCTGATGTTGGCGCTGGCGAACCGACTACGACCAGATGTCCAGCAAGCCCGAAGCATCATTGCTGATGGAGGAATCGGTAACCTCTACGCCTTGCGTGCTGTACAAGTTGATGACCAAACACGTATCCAGAAACGTCTCAACGATCCTGACTGGACGTTTCAGAAAAAGCTTGCCGGAGGCGGGCATTTGAGTTGGCTTGGGATCCACCGTCTCGACATGCTCAGCTACCTCGCAAGTGAAGATATTGTTGAAGTTTCCGCAATGACCTCGGTAGCAGGGGGAGCACCCATAGATGTTGAGGACCTAGGTATCGTGACCCTGCGGTTTGCGAGCGGCGCGCTTGGCGCCCTCTTCAGCGGATATCTCATGGACCAGAAAGGCCACCGGGGTTGGACGGTCTATGGATCAAACGGCTGGGTCCGGGGAAACGAAGCTGAAGTTGAGGCCCTAGAATGGCGGTCAGTTTCTTCTGAAATGCTCGGCTCAAACAACCGACGATATGAGTACAGCGGACAGCCCGGCGGCTACACCCCCTGGGTTGAACGAACATTACGAGCGGCGCTTGGTGAGGCGCCCGCACCAATCACCGCAGCCGAGAGTCTCCAGGTATTGCGCGTCGTGCATGCCGCCTATGCCTCTGCGGAATCAGGCTCCGCTGTCACACTCTAGAATTTCGAAAGACGCGCGCTCCGGGTCGGCGACAACGGTGGTCGTCGACCCGGAACTAGCGCAAGCAAACATGAAGAGTCGTCTTACTGAGATTCCTTCACCCATAGACCCAGGGGGTTTTGACGCGTCTCCATCGGAAAATTCACCCGTGCGCCGGTCCGGTGCCCTTCGAGAATCGCCATGATCATTTCCAACGCAGCCGTGGCCTCACGGGCGCTGGATACCGGCTCACCACCATTTTCCACACAGTTCACGACGTCAGCCGTGGCGTAATGATTTAGTGCATCCAAGAGTTGAGGATCCTCAGCAACTGTACCGTCCGGGTTAAGAATTTCCGGAGCATCCAAACGCTCCCAGCGGAGCGAGGTGTCCCCCGGAGTAAAGGCCCCTGAAGGATATCGATAGACGGAACGGCCACCGTCTCGGACCGAGATCCCTGCCTCCGTACCCCATAATTCAAAACCAAACCAACCCGTACCCCCGCCAGACTCGCGGGCATAGGAATCAAACCGAGCAATAGCTCCTGACTCAAACGCGAAGTATCCGGCAAGCGCATCGCCGGCCATCTCGCCGAGCCCTTCAGGACCTTCAAAAACGTCACCAACCACAACATCCCGGCCATTCTTCTGCATGTGTCCCGTCGCCCACGCAACATCACCTGCAATAAAGCGCAGTGCATCCAAGAGATGTGTACCTAGCACTCGAAGATCATGTGTCCCACCTCGCTTGTCACACTTCCCCATCGCATTCATATATTTGAGCGTGCCAAGATCGCCATTTCGAACCAGGTCTCGGATATGCCGCATCCCGGGTCGGTATCGGTTTTGATGAGCAACCGCAATCTTCGTCCCCGCAGCATCTGCCGCCGCCACAACCGCATCAGCTTCGTCGAGACTGGCAGTAATCGGCTTTTCGATATAAATCCCTTTTACACCGGACGCAATCACTTCAAGCAGCCAGCGGCCATGATGTTCAAAGTGGTGCGGACAAATTGCGACAAGGTCCGGTTGTTCAGCTGCCAACATGTCCCGGTAATCGTCGTATTCCTTGGGATTGCCGATCTCGGCCGCCCTTTCAGCCCGTGGCTCGGCAAGCGGATCAGCAAGTGCCACAACGTCCACGTTAGGCAGGCCATAAAAAGCCTTATGGATCGCGTGGCCATAGGCCCGTTCGAGTGTGGAATCAGCAATAGCAGCAGCACGGTGCTCAGGCATACGAGGCTCCAAAACGCAAAGACTGAAGAATCCTTGCATAATGCCTGATTGTGCGTGTGAGGAATTAGTCGATCACGCCACAGACCCTCATTAACCCGCTGCGTAACGTCAGTTACAGTCGACACAATGGAGCGTTCTCGTATGGCTCGAGTAGCCCTCATTAGGACCAACCCTGATACGGTGCTGGGTGATGTGGGGTGTGCGATGCGCGAGGCACATTACGACGCAACCTTAGACCGGGATGCCCAAACCGCGCTGAAAGTCAACGTTTCGTGGCATCACTGGTACCCCGCCTGTTCGACAACCCCCTGGCAGCTGGACGGTGTTATCCAAACGCTGCTCGCTGATGGATACCAACCTGATGGGCTTTTCGCGGCCCACAACCGGACCGTGGTTGTTGACGCCCATATCGGAGAACAAGCCAATAAGCATCTCCCCGTCATTAAGAAACACGGGATACGAAACATTCACCTCTATGAAGACGAACAGTGGACTCGATACGAACCTTCCGGACGACTCCGAACCCTCCATCAGGTGTATCCAGAAGGGGTACGTATTCCCCAACGCCTCATTGGTTCAAACATCATCCATCTACCGACCATGAAAACCCACGTGTTCACGACACTTACTGGGGCCATGAAAAACGCATTCGGCGGCCTTCTCTTTGAAAAACGCCATTACTGCCACGCGACCATCCACGAAACCCTTGTCGATCTCTTGATGATTCAGAAAGAGATTCATCCTGGCGTGTTTGCCGTCGTAGACGGCACGTTCGTCGGCGACGGGCCTGGTCCACGTTGCATGCAGGTCCAAGAACGCGGCCTGCTCTTGGCCGGAGCTGACCAGGTCGCTGTGGATGCCACAATTGCTCGCCTCATGGGTCTCGACCCATTTGATATTCCATTCCTGCGAATGGCGCATGAGGACGGCCTAGGCACTGCAGACAGCCGGGACATCGAGGTCTGCGGTGAAGACATTGAGCAGGTCCAATGGCAGGTGGAAGCGCAACGCGAAACATTCGCGAGCCGAGGGCAAAAACTAATTTACTGGGGACCGTTGAAACGGCTTGAAAAGCTTCTCCTTCGCACCGTCATTGCACCGTGGTCTTATGCCGCATCCCGCCTCTACCACGACGTCTACTGGTACAACGTCATAGGACGTGGCCGCGCAAAAAAAGCCCTCACCGGAGCATGGGGGCAACTGTTCAAAAAGTATCCGGGGTAGGGCAACGTTTACGACAGAACCTCGACAGTCATTCCAACCCCACGCCACAGACAGGCCAGCTGAATGATCACCGTGATACGTTCAGATCCACCCTAAGACCCACCAGCGGAAGCTTGTCGAACCGTACCGGACGCCTCCATGCGTTCCAAGGCACGAGCCGCCCAGTCATCCGATTGATCAAGCTCTTTAGACCAAGACACATAGTCATGCACAATTTCTGCAAGCGTCCCGTTTGGCTGCCATCCGATAGCCCGCAAGCGCTCCGTGTCGGACCATACATGCCGGGTATCACCAACTCGATATCGGCCGCTTACATCCAGTAACGACTCCGCTCCCATCTCATCAAGTACAACTTGGGCATATTCCAGCACAGACGTTATTTCACCACTACCAACGTTAAACGCCTGCCCAACCGCACCATCATCATCCAAGGCGATTAACACCGCAGTCACAGCATCGCGAACATGTGTGTAATCACGCAGCTGGTGTCCATCTTCAAAAATCACGGGTGAACGACCCTGCCGCACGTGGCCCACGAACGAACGAAGCACACCCGAATAGGCGTTTGCCGGACTCTGCCGTGACCCCTGAATTATGCTAAAACGCAGGGCGGTGGTCGGCACGTCATACCGTCCGCCCAAGGCAAGCGCATAGGACTCAGTCGCCATCTTGGAAACCGCGTACGCATTGGTTGGCGCGACATGCTCTTCACGAGCCGCGATGGGCTCCATCACGAGTCCACACGCGGAACATTCAATGTTCCACTGAGCCTGGCGTAATTGCTCCGACGAACGCAGCCCTGGATATTGACGACCGTGTTCTGAGCACTGATAAGCGCCTTCGCCATAAACTGCCTGGGAACTTGCCACGACCACACGTGTAAGCGGCTGGCCGGTCTCAACAAGCACCTCGTATAACAGCGCGGTCCCCATATCGTTAACCCGAGCGAATCGGCTGAAATCAAGTTGGTAATCCTGATACGCCGCCAGATGAACCACAGCATCTACACCGTCGAGCGCCGCTACCCAGTCTTCCCGATCACTGACATCACCACGAACACGACGCGCATCCCGATGTAGATACGATGGCCACATACCCTTCGGATGAACACGCGTTGCTAAATTATCGAGCACGGCGACTCGGTCGCCGCGATCAATCAGCGCATCGACCACGTGAGAGCCAATGAATCCCGCACCGCCGGTCACCAAGACATTCATACGGGATTACCTTCCCCTCACGACTGATAGTGCCTAGCCATGAATATTGAACACGACCTTACTCCCGTTTGACTCAAATGCTATCGGGAGTTCCCGAAGATTGGTGAGCGCTTCGCGCACATCGTCCTGGCGAGACGGTGGCGTGTAGAGCACTAGAAAACCACCGCCACCGGCACCAGCAATTTTTCCGCCCAAAGCCCCAGCGTCGCGTGCCCGCTCATACAACTCGTCAATCTCTGGATCAGAGACACCCGCAGCTAACGCCTTTTTCTGCTGCCAGGCCCTGTCGAGCAATTCACCAAACGCGTTCAGATCCTCATTCCATAGAAGCTCATTCGCCTCCGACACACAGGCCTTAATCTGATCGAGCTGCTCCCTCGCGTTATCAATATGCGCTTGCTGTCGGCCAAGAATTTCTTCCGACGATCTCGTACGCCCTGTAAAAAAGACCAGCACACGTTGTTGCAGACGTCGGACCCCCTCCGACCGTGCCTTGACCGGCTCAATGCGAACCGCTCCATCAGGCTCGAAATATATCGTCCGGATTCCGCCATACGCTGCAATGTACTGATCCTGTTTACCACCCGGCCTGGAAAGAACATCAATCTCAATCTGACATGCTTGGGCAGCCAATGTGGCCGCGTCGACCAATTGGCCTTGATACGCGTAAAAGGCATGCAGCAAGCCGACCGTTACGGAACTTGAGGATCCAAGGCCCGTGCCGGTGCTTGGCACGTCGGCCAGCGTGGTGATTTCTATGCCGTTTTCGACACCGGTTAGCCGCATGGATTCACGAACGAGGTCGTGCTGAATCTCGTCCACAGCAGACACAATTTCCTTTTGGGAATAATTGATGTAGATCGCATCATCAAACCTACGTTTGACGATCACGTAGACATGCTTGTCGATCGCCGTTGACAGCACCGCACCACCTGCCTCACGGTAGTACCCGGCGAGATCCGTACCACCCCCAAAGAAACTGAGTCGGAGCGGGGTCTGGGTAACAATCACGTGACTAATCCCCTACGTTGCCCAAGCCCACCGCTGGCTTCACACAATACCGATCGTTCGTCGTTGTTGGAATAACCCACCTCCGCCACCTGTTCCTATCGGTCGGCGAGAACCGCCTGCATGTAGGTAGTAACCGCGTGGCAGATTGCCAAATGCAAGTCTTCAGCAATCTGAGGGCTCTCTGCCTCAACCCCAACAGTAATATCGACCATCCCGGACAGCATCGAGTCTTGAGGCGCGATTGCCACAGAATGGACGCCCAGATCCTTTGCGATGGCAGCTGTTGCGAGGAGGTTTGAGGAATCGCCACTAGTGCTGATCAGAATAACCAGATCCCCATCGCACGCCAGGTTACGAAGCTGTTCGGCAAACACCTGGTCAAACGACTCATCGTTCGACCACGCAGTTAGCAGTCCCACGTTAGCCGACAGTGCAATGGCCTTTATCCGTGGAAACTGACTATCTCGGCTCAATGTGGTCTTGCACAAGTCTGTCGCAAAGTGAAGAGCCGTTGCCGCGCTTCCACCATTACCCGCAACAAACATCGACGCGTTGCGCCGCCAAGCTGCCTCTATAGCAGTCGCCATCGGCTCAACGCTCTCAGCGCGAAGCATCTCGAGACGCCGACCAAGACGCTCTAGATGACCAGCAAGCTCAGGTGCTGACATCAGTTGCCACTCAACAAGGTGTGCCTACCAGCACGTCTGCGTCGATCATGACCCTCAACCTGAAACAACATGATGAAAACAGGAGCGCTCCCCCGTGTGACACGTCGGGCCTTGGGGATTGACTTTCACAAGCAAGGCATCGTCATCGCAGTCTGACGAGATAGCAACCACCCGTAAATAGTGACCAGAGGTTGCCCCTTTATGCCACAACTCTTGGCGGCTCCGGCTGAAAAACCACACGTCCCCAGACGCTAGCGTCTGCGCAAGCGCGTCCTGATTCATATAACCAAGCATGAGAATATCGCCACTCGTCGCATCCTGGCAGACCACAGGGACCAATCCCGCGGCGTCATACTTTAGATTCGGGATGGCTTTTCCTTCAACAGCATTCATATTACGAGCATTCCGGGAGTAGGAGGTTTAAGACAATGTCTCGGACCATCAACCTCCGACGCACGTCCCAAGACATTTGATCATACGTGTCCACAGACAAACTCCAGGAAATTATTTGGCAGAGGGACTCGCGAGAGCGCGTAACTGGTCACTAATTGTTTAGGGGAGCACGTTCCTGGGATTCTCCGGCCGCCCGTTGACGCGATACTCAAAATGCAGGTGGGGCCCACTCGTCCATCCGGTCACACCGTTGTAGCCAATCACCTGGCCGCGTAGAACATAATCACCCGCCTTGACCACCGGAGGTGCGGTGAGATTGTCCAGATGCGCATACAGTGTTTCTTCCGTCCGACTATGGGCAATGATGACTGTCATTCCGTATGAGGCTTCCGGCCTACCAGGCACTATCAACCCGCTAAATAGCACCACTCCGTCATTCGCGGCCACAATCGGCTGGAGAAAATCCTCCGCAATATCGATACCGATATGCGGACATTGTGCAAAGTTGCAGCCGCCATACTCGGTGGTGATAATCCCCCACAGGGGCCACACGTAGCTCTTTTTCATGCCCTGCGCTAACGCTTCGGCCGCGATCTTGGCCTTCTCGAGCATCGCTGCCCGCTCCCGTTGACGCTCAAGCTCCGCAAGTTCGCGGCTACGAATGTCACGAAGAATCGCGATGCGATTACTGACGACCTGCGCCTCGGCCTCGAAAGCCTTGATGTCCTGCTCAATCGCTGCCTCATCTTGCCTGGCCTCAAGAATCAGCGCTTTCTTGGCGTCAATTTGCCGAGTGATGTTGGCTTCGATTGCCACCTTGTCGTCCCGGACCTGCTCCAACCGAGCCATGCTCATAGTGTGCTCCGCTGTTCGCAGCTGAATCTCCCGACGGCTCTCAATCAAAACCCCAATTTCCTCCAGGTCCTGCGCTAACGCGCGCTCGAGCGATGCAGCCCGCTCAAGGGCATCGGCAAACGACGAGGAAGACAGTACCGTCTCAAGCATCGTGGTACGGCCCGCCTTGTAGAGCGCGCGAACCCGACGACTTAACGTCTCCGTCTCACGAGCCAGTCGTCGGTTTAAGGTCTCAATCGATTCATTGATATCAAATACCTCGAGTTCAACCGCTTGAATCTCCTGCTCAACATCCCGGAGCTGAGCCGCAGCTTCCTGCAGTTGCTGATCAATGTCCTTCAACTGCAGGCGCAAGTCACTCTCGAGAGCCCGCGTCGCTTCTAAAAGGATTTTTTCCTCTTCGGCCTGACGCTCAAGCTCGATCCGATCTTGTTCCGCCGCCCTAATCTCCTCCTCGCTGACCGCATAAACCGCAAGCGGAGAGACACCCACGGCCACCACAGCAACCAGTAGCGCGCAACTGATCAGCACCGCACGAAAAACATATCGAGGTCCGTCGAAAGGCCCCTCGACTACGTGCGTTCTACGGTCATATGAGATCGACGGTTCGGAAACATCCGACGTCATAACGGAGCCAACTCCTGGGTAACCAGAAAAAGAGATGCGCCCATGTACTGGTGATTAAGCAGGCGCCCACCACTAAACTAAATCTTAAGGTTCTTTAGCAACAACGAGAAAACCAATTTGTTGTGACGTACCCACCTGTTCAGTGACGTTCGCCAACCGAAGCAATATGGAATTTGTCACTGTATGACCTCGGACCAACGCCCTACGCGTTAGGCTGATACAGACACCGAGAACCATGAGGATATGGAAGCTATGACCGGTGGCGAAGCCATAGTCGCAACGTTGAAGCTGGTCGGTATCGACACGATCTTTGGGATCCCCGGCGTACACACGGGTGGCTTTTACGACGCCATTTACGCCGAGCCATCGATCCGACACGTTATGACACGGCACGAACAGGGTGCCGCTTTTATGGCCGATGGATACGCAAGAGCGTCTGGTCGAGTCGCCTGCCTTTCCACGATCACAGGCCCTGGCGTGACAAATGCTGCCACCGGACTCGGGGAAGCCCGCGCCGATTCGTCACCAATTCTTCACATAGCAAGCACGTTGGACCCTGCCACGCACGGACACGACGTGGGCGAACTACATGAACTGCATGACCAATCCGGTGTCCTGCAGTCGATCGTCGGACACCATCAGCTCGTACACAGCATTCAGGAAATTCCGGAAGCAGTGATCAGAGCTGTACAGCACATGCGCACGACACGCCCTGGACCAGCCTCCATTGAGATTCCCCTCGCGCTACTAACCGATCACGCACCCGTCAATCTTCCGGCTGCCCCCCTGATGCCCGACCTCACACCAAACCCTGCATCTATCACCCAAGCCGCTCAAATGTTGGCCCAGGCATCATGCCCAGTGATTTACGCGGGCGGCGGGGCCATGGACGCAGGTACTGCACTTGTAGCCATCGCTGAGCGCCTTAGAGCCCCGGTTCTTACAACCTACACAGGCAAAGGCGCGTTTCCGGAAAGCCATGCACTATCAATTGGCTGCAAAATGCGCCAAGACGAAACTGCCTACGACTTCTTGCGCAGCTGCGATGTGGCCCTCGTTGTTGGCTGCCGGCTCGGCCACCGAACAACCGATGGGGGCGCCCTGCCTCTTCCATCCCAACTCATTCAGATCGACATTGATGCTTCCAGCATCGGTCATGCTCGCAAAACAACTATCGGTATTGAGGCCGATGCATCCGAAGCCTTGGCCGCATTGCTCGAAGAAGATCTCGGCGAACCCAAGGACGTTGATCAACACAACGTGCAGCGCTTGCGCCTGAATCAGGGCTATAGCGCTGCAAACCCCGATTCCGCGCTGATTCTTGAAGCCCTCAGATCGGTAATGCCACCTGACGCCGTATTGGTAAACGATATGACGATGGTCGGCTACGACGCGCCAAAGTACTTCACGCTTGACCATCCACGATCATTCATGTTCCCAAATTACTTTGGCACGTTGGGATTCAGTCTGCCGGCAGCTATTGGTGCCCAGGTTGCATGTCCCGGACGGACGATCGTCTCAATCAGTGGCGACGGGGGCTTCCTATTCACCAGCGAAGAACTCGCGACGGCTGTCCGCGAACAACTGCCAATCATTGCGATCGTAAGTGACGACGGCTTGTACGCCGCGATCGATCGTCACCAACGCCGCACGTTCAACGATCGAACGTTGGATATGCGACTCACAAATCCTGACTTTGTGAAACTCGCCGAATCCTATGGAATGCCTGGGGTGGCAGTGTCAGATCCAGATTCGCTGGCCAGAGAAACCCAGACCGCGGCTAACCGCGATGGTCCCTCGTTAATTGTCTATGAACTATCGAACCGACAGACCTGCCAGTGACCGATACAACCTACGTAGCCCAGCCGAGACCTAATGCGGCGGGTCAGACCTAACCAACGTGCAGTACATGACCGGAAGACACAGCATTGAGCTCCGCTCGTTCGGTTTCACTTAATCGCCACGAGGTCGCGCCCATGTTGGCATCAACTTGCTCGGGCGTGTCACAACCAACGATCGCCACCGAGACTTCTGGACGCGATAGAACCCAGTTCAGCGCAACATGTCCGGGTGGGCAGGCCCGCATATTCGCAATCTCCTCCACGACCTGCAACACCCGACGGGAGTGTTCCGTAAACGTCGTATCGTAAACGTCACGCTTTTCCTCAGCCATCAACGAACCCGGGGGCGGCGGTTTGCCTGGGCGATAAAACCCAGTGAGCAGCCCGAGCGCCAGTGGGCTGTACGCCATCACACCCAGACGCTCCGACCGACAGAAAGGAAGCATTTCCCGCTCAAATCCACGGTCGAGCAGGTTGTACACATTCTGCATCAAGATGGGAGCAGCCAGACCGAGCCGACGAGCATGGTGCAGGGCGGTCGCACCTTCCCACGCCTGAAAATTACATATGCCCCAGGTACGAGCCTTACCTCGTCGAACCACATCAGCCATTGCTGAAACGGTCTCCTCCAGCGCCGTAGTCGGGTCACGGCGGTGAACAAGAAAAACATCCACGTAATCTGTCCCGATCCGCCGAAGGCTCAGATCAATCTCCCGCATGATGTGTGGACGAGAGCCGCCAGGATCAGCCCGATCAGGACCGAGCTCAAACCCTACCTTGGTTGTGATCACCACCTCATCCCGACAACCTGCAATTGCCCGACCCAAGGCGCGTTCGGACGGTCCGCCATAGGGGGCAGATGGTATTCGCCCATAGTCGTTTGCCGAATCAAAAAATGTGATGCCGTGATCAAGTGCTCGACGCACTGTAGCTTCCATAATGTGTTCATCGGTCTGTCCACGAAACGCCATCCCGAGCGCCAAGCGCGACACGCGCAACCCGCTATCGCCAAGAACGCAAAATTCCATCAGCGCGACCAGTGATCGCAACAGCCACGCACCTCACACACCCATTCACTACGACTCACGTGTCGAGGGTTTCCTCGTTCTCACTGACTGAATCGTCCCCGTTCCCTGACGGGAATCGTCCGGCTTCCCACGCATCGGCAATACGTCGTGCGGCTGACGCAACATCGGCTGGATCCGCTTCATGCGCCTTGAGCTCCAATGTCCACGCGCCGCGGAATTGAATTTCTCTAAGAGCCGCATGGAGCCGATGCCACTGAATAGATCCGGTGCCTGGCACCCAGTGGCGGTCTTCAATGCCATCGGTGTCTTGAAAATGCAGGGCGATTAGTCGATGTCCAGCAATACGCGCCTCTTCCGCCGGCTCCAGGGCATTGTTATTCGCATGACCGGTATCAAGACAAATACCAACCGTTGGCGAGTACTCGTCTACGACTGCACGAAGCTCAGCCATTCGACATAGAGGCCGAGGCTCACCCTTGAGCTGAAGGTTCTCACAAGCCAGCCGGATACCGATCTGCTCGGCTTGTTCAACAAGAGTGTCCAGTGAACGTCTGAAGGCAGCAACCCGGGCGTCAACATCCTCTTCCCGGCTTGTATCGCTTCCAGTCGGATGAACAATTGCCGCAAAACCTCCCAGTTCGGCAGATGATTCAAGACAGCCACCAACAATACTGATCGAACGTGTCCGGATGTCTTCATCAAGTGCCGATAAATCAACATCGGCAATTTGTGGGTGAACCGTTCGCGCCGAGACACCATGTCGGTTAAGTGATCGTCTACGGTCCCCGGCTGTGAGTTGATCTTCAAGATTCATCCATGCCGCCAGTTCACACTGGTCAAACCCC
>DJHK01000019.1 GCA_002433065.1 Chloroflexi bacterium UBA6622
AAACGCGCCAAGATTGACGCGGCGAGTAGTGGTGATAATACCCTTGTTGCGGCAGTCACGGGAAAGAAGATTCGTGTCTTGGCCGCATTCTTCACCATGACTGGAACAGCCGTCACTATTCGATTTGAGGATGGGGCTGGTGGAACCGCTCTCACCGGACAGATGGGACCGACTGCGGGGCAGACGATTGTCCTGCCGTTTAATCCGGTCGGCTGGTTTGAAACGTCTGATGCCACGCTGCTCAATATGGAACTGAGCGGGGGCCAGTCGGTTGATGGCGCGTTAGTCTATATCGAGGCGTAAATGTCTAATAAAAATCGTTCTATCAGAGGGCAGGTTCGTCGTCGTGATCTAAAAAGAAGGAAGGATGCTAGTGATCAGCGCATCCAAAACATAATTGAGGAACTCAGCACCACTCAGAAGTACCCGACTCACAAACACGATCCTATCCAGACACCATTTGGGGAGTTAGAAGGTCTTTTCAATGTAGGTGGGGAGGATGTGGTATTTGATCTGCTTACTAGACATGGGGAAACTACTCGGAGGCGACTTCCTGATGGTTCCTGGGAAGAAAACGTTCCTATTCCGTTTGATCCAGTTAGACGAGTACCTGAGATAACCAATATAGGGGAAAATATCTTTGGTCGGCCGGTACGTGGCAGAGCAAAACTAAACCCTGAACAAAGAGTCATGGACAATCCAATACCACCTGCTAAGTGGGATAGAGGAGTAAATCGCAGAGGTGGTAGATAAATGGCTGATATTCAAGTCACGAATACCGATGCGGATCTTTCCGACAATACCTTACTGACGGAAGAGAACGCGTACACGATTACCGGATTGCACACCTTTAGTCGCAGCACGAATGCGCCCTTTGCGGTGAACTCTGGTGCAGCGGTGGTGGCGAACTTGGATGCCGACAAGCTCGATGGGATCGAAGCTACAGGTTTTGTGAAGGCGAATGGCACCGTGGCTCTGACGGCGGATTGGGATGCTGGTGGGTATGAAATCCGCGCCCAAACCCTAGAGGCTGATGTCTCCACAGGCACGGCTCCTCTGACGATTGCGTCCACCACCAAAGTAGCCAACCTCAACGCTGACAAACTCGATGACCAAGAGGGGAGTTATTACCTCGCAGCGGGAAATGTCACAGGCACATTAGCGGTGGGGAGTGGAGGCACAGGTGCTACATCTCTCACAGATGGCGGTGTGCTGCTTGGGAGTGGGACTGGTGCTGTGACGGCGATGGCTGTCCTTGCTGATGGGGAAATGATTGTTGGGGATGGCACCACAGACCCCGTGGCAGAAAGTGGAGCTACGCTTCGCACAAGTATCGGAGTAGGCACAGGCGATAGTCCTCAATTCACAGGCATTGAACTCGGCCATGCGACTGATACGACACTCACCAAAGCAAGTTCTGGCGATGTCAACATCGAGGGCAACATTATCTACCGTGCAGGAGGTACGGATGTCCCCGTTGCCGATGGAGGCACAGGGGTATCAACGCTTACTGACGGTGGTGTGTTGCTTGGTAACGGAACGGGTGATATCCAAGCAATGGCCGTGTTAGCTGACGGCGAGATGATTGTTGGCGACGGAACAACCGATCCTGTCGCTGAATCTGGATCAACTCTACGAGCCAGTATTGGATGTGATGCTGCTGGCAACATTACATCAGGGACTGTAGCTACTGCCCGATTGGGGTCAGGGACCGCATCCAGCGGAACATTCCTGCGAGGGGATAGTTCATGGGCAGCTCCGTCTGCCACCAGTGCAGCAGGATCAGATACCCAAGTTCAATATAACGATGGCGGGTCATCGTTCGGCGGTGATGCAGGGCTGGTCTATAACGACAGCACGAATGTGTTGACTGCTGGCAAGCTCGCCACAACAGATACATCTGCAACAAGTATTGATGTCGCTGGCGGGATTACGGCTGGCACGGGCAACGTGGCTATCGTGAATGCTGCGGGAAAGATTCCTGAGATTTCGTCAACCTATTTTGCCGATCTAAGCGGGGCAAACCTCACTGGTATTAGCGCAGGAAAAATTCTTCAGGTTCACAATTTTGTCTACACCGCACAGGTTGGCTCAACATCATCGACGTTTGCCACAACGAATGTCCTCGACAAAATCACCTTAGCTGACACGGATAACAAGGTTCTGGTCATGGTAGATATTGGTGGCCTTGGAAAGTCTGGAAACACCAGTATTGCAGTTCGACTACAACGGGCAATCTCGGGTGGAGCAACGACAACTGTCAGCGGTGGAAATTTCTTGCAGACAGGTGCGAATACCGCAGCGACTGGAACGAACTATATTGGTTCAGCTTCGTTCCAGTATCTCGATGACCCGACAACGACCTCGGAGTTGACCTACACAGTTGAATTTTCAAACGTCAGCAATGCGTCGAATACCTACGTCATGCTTGGCAACGGTCGGGGATCGATCACGTTGATGGAGGTAGAAGTCTGATGCATTTAAACGAGTTGTTTCATAACACGATGAATGTCATTACATGGAAAGTCCCCGGCGCGAAATGTGTAGTGGATGGGGCGGGAATGGATGGCGTTCTACGCGAGGGTAGTTGGGAAGGGCCTGGAGATCCACCGTCAGCGGAAACTATTGAAGGCTGGAAACAGGAGTTCCTCGACGAAGAAATCAGTATTGATCTAGACGCAGAGAGTCGAGTCACAGAGGAGGCGTTAGCAGCGAGCTATGCGGTGTTTGAAGCCACGACAGGTTCACCACCAACTGATGCCGAAAAACAAAGCCTTCACGATTCGATGGTTGAGAACATGAAACAAAGCCTCCATGAAGAAGCCTGACTACGACTGGTGGATTAAACATTCGCATACGGATAGTGCGTTTCTTCTTCTCGTTGATTCTCCTGATCTCTTTGAACAGGCTATTTTGTCGCGGTTGAAAGAAGTCAAGCGCAAACCAGATCAGGGTGTCATCAATCAAGCGACATGGCGT
>DJHK01000028.1:0-15653 GCA_002433065.1 Chloroflexi bacterium UBA6622
CGAAACTAACGGTATTTAGACCCCTGCAAGGTGCGGCACGGCACCTAGTGCTGTCAAGCACTCGTGGGCAAGAAGTCGGCTATCTATGGTGGGGTGCAAGGAACGTTGTCAAGAGTAACGTGGTGGTCTTAATTTCCAGCACTTTCATAGATCCGTAATCCTCGGCGCCATAGTCGGGCGCCGGCCAGCATGAATATCAAGCCGATAACAGGAGTGCTAAAGACAATAATCGGAGGAAAGAACAGGTTGCCACCACGGTCAAGCACGAATGCGGCTGGAACAAAATTTATGAATGCGAAAGGGATGACGAACGTCAGGGCTGCGTGGACGACTCCGCCATATATGTGAAGGGGATAGCGAGTATATGTGTCCGTCATCCACGGAATTAGCACGGTAAGCGTATCCTCTCGCTTGGTCCAGAACGCGATGCTTGACCCTAGGAGCTGTATACCGGTGTAGATAAGGACTCCCCCGCTAAACCCTATCCCTAACCCGACGAATTTCAAAAGGGTCCATTCGATAGGAATATAAAGGGATGCGATAACAAGCAGCGCTATTGAAAAAGCTGCTTGTGGAACTCGTCCAGGTGTTTGTTCATGGTCAGCTAAGAAATGCACCAGTGGGTCTAAGGGTCGGATTAAGAACTTGTCTAATTCACCATGAATAACAGCCGTATCGAGACCTCCGGTCCAGAAAAGTTGATGGTAGATAACGAACGCTAACTCCTTTAGGGCTAGTAGGACGGCGATTTCCCAAAATGTCCATCCGCCTACGGATCCGAAGTGGTCGAGGACAACCCAAAGGACGACAAGTTGCAGACTTTCCAGAGCCAGAGTAAGAAAAACGCGAATCAACATTTGGCCAGGAAATTGCCAGCTGGCTCGGACGTTTAACGCCATGAGGGCGAGGTATAGACGAACGTACCGAGTCATGTAGGTTAGCCGCCTTGGACTAGGACTCGACGTCGAGCCTGTCTCAGCATGACGCGTCCCAGGATGAGCAATGCCGGAATCCAGGCGATTTGAATCAAGAGCAGTTGAACAATTTCGTGTCCTTGCACTCGTCCTACGAAAATCGAGAGTGGGACGTGGTAAAGCATTGCGAATGGCAGATACTGGAGCGCTGACTGAAGCCCTTCGGGTAGGAGCCAGAGCGGAACGAAAAATCCCGCGGTCAGCTGGACAATCCGGTCTAGAAGCCATGTCCAAGTACGCACCTGGATGGTCCAAAATCCGATGAGGATTACGCTGAAGTGAAGAAGGAACGCAATAAGCATTGCGAAGACGAGGCTACAGGCTGCGATGATTAACGTTGAGAAGCTTGGGGCACCTGATACACCGGCAATGCCCCAAAGCACGAGAGCCATTGGAAGCGTATCAACGAGAAGCTTGTAGAGACTTGATCCTAACCACGAGCCAAAAGCCTGCGGCTGAAAGTCGGTTGGGCGCATGATTTCAAAGACGATGTCGCCGCGTCTGATTCGTTCACTAACCTGCTCACCAAGCTCGACGTTCACAAGTCGACTCATAACAATTGCTGCAGCAGCCCAGCTCAGCATCATTGTTAGGGTCATTCCCCCAGGCGCATCGCTGGCCTGATATACGGCGTTCCAGAACCCGAGAAGCGCGGCGGCTATGCCTAGACGTGCTAGCGGTGATAGCCAAAAGTCCCCCGGGTATGCGAGATGCTGTTGGAGTTGGGTCTGCGCAAATCCAAGGATTACATCGACACTACGAGGCCATGCGAATTGGCCCCGGTTTGGCTTGGTTGGTAAAGCGCTTGGCGTGTGGGGGTGCTTGATCGGAAAAGAGCCTACTCAATGGCTATTTTTTCAGGTTTGTCCTTATCAGTTGATGTGTTTTGCGTATCAACTGCTTGGATACCAGCATCCAAAACTTCCCTAAGACTCACGAGAGCTTCCCGCACGGCAGCCCGCATGTGGCCTCTGGCTTTGCCAAGTCCAACCCGTGGCCGGTCGATCTCGATGGTGATTCGGATGGGGCCAGCCTCGACTTGATCGCCGCTATCTTGAGCGTCGTTCATTGTTCGAGTTTCCCCTCTAGCTGTTCGGACTCAGAGTATATATCGCCGTCCAAACCAAATCTTAGGTTGTGCCTACAGTAATCTGTGATCTCATGATCGAATTCTGAATCGGTGAACTCGTGATCAACCGGATCTCTGAACCAAAAGTGACTCTGTACAGTGTTAGTTGGTGCGGTTGGTGTGATCTGGCGCGTGCGTGGCTTGATGAACACGACGTGTCTTATCGGGAAATTGATGTTCCTGATATGCAGCAGGAGCGTCACGAAGTTCTACAGGTTTCTGGTCAGCTGGAGGTTCCGGTCATCGTTGTTGAGTCCGACGGCCAGCAGCACGTTTTTTTGGACGAGCGGAACTCCGAGCTTCGGCAAGTATTGGGATTGAAAGTATGAAACATCAAACACTTGGTTTGTTAATGGGGGACTCTCTTGTAGAGGTTTGGCTGTTAGCCAGATTACAGAGGTTCACCACATCCGTTGCAGAAGTTGGCTTCGGACCTATTTGTAAGATGGCAAGCTGGACATTCAATATTTTCGGGAAGTTTCTCGCCACAGTTTGAGCAGAAATTTGCAGTGCTAGGGTTGCTCTTACCGCACGTATTACATGTTTGTCGCATGCCGATGTTTTCGGGCTCTGGAGATAAGCGGGAACTTGATCTGTTTCGTGCGCTCAGTAGCTGATCTACATCTAAGCCTAAAGCGTGGGCCAAGGCCCGAATGTCTTCGTCGAGTACGTGCGTTATCTTTCCGGTCTCAACATCGCTCAACCATGGCCGATCCCGCTCAATTTTCTCAGCGAGTTGAGCCTGCGTCAGTACATGCTGTTTTCGGGCAGCAAATATGAGGCCACCGAATGAGCCGCGAGCTATATCGTCAAATGATCGTTTTTGAAGTTTTCGGCGTGCCATCATCTGCCTTCGAATGTCTAAGCCACAATAGTTAAACCATAGGATAGACAAGGAGCTGTACTCTGAAGATTGTAGAGCAAAGAAGCGACGGGGATTCTCTTAAACCAATACATTGCAAATTAGCAGGGGATATTGTTGCTACATCATGGCCGAGGACAATGTGTTCTCGCAGCCGTACGAACATCGATTATCAGCCAAGCTATGGTGCAGGAATTGTTAACTCCTGATTGACCTGCAAAGCATCCGGATTAACGATCATGTTGGTCTTGATTAAAGCGTCTACGGTTACCCCAAAAAGCTCCGCGATTCGTGAAAGCGTATCGCCTGGTTGTACGACATAAACTTGAACCGTTGGGGTTCTGGTCGGTCGGGCAGTAGGAGTTTCAGTCGGGAGAGGTTCCGGAGTGGGGGTAGCTATAGCATTTATGAAGGCCTTGTTAGGGTCGGTGATCGGGATCGCGAGCCCGGGTGTTGGCGTTGGTTGCAGCAGGGGGGCTGAGGTCTGGGGTCGCAGAAGGATTACCCAAAGTAGGAAAACAATAAACGCAACTACAAATAATCCAACGATCAACTCGCTTCCACGAGCAAAGGCGTTACCTGGTTTTTGCATAAGGGATGGCCCGTATCGGGGTTAAGGGATGGGGCTCAGAATTAAACATAACGGCTTGATCAAAGCTGCTTACGCTTATGCATGATCATTGCCAGGCTTCCCGTCTACTTGGCCGTTTGTATCTGTGCGTCCCATTGAGAAATAGCGGTAGCCGAGATCTGTCATACGATCGGGCTCATGGAGATTTCGACCGTCCACCAAAACGTCTCCACGCATGGTGTTAAGGACCTCTGCCCAATCCAAATCACGAAATTCGTTCCATTCAGTGGCCAATACAACGGCGTCAGCGCCGATTGCGGCTTCCATCGGTGAGGAAAAAAACTCAACACTGTCACCAAGTTCCAACTTGGCTTTCTCAGTTGCTACTGGATCGTAGGCGTGCACAGTGGCCCCTTCACCCGTGAGGAGGTGCGCGATCTCAATTGCAGGGGCATCGCGTACATCATCCGTGTTCGGCTTAAAGGAAAGTCCAAAAATCGCAATTCGACGGGTCCGAAGATCTCCTAATGCTTGCCGTAATTTTCGAACTGCTGCCCGACGGGCGTCTCTATTGATTTCCATTACCGCGCGGAGGAGCTGTGGGTGGGCTCCATGGACCGACCCCATGTGTTCAAGGGCTCGGACGTCTTTTGGAAAGCAACTACCTCCCCATCCGATGCCTGCGTCTAGGTAACCCGGACCGACGCGCTTGTCGAGTCCCATCCCGTTAGAAACGGTTTCGATATCAGCACCCAATGCTTCACATATTGCGGCTATCTCATTTATAAACGAGATGCGTGTTGCAAGGAACGCGTTTGAAGCGTACTTAATCATTTCTGCGGTTCGGAGGTCAGTAACGATCACAGGGCAATTAAACGAACGGTACAGCTCAGCTAAACGATTGGCAGCGATTGTATCTGTAGATCCAATGACAACTCTGTCGGGGTGCAGGAAGTCTTGCACGGCGGTGCCTTCTCGCTGGAATTCCGGATTAGAGACAACAGGAAACTGACCTGAATCTGTTCGATGCTCATGGACGAGGCGAGTAATTAGATCGCCAGTTCCAATAGGTACTGTGCTTTTCGTGACAATTATTGTTTCAGGCGTAAGGCTCGACGCGAGAGATATTGCTGCGCTTTCAACGGCGCTCAGATTGGCTTCCCCAGCAGCGCCTGTTGGTGTATCGACAGCAATAAAGACAAATTCACGGTTGGGCACTGAAGTCGTGTAGTTGCTTGAGAAAGAGAGACGCCCAGCGGCTACATTCCTTTGGACCAGGGATGTGAGGCCAGGTTCATAAATGGGTATGTGACCTTTACGGAGGCTCTCTACTTTTGACTGATCAATATCAAGACAGGTAACTGAGTGGCCGAGGTCTGCGAAGCATGCGCCTACCGAAAGGCCGACGTAACCGGTACCAACAATACAGATAGAACTCATCGGAAGCCCATCATACGGTTACGGCAACAATATTATTGCTCATATCACTTGCGTTATTAGGTTTCATGCCAAGTAGTGAGTCTAGGATCTTGTGCTTACGCATTTATGAATGGTAGCTAGAAGTGTTAAGAGTGTATGACCGAACTAGCAATACAAGATCTTTAAGTTGGGCGCGGAGTGAATCGGATCAGCAGGCGACCGTTCTCGAGCCGTGCTTGGCTATGTTCCATTCGGGCAAGGACCCGCGGCAACACAATGTTTCGCCGAGCTGCTCCCATGCGAATTACAAATTCATCCCCTCTTCGGACAAGCGTGGCGTCGGCCTTATCCAAGAATTGGGCGGGGATTTGAAACTCGAATCCGCCGTCTATCGGCACGATTTCATAGGGTTTGTAGCTGATCAACACGTCTTCGGGCGGATGATTCTTATGTAATCGATCCCCCATTTTTCGAAGCTGCTCAAGTCCTAGGATTTCGGAGGGAAATTGCTCCACTTCCAGCACCGGAGTTGGATCGAAAATTTCGTGGATGTTTTTCAGATGGGGTGCCTGCATTTGTCGTATTTGTTCTGCGAAACTTCCGTCAGCGTTTTTTGGGATCACTCGGTTTACAACAATAGCGTCAGTGACATGATCGTACAGCGTTAAATACGTGTAGCTACGCTGAGCTTCTCGAATGACCATTTTCTCTGGGTTTACGACGAGGCGAACTGTGGCGCTGTTTGAGGCGGTTAGTAACTTATGAAGCCGGTCCAGCTGATCAACTAAATCGGTCATGGCGACAAAGACGTCGTCCTCAGGAAAAGGAAGGTCTGTGACGCGACGAGCCATAGGTCTTACAATTCGTGTGAGCTGACGGTGCATTGGAAGTAGTTTTTCAATCCACCAACGTCCTACCTCTGGAAAGGCCAGCAGCCGGAGCGTTTCTCCTGTGGGGGCACAGTCAACCACGATGACGTCAAATTCTCCTGACGAGGCATGGCGATTGACCCACAATAAATTTGCGAGTTCCTCCATGCCAGGAAACACGGCGATTTCTTCGGCCATGACGTTGTCCATGCCGCGCCATGTCAGTAACGCCTCGATCCAGGATTGAACCGTTCCCCAATAAGTTTCTAGGTTGTAGTACACATCGCATTCTTGCGCCCAGAGATTGGCAGAAACCTTCTTGGGTACGGGGCCTAGATCGGTTTCCAAAGAATCCCCCAAACTGTGCGCGGTATCAGTACTCAAGACGATGGTTCGTAATCCAGCGTCTGCGCACCGAAGTGCCGTGGCGGCTGCAGTGGTCGTCTTGCCAACCCCACCTTTCCCTGTATACAGGAGGATTCGAGGTGACGTGTCAGTTTTCATCAGCGAGGACTGTGATTAGAGGTGTCGTCAGCGCTTTTATTCGGCCAATAGTGGTGATTTCTCGACCCGTGTCACGGGCCAAGGCTTGGCTGAGGGCGTTTTGATCTTCCGGAGGTATGGCGATCAGCAGGCCGCCGCTCGTCTGGGCGTCAGCAAGCAAGATTTTGTGTGCCTCTTCTAACTTTGGATGCCAGCTAACGTCGTCGTTAATAGCATGAAGGTTGCGCATTGTCCCTCCAGGGATGTGCCCCTTTTTGATCAATGGCCAAACATCCGGAAGCGCTTGGCACCTGGCAGCATTAATGTCGGCAGAAACACCACTTGCTTCCAACATTTCTTTTAGATGGCCGAGCAGGCCGTAGCCGGTGACGTCGGTTACCGCGTGGGCGCCGTGCTGGCGCGCGAGCAAAGCAGGTTTTTCGTTGAGTTCTCTCATGGAATCGATGGCGGCTGTCACAGCGTCTGGTCCGGCTTCATCATGTTTGATGGCAGTGGTTACGATTCCAGTCCCGAGCGGCTTTGTAAGCACCAGCAGATCGTCGGGGCGTGCGCCAATGTTTTGAGTGATGGCATCGGGATGTGCTGTACCAAGCACAACAAGCCCGAATTTGGGTTCCGGATCATCGATCGAATGCCCACCGCCGATAACGGCACGTGCTTCAGCGACTTTGTTCGCTGCGCCTCGCTGAATATCTCCTAGAAGTTCGAACGGAAGCTTATTTCTAGGCCAGCCTGCGAGATTCAGTGCTAGCAGCGGGGTGGCACCCATTGCATACAAATCACTGAGCGCGTTGGCAGCCGCTATTTCTCCAAAACTAAAGGCGTCGTCGACAATCGGGGTGAAGATGTCAGCGGACAATACAACTGCTAGATCATCGCGAATTCGATAGACGGCAGCATCATCCATGGTCTGCATTCCAACCAAAAGGTCGGGATTGACCATCTGTGGCATCTGGCGCAACACGTGCGCCAACTCATCAGGACTGAGCTTGCAGGCTCAGCCGGCGCCGTGCGAGTAATGGGTCAGTTTGTGCATCTAAGTGTCCGATGAAACGCATTTGTACGGTAGCGTAACGTTAGAGGTTATACATCTCGTTATGTAGTTAGGCGAGATTGACGGAACTATAGACATGCTTTTGGCTGGTTTCTTAACGCTAAGGCGGCGTATTTCGATCTCTGTTGTTGCGGCAGTGGTACTAACTGTTGTGGTAAATGGAGTCGCTACAGCTAAGCCAAATTCACCGTTCCGTGTTGCGGGAGGAATGTTCTACCCGCTCAATGAGGTTACCGGACATGGTTTTGCGGTCCGTAATTATTTTGAGGGGCCTGATTTTTTCGCCACCTATCAAAGTTTGGGTGGGGTTGAAGTTTTAGGGCCGCCAATATCACGAGCTTGGATTGGAGATGATGGATTTGTCTATCAATTAACACAGCGTGTGCTGATGCAATGGTCACCCAGTGAGAAACGGGTTCGCATCGCCAAAATTTTTGAGTTGCTCAGCGACCAAGTATTTGAGGAACAGTTGGCAGGTCGTCATATTCCATCGGTTGAGGAGTCAAACGCGGATTCAGATGCCTGGGATCGTGCTGAACGGCTCTCTTGGTTGACTGATCAACGTATAGCGGAGACTTTTGCGAACAATCCCTTTGGCGTGCCTGCACTTGAAAAGAGCATTGAATTTTTTGGATTGCCAATGTCACGCCCTGTCAGAATCGGGCCATTTATCGTCCAGCGGTTTCAGCGAGCGGCGCTACAACACTGGGTTGAACAAGTTGAACAGGGGCAGCCAATTGGCTCCGTAGTTTTAGTCAATGCCGGTGATGTATTTCGGGAATTCGCAATGCCAATCGATGTACGGATCAAACCACATCCGGCTTTTGAATGGCGTCTATGGGATGCAAGAGGCGACGTGCCGGTTGAGTCGGGATGGCGCCTGGATGCTGTCACGGTCAGGAGATATCAAGCAGACAATGAGCTTCTCCGTGCGCTTGCATTGCTGGAATTGGTTGAAGTGAACGATGTCGCGTTAAAGCTCGCGTCTCAGAAGGCATTAACGATGGAATTTACGGTGATGCCGATGGGAACACTGGCGATGTTTACTTCTGCTCCGAGCGTGAAGGTAAATGAACGACTCCGGAATGAAGATTCAAGGATTCTTGCAGCGGTGTTAGCGCATGAGCTTAGACATTTTGAGGACTACATGCGGGGAATCCTTGTAGCTGGACCAACAGGCTGCCTAGATGCAGAAATCCGGGCGGTTAACAGAGAAGCCGAGACATGGACACGATTAGTTGGTTCGCGTGGTCTTCATCCGGAACCAAGCAGGCTAGCCCAAATAGAAAATTATCGTGCGACTGTTTACGCCGATGGAGCGGAAGCAATTGAGGGGTTGGTTAATCGGCTGTACCGCGAGGCATGCGGACATACAGTAAATTGATTTCTGTCAGCCAGAAGCTGGATATGCCAGTACCCTTGTAGTTAGTTGTGCCTCTTGGTGGATGCTTGGATATTGATCTCGTGATGCGGATTCAACTGTTTGCTTTCGGTGGATCTAATGGCTGATTCTCTCTACGACGAGCTTGTCTCGCGTGGTTTTGTCCATACGGTCACGAATGCTGATGGTTTTGGTGCTGCCCTTGCTCGACAGCAGACTTTTTATGTCGGCTTTGATCCCACTGCTAGGAGTCTTCATACAGGCCATTTGATTCCACTAGCTTTGGCGGGCCACCTGGCCCGGGCTGGTCACCAGCCGATTCTATTAGCGGGTGGTGGCACAGGAATGATCGGTGATCCGACGGATCGTTCCGCGACCAGAGCCATGTTGGAGGTGGAACAGGTTCAGGCCAACACTAAGGCTATTCAGTCTCAGGTTGAGCGAATGCCTTCGTTGGCCGGGGTAAATGTGGAAGTCGTGAACAATGCTGATTGGCTAAGTGATCTCCGATATTTAGATTTTCTACGGGAGATTGGTCGCCATTTCAGTGTCAACGAAATCCTTTCGACTGAGACGTATAGAGCTCGATTACAGGATGGTAAAGGTCTCAACTTTGTAGAGATCAATTATCGGCTCTTACAGGCCTATGATTTTTTGCACTTGTTTCGTGAGCGGGGTTGTTTAGTGCAGATTGGTGGTAGTGACCAGTGGTCAAATATTTTGGCCGGCGTTGATCTTATTCGGCGTATCGAAGGAGTGGAAGCGTTTGGTCTTGTGACTCCGCTACTTACAACAAGTTCAGGAGAGAAGATGGGGAAGACGAAGGGTGGCGCCCTATGGCTTGACCACAAGCTGACCTCGCCATTTGACTTCTATCAATACTGGGTCAATGTGGAGGACATTGCGATTGAGCAAGTGTTTTCCTTATTAACGACACTTCCGATGGATGAAATATCGGAGTTGGCGTCAAGAAAAGGCCCGGACACTGCGGTGGTAAAACATCGTTTGGCCAAAGAGGTGACTTCAGTTGTACACGGCGTGGAGGCGGCGGAGGCGGCCTATGAAGCTGCACAGTCGCTTTTTGGTGCCGGTGCCGGTTCAGTTGATGCCGCACCTGAAACGTATATAAGTGAAGCCCAGGTTGATTCTGGTCTTAACGTTGTTGAACTATTGGTCACGACTGGACTTGTCGGATCACGAGGAGCTGCGCGACGCCTTGTGAATCAGGGCGGTGCATATGTGAATGAGCAACGCGTTGATCGTCCAGACCGGATCATTGCGACTGCTGACTTCGAGCAAGGGGAAATCTTGCTCCGGTCAGGAAAGAAGCGCTACCACCGTGTTCGCCTTAGTGAACAGAACAAGGATGATTGATTAATGAACTGGATAGCTGAGGAGATTCGTGGCGTTGATGACAAAAGTCCAAGCGATGTATGGGAGCGATTTCTAGCGGCTCTTGATGCCTACTGGAATGAGAGCTTTCCACAGGAAATCAGTCATTCTGATTGGCACGAACTTTATTCGAATCAAATAAAGCTTCGTCTTGAGAGACATCCAACATGGCTCTGGATGTATGAGAGGGATGGACGGACGCTGGCGCTTACAAACTTTCATTTGGAGGGTGGGGTGGCGCATATCGCTGAAGTATGGGTTTCTCCCGAAGCACGACGCTCAGGATTGGGAAAATTTATGGTTGTAGAGATGAAACGAGTGCTGCGTGATTCTGGTATAAGCCGGATCGCAGTGACTGTACCTTCGAGCGCAACTGAAAGTTTGGTTTTTTGGAAAAACATTGGTTTTGGAGAGGTCGCTGTGCAACTTGAACGATCCACGTTTGTTCCGGATCAGTTGTGACGGGATTGCCCGTTTAGTTTTAGCGCGTTGGCAAACGGGATTCTGGGCTAGTCTCATGGTGCTAGTTGAACTAATTGAGAAGTAATCATGGTTTCTTCGTCGATGCCATCCGAGATTTCTCGCCGTCGAGTTCCTCTGCGCAAGCTGGTAGCTGCAGAGGACATTAGAGATGCTCAAGTCCGCGAGGCTCTTGGACAGATAGGTCGGTGTGAGTGGGCTCAACGTCATGATGGATTGACAAAGTATCACGACGACATATGGGGTGAACGGCCTTCTGATGACCGGGAGTTTTTTGAGAGGCTGATGCTAGAAGTTTTTCACGCCGGCCTCAGTTGGACGCTTATCTGGAATAAGTACGAAGGTTTTCGTCGGGCATATGATGACTTTGATATCAAAAAGGTAGCTGCGTACGGGTCGAAAGATGTCGATAGGCTCATGCATGACCCGAACGTTGTTCGTAGTGAGAAAAAGATTGCTGCGGCAATAAAGAATGCCCAGCGTGTTCAGGAGATTCAGGATCGTGACGGATCGTTCGAATCGTTTCTAGTCGGATTGCCAGAGAGCAAAGACTCAAAAGTAAAGGTCCTGTCCAGCACGTTTGCTTTTGTCGGGCCTGGCACTGCACGAGGCTATCTGTCTGCAACAGGCTTGGAAATTCCTCCGCACCATCCCTATTGCTTTAAGGCTGATAATCCTTCGTGGACTGTTGTTTAGTCCGATCATGGCGGTAACGGTTGAACTTGACGATTTGCGCCGATTTTGTCGGATGGTTCTTATCACGCGTGGGTTAAGCGAGGGGCAAGCAGCGCTCGTTACTGAAGTGATGGTTGAGCAAGATCTTCGCGGCCATGGTCACCATGGGAGCTCGTTGCTGGCTTTGCGGGTCAAAGATATTGATTCGGGGATAGCTAAAGTCAATGTTGATGTCGAAGTTTTGTCCGATCTTCCAGCCTATACAGCGCTTGATGCTCGTGGGCTACTTGGCCCTCTTGGTGCTATACGTGCGATGGATGCCTGTATAGAGAAAGCTCACACGCAGGGTATCGCTAGTGCCACCCTGCGGGACATGCCTCACTGGGTGATTCCTGCTTATTACAGTATGCGAGCCGCCGCCGAGGGATTAATTGGGCACTGCGTGTGCTACACAAATCCTTCTTTTGCTCCTGTTGGAGGAAATTCTCGTGTGCTTGGTAACAATCCAATGTCGTACGCGATACCGGCAGATCCTCGCCCACCCATCGTGGTCGATTTTGGCGTGTCAGCATCCACGAATCGGATGCGTGAAATGGCTGTAGACGGCGAACTTATTCCTGATGATTGGGCCATTGACACGGATGGCAGTCCAATTTCTGACCCTTTGGTGGCGATTGAACGAGGTGTCTTTCTACCCTTTGGGGAGCATCGAGGCTACGGGCTTGGGTTGGTTCACGAAATTCTTGGAGCGACACTAAATGCTATGCCTATAGGGCTTGAGGGAGTAAATGGAAGATTTGGGGCCATGTTTGTTGCAAGTCGTGTTGATGTCTTTCGCCCTGCGAGTGAATTCCTTAAGGATGTAAACCGAGCTCTTGATCTTGTTGTTGGATCGTCTTCGGTAGACCCGAAGCAGCCTATTCGATACCCGGGTGAGCGATCAGGTACGAAGATGCGGGAAAATCTAGTGCGTGGTCGTGTTGATTTCGGAAAGGCTGCATGGAATAAGCTTCATGAGGTTTCTGAACTGACGAATGTGGCTATGCCGAGAGCTTGCGGATAAGCAGATTGTTTCGTGTCTAAACCAGTGTGATTTATCGACAGGCATTCTTAGGTGTAGATCGTCTTCTGCAAGACAAGAATAAAATTTGGACAACGGGTTATTGGAAAGACAAATCAACTAGCTTTTGAAGGAAAAGAGATGGTGTTACTCGGTGAGGTGACGCGGAAATAATGCATGGTCCCAAAGACATCAGGAACTTAGCGATTATCGCCCATGTTGATCATGGCAAAACTACGCTTGTTGACGCGATATTGAAACAGTGCGGTTCGGTTGGCAGACGGGATGCAGTAGAAGATCGAGTTATGGACTCGATGGATCTTGAAAAAGAAAAGGGCATCACTATTTTGGCGAAGAACGCTTCAGTGATTTCCAACGGAGTAAAGGTCAACATTGTTGATACACCAGGTCATGCTGATTTTGGAGGTGAGGTGGAGCGTGGCCTCGAAATGGTGGACGGGGCTTTGCTATTGGTTGATGCGAGCGAAGGTCCGTTGCCCCAGACCAAGTTCGTGCTCAAAAAGGCTCTTGAGAAAGGAATCTCGATAATCGTCGTAATCAACAAGGTTGATCGTCGTGACGCGCGGACATCTGAGGTGGTTGACGAGGTGTACGACCTGTTTTTTGAACTAGGGGCTGATGAGGCTCAGATTGAATTCCCAATCGTGTATTGCGTGGCAACGGCTGGACTAGCTTCACTTGAACCAGGCGTCGTAGGTGAAGACTTGGGGCCGTTGTTTCAGGTCATGCAGGACTATATTCCAGCACCAACGTATAGCGGGGCTGATTATCTACAGGCTCTTGTGACGAATCTTGACGCAGCTCCGCATTACGGGCGGCTGGCCATCTGCAAGGTGAAAGAAGGTTACTTGTCTGCGGGTAAAAACGTCGCACATTGCAAGCGAGACGGCAGCGTGCAGATGGTTAAGCTGAGCGAGGTGTTCATCACCGAAGGCCTTGAGCGGGTTCGAGTGGAAACTGTTGGACCTGGAGAAATATGTGTGGTTGCAGGGATCCCGGACGTGACGATTGGCGAAACCCTGTCGGATGTGGAGGATCCTAGGCCGTTGCCGCTCATTCAGATCGATGAGCCGACGATGGCGATGAATATTGGAATAAACACATCGCCAATGTCAGGTCGTGAGGGCGGAAAGCTCACGTCACGAATGCTTGGCAATCGGCTTGAGGCTGAAATGGTAGGCAATGTTTCAATAAAGGTTGAGCAATCCCAACAATCTGAGAGTTGGAATGTGCAGGGTCGAGGGGAATTGCAGCTTGCAGTTCTAATAGAAACCATGCGTCGAGAAGGCTTTGAACTTACTGTCGGAAAACCAGAAGTGTTGACCAAGCTTGTCGAAGGTAAGTTGTACGAACCGATGGACGAGCTCTTGCTAGAAGTTCAGCAAGAGTTTGTAGGACTCGTAAGCGAGAGTGTTGCTGGACGCAGGGGGCGAATGACCGGGATGAATAGTCAAGCAAACGGTAATGTCCAACTCGAGTTTGTTGCGCCTGTTCGGGGTTTGCTCGGATTTCATACCGAATTCCTTTCAGCAACACGTGGAACCGGGGTGATGAATAGAATGTTTTCGAGCTACCAACCGTGGCTTGGAGAAATTCGAACGCGGCGTACAGGGAGTTTGATAGCTGATAGGCCAGGAGTTTCTACAACTCATGCGTTATTCGGCCTTCAGAGCCGCGGTCGATTGTTTGTTCCTCCCGGGATCCAAGTGTATGAGGGAATGGTTGTTGGGGAAAATGCTCGTTCCGAAGATCTAGACGTTAACCCAACGAGAGAGAAAAAGTTGTCCAACATGCGGACTTCCGGGGTTTCTGATAGTTCTGAGAACCTAACCCCTCACGTCAAACTCTCTCTTGAGCAGGCGCTCGAGTTTATACGGCCAGATGAATGTCTTGAGGTAACACCCCAGTCCATCCGGGTTCGAAAAGCCGAACTAAATGGTCACAAACGGGGCCGGTAGATCAATTCTTGAAATCGACAGCCCATGATTGAAGGCAATAGCTTTTAGGTTTTCTGGTCTCAATTACTGGAATCTCGATATAACCATTGCGTTTGAAGGAACCGGAATACGTGTTCCTTCCTGAAGGTCTTGGGGGGCGATGGGGGCAGCAGTTCGGCGAGCGGAGACTCCTGCGTAGATGTATAGGGCAGAAGATTCCTCGCTGGATCGAAGTGCGATGTGCGCCATACCGATTTGGTTGTCATGTACGTCGAGAGCTGAACTGGTAACTGTTCCTATCCACGCACCTCTTCGATCGACGATGGGGTCGCCCTGACGGGCTATTGGCGCCCGATCATCCGTAATCCTAAAGCGAACAACCCGAGATTTTCGGGATTTCTCACGGCTATGAAACCCGGAGCGTCCAATGAAGAATGGTTTGTACATTTTTACGAACGACCCAAAACCTGCATCGCCGGGCGATAGGTCCAGTGGACCTGCCAGTTCATGCCCATAGAGAGGAAGTCCGGCTTCGGTTCGCGTGGAATCACGAGCGCCTAGCCCTGCAGGTTTTACCCCAAGGTCCTCACCTGTTTGGAGGATATTGGTCCAGAGGTCGGCTGCAGCTTCGGGATGAACGAAAATTTCGTATCCGATTTTTTCTCCTGTATATCCAGTTCTGGCAATCTCTAAATCAGTTCCACCTAAGTTCACGGTTCTGACATCGAAGGAACGCATTCGTCGAATAATTCGCTTTGTTTCCTCGTCGTGTGCCAACCGTTGGAGGACTTTGCGTGATTCAGGGCCCTGCAGGGCGAGATCTAATCGACGACGATCAGCCTCAGCATCATCCTTGAGGTTACGCAAGGTAACGACAGCAGTGACCTTCGCCCAAGGATCGTTTGGTTCTATTGCGTAGCGGTGCTCGTTTACGCCATTAAGCCAAGCCCAATCCTTGTCTGTGTTTGACGCGTTTACAACGGCCAGATAGTGCTCGGTTTGAAGTCGATAGATAATAAGATCGTCAAGAGTGTGGCCGGTCGCGTCCAAAAGGTAGGTGTACGCAGAACGGCCAACTCCCAACCGCGAAGCGTTGGCGGTTGTGACGAGGTCTAGGAACTCAGACGCTTTAGGACCCTCGATTGAAAATACTCCCATGTGTCCAACATCGAATAAGCCTGCGGCTTGCCGTACGGCTGCATGCTCCTCGGAGATTCCACGGTAGTAGACGGGCATGTTCCATCCAGCAAAAGGAACCATTCGGGCATTGAGTTGATCGCGATGGATAGACTCTAGCGGAGTTTGTTTTAGTGGCTGGTTTGGTT
>DJHK01000028.1:15965-123611 GCA_002433065.1 Chloroflexi bacterium UBA6622
TTTAGTGGCTGGTTTGGTTGTTCAGCCCATTCGAATTCGGGCTGTGCTTCAGGACGATTCGATGGCAGTCGTTGTGTCCGTCCGAGGAAGAACGGTTGATTTAGGTCTGGATCTGGAGGTTCAGGAAGGCTGCCAGATGTAATTACCCGATTTTCTAGCATTGTTGTGAAGGCTATTGCGTTGTCTTGGTCGTAAAGCAGCGCTGCGGCAGCTCCGTCTCGAACTAGGAGTGCGGAATGCTCACCTAATTGAACGCTGGTTGTCCCAGATCTCTTTCCGAATACATTTGCATCAGACTCAGCAAGGATCACCGCGGATACTACCCCTACGGTATTTGTGGCTTCTGTTACGACCACTGGTCCAACAATTTTTCGGCTGGGTTCATCATTGTCTAGTAATGCGTAGCCGTCGGATATTGAGCGGAACCATGCCGCCATATTTTCTGAGGCCGCGGGATCTACTATCACGTAGAGACGGCGATCCCACGGAAGGTTGTTGTCCTTAGGTCGGACTAGTAGAGCGGAGCACACGTTGCTATCGGGTTCTGAGATGCCTACATGTACGACGTCGCCAGGTTGCATGTCGCGAACTTGTTGGTCAGATATTTCGTCAGCGAATGCTAAGACTCGCCGTCCTCGAAGTTCGATGACAGCGCTAGGTTTTTGGTCCGTCGACGAATGGGTGTGCTCGGCATGTCCGTGTTCAGCAAGGGCTAATACATCTTTCTGAAGCTTTCGAAATTTGGTGAAGTGAATACGACCACGGAAACGGTCATTGCGTCGGCCCGGGAAAGTCACTCCGGTCATGGCTTCAAAAGACTGGGCCAAGATGGCGGCCAGTTCTTTCATCTCGGTAGGTCCAAAGCCTCGTTGGGTGAGCCAAGGTGTACCTATACGGACGCCTGTCGGAGCCGAAAATCCGATGTCACCAGGTAGGGAATTTCTATTGGCTACTATCCCTATCTGGTCAAGCATACGAACTGCAGGCTCTCCACGAAGATCCCCTACAGCTCCAGATCGCTTAAGGTCAATTACAAGGAGATGTGTGTTGGTGCCTCCATACGCTAGCCCTACATTGTTTTTTGTCAGCGCTTCAGCTAACACAGCTGCGTTCGCAACTATTTGGCGTTGGGTGGCTCGAAATGCATCAGTGGAGGCAATCTCAAATGCTACAGCCATCGCTCCTATTTTGTTCAGATGAGGTCCGCCTTGTTCGCCTGGAAACACGGATCGATCAACCCGACGCATAACGGAATGCTTGTGTGAAAGGATGGCCGCCGCCCGCGGACCAAAAAGTGTTTTGTGTGTCGTGAACGTCACAATGTCGGCTATTCCAACTGGCGATGGGTATTCTCCAGCGGCGACCAATCCAGCTGGATGAGAAATGTCAGCAAGTAAATATGCGTTTACTTCATCAGCGATTTCTCGGAAGCGATCCCAATCTGGGGCCCATGGATAGGAGGTGTACCCGGCTACAATTATTCGTGGCTGTTCTTGCCGTGCGATCTCCAAAATATTGGTGTAATCAAGCTGGGCGTTAACATCAGTAATCGTATAGCTAGCAGTCTGAAACCTACGGCCGGATCTGTTGACGATTGCACCGTGACTTAAGTGGCCACCGTGTGCGAGTGAGAGGCCCAGAATTTTATCGTCCGGTTCGAGCAATGCTTCATATACGGCGTTGTTCGCAGCCGCTCCAGATAAGGCCTGAACATTTACCCGGAGGTCTTCAGCTTTGATCCACTCATTGGCGAACAATGAAGCACAACGTCTCTGGGCTAAAGACTCCAGCACATTGGTGAATTCGTTGCCGCGGTAGTAGCGGCGATCGCCATAGCGCCGAAAACGTGCAAGTTGCCAGTCAAGATCAGCTAGTCGCTCCGGGGTATCTCTGGTCATTGGGCCGGCGGGATAACCTTCCCCGTACAAGCTGGTTAATGGGGAGCCCAACGCCATTCGGACCGGTGCCGGCGTAATACTTTCTGAAGGAATCAAAATTAGTTTGCTGAATTGGCGCCGTTGTTCATGCTCAATTAGATCGGCAATTAACGGGTCAACGTCATCAAGACTCTTGTTAAAAACAAGGTCAGCGTAGGTTTTGTGGTCAGGCATGTTGCAGGGGAAAAGCAATTGGTGACACAAGCGTACGGCTACAAACCGATTGCGACGAACGTAGGTGTGTCATGAAGTAAATAAATGGGATTTAGCGAGACCGCTAATCTTTTTTAATACGGCGATTTTGGTGCAGTACTTGTGAACGGGCTTGTTGCATGGTTGTTCGTACCTCGCCGCCGAATCGTTCGTTAAGCCATGGATCACCTCGGACATGATAGCCGCCACGTTCCCAAAACCCTGGTTCCTCGTGACTCATGAATTCGAGGCCCCGAACCCACTTTGCGCTTTTCCAAAAGTAGAGGCTTGGAAGCACCAAGCGTAAGGGTCCTCCATGCTCCCAAGCGAGGGGGGCTCCGTCGTGCTTGAGTGCAAACAGGACGTCATCTTGGTCGAGCTCTTCAATCGCGACATTTGTGGTGTAATCGGGATCTGCATGAACCATCACGAACTTTGCCTCAGGAAGAGGATTCGCCCGTGACAGCAGTTCCCTGACATGAATACCTTCCCACCGATTATCGTAGCGGCTCCAGTGCGTGACGCAGTGAATGTCTGAAGTAAGACTGACTTGTGGGAGCGAGATAAATTCGTCCCATGACCAACGTGTCTCGTGCTCAACGAGGCCACTGATCCAGAAATCCCATTTGGACATGTCGTAGGGACGAGGTTCCATGTAATGGAGCACCGGCCATTTTTCGGTCAGTGTTTGATCGGGCGGCAATCTGGGGTCGCGAAGTTCAGCTGGTCTGGGTGTGATATCGAGCGGTTCACTTGCAGTGTTTGATTGGCGATCATGAGATCTTTCGCTCATAGTTTTGTGAAACTCCTAGTGTCGCGATTGAAGCTACGAGCCCTTTACCAAGTACGCAAGTTAGTTCTTATGGTTCGGTCAATTTCTAATTGAAGGTTACCTAGGGTCAATCAAGTAGAAATTAACCGGCAGCAGGAGGTGCAGAAGCGAAGGTCGCCAAAGACTGATCTAGCTCTGGGGAAACATCGGTCATAGAGGGGCCAATTTTTCCGAGGGGATCACCCGATTTATGTATAAACGTTGTAGCTCGATATTGAAGCTCAGTAATGGGTCGTTTGATCTCGATTGTTGGGACCAGTAGTAACACGCGGTTTTCATTGATAAGTGCCAAAGCGCTGGTCGACATTTCCCTGGTAGGGGCAGCTGACGTACGTTTCTGTAGTCGCCATGATGGGTTCATACCGGGGCGATAGTGAATCTCAAACCATGTATCTGTATTCTCAAAGATGTCGAACTGACCCACTTTCGCTGTCCAGTTGTCGGTCGGATCACTGTTGGCTTGAATAGCAACTGAAATTTGAATGCCGAGTTGTTGATTGTCTAGCGGGATTGGATTACCGAAATCAACAAGGAACGCGGCATATCTCTCGCTTTGATCAATGGGGTTGGTTGGAGCAACGGCAAACGACGATGAACGAAGGGCTGCTAAATGGGCTGTTGTAAGGGTGGCGTGTCCACTTGCGATTCTTCGTATATCTCCGAAGGCAAAACCTTTCACGATGTGTGCCTCGGAAATTGAGAAGTAATCCTCGCTGGCGTCACCACGGAACATAGGTTGATCGGCGGCGGCGGGCGTGACGGTAAGAACGTGGTCGACCGGCTGTAATCCAATGACGACTGTTCCCTTTGTGAGCTTGGAGGGTATTCGCTCACCGCTTCGATATTTCCATTCGGCGGCGCGTTGATTGCTTACGATAGCTAGAGGGATTTCTCGGGTAGACCCTCCCCGCAAAAGCACATTCTCCGTTTGCGCAGGTGATATCTGCATTTTTCCTGAACCATGGATCAGGCTAAGTTTGCTTAAACCATCGCCGCCTAGATTAATTAGGCCGCATGTGGCTCGGGCGACAAGTACATCTGGTGGCACAGTGATGGTGGATGGGCAGATTGTTGCAATAAGGGGCATAGGCTCTTGGGAATCTGCGTTGCCATTCATTCGAGGAAGTTCGATTCGATAATCTTCGACTTCGCCGAAGGGCCAACGTCCACCCCCATCCCACTGGGTACCCTCGATTCTTGATCTTGTTAGCAAAACGCGCATCCATGCCCCGTCCGGCAGTTGAGTGGCGCTTCCGATGGGAAACTGATCTGTTTGGATTTGGGTTGTTGTGCCAGGATTGACTCTGACCGGAAAGTTTCGTATAGCCCACTCAGGTGAAACTCCGGCCGACGGTCCCCAGCGACCGTCCATATTCATATCGATCAGGATGTTGATAAATCGATCGCCGACTGGAGCTGACGGATCCAGTGACACAGTTAGATCAACAACTGCGCTGGCAGGGGTCCCATCCAGTTTTAGCGTCAGGCCACGTACTCCATCATCTGCGGCGTCTGCGTTCACTAGATTAGGGGCGGTGCCAGGATTAGTGGAGTCATCAACACTTGCTTCAGCTGTAACGCTAAGGCCGAGGCGATCAGCTCCGGGTGTGTAGATATGAGCGCCGGGTTTGTCGCTACTGCGGGTTTTAAGCCTTGTTGGAAAGCGACCGATTATGCGGGTGTTCGCGTAACCGGCCGGGTTTCCATCTGGGGCATCTCCAAAATCAGCGTTTAGTTTCGTTGGGGTTGGGGATTTGGTCGATGTGCTCAACGGAGTTGCCTCAGCGGGAACTGATGATGTTCCGGTGGTACTAGGGGAGGGTATGAGCTTGACTAAAGGGGTGTGATTATCGGGGTGGTCTGCAACATCACATCCGGCTATTACCAGCATGCTGATTGCTACAAGTGTGCCGTAACGCACGATTGAGCTAACGCGCAGATAATCAGCAGTCATTGAGGTGAAGCGGATCACACTTAGCACCCGATTATTTTTGAAGGTGAAAAGCGCACGTAGTAGTCACATGTTCTTATGGTGCGGTCGTCTCACTCCCAATATCGTTTTTGGGCTGTTTGGGCAAACGCTTTGGGGTGTAGGTGGCATATGAGTCCGAGGTTTCCCATAAGGTTACAGATACAACTGGAAATCCTTGCAACTCGGTTTGTTCATACAGCAGCCGGGCGAGATTTTCTGTTGTGGGATTTTCCTCGATGACGTAGACATGCTGCCCAAGGTTTTCAATAGCTTCGATGAGCGGATCACCTCGTTGCAAGATCATTCGGTGGTCGAGGTTTTCGTCGATCCACGCTTGCATTGAATGTCGAATGTCTCGGAAGTCAGCCACCATTCCTTGCTCGTTTAGTTTGTTATGGGCCAATCGAATCTCAGCTCTTCCGTTGTGGCCGTGGGGTTGGTTGCACTTCCCGTCATAATCAATCAGACGGTGGCCGAAACAGAACTCGATATGTTTGACAATCTCGTACATTCTGGCACTTGCTCCTATTACGAAATGGTTCGCCCACCGTCTACCGGAATGACGGCTCCAGTCACGAAGTCGGTCCCTTCCAAAAGATAAAGCGTAGTCTGCAAAAGGTCTTCGGGGTCGCCGATCCGGCGCAGGGGAGTTGCTTGAGCAACTGCCGCCACGGTGGAGGTGCTGAAGTCATCCGGCATGAGAATTGGTCCAGGGGCTATGGCGTTAACCATAACCGTAGGTGCGAGTTCTTTTGCGAAAACCTTTGTTAGCGTCACGATACCGCCCTTAGCTACGAAATATGGAGCGTAATTCGTGTAGGGGCGATTTACTCCCCAATCTGTGATGTTTACGATCTTGCCATGGCCTCTCTCGCGCATGTGAAGACCGAATAGCCAGCAACCCAGATAAGGACCCTTGAGGTTTACTGCGATATTGCGATCAAAATCGTCTTCAGTTAGCTCGTCCAATGGGGTATTTGGATAGATTGAGGCGTTATTGATCAGACAATCCACGCCACCAAATTTGGAGATAGCGGCATCTCTGACCGCCTCAACCCCAAGCTTTGAGGAAATATCGGCCTGTACGGCCAGAGCACCTGTGCCCATATTTACGCAGGCTTCAACGACCTCATGTGCCTCGGTCGCTGAGGATTGATAGTTGACGACAACATTGGCACCTCGCTGGGCAAGGCCCAAGGAGATGTGCTTACCTATGCGACGGGCGCCGCCAGTTACGACGACAGTTGCTCCAGCTATCTTCATATAAGTTGGTTCCATTGTGCGTACATAGTCAGGAACATGCGTTCTTGACGTCGAGCATTACACGCTAAGTGTCTCGGATTATGATGTTTTGCACTGTAAGGTTTGTTGCATGAGTGAATCTCCGTCGGTCGAAATGCGAGTTGCTGCGTTGGTGAGCGGGCTCGATAGTTGCGTAATGGTTGGGTTATTGGCTCGCGAGTATTCTGAAATCACACCGATATACGTGCGAGCGGGCTTACGCTGGGAAGATGCTGAAATAAGAGCTTTGAACAACTTTTTTGGTGCACTTGCCGAAGATGTTGTTCAACCGGTGGTTGAGGTGCATCTGGGCGTGGGAGCGTTCTACGGGACCCATTGGAGCATCGGTGGTGTAGACGTGCCTGATACGAATGAACCAGATGATGCATGGTACTTGCCAGGTCGAAATCTTGCTTTGCTAAGCGCGGCTGCGATCTATGGAGGAACGCACGCCATCAAATTTCTTGCTATCGGCATTCTCGGCAGCAATCCGTTTCCCGATGCAACAGAAGAATTTTTCCATAGCCTTGAGCATACGGCCGGTTTAGCTATGAACACGACATTTCATGTTCTTAGGCCGTTGCAGGGGATGCATAAGGCTGATGTCATACGGGCTGGTGGTGCGTTTCCTATAGAACTTTCCCTGTCTTGCGCAAGTCCTGTGGAGGGCAAGCATTGTGGTGTTTGTGGAAAATGCGGGGAGCGTCGTGGTGGATTTATCCAAGCGGGGATTCTTGATCCGACAGATTACGTAGAGTCGATCCCCGTGTAGCTAGAGGCTAGGACAAGTAACCGTCCACAACTCTTTGAGTTTGTCGCCAGGAACACCTGGAAATGGGTTGAAGTGAGTAACACTCTCGACATTCAGTCCGGCTGCTTCTAGGTCAGAGCGAACGCTGTCGGCTTCGAACCATCGGGCAACCAGAATCTCCTTGGCGGGTTCGAGGCCAGCATGTTCAATGTCTAGGTGCATGGTGGTAACGGTGCCAGATACTTCAAACCTTCGATGCAGAGTGAAGTCGCGACCGCGTTCTGTGATCGGAGTTCTCCACAATGTTTCGAAGGCAACCCGCGAATTGAGATCAAAAACGAAAACGCCGCCAGGCCTTAAGTGTTGTGACACTTTGCGGAATACCTGTGAAAGGTCACCGGGACCGAGTAAATGATTCAGACTTGCGTAAAGACACGTTACGGCGTCGACGGACTGCTCAATATCGAGGGACCGCATATCCCCAATTACGAATTGAACTGGTTTTCCCTCGTGCTTCGCGCGGTTTCGGGCTTGCTTGACCATGGCAGGTGAAATGTCTAGACCAATGACTTCGGTTCCACCGTGGCACTGTAGTAGTGCATGAGTACCGGTTCCACAGCCAAGATCTAAGAGTCGACGAGGTCGACCAACATGATGTCTTAAACGCTGGTTTACTCTAGGTGCGACAAGAATGGCGTATTCAGTGCCGTAAATTCGTTGCCACGCGTCATAAATCCGAGCGAAAGCTGAGTACATCGATCCTGAATCTATGAAAGGATCAACTCAGTCATTTTCGTGCAGCCAGGAGGGTACGTCCCCCTCGGCGACGCCGGATGCCCAACTTTTTGATGACGTGGAAAAATCTTCCCCTTTGAGTGAAGTAGTGATGAGCAGAGGAGCTCGAACCCCACCGTCCGTGACGGTTATAGAGCGAGCGATCACAGATTCGGTAGCACGCACGTTCAACACGGCTTCGATATGGTCCGCACTAATTTTTTCTGCGCGCACCGTTTTTCCTGTTATGCCTGTCGCCTGAATCTCACCTGTCACCTCGATCTCTTTTTCGGCGGAAATCACGGCTTGCCGAGCTTCCAAGCTGCGTCCATAGATTGCAGCATCCTCGATACCGTCACCAGCGACGTGGAGTTCTGATCCCTCCACAACGATTCGGAAGTCTGGAAAGATGATGGGTGTCTCAACGTGGGTGGTTTCGGCCGGTATGGTCAGTACGCTTTCGCCGTTCACCTCTTCGGTACGGGCACCGTTAGGCACGATTGATCCTCGTGGCGAATCCAATGACTTTATTTCCTGGTAAAAGACGTCGCCTGTCATGTTTGCCCTCCGATGGAGTTAACAGGGGTTAAGGATAAATGGTTAGCGGGGTGTAGCGAACTGTTCGTTAACGCTGTAAAAAATTGGTGGTTAACGCCTCTCGTGCTTGTGGGTCCAACATGTAGTCAGTCCCCTGTCGATGCTGGGTGGTTTGGTAGAGGATAATTGATACAGCGGCTGAAACGTTGATGCTTTGAACCATCCCTGTGAGGGGCACGGTGATGAGGAAATCCGCGGCATCTATGGCTTGAGATGACAACCCGCGATTTTCATTACCAAACCAGATAGCCAGATTAGAGTGACCGAGTTCGGCGTCGGCAACAGCTATTGCGCTTGAGTCTGAAACCGTCGCAGCCAAGACGTGGTTGGTTGATTTTAGGGAAGCTATGCAAGCGCTGGTCGAGTGATGCACTGTGAAATCGAGCCACTTGTTGGCGGAAGACGAACTCGATTTTCCGACACGACGAGGATTAAACGGGGATTCATCGCGAAATACGAAGTGCACGTTCTGTACACCAAACGCATCGCAGTTTCGCAAAGCTGCCTCGGCATTGTGTGGGTCATGAATGTCTTCCAGAACAACGACAAGTCCTCTTTGACGTGCGGCAGCGACCTGAGCACATCGAGTGCGACGTTCAGGTGTTGGCGGAGCTATTCACGGCCTCCATTTGTTCCAGGGGTCAACGAGGGGTCTCGAGGACGTCGGGGTTTATGCACCAGAGTGGAGCCTCGCCGGCTAGCACCCGTGCAATTTCTTCAACAGCGTGCAGGGCGGTGCGCTTGGCTGACTCATCAGTTATGCCTGCTACGTGCGGAGAAAGCAGCACATTAGGTGCGGAAAGCAACGGACTTTGCACCGGTGGTTCGTGTTCAAAGACGTCGATTGCTGCCCCGGCGATAACACTCTGTACAAGCGCTTCAGCCAACGCAGACTCATCGACGACTGCTCCTCGGCACGTGTTAACGAGTATTGCGTTTGGACGCATCAGGGATAGCCGTTCAGCATCTATCAGGTGATATGTCTCCTGGGTAAGGGGTGTATGGAGGGTGACGACATCGGATTGGCTTAGCAAATCTTCGAGGCCAGCCGAAGGCTCGCCTCCGGCCTGTCGAACCGCTTTTTCAGATACGAAGGGATCGTATAGCAATCCCCGCGTACCTAGGCCGTGAACGAATGCTCGGAGGACTCGTAATCCCACTCGGCCTCCACCGATGATTCCAACCGTACGACCGGCGATTTCATGGACCCCTTCTACGGTGATGTCCCGCCAGCCGCCTTCACGAACAATGTTTTCTTGTTCACGTAGTTTCTTCAGGATTGCTAGCGTGCTTGCGACTGTGAACTCAGAAACCGAAGAAGCATTTGCTTCGGCTGTGATGCAGACCGGAATACCCAAGCTTGTCGCATGCTTGACATCGATGCTGTCAACTCCGACGCCGTGCTTCTGGATGATTTGTAGATTTGACGCTGCGCTGATCACGTTGGCTGTAATTGGAGCAACGCGAACGATTATGGCGTTCGCCGGCGCTACCGCCTGAAGGATCGATGCCTCATCAGCCTGTGTCGGGCGAGCAACCCGCGAAAAATTCTCGAGTTCCGCTAGTCCGGTGGGGTCAATGGTCTCGGTTACGAGGGTTACCGGTAGTCTCGTACTGTGATTCATGCTGGTAGGGGATCAATTGGTTGAACGTCGGGCCGATTAACGAGATGTGTGTACTTGAGGGCGTTTCCGGTGTTCAAAAGGACGATTCGCTCATCGCGATCGATGTCGCCGCGATCCAGCAGGTGGGAAAGCGCAGGGATTAACGCTGCGCCTTCTGGTGCAGCGAGAATTCCTTCCTGGGCGGCTAACTCATGCATTCCGGTGATTAGCTCATTGTCATCAACAGCTATCGCCGTGCCGTGGGTGTCTTTAAGAATTCGGAGAATGAGTCGATGTGCGAAGGGTAGAGGTACGAGTAGGCCGTTGGCTGTTGTTCGGGGATCTTCGGGGCGGACCGCGCTCTCGGCGCCAGCTTCAAACGCGTCAACAATCGGTTGGCACCCGGAAGCCTGAACGGCGATTAAGCGGGGCGGTGAGCCTCGCAGCCAGCCAAGCTCAGACAGTTCTTGCATCGCTTTCCATACGCCGATTAGCCCCACGCCGCCGCCGGTGGGGTAAAGCACGACATCTGGCGGATCCCAATTAAAGGCTTCAGCGATTTCCAAGCCCATCGTTTTTTTTCCTTCCACGCGATAGGGCTCTTTCATTGTTGAGGCATCAAACCAGCCGGCTTCGGTGCTTCGCTCGGCAACGATGCGCCCCGCATCACTGATTACTCCTCGAACCTCTGTGACGTCAGCGCCATAAGAGATGCACTCCGCTTTGATTGGCTCAGGCGTTTTTACTGGCATTACTACATGCAAAGTAATCCCCCATGCTGCGCAGTAGGCGGCCCATGCGCTGCCAGCGTTGCCGGCGGTCGGAATTGCAATCTCCCGAATGCCTAACTCGTGCGCGCGGGCTACGCCTACGGCTGCGCCTCGAGCTTTAAAGGTTCCAGTGGGGTTAGTCCCTTCGTCCTTAAGCCACAGGTTTTTAAGACCAAGTCGTGCTGCAAGCTGACACATCGGAATCATCGGCGTTGCTCCAGCACCGAGGTCTGGAGCGTTGAGTGGGTTGTCGAGCGGCAGTAGTTCGCGAAATTTCCAGAGATTTGCTGGGCGTTGAGCAATTATTTCAGGGGTGACCACATCACGTATCGCATCTAGGTCGTAGTGTGGCAGGAGCGTGGCCTCAGTCCCCTGACTCACCGTTTGTATCTGCTTAGGGTCGTGAGATGTTCCAGTTTCGGCACAACGTAGTTCCAGTAACAGTGAGCGGAAAGAGGCCTTGTTCATTAATAGACCATTTGTTGACAAATGACGTGGGCTGGAGCCTAGCGCAACCTACGGTTATGGAAAGGATTTTCGGTCTATGAACAGTTCAACGACGTGTTTAAGCTGCAGTGATTTGCGTCCAGACGATTCGTCGTAGCTTTGCTGGGTTGAGGATGGATATCAGGCGCTTCCGATGGTTGGAGGGTGCCAGCGCTCCAGCATTTCGAAGCTTGGTTACAGCAAGGCTTACGCTTTCCCTGACAGTTCCTAGCCGTTGTGCCAATTCTTCATGGGTGATGTGGAGGTCCGTTTCTCCTTTACCCTCCGCCATCTGAAGGATTTCGAGCGCTACCGATGCCTCAACATTTTCGAGTGCAATCTGGCTTGTGCGCTGTTCAACTTTGGAGATTCTCAGAGCCTGGCGGTGTAGAAGTTCCAGTAAGAAACTAGGATTTCGATTGGTTAGTCGGCGAAAGCTAGGAATGCTGAACCATGCGATGGTGGCAGGTCCATCAGCCTCAATTACTGTCCGGTCGCTGATGGCTGTGGGAAAAACATTTTCGAACCAATCGCCTTTAACTAATGGTGCTGTTGCAACTCTTCGACCATTGGGACTAATCCGCCACACAATTACCGACCCATAGCAAACAATCCCAATTCGAGCCTCGTCTATCGCGGGATCCATTACGACTTCGCCATCTCGGTACATAATCGAACGTGCGTCTTCTCCACGAAGGATTTCGACCAAATCGGACTTTGTTATGGGGATTTTGGTAGCCATCGGTGGAGTTGTTTCCTATATGAGACACGTCTTCAATAGCTTGTTGAGACGATACCTACCTCACATGAGAAGACGTTAAGAAAACCGTATAGGTCTTCATCGGCATTTGGATTGTTGGGATCAGAAAAGCATGAGGATGATCATGATCGAGGCACAGGTTCTGACGGGAGTCTTATTTCAAATTCGGCACCGCCCAACTTTGAATTTCTGGCAGTCACGTTCCCGCCGTGCGCCTCGGCGACGCCCCGTACGATGGTCAGACCTAGTCCTGTACCACCGCTCTTGCGAGATCGTGCTCGATCAATTCTGTAAAAACGTTCAAAGACGTGGTTTAGGTGGTCAGGTGGGATTCCATAGCCATCATCCCGGACTTTTATAGATATCTCCTGATTATCAATTTCGAGGTGAATCTCAATAATTCCATTTTCGGAAGTAGCAGTGATGGCGTTCCGTAATAGATTTCGAATCGCGAGTTCGATTTTTTCTTCGTCGCCGAACGTCGAAGAATGATTGGGATCGTGAATCGTGATTGAGCGTTGCCCCGTCAATGGCTGCATGTCATGAATGATCCGTTTGGTGAGCGAGTGCATATCGATTGACTCAACGTGCAGATCTCCAGGCATATCCAGCTTGGTGACCGAGAGCAGATCGTCGACAATCCGTTGCATTCGGTCAGCTTCACGGATGATCGCTGGTGACGCTTCCTTCGCGCTTTGAGGATTCCCTCTGAGCAATTCAGCATTGCCCCGGATTACTGTCAGGGGTGTTTGAAGTTCGTGAGAAGCGTCGCCGATAAATCGCTGTTGGTTGCCAACGGCCTCTTCGATGTGGTCGAGCATTCGATTGAAGGTTCGGCCGAGTGTGCTTAGCTCGTCCGATCCGCGGCCGGCGTTGATCCGACGACCAAGGTCACTTTGCCGGTAAATTGCTTCGGCCGTTTTAGTAATCTCGGCTACAGGGTCCATTGCTTTCCTTGTGAGGTACAAGGCGCTGAGTCCGCCGATAATTGCGACTCCTACCGAGCCAGCAATTAGTAATTTCCCGAATTGCTCAAGCGTGTTATCCCCAACGTACATAGATCGAGAGGCTTGCAGTAGAGCGACAAGCCGACCTTCGTGCACGATCGGCACCGTAAAAATGCGAAGCCGGTAACGACCCTCGATGGGAAGCATTTCCGATATATTTTGCCGAGAACTTTGTGCCTTCAGCGCGTCGCTGGTTACTGGTAGTCGCTGTCCGTGCAAATTAATCGAGGAAGCCACCCAACGGCCTGTTGGATCAAGGACCTGCAGGTACACGTCGCTTTCACGTAGATCTGCGGTTTGAGGGCGGAGAAGTTTGCCAATGTCTCTAGCGGTCGTTTCAGTCGTCATCCCCGATTCTGCTATGCGAACTATTGTTCTGGTACGGGACTGAAGAGTTCGATCGATCTCAGTTTCAACATGATCAACAAGAAGCTTCATGAGGCCGGCGCCAAAGCCAATGATGGTTACGAGGAAGAAAACCAGATACAGGATTCCCAGTTTTAGCCGAATGCTCATGCTCTTTCGCCTCGCAACACGTACCCGATCCCTCGGACGGTCCATATGAGGCGTGAGCCGGAGTTATCTTCGAGCTTTCGACGTAAATAGCCGACATATACATCTACCACGTTCGACGATGCTGAGGATCCGAAGCTCCAAACGGATTCCAACAGGTGCTCACGGGCAAGTACCCGGTTTGGGTTGTTGAGGAAAGTCACCAGCAGATCAAATTCTTTGGCCGTCAAGTCCAGAACGTTACTTCCGCGTACGACGCGCCGAGCTTCTGTGTCCACCGCGATACCAGCAAAGGTCAGTAGGTTTACACCCTGGGTTCCTGGTCGGCGAAGTAAGGCCCGAAGGCGTGATACGAGTTCCGCAAAGACGAATGGTTTTGGAAGGTAGTCATCGCCGCCTGCGTCCAAGCCGCTGATTCGATCGCGAACTTGCTTTCGAGCGCTTAGAAACAAAACAGGCACATCACTTGTAGAGCGAATTTTTTTCACAACCTCAAAGCCGTCAAGGTCGGGCATCATAATGTCTAGGACAACGACGTCGATTTTGGAGGTTTTCAGCGTTCTTAGGGCGGTTTTTCCGTTAGCAGCAATACGCACATTGAAGCCCTCGACGGCGAGGCCTCGTCGCAGTAAATCTAGAATTTCGGGGTCGTCGTCGACCGCAAGTAGTTGTGGCTTATCACTAGGCATGATCGGGTCCCTGCAGGAAGCCTACATTGGGTTTTCCGTTCTTTGACACGGTACATTGGTGTTCGAACATGACGACGAAAACATTTTACTTTTTTGCCCTCCGAGTGTTTCGGTTTTGGTTCGGGTTGTTTGCGGCTGTTGTGCTGACTTTTGTGCTATTAGCCTGTACGGGTGACGGTGTGCCAAAACTCGATACGTCTGATGCGCTAGATAAGGTGCGTGCGACGGTTGAAATTGAACTCGGGACTACAAAGGTGACGGCGAGTGGCCGACAAAATATATGGGTTGCTGGTTCAAACGGGTGGAATCCTTGCGAAGAATCTCATGACGCCAAGCATCCGCCGGAAGACTGTTGGATCCGGGTGATGATTGACGATACGCAGATTGCGGTTGTGTTACCTGAACCCGATGGGACGTTTGGGCCATTTCCTATCGCGATCCATTTCGATGTTTTTGAGTTTCATGTGGGCTTGCGCCAAATCCAGTTTGTACAAGTGGGACGTCTGGAAGTGCGAGAAACCAAGCCGCTGACGCTTGAGTTTGAAGCGCCTTCTTCTGGCTCGCCGTAGAGGGAGAGGCTTCCGCTTAGTCTGACCCTCATTTAATTTCGGGGGTCAGCCACGAGGAACTTCCGTGAGCATTATTGATCGGACAAGAGCCAGGTCGTCTAAAAGCTCGTCGATTTTTTCGACACGTGCGATTTGCAGTATTAGGGCAAGTACTTTTTCGTGTTCAGCAACCAGTAAGCTCGCGACGTAAACGTCTGAGCCACTAGAAACTCGGGTTCTGGCTGCAGCTGTTTGAAACTCTTTGACCGGGGTCTCAATCGTGGTTAGCTCTAAAATATCTGCAGCCTGCGTGCTTTTCTGGAATCCCTTAACGAGGCCACCCGCAATTGTCTGAAGATATTCGTCTGGCCTTTCGATTAAGTCGTTAGCTATTAGTTGTTGTCGGCTTGATGTGGCTTGGCCTACAAACGCGAGGCCCAGAAGAAACGGTTCCGGTTTTCGGATGACGATGGGGTCAAGAAATAGCCCCTCGAGACCGAATTCCATGGACGTGTGGTCACCATCTTGTCCTCGAGAAATGGCCATGCCGAGGTTTTCAGCCAGTGATGTTAGATCCGGTAGGCGTGCGAGCAGCTCAAGCTCGCTGTAGCGGAATAAATCTTCGGTGGGAAGAGACGAAGTTTCTGGTGTGATCGATAGATTCTTCGTGGGGACGCCTGAGGGCGTCTCAGATTGGGTTTTAGTAACAGGGGCGTTGGTTGGGATTGGGATTGGCGACGGGCTTATGGGAATGGCCTCATTCGGGGTGGTGGTAGCGGTGGCTATTGGAATAGGCGTCCATGTCGGCGTCGGCATCGGTGTCGGCGAAGGCGTGATTGTGGTGACTGTGGATGTTGAGAGGGGTCTACATGCGGCAGCGCAGGTGATGACGACTAGTGCGACCGTGGCAGCTACGTTTCTCATAACCAAAAGTAAAATGTGTTTCACACGGCTAAACGTCCGTCTTCTATAACCACTATTCCATCAGCAATCACTGTCGGATGTGAGATCACCCCGTCCAGGTGAAAGGGGACATCCACCGTGCCCCCGATGTGGAGGCTGTTGCCGAGAGCTACATGGGCGGTTCCGGCGACCTTTTCGCTTTCGAGGATGTTTCCGCTTAGCCGAGTTTCTGGGTTTGTGCCGATCCCAAGTTCCGCAATGTTTCTGGCCCCGACTCCTACTTTGCTGAAGATGCCCTGTAAGGCGTGTGCGCCAGTGCCCTCAATTGTCTGTGCCAGCCCATCTCGTACTTCAATGATTGTGGGTTCATCTGGTTTTTGAGCTTCTGCTCCAGGATCCATCGAACTTGCATCAATTACCAGCGTACCTTCGGCTTTACCTTCGACTGGTGCGACATATGATTCGCCGCCTGGAAGGTTGCCGAAAGCACCCGGGGCCGTGAAAACCCCCGAGGAAGGTCTTCCAGCTCGTCCTGCAATGTCCAGCAGAAGATTTGTGCCAGCCGGAGCCGTCAGGTGTGCGGATGATGCCCGAGTGAGAATCTCGGCAATCGCATGACATCTGCGATCGATTTCCTGATAGTCAACACGGAGCGTGCGCATCGCTATTTCGTATGTGATTGACGGCATGCTTACGATTCTTGTTCCTGTCGCGCTCGCATCATCACGGGCTTTCGTATGGCTCATGGATTTGGTCGTGGCAAGGAACCCGACATCGGCTTGGGCAAGTGCCAAAGACACGTCGGCTGGGGGCTCGCTTCCATGCTCTACAGTTACCGGCATTATGAGGAGGCGGACATCTCGGGTTTTGCAGAGGGCGCCTCTGGCGAAAAGTTCTCCGATGTGTTGCATGGGAGGATCTGTGATCACAACGACGTGTTCAGTACTTTTGAGAGAAACCGACTGATTCATCACTGCATCAAGCATGTCGTACTCATCGTGGTTTAATTCACGCTGTTCTATTTCGGTTTGACTAATCTCTCGGAGATTCACGGCGTACCTGTGTCGATGTAATTACTAGGTGCAGTGTGACATTAGAGACGTAGGCTGTGTTGGTGGTGTATGTAGGAGCTGACGATGTCAGGAAGCTTCTCTAGGCTCCTGTCCTCTCTGCGTTTCCCGAGGGTTAGACCCTCCCTGATCGTACGTTTTGTTTTGGGAGGTCTAGGTGTTGGGATCGCAGCAATACTTCTGATTTCTGCGGGCGCTGCATGGAGAATCACGCATCCGCCACAGGAATCTCAGATCCAGACTCGGCTTGACAAGGATGTTGGATGGGTGCGATTTGACTTTCCAACTCGCGATGGGGCTACCTTAGCTGGTTGGTTCGGTCCGGTCATTGACCCGATAGGGACGGTGATTTTGGCGCACGGTGCGGGCGGGTCCCACCAGGATATTCTTGGCAAGGCGCATTTTGTACGACGTGCTGGGTATCACGCGTTTGTTTTCGACTTTTTGGGACATGGGCTAAGCGATTCTGGGGTGGTCAGTCTAGGTGCATATGAGGTCAAAGATCTTTTAGCTGCGGTAGATCTTGTGGTTCGTTTGCCTGGGGTTGATCCTAGTCGGGTTGCGGTGCTCGGAGATTCAATGGGGGGTGCGGTGGCTATTATGGCGGCGGCCCGCGACCCACGGATTGCGGCGGTTATTGCCGAGTCATCCTATGCTCGACTTGACCGAACAACATCTGAGTCGTTTTACGAGTTTTTGCAGCTTCCGGCGTTTCCATTCGCCGGTCCTGTGAAATTTTTTGGCCGCCTATTTTCCGGGGTGGATGTTACTGATATAAACCCGGTTAATGAAATTGGTCGAATTAGCCCACGCCCAGTTTTTATAATTCACGGGAGTGCTGACAGGCAGGTTTCGGCGCAGGCCGGTCGAGAATTATATGACGCTGCGCAGGAACCGCGTGTAATCTGGCAGCCAGCGCGCGTTGGACATGTGGCATCGTTCTACACGTTCTACAGTCGTTTTGATTACCATGCTCGCGTGGGCGCGTTTCTGGCCCAGGCTCTTGGTCGGCCGAACGTGGCAACGGAGGGTGATGTGTGATTCATTACGCTGTGTTTGAAACGTCGGTGCTACCATCTCCCGGGTTTTGTTGACGAAACCGCAACTATAGATTTCTAAGGGAAGTTACGAGTGGAGCGAAGCGGATCTTCAGTCACGGATACGACAATCGTCGTGCTGACTCTTTTGTTGGGTGGGTTTTTCTGGCTAATTACATGGCTTCCGTCGCTCGGATTGCGTCAAGCCGGAGACGACTGGAACATTCCGGCTGAGTTTTCTGCACGTGCAAATCCAGTTGTGGCAAGTAGTGATGTTTTAATGCGAGGGCGTGAACAGTATTTGTTCACATGTGCTAAGTGCCACGGGTTTTTAGCGGATGGTCATGGGCCGCAGATAGAGCTACTGATGCCACGGCCGTTGAACTTTACCCATCGTGACGTCCAGAATCGCACTGATGGGGATCTTTTTTACATCATTTCTACGGGACGGGATTCGATGCCGGAGTATGGGTCTCGGGCCACTGAAAAAGAAATTTGGGAACTCGTGCACTACATTCGCGCCACTGTCCATCTGCCGGGCCACTACGATGAATCTGATCCAAACGACTTGATTTTGAACCCTGGCATGATTACGACAGCAAGGCCAGATACGCCTATAACGCCCATACCGCTCATAGGTCCGGATCGTTAGTCGGGGAACTGCGGAAAGCCTGACGTGGGCAGCGACGATTGGGTTTTTGCATCGGTTCTCGAGATCTCAACAGCGGTTCGTGAGGGGAAGATCAGCGCGCTCGAGGTCACCAACGCTGCATTAGAACGGATTGAGGCGACTGACCACAGCATACGGGCGTTTAGACATGTGGATGTTGAAGGGGCTCGGGCAGCAGCGTTGGAACTAGACACGGCTAGGCGTAGTGGCGTGAGCCTGGGAGCTCTCGCTGGCGTGCCAATCGCGGTCAAAGAAAATGTTCCGGTAAACGGCTTGCCTCGTGAAGTTGGGTCGTTAGTTCGACGTGGTGAGCGATCAGATTCGGATGCTCTCGCGGTAGGGCGTTTGCGTTCTGCTCACGGGATCATTATTGGGATGACGTGCATGCCCGAGTATGGTCATATCGGATTGGGGCATAGCCCGCTAGGGCCCGCCACCAGGAATCCATGGTCAATGTCGCATACCCCTGGCGGATCAAGTAGTGGTTCTGCTGCGGCGGTGGCATCAGGACAAGCTGCCTTGGCTCTTGGTACTGATGGCGGCGGTTCGATACGTATCCCGTCGGCTTGTTGTGGCGTGGTGGGCCACAAGCCGACGCTTGGTCGTGTTCCCCATGCACCGCTGCGTGCCGGATTCGCACCGATGTCGCATTTAGGCCCTATTGGTCGCAGTGTTGGTGATGTGGCCATGATGCTGGATGTCATTGCCGCGCAAGATCATCGCGATCCAGCGTCCTTCCCGTCCGAGGGAGTGTGCTATGCAGAGATATCTCAAGAATCGCGAAGTGAAGGCCGGATCGGATGGGCTCCACAACTGGGAACAACTACTGTCGATGACGACGTGCTTAAGGTCTGTGGGAGTGCTGTTGAGGCGTTGGTGGCTAACGGTTATACAGTGGTGGATATAGATCCGTTTCTCGATGACTGGACCGATGCATGGGCGATTCTTTTTGATGTCATGATGGCTTCTCTGGTTGCCGAACGCCTGTCAGACATTTATCGACTTTCTGAGCCGAGCTTAATTGCACGTGTCGAGCATGGACTTGGGGTAGACGCAATTGAGATTGCTAAGGCAGAGGCCACGCGGCGGGATGTCTGGGCCGCGTTTCACAGGATATACGAGCAGTTCGATGTAGATGTAGTTGTGACGCCAGCGCTTCTGGATCCACCTCTGCCAGTTGATCCCCAGACCGGGGTTATTGATGAGCCTGAGGCATGGTCGGACCGGTGGTTTATGCACATGTATCCGGCGAACCTGACAGGGCAACCGGCGGCCAGTGTTCCCGTTGGGACGACGGTTGATGGACTTCCGGTCGGTCTCCAGGTCATGGGGTCACGGTTTGCTGACGGTAAAGTAATCAGGTTTGCAAGTGCCGTGGAGCGGTGTATTAACTGGTTGGGTACACGCCCGGATTTTGATTAGTCGCACGGTGCACGGGCATTCTTATTGAATGACCTACAATTGGTCGTGGTCGTCGACCATTTACTCGGTGCGTCTGTGGGCAGGTTTCGTTTGCACCGTGCTTATATTTTTTAATCAGAGAGGTCTTGATGGCCGAAAAGGAAAGTGGTCTCCGCGGAGTTGTTGCTGGTCGTTCGGCACTTAGCTCAGTTGATGGTGAAGCTGGCCGTTTGACGTATAGAGGTATTGATATCGCTGCTCTGGCTTCACAGACGATTTTTGAAGAGGTTGCGTATCTTTTGTGGGAAGACGAGCTTCCGTCTCGAACTCAGCTTGACACGCTCACCCAGCAAATCAATGAAGGTCGAGCATTGCCGGATCCGGTGCTTGATGCCATCGCGGCCTTGCCGGAGGGGACCATTCCGATGGACGCACTGCGGACGGCCATATCGATGCTCGGCTCGTTCGATCCAGATCAAGGCGATGATTCTTTAGAGGCAAGCCGCCGCAAGGCGGTTCGTCTTTTGGCGCAGACGCCAAACGTGGTGGCACAGATAGGTCGCTTGCTGAATGGACGCTCACCTATTGAGGCTCCTGAAGGTTCCATTGCTTCCTCGTTCCTTCAGACATTCTTTGATGAGAGTCCAAGTGCCGAAGCGACTCAAGCTTTGGACGTTTTATTGGTACTGCAAGCCGATCATGAATTTAATGCCAGTACGTTTGCTGCTAGGTCGATTGCTTCTACGATGACGGACATGCATTCAGCGATCACTGGCGCGATTGGATCGCTTCGCGGACCATTGCATGGTGGGGCAAATCAGGCGGTTATGGAGATGTTGTTAACCGTTGATTCCGTCGATCAAGCCGAGGCTTGGGTTCTCGAAAGGCTGGCTAGGCGGGAACTGATAATGGGATTCGGACATGCTGTCTATAAGACGGCTGATCCTCGAGCTACGGTGCTTCGCGAAATGGCACGGGAGCTTGCTAATTCCTCCGGGCACCCTGAATGGTTCGATGTTTCGCAGGTTATGGAGTCGGTCATGCTCCGGGAGAAGAAGTTGCATTCGAACGTCGACTTCTATGCTGCGACTGTTTATGCGTCATTAGGGATTCCGCCAGAATTGTTCACGCCGATCTTTACGTCGAGCCGTATGAGTGGTTGGACCGCTCATGTATTGGAGCAGCAGGCGAACAATCGAATTATTCGCCCTCGGGCGGAGTATGTGGGCCACACTGATCGCAGGTTGGTTCCGATGGACGAGCGTGGTTAACGGTCAACCCTCGGGTAGTTGAACTTCTAGGCGTTCGGTCATCGACTTGTAAATCGCATCGACGATCTTGGTGATGAGCACACCGTGTGCTGCTGGCACAGTTGGTTCGGTGTTGTGTCTAACTGCCTTCACAAAGTCAGCGATCGATAACTCATGCGATGGGCGCTGGTGATCAGGCGCTTCAAATGTCTCGGTGCTATGACGGTCATTCCTGTCGTGGAAGAGGCGAAGGGGGTTGAGGGCCAGGCCGCTGTCCGCAGCAGATATTTCGAGCTGTTGGATGCTCGGGTTTTCCATTCGGAGGATCCATGAGCATTCGAGCAGTAAGATCATCTCGTCGCTGAATCGAATGGCAGCGAAGGCGTAATCATCGACGTCATATGTCTCGGTGTTCCAGGCTCCCCAGCGGTTGGTTACCTCGCCCCGCTGACCAAGCGCTTGGCCTGTAGCTCCCCAGACGCTTGTCGGTGTAGGGTGACCGAGTACATACAGTGCTCGGTCTAACGCGTGCACTCCGATATCGATCAGTGCTCCGCCTCCATTTGCGGTCTTGGAAGTAAAAGTCCCCCATGTCGGTACACCAGCACGACGTAAATATGACGCCCTAGCGAAATGTGGTGCTCCGAGTACGCCAGTGGTGACAAGGCGTCGGGCTTCTTGCGTATCCCACTCAAATCGCGTCTGAAAATCAATTGCCAGAATACGGTTGGCCTTCAACGCTGCTTGTTCCATTGCGATGGCTTCTGCTGAATTCATTGCCATTGGTTTTTCGCAAAATACATGCTTTCCTGATTCAAGGGCCGCGATAGTGGTCTCGGCGTGTGCCACGGGCGGCGTAGCAATGGAAACAGCATCGATGTCCTCTCGATTAAGCATTTCTCTGAAATCGGTAAAGGCGAGTTCAATGCTGGCCTCGTTCGCGAGTTCAGCTGCTCGGCCTTCCACCGGATCAGCTACAGCGACAACTTGAACATCCGAATTTGCCAAAAACCCTGGTAAATGGGCGCCGCGAGCGATGCTGCCGGCACCTATGAGGCCAACCCGGGTTCGGGAGGGATTGTTGATGTTGAAATGTTCAGACATGAGTAACTCGTGTAGGCCAGGCGACGGACGCTAGCACATGTTCATTTTTTGGTCTGCGTCACGATGTTTGGCAGGGGACCGAACACCAGTGTGGCGAGACTGGTGCTAAACTCGGCTTCCGCGGCTTTTGCGGAATTAGACTTAACTACTGATGAAACGTACATATCAACCCAAGGTTCGGAGACGAAAGCGTAAGCATGGTTTTCGTTCGCGCATGGCGACTCGAAATGGCCGGGCAATCCTTCGGCGTCGGCGTCATAAGGGCCGCAAACGCCTAGCTGTCTGAATCGAAATACCATGCGGCCTAGCGCCGGTGTCTGAGGATTTATGACTCGTCCAACTCGTTTGCGCCGTTACGCGGATATCTTGCGCGTACGACGACGTGGGTCGCGGATTGAAACCGCCCACGTGGTCATGCTCGTGGTGCCAGGTGGAGGAGGGGTATCACGGAGTGTTGTTAGTGTTGCCCGACGATTTGGTTCAGCGGTAAAACGGAATCGACTGCGACGGCAGTTAACAGAATTACTCCGAATTGAACTTCCATATCTCCAACGTTCAGTGGATATAGTGGTGTTCCCACGGTTATCGGCGGTCGATGCGTCATTTCCGCAACTCCGTGGCTCTATCAAGGACGCCTTTCGCCAGATGGATGTTGGGACACGCGTGTGAAGGTGCTTACGCTTTTTGTTATTCGAATGTATCAAAAATGGGTTTCCCCACTCACGGGGTCAAACTGCCGATTCCATCCCACATGTTCGAGTTATGCATATGGGGCGATTGATCGCTACGGCTTCGCACGGGGTGTGGCTTTGACGATGCGGCGTATTGTCCGGTGTCACCCGTGGCACGCTGGAGGTTTCGACCCCGTCCCATAGGGGTTGGTTGTTCCTATGGACGGGATTTTCAATTCGTGGCAGACATTAGCCGTTGATCCTTTAAGCGGTGTGCTTACCGGCATCCACAGTGTGGTCGGAAGTTACGCAATAGCAATCGTTTTGTTCACGGTAGGGATTCGATTGCTGATGGTCCCCTTAACGATCAAACAGATTCGTTCGCAGCGAAAGATGCAGCTTATTCAACCTGAGCTGGAAGCGATGCGTCGGAAATTCAAGGGTGATCGCCAGGCTACCTCTGAGGCGACCATGAAGTTGTATAAGGAGCGTGGTGTTAATCCGGTGGCCGGCTGTTTACCGGCGTTGGTCCAACTTCCGATCCTTCTGGCTCTCTACGGTGGCATTCTTACGCTCAGCAGTCGGGGTCTCCTGAACGAGCAATTTCTCTGGTTTAATTTGGCCCGGGAGGATTCAACGATCCATCTTGTTGGTGAGGCAGCACCGACGGAACCCGTCGATGTGGTAATAGCCACCACAGGTTTACCGTCCCCACTTCATGCGTCGCTTGCAGTGTCCTTCACCCAGTCTGCGCCGAACTTCAGGTTTCGTACGGAGGTTACTGACACGGGTACTGCGATAGACGCGCTCAACAAGGGAGCTGCAACAGCCATTGTGCTCGATGAACAGGTTGAAGCTTCGAAGTTGCCCAACGGTACAACGACGTCCCGACTTATTCAGGCGGCTGCCTTCTTGGTGGAGCGTGATCGGCTGGTAACCCGGCTGTCGGAGTCGCAGGTTGTGGGCATTCTCAGAGGTGAGATTACGAACTGGGCCCAGGTGAGTGATGCGAATGGCCCTATTGTCTTGCACGGATTACGAGACGATTTTGGATCACGTGCGTTAGTGCAACGCTTGTTGCTCGATGAAGGTGAAGCTATTGGTGTGCCAATCCGCGAGCATGAAAGCCGCGATGATTATCTCAATGCCATACGTGAGGATCCGAATGCTCTTGGGTTATCGATGCCCATGCGTACCGATGAGGTTCGTATGGTTAACATCGAAGCCCGCGGAGCGACACGGGCATTTCCTCCTATCGTCGACGTCTTGAGTGATGGGCAATATCCGTTAGCTCGAGACATCTATGTGTATTGGGGAGATGCCAATGGTGAGGCTAAGACATATGTGCGTGATTGGTGGCTGAGCGGACAAGGACAGGAGGCATCGCAGGCTGCCGGATTTACACGAGTGCCCCCGAGGTATGATTTCTTTGGCTCTGGGGGTTTCTATATTTCGGTTTTGGCGCTACTTGCTGGCGGGTTCCAATTTATTCAAGCCCGGATGATGCAGTCGGTGGGGGCTACCGGCCAAGCGGCCACGATGAATCGTGTGATGCAATTCATGCCATTAATTGTGGTTGTCTTTGCTTGGACATTCCAAGCAGGTCTTGTGCTTTACTGGGTAATCTCAAGCATTATCGCGATCATTCAGCAATACTTTACGACGGGGACCGGGAAGCTTTTCCCAGCTCACTGGTCTTTGGCGCGCGATGTGATGGGGGAGCATAACGCTAAGGTAGCTCAGGCTGCTTCAGCGGATCCGGAAACAAAAACCTCGTCGGCGGACGAAGAAACTCGTCCTCGGCGACCACGGCGGCGAAGACGGAGGAGACGCGGTGGGTAATGAGAATGAACTGCCTGATGAGGTAGTCATATCGGGAAGTTCTGTTGAGGAGGCTGTTAAGCGTGCGTTGCTACAACTGAATGTAAACCTGGATGACGTCGATGTTGAGGTGATAGCTACAGGATCGCGAGGTGTGCTTGGTTTGGGTGGTGAAGATGCGCGCGTACGTGTTCGGTTACGAGATCGTCCCTATTCGGAGGGGTCAGATGTTGGCACGGACGACGAGGAGGATGTTGCGGGTGCATCGTCGACCCAATCACAGGGTCCTGATAAGAGTAGTGCTTTAACGATAGAGAGTTCTGATGGTGTCGAGGAGCTGGAACCAGAGGTTGAGCCAACAGCGGCCGAAGGCCGTGAGGTAGTTGCTGCTTCGTCAGGTTCTGACACGAACCATCGTAAAGATCCTATTGATTCAGGTGAAGATTTGGAACGAGAAGCCGAAGATCTTTTGGATGGCTTACTTGAACGCATGGGATACATGGCGGATTTTGAAATTGTTTCCGAGGATCCTCTCGCTTACAACATTGTGGGGGATGAGGATTTTGGACGGCTAATTGGCCGCCGTGGTGAAAACCTTCGATCTCTGGGATATCTCTTGAATCTGATGGTTGGACGCCGTCTTGGTCATCCGTGTCGGGTTACGCTGGATGTTGCTGGATATCGTCAACGTCGGGTTGAACACCTTACAGAGCTTGCTGAAACTTTTGCCGAAGAGGTTCGTGAGAACAAGGAACCCATAACGCTGGAAACAATGTCGGCTTACGAACGTCGGGTGGTTCATGTCGCGTTAGCTGATGATGAAGAAGTACGGACATACAGCATTGGTGAGGGCGAGGAGCGCCGCGTCGTCATTAGCCCCAAAGCCTAGTGGTATCGATTTACGTTCGGCTGGTCATAAGCGACCGCTGTATCTTTGCGCAGGTCATGTAACGCGAGACCTTGAGGGATCAGGCTGGTCATTTGGTGGGCCTGTGTATTTTAGTAGTCGTACAGCGACGGCTTTGGGTTGTGATGTTGTCGCTATCACACGCTTGGCAGGCTCTGATTTACCGTTGTTGAAGCAGAAAACACCAGGCATCGAGTGGTTGTCGAAGCCTGCGGGGGTAACAACGACGTTCGAAAACATATATGGATCAGCTGGACGCACCCAGCGGGTTCATGCTCAGGCCCCTCGACTTGCTGTACGTGATGCTGGGGCAGTGCCTTTACATCCCCGTATTGTTCATATCGCTCCCGTGCTTCGGGAAATCGGAGCTGCGTTCTTGGGGAAACTGGCTGCGAATCGATTTGTTGGGCTGACAGCTCAAGGTCTTCTACGAAGTGTGAATTGTGACGGAGTCGTGAGTGTGGCGGTGGATCGATCCGCGCCGGTAGCATTTCAAATTGCTGATGTCAGCATCGTAAGTGTCGAGGATTTCGACGGTGATGTTGCACAAGCACGCGACCTGCTGGCTCGCTCAAGGGTTGGGGTACTTACTGATGGGCATCGCGTAATTCATGCGCAAGAAGAGGGCCGTTGGTTTGAGCTTCCAGTTGTTCCTCAGCCGATCCGAAATCCGACCGGAACTGGTGACGTTTTTGCCACAGCTTTATTTGTTCGATATGAGGCAACGGGAAATTTGGAACGATCTCTTGAGTTTGCAGCGACGATTGCTGCTGATTGGATAAGCGCAAAAGACGCGGGACTTTTTGTGACGTCGTCGCATGTAAAAGGACAATAAGAGCACCTTAATGTTGCATGGATTGGTATTGGATACGAGCGAATTACTTTGTGGATACCGTGCGAGGTTTTCGTTGACAGTTTGAGCAGTAGTGGGTGCTTCGTTGAGCCAAGACGATACGCCGGATGTTTTTTCCGCAACTCGGACACGGTTGTCCAGTTTTTCGAAAAACCTTGAGATGTCCCTGGTTGTTACCAGGGCTTCCTTCACTTGTTTCGAACGTGCTAAAGGTTGTTCCCTGATGGGCAATACCCGACTCAAGAACGGTCACGATAGAGGCGGTGAGTGCTCGAAGCTTTGGCGGGGACAGTAGATTTACAGGGGTTTCCGGATGGATGCGGGCAGCAAACAATGCTTCGTCAGCGTAGATGTTGCCGATCCCAGCTACGGTCCGTTGGTCAAGTAGCGCAGTTTTAATTGCGACGTGGCGACCGCGTAATCTAATGGCTAGGCTACGCCAGTCAAATCCGGCATCCAACGGTTCTGGTCCTAGGTGGCCAACAACCTCATGGCTATGGGCTTCCTCGGTTATCCATGCTCTGCCAAAGCGGCGAACATCGACGAAGTGAAGGGCTTGATCGTCATCAAGCGTAAGGAGGAGGCGAGTGTGTGGCCGAATATCGGTTCGCGCTCGCAAGTGCAAACGTCCACTCATCATCAGGTGGAGTATCAGGACATCCGACTCGACATTGATCATCAGGTATTTGCCCCGTCGTGCAACGTTGGTGATGAGGGCGCCCATAAGACGTGTCTCAAATGCTTTGGGTTGAGATGCTTGTACAAGTCGAGGATCAAGAACCGTTACATTGTTGAGGCGTCGTCTGAGAATCTGAGAATGTAGTTCTCGGCGGATCGTTTCAACTTCTGGCAACTCAGGCATTATCGCGAGACCATTGGTCCACATGTAGGAGATGCCACATAGCATGCGATCCGCTGGCAACTCGTCAAGTTGTGACAATGAAGGTAGACCGTCTGTGACTGATAATCAGGTTTTGCCGGTGATGAATCGTCGCCTGTTAATTGCACAACTTGCCGTCCTGGTCGTGGTTACCGGATTGAGCGTTGCCGCAATTCCATTTGCGTCGGAAATCCGTGCAAATGCCGGTCCGGCTTATCTGGCGATGTTTTTCCTGTCCATCCAGTCGGGTGCTCTTTTTATGCTTCCTGGATTCGGTTGGGCAGCTATCGCTGCTTTTGCGGTGGTTTTCGACAACATTTGGGGACCCGTTCTGGTGGGAACAACCGGTCAGGTGATAGGTGAAATGGTTTCATATCTCTTGGGCGCTACAGGGTCGCCGTGGATTCAGCGACGGCGGTTATATCAACGTGTGGAGATGTGGATTCGCAGATGGGGGTTATTGGCCATCTTTGTAATTGCCGCTGTGCCAAATCCTGCTTTTGATCTGGCTGGGGCGGTAGCTGGCGCAGCTCGTTTAGGGTGGTGGAAATTCTTTGTTGCGTCTTGGGGAGGTCGACTTATCAAGAACATTGGGTTTGCCACCTTGGGTCTTCAAGGCTCTGGCATCGTGGAGCAGTTCATTTAGGCGGTCAGCCATGTGTTCTCCGGCGATAGAATGAATTCTGATGGAAAAGTACTTCCAGCAAATAGTTGCGCACACCGAACGTGGTGAACGTGTCGCCAGTGCTGTTGTGGTTTCGAGTCGGGGTTCGACTCCGCAGGATGTTGGGGCCCGAATGCTGTTTTTTGCCGATGGCACCACGTGGGGCACGGTAGGTGGTGGGTGTGTGGAGGCGGATGTCCGTGCTGAGGCCCGCCGAGTTTTGGCAGATGGCAAAGGCCGAGCCATATCGGTTGAGCTCGTTGATGACGTTCGAGGCGAGGGTGATGTCTGTGGCGGAACATTGGAAGTCTTGCTGGAGTCGTGGGATGGCGGTGGAACCAGGGCTGTCGGATGAATCCAACTGCTGCGGTGCTCGTGGCGGCGCGAGAGGCGCTCCACACTCGAACCCCTGTCGTGTTGATCCATCTTGTGAGTGCTAGGGGCGTGGATGGTGAAGAGCCGGGGTTACGTGCCTGGTATACGGACGCTGAGGGTCTAACTGGAAGTGTCCATAATTCTAAGGTCGATGCAGTGGTAGCGCGCGAAGCGGCAAGCGTCTTGGTGTCTGGTCATCCTCAGATGATCACCTTGGGAACGGACGGAACCGAGGCGACCAGACGAGATTCTGAGTATGTTCGCGTGTTCCTTGATGTGGTTGTTGCGACGCCACGCTTGTTAATAGTGGGTGCTGGGCATATTGCGCAGCCGTTGGCCAACATCTCGTCCGTTTTAGGGTTTGAGACGGTGGTTGTTGATGAGCGAGCCGATTTTGCTAATCGGCATCGGTTTCCAGCGGCCGATGAAGTGTTCGCGTGTCCAATCGAAGCGTTCTTGGAAGATTATGCAATTGATGACCGGACGTTTGTGGTCTTGGTGACTCGTGCTCATCGATTTGACGAGGCAGCTCTCCGTCTCTTACTTGGATCGCCAGCGCCTTATATTGGCATGATCGGCAGCCGGCGACGGGTTCATGTTGTCTACAAGACTTTGTTGGGTGAAGGTTTTCGCACGGACCAATTCGAACGAGTCTTTGCCCCGATTGGTCTTGATATTGGTGCGAAAACTCCGGCTGAAATTGCCTTAGCGATTTCAGCAGAGCTGATTAATGTGCGTCGGCATGGCCGAGGTTCACATTTATCGATTGGCGATTTTCGCTTGGGTCAGCACGGAGGCAGCTAGTCGAGGGGTTTAAATAGCTCAGTGCTAGGTCGGGGTGTGCAAAGATGAACCGATGTTCGGTCGAAAAATGGAGTTTTTCGAATGGCTACTTACGAATGCGCGGCGTGTGGGATGTCTGCTGACATTACCTGTGGCCAGTGCGGTGATCCTTTGGTCAATGACAGTATCACGACAGATGACGGTTCCTCAGTACAGGTATCCAAATGCCCGAACGGGCATGGGAAGATAAAATCCCCGTCGTGTTGTGGCAATGAGATGGCTTGTTCGGTTGGATAAGACTTCTGGCCACGAAGGTTCTATGAAGTATGGTTCGAGATAGCCACGAATAGTGATGGATTGGTCTCTGGCATCAGTGGCTCGGCTAGGTACATTGGTGTTTCTCGGCATTCTTAAGTTGGTACTGGCTGGTGCCGGTTTGGTATCGCCTTGGTTTTATGTCGTTGGGTGCTTGTTGCTCGCGCTTGCAGGGTTCTTTGGATCAATATCAGGGTGGCCGAAGGATAATTCAGGCGGGGGCACCATCGTTTAGGTAGAACGTCGGTTTCAGGAAATGCCGCTTTCGATCTTGCCGGGGGAGTGTGGAGGCTTATATTCCATTTTGTTCTTGGTGGAGCGAGAGCGGTATCGATCTAGGTTTTGGCGAAAAATTGGTTGTAAGACCATTTACAATCTGGGGCCCACAATAGATGCACTGGTGAGTATCAGTTGATACCGCCACGCAGGAAACCTGGCTCATATGGGAACTCTACGAACCGTGTTTTCGTTTCCGTCGACTGTTGACAACACCACCGCGCGAACAGTGGCTGGTCTGGTTTCGGTTCTCGCAATAGTCACGCTCGTTCTAGCGGTCGCGGGTAGTGGGATCGAGGGCTGGTTTATGCTCGCTTTGGTTAGTGGGTATACGGGCCGGGTTTTTACCGGGACTACCATGTGTCCTTTTTCGCACCTTACGATGCGCGTGATTCTTCCAGTGGTGAAGTGGCCTCAACAACATGTAGATGGTCCGCCCAAGCGTTTTTCGTAGACGATAGGGCTTGTCTTATCGGTCGTAGCCACGCTCCTAAATCTAGTGAATCCCACCGTTGCGATAATCCTGATCGGTGTTTTGCTGGTATGCGAACTTTTGGAGGCGGTCGTCGGGTTTTGTGTTGGATGCTTTGTGTATGCACAGTTCAATGGCTGATAGAAAAATAAGCACGGTGGCTTGTCTCTAGAGGTCACGATCGGGAGAGCGAATCGTTTTGGTTTCTCGTGATCTATAAAACTATTAGAGTCATAGCGGGAGTTTAGGTCGGGGCTTCGTACACTGACTGGTATGGCTACGGTACAACGACCGCGACTTATCGTGCTTGATTCGATGTCGCTGATTCATCGCGCCTACCATGCGGTGCCTCGAAACTTCGCTACGTCTTCTGGTGAGCTGACCAATGCCGTGTTCGGTTTTGCGAACATGTTGTTACGCATTGTCGATGAGATTGAGCCTGACCATGCGGTCGCGGCTTTTGACTTGCCGGGCCCTACATTTCGAGATGAGATGTATGACTCATATAAGGCAAATCGTGAGGCCCCTGATGACGATCTAATTGCTCAATTTGGTCGTGTTCGCCAGCTGGTGAATGCACTAGGCATCCCGATTTTTGAACTGCCTTCATATGAAGCGGACGATATGTTGGGCACGATAGCTCATCAGGCGGAGGCATCTGGATTCGACGTATGGCTGGTGACAGGAGATCGAGACGCGTTTCAACTTGTCACTCAGCATGTGCGGGTCTTGAGCACCAATCCTAGGACTGGTGCCCCGCTTGTTTACGATGAGGATGCGGTAGTCGAGCGATGGGGCATACGGCCAGCTCAGGTTGTGGATTTTAAAGGACTGTTAGGGGATACCTCGGACAATATTCCCGGAGTGAGGGGCGTAGGTGAAAAGACAGCATCTGCGCTGCTTTCAACATACAAGGATATCGATGAAATCTATGCCAATTTGGATGAGTTGAAGCCCGCTGTCCGACGCAGGCTTGAGGGTCAGCAAGAGGTTGCCCAGCTTTCGAGGAACTTGGCCACAATCGTCTGTGATGTTCCAGTCCAGTTTGAGCCTCAGAAGGCGAAGCTTTGGCAGCCAGACGCAGAAGCGGTTAGGAGCCTGTTCCAGGAATTAGAGTTTCGAAATCTAGCCGATCGACTTACGTTTCTTGATGGGTCGGAGCCGGAGCCAGCTTTTGTGCTCCCGAGCGTAGCGCCCAAAATCATCGACGATCCCGACGAAGCTAGATCCCTTGTTCAGCAACTGATGGACGCTGAGCAAGTCGCCATTTTTCCGTGTGTTCGGGCTTCTACAGGAGAGGTTGACTTACTTGGTTTTGCGGTGGCTTGGACGGATGAAACTGCCTACATCCCGATCACTAACAGTAGCGTCAGTCTTGATGAATTTCGTCCGTGGTTGGAGGCGAAGGATTCGAGCAAGGTCACATTCGATTCAAAGCTTTTGTATCGGGCTTTTTTCAATAGGGGCATCTCTTTAAGTGGTGTGATAAATGACTTGTTTCTCGCGGCATATATCGCGACACCGAGTGCGACTCCAAAATCATTAGAGGATTTGGTGTTTCGTCGTTGTGGTGTTGAGGTGGAACCGGAACTTCCACAACCACCGCCTGTCGGTAGCTTTGGTCAACTAAATACTGGTGATGTTGTGCATCCCGCAGCTCTCCGTGCTTCTCTTGTCTTACTTCTAGCTCAAGAACTCGAGGTGCAGATTGTGGGCCTCAAGCTCACCTCGTTACTTCAGCAAATGGAGCTGCCAGTTGCGCGGATTCTTGGCGACATGGAGCTTCGTGGGATTACGCTCGATGGTGAGGTCTTGCGAAAGTTGTCATTGTCGATGACCAAGGAGATCCACGAACTTGAATCTGAGATTCATGGTGATGCTGGGCGTGAATTCAATATCAATTCACCGAAGCAACTCGGCTCGGTGTTGTTTGATGAACTAGGTCTGCCTGTGGGGCGGAAAACCAAGACCGGTTACTCGACGGCCAGTGGTGTGCTCGAAGAGCTGGTAGAGGTTCACCCGATAGCGAGCCGAGTGCTCAAATTTCGAGAGCTAAGCAAGCTTCGGTCCACGTATGTTGATGCTTTACCTGGCTTGGTAAGTCCGATTACCGGGCGTGTTCACACCACGTTTAATCAGGCAGGGACTACGACCGGTCGTCTTTCGTCCTCGAGCCCGAATCTACAGAACATCCCGATCCGTACAGCTCGTGGTCGGGAAATTCGGCAGGCGTTTGTTGGCAGGGATAAGGATTGGTCACTTCTGGCTGTCGACTATTCTCAAATTGATCTGCGAGTGCTTGCTCATATCAGCGAAGACCCTGGGATGTGCCAGGCGTTTACTGATGGTCATGACATTCATTCAGCAACTGCTGCTCGTTTACACAACGTTTCGCTTGATCAGGTTACGGATGAGATGCGGCGGCTGGCGAAGACAACAAACTTTGGCATTGTGTATGGGATTAGTGCTCGGGGGTTAGCGTCACAGACAGGTCTTTCCTTCAAGGAATCGGAGGCGTTTATTGAGAATTACTTTGCCATGTATCCAGGCGTGAAGGCGTACATGGACGCAACAATAGAGGAAGCCCACAATCGAGGTTACGTAGAGACCTTATTCAACCGACGACGATATCTCCCTGAATTAAAATCGCGGGCTTTCAACGAGCGCGCGGCAGCTGAGCGAATGGCGATTAACATGCCAATACAGGGGACGACCGCGGACATTATGAAAATGGCGATGGTTCGTGTTGATGAGGCTATTACGGTTGAAAATCTTTCTGGCCGGATGATTCTGCAGGTGCATGACGATTTGTTGTTTGAGGTTCCGTCTTCCGAACTTAAGCAGTTCTCGAGAGTTGCGTGCAATGGGATGACGTCGGCCGTCGACTTGCGAATCCCTCTTGTGGTGGATGCTAAGGTCGGACCAAATTGGCGAGACATGAAGGAACTTTAGTGCTTGATGATCGGTTTTCGTCTTCTGACTTACAGGGAAATGAGGCTCAGAACACATTCACGTGCAATACTTGGCCATTCAAGTCCATATGTACCAACACATATTTGGTGCTCCGTAAATAACAGCGGTTACGAACCTGTCTAGGCTGCTTATTCGAAGCTCCTGTGCCGGGCACGAAAAACGGCCGGGATGAGGGCGACAATCGTGTACGGCTTTCTTGGAGCCGGCAAGACTACGTTGCTGCGGTCCCTCGTGCCGCGTCTCACTACGATTGAACCCACGGTTTTGCTAGTCAATGAATTCGGTATGGAAGGAACGGATCAGGTCGTTTTTGCTTCCGACAATCTTGTTGTCCGTGAATTGATCGGAGGCTGCGTATGTTGCGAGGTCCGTGGCGAATTGCTTGTGGCGCTAGACGAGATACATAAAACTGTGGGTCCCGCTCGCCTAGTAATCGAACCTACGGGTCTTGCTTCACCAGGCACGCTTGCAAACGTGTTTACGTCTCCTGTTGTGCAGTCTATTGTCACCGTTGACTCACTCCTCACGGTGCTCGATGCCTCAAACTTCGCCTTGGTTCGGGACAGTTTGGGTGAGTTTTACCCAAGGCAAGTTATTGATGCCGATCTAGTGTTAATAAACAAGCAGGATGTGGCGACTGAGGCTCAACGGCGAGAGGCTCGTGAGTGGGTACGCAGTCTTAATTCGCTGGCTACGGTGGTGGAGACGGTTCATTGCAACGTGAATCCAGACGTGGTGGTTGCGGCGATCAGGCAGGGTAGTCCTCGGATGTTCCTTGAGGATCCGAGACAAGGCACAGATGCGCATGATGGACTGGAGGTGCTAGGTCTCCAGCGGGTGGTGGTAGCCACCGATGGATTGGACACGGAAGTGGTTGAGCGGTTTGTCCAAGAATTGGCAAAGGGCACCTATGGTGAGGTAATTAGGGCGAAGGGTTTTGTGCCTGCAGGGAGCGAGTCGCATTTGATTGATGTGGTACTTGGGGATTGGGAGATTCGGCCGTTCGGTCCGGCGCCGGCTCGAATCGACGTGATTGGAAGAAATCTGGCATCTCACGAAATGGAGCACGTGGTAACAAATGGCATTACAGAGTTCACGCGGACGACGTAGCCGAAGGTCATCGACCTCCGGCTCAACGTCTGCGACGAACGTGGCGGATGGAACGGCTATTCCAAGTGAAGAAAAGGCGGTATCGCACCGGTCTCATCATCGAATGATTGCTCAAGCCACCAACGCGTTGATCGAAAACTTTGGCGAACTACGCAATCAGGTTGTTGAGACTGAGCGGGAATACAAGCGGGCTGACAAGGATCTCGATGCGGGGTTTTTTCAGATCCGAAAGCAGCTGGAAGCTGTGGAAAAACGTTTAACAGATTTTGTTGAAGAAATGACCCAGGTCGCGTTTGAATCAAACCTAAAAATTCGTGGTAATTCTGATCGACTCTCGGCACTTTGGGACGCGCTACAGGCTAATTCGCCAAACGTCGATGACGTTAAGCAGCGTCGAGAAGAGGCGGAGGCTCGAGAGTTGGCGCGCCAGGCCGAAATTGACAGGCGTTTAGTCGAACTTGCTACTCAGAAAGAAGAGAAGGAGGCGCCAGCGAAGGCTAAAGCCAGGCGAACTGCGACCCGAAAACCAAAAAGAAAGGGCGCGTAATTGTGCGACAGATTTCACCGATTCCTGAAAATATATCGGCAGATGTGAATGGAACTGGAAACTCGGAAGATCAGGAGTTTCGAGTTCTTGTGGACGAACTCAAACAGGCGGTTGCTGCTGAGCGGCCTGGAGAACGGGAGCTTGTTGCTTCGATTAAAGAATTGGGCCGGCTTGCCAGTGCTAATGGTGACCAGTCTGGTGTCAGTGCTGGGAACGGACCCAAGTTACGGCTTGGTGTTTTTGTGGATACCGCAAACGTCAGTGATCGAGATCCAGACGACCCCATTCGCATTGATTTTTCCAAGTTGCTGAATCACGTGACGGCTGATCGTCGCTTGATTCATGCGAGAGCGTACTGTCCGATCTACGCTGATTTTGCAGGCCGTCTCGAGCATCAGCGCTCTGTTGCTCCGGTCTGGGGGTTGGGTTATGACGTAGTTACAAAACCTATCAAGGTGTTTTCTGACGGGACTCGGAAGGCCGATCTTGACATTGTGTTGGTTATGGATGTGATTCGTCGTGTTCCGACAATGGACGTTGTGGCTTTGGTTTCTGGCGATGGCGATTATGTTCCAATGGTCGATTTTCTTCGGGAGCACGGGTTGCGTGTTGAAACCTACTCGTTCGCGGACTCCATTTCTGAAGACCTGCGAGTAGCTGCTAATGACTGGACTGACCTGTCAGCCTCGAAGGCTCTACACGTTCGCAAAAGCCGTGCCCGACGTCCTGCATCGCGTGCCAGTAGGTCTCGTGCGACGACCCCATAGGGTTTGTGGAGGTGTTCATGGGTAATCGCAAGCGTCGCCGGCGCACGTCGTCTGAAATGAGGCGTCGGACTCGTCTGCCGTCTATGCGGAAGTGGTTCACTCTCACGCGTGTTTGGTCAGTGCTTGCATTACTTGCAGTGCTCGTGCTCATTTTGTCGCTCATTGCGCCAGCATTTACAGCTGGAGTCTAGGGGCAACTCGTTGACGGACTCGCTATCGAAGCGTTCTGAGACTAGAAAGACGGTGTCGGGTCAGTGGCGCGTCTTTTCGATTCGGGGCACTGATATTAGCCTTGATGCCAGCTGGTTGGTCATTTTCGCATTTGTGACCTACACGACTGCCACCTCAATAATTCCAGTGCGTCTGGCTAACGAGAGTTTCCGGAGTTCCGGTGCAGTGGAAGCATCGGAACTGACTCTTTGGTTAGCAGGTTTAGTCACCAGTCTTTTGTTCTTTACGTCGATTTTGTTGCACGAAGCAGCCCACGCCGTGGTTGCGGTTCGCACAGGTATTCCGGTGCGAAGAATTCGGCTCTTTATTTTTGGCGGAGTAGCTGAAATTGGAAGTGAGCCGAGTCGTCCAGGACAGGAATTCGTTATAACGATTGTGGGTCCTCTTACGAGCGCAGCCCTCGGCGGTTTGTTCATTGTTCTCGCCGGGAATTTCCCGGCTGTATCTATTCCTCATGTCACTATGACGTGGTTGGGTCAAATGAATCTGGTCCTGGCAGTTTTCAACATGTTGCCGGGGTTTCCGTTGGATGGTGGAAGAATCCTACGATCAATGGTCTGGGCATTTTCTGGAAATTTCTTGCGAGCAACCGGGATAGCGAGTTTTATTGGGTCGGCACTCGGAGTGGCGCTCATCGTTTACGGTCTTGCCCAATTGTTTATGCAGGCATCATCGGTGCAGTCAATCTGGACCCTTTTGATCGGGTGGCTTCTTTGGTCGTCAGCTCGAGGCGGCTACAAAGATGCGAAAAGACGTGAGCGATTCAAAGGTGTCTGGGTTCGCGACGTCTTTCATTCGGATACTGGGGCTGTTCCTGATGATGGAACTGTTCAGGAATTTATGGAACGGGGACTCCATCACGATGGGCACGAAACCCGGCCAGTTGTTGATCCGGTTGGGCGTCTTGCGGGCGTTTTGGTTATGCAGGATATTGCGGGCATTCCTGTTGAGCGTCGATCGGATACCCTGCTGCGGGAGGCTGCACGGTCCGTAGATGATGCTTCCCTGATCGATCCGAACGAGTCGCTCGAGAATGCGTTCAATAGGGCTAGGGATGAAGGCGTTCGACGATTCCTTGTGGTGGAGCGCGACCGGCTTGTTGGCGCGGTTGATGTGCTTGATGTGCTTCGGCGGGGTCGGTTTTAGCTTGTTCATGTCGGGTGGTGATCGCTGTGTCAATTATCATCGGTATACGTTCGACGGTTAGTGAAGGGCAATCCTATTGGTTGAAATTTTGAAACAGGCGGTTTTTGTTGATCTTTCCTCTCTGGATGCAATGTCGAGTGAGCATGGTGTGCAGGTGCATCATGGGTCTCTTCTGGAGAGACTTTCCCAAAATCGCCGGCTTGTTCGCGCTGTGGCATATGGGACACTCGACGACGACCGTCCTGATGCTCAGTCCAGACTTTCCCAAATTTCGGACGGTGGTTTTAAGATCGTCAGTAAACCCTTGCGGCGCCGCGCGGATGGTGTTCTGAGGGCTAGCTTAAACGTAAATATTGCGGTCGATGCGCTTGAGCTTGCGCCACATATTGAACTACTGACCTTGGTCACTGCTGACACTGACTTCATTCCACTAGTTGAGGCTATGCAACGTTCTGCCGTAAGAGTAGAACTGGTTACAACTCAAAAACTTGCGAGTTCCGGATTGTTGCAATCTGCAGATGCAGTGATTGATTCTTCAGGTCTATTTGATGAGGTTAGACGTGCGATGAATCGTCCTCGAAATAGAATTCGAGAACGGGATGACGCTAGACCTCGGGTACAGCGATCCCGTCAGCGGCCTTCAGGTCGTCGGTATGGGCGAGAGCCGACGAGTGCGGGAGTTGATCAAACAGATGATGTTAATGAGGGTTCGATGCCTACAGGTTCTGCCGAAAAAACAGTCGAGCCAGTCACATCAGGCACTGAGCATGATCTACAACCAAAGCAAGAAGGTGCTGGAGGCCAACATCCGTTGAAAGACCCTGCTGTGGGTTCGCGGTCTGAAGTGTTGCGTGATAAAGAAGCAAAGGATTTGCCCAGGCCTGTGATTGCGTTGCCCGAAGAAAACCTGTCAGGGCGTGCTGTGTCTGCGCGTCGCGATACCGAGTAAGTGCGTGTCGCCGTCACCACCACTATGTGGGGTGACACACCATTTCTGGAGGCTGCGGACGAGGCTCGCGAAGCTGGGTACGCTGGGATTGAAGGTGTTGGTGATCTTGCAGGAAATGTTCCGCTCGCTAGACGGGTGCTCAGTGACGCCGGTCTTGATGTTTCGGCAGGTCGTTTCTTGGCCAACTGGTTTTCGGACGTCTACAGCGGTATTGAATTGGACCAGCTCCGTCGAGCGGCGGAGTTTTTCGCAGATGTTGATGCCGACTGTGTCATAACTTCTTCCCGTCCTGTTCCAGAACGCATGATGACGGCTGGACACGGTGTTGGTGACCGGAATGATGGTCTGCTTGACTATCAGTGGGCACATCTCACCGATACGCTTGCTCAAGCGACACACATATGTCTAAGAGACTTCGGTCTTCAGCTCATGTTTAGAAACCAACTCGGTTCCTATGTTGAGACCGAAGACGAACTTGATCATCTTATGAGTCTGACTGATCCGGGTTCATTGCTGATAGCTCCGGATACCGGCTATCTCTTTTACGCTGGTATTGACCCAGTTGACTTCATTCGTAAGAACTTTGAACGGATTGGGTACGTCACGCTGAAGGATCTGGATGCTGACTTGTATGAACAACATATGCATCGACAGGGATCGCTACAGGAATTCTGGGATGAGGGTGGTTTTCTCGAACTTGGGACTGGCGATGTTGACATTGAATCGATCGTCACACTACTCAGTGGTCAAGAGTTCAACGGGTGGGTAGCTGTTGGTCACGATCGACCTGGGCGTGACCCGGTGGCTAGTGCGCAAATCGCTCGGGAGTATTTGGTTGGGCTGGGTCTAGAGCTGGAATCAGAATTGGCATGATGCGAGAGATCAACAGACGGACAGTCCTTTTGGCAGCAGCTGCGTCACCAGTTGTTGCCGCTTGTGGAGATCCCGAAATCCGTCGTCGACAATCCAGTCCCATTGCATTGGCAAACGTTTGGCCATGGGGGGTAAACACTTTTCTGGATCTGGAGGTGGAGAGTTGGAAGCGTCGCCAAACACTCAAAATGATTAGTGATGCTGGAATCCGATGGATGAAACAACATATTCCATGGGCTGATCTGGAGATTCCAAGTCGTGGTGAATATTTTGATGCATCAGCGCGTCGATCAACTTGGGAGAAATATGATGAGATTGTCGACTTGGCCGATGAAGCAGGGGTTGAAATTATTGCCCGAATTGATCGGGCGCCAGCCTGGGCACGGCCCAATCATCCACATCCAACTTCCCCACCCACCGACGAAATGCATCTCGAAGAATTCCTCGCCATGTTTGCCAGTCGGTATGGGGGAAGAGTTCGTTGTTATCAGATCTGGAATGAACCGAACTTGGCCAAGGAGTGGGGTGGTCTGCCCCCAGATCCTGAAGCCTATGCGCGGCTTTTGGCACGAGCTTTTGGTGCGCTTAAAGACGTTGACAACAAAAATATAGTGATCGCTGCGCCGCTGGCGGCCACACTCGAAAACAGTCCGCGTGCGATGGATGAATTAACTTTTGTCGAGCGATTCTACGATGCTGGTGGAGGCGACTATTTGGATGTGCAGGCAGCCAATGCTTTCGGGCTTGAATATCCGCCTGAGGCTGCGCCGAATAAAGATGTTCTGAACTTTCGCCGTGTAGAGTTTTTGCGGGAATTGATGGTTGAGTTCGGACTTGGCAATAAGCCTATTTGGTTCAACGAATATGGTTGGAATGCCTCGCCTTCAGATATGAGTCCCGAAAAGTTGATCTGGCGGAGGGTTTCAGAGGAGCAGCAGGCCGAGTGGTCAGTGGAAGGCATACGCTACGGATTGAACAATTGGCCATGGGCTGGGGTGTTTAACATCTGGTTTTTCCGAAAACCTGAAGGTTCTTTGAGTCCAGACATGAGCGAGTATTACTTTCGGATGGTTGATACAGACTTTACGCCGCGTCTCATATACAGGGCTGTGAAACGTGCCGCGACCGGCGTTTCGTTCCCATAGGTCTGGGCGCAACGCTCCGGTGTTACAGATCAGGGCTAGCTTTTATCGTCCGATAATCGCGCTAACGTCAGTGATCCTTACGGTCGTAATTTCGCTTGGATTGCTATTTGCGACAGCATTGGCTGATCGCGGTGTTTCGTATGGAGTCAATGCGTTATCTGAGATTCATGACGCTGACGTAGCTGGCATTGGCGCAAATACGTTTTTACATCGTGAACCTGATCCTGCAAAGGTTCGGCGGGAATTGGAGGTATTGAGAGGATCTGGAGTTGGGATCATCAGGCAGGAATTCAATTGGGCGGAGATAGAGCCTATTGGTCCTGGGCTACATGTTGATTCCGCGGGGCGTAATTCATGGGAGAAGTACGACCATATAGTGGCTGTCGCCGAAGATCTCGGAATTGAGATTCTTGCACGATTAGACCGTCCTCCTGCGTGGTCTACACCTGGTTTTGATCCGCAGGACAACCCTTCGATTCAGACACCGCCGGCTAACTATGATGATTTTGCGGCATTTGCCCAACGTGTAGCAGCACGCTATCGGGGAAAAATTAGGTATTTCCAAATATGGAATGAGCCTAATTTGCTTGGTGAATGGGGAGGTCGGTCTCCAAATCCATCGGAATATCTTGAAATGTTGCGCGTGGTTGGTCGGGGAATTCGTGCTGTAGATTCTGGGAACCGGATTGTACTGGCTGGTTTGGCGCCAACCATCGAAACGGGGCCGGACAATCTAAGCGATCTTATCTTTCTTCGCAGACTCTACCAACTTGGGGCGCGGGGTGATTTTGATGTTGCGGCCAGCATGGCTTACGGACTCTTTACTGGTCCTCGGGACATCAGGATTTCTCCAGAGCGAACAAATTTCCCTCGAAGCGTGCTCTGGCGGGAAATCATGCTTGAATTCGGTGATTTCCGTACACCAATTTGGGCCACCGAATATGGCTGGATGTCTCTGCCTAATGACTGGGCGGGTGAGCCTGGGATTTGGGGGAATCATCCGATTGAAAGGCAGGCGGCATGGACGGTTGATGGTATTCAACGGGCCCGGGAGCAGTGGCCTTGGATGCCAACCATCATCGTTTGGGCGTCAAGGTGGCCTGAAGATGTCAATCCTCGGGATCCAACCCCATTCTTTCGTTTGATGGATAAGGACTTTGCGCCGCGTCCCAATCTTTCAGCGCTTCGCCGGAGCTTTGCAACGGCTCCAGTTGCTGGCGTCGGATTGCATCAAGAATCGCATCCAGCCATTAGCTATATCGGACCATGGCCTCGAATACCTAGCGATTTAGCATCCCTCACATTTCACCGTCAGACTGGAACTTCAGGGGCAGCCCTCGAATTTCGTTTTGAAGGAAGCGATGTTGCTCTTTTGACTAGGCGGGGGCCCGACATGGGACGGGTGCTTGTTCGGATCGATGGACAGGATTCTTTAGCTGATGCTGTTCCACGTACTGCTGCTGGAGAATCGATCATTGATCTTTACTCAGCTCAGATGGAGCCATTATCTCGCATACAGATTGCAACACGTCTGCCTCCCGGGAGACATGAACTTGAAATAACGGTCCAAACCAAGGCCAATCCGAATTCGTCTGGAGGGCTAGTAATCGTTGACGGCCTCTTTGTTGGTAACGAGCGACCAATGTGGCCGTGGTTGTTGCTGGCTGGAGCATGGTCGGCAACAAGCGCAATCTGTCTTTGGGCTCTGGCACCCATAACATCGATCCGGCGGTTTGTAACGGGAATACCGACAACATGGATGGACAAAAAGCTTGGCCCATTTCGAATATCTGAACTGTGTATAGCAGGTGCCTCGATTCTCTACGCAATGCTGCCGTCGGGTGGAACAACCTCGGCTTGGACCGCAATCCGTCTTGGTCTAGTCGTTGGCATCGGGTTGATGGCAATTGCCAGAGTTCGTGAGGCTAGCTTCGTCGCCGTGGCTTCAATTCCCTTTGTCGGCGTGATTGGTCGTACGGGCATTGTTGATAGACCAGTGAGCGAGATTCTGGTCATAGCAGTTGTTGGTGCGTGGATTGTTCGGTCTATCGTCACGGGACAGTTCGGATCTGTCCGTGGTCGGTGGTTCGTGCTAGGCGGGTATTTTGTCTTGGCGGCTCTAGCTGCTGCTGTCCTTGCGGATTTCCCCAAGTTCGCGTTCCGGGATCTTAGGACAGTCATCCTTGAGCCACTCGCCTTGTTTTTTGTGCTGATAACGGTTTTGCGGGATCGACGAGACATTCGGCGACTGCTCACCGCTTTTGTCGGAGGTGCAGGCTTGGTTGCGTTGGTTGCCCTGGTGCTCATTCCTGCTGGAGGCGTTGTAACGGAGCTTACTCCTCCACGTCTTCGGGGCACGTTTGGATCACCAAATAATCTTGCGCTCGTTCTCGAGCGTTCTATTCCCATAGGAATTGCTTTGATTGTGAGCGCACGTACTTGGCGTACCCCGTGGACGAGCGTGCTGCTGTTGCTGGTTGGGGTGCTGCTCGCGACATGGAGTAGAGGTGCGTGGGCAGGGACATTAGTTGGTGTTGCAATTGCAGCGGTTCCTTTGTTGAAAAGATTTGGGTCCGGATACACGCTTACCGGTATCGTCGGCTTTGGGGCGATGGCAACTGGGGCTCTCGTAGCCGCAGGCGGAGATCGGCTTGCTACGTTCTTTCGGTTTGGCGACGGCACAGTGGTTTCCAGGTTGTCTGTTTGGGATGCTGCATGGCGAATGGTTGGTGATAACTGGGTTTTCGGTTTAGGTCCTGACAATTTCCTGACGCATTATCGGGCGTATATGCGGCCTGAAAGCTGGCGAGAGCCCAACATCTCGCATCCCCACAATTTTGTGTTCGATGCGTGGTTGTCCACTGGGATGTTTGGGCTTATCGCATTGCTGTTGGTGCTTATTCTGTTCTGGAATATCTGGAAACACGCACGTTATCGAGCGAACGGCGAACTTGATCCGTATACATTTGGTGTAGGCGGGGCCATGTTGGCCTCACTTGTACATGGCCTTGTGGATCATAGTTATTTCTTGCCGGAGCTTGCTGCTATGTTCTGGGTGTTGGTCGCTGCTGTCGTACTCCTGCATCGGAACAATGACCCTAAATGTTCGCCTCAATCAGCTGGCGGTACCGGATCGGCTGCGATCGTTTAAGGATTGGTTATGGAGTTTGCCTGGTTATTTTCCAATGCAGAATTTTGAGAAAATAGTATCCAGAAGATCTTCCGTTGCAGACTCGCCAGTTATTTCGCCTAGAGCGTTTACTGCTCCTCGAAGTCCAATAGTGATCAAGTCCGACGGCTCGTTGTCTGTAACTGCAGCTCGTGCGCTGATCAACGCCTGGCGTGTGCGCCGAAGGGCGTTTTCGTGTCTTACGCTCGCAACTAGGCTAAGACCACCATCTTCACCGGCTATGCCAGCTGTTCGTTCAAGGGCCTGCCGGAGTTCGTCGATATCACCAACTATAGCGGCCGTTAGGACTGCTGACGCATCGGGTAAAAGTTCTTCAATATCTCGGGAACGTATTGCCTGAGGCAGGTCTCGTTTGTTCAAGGCAACGATTAAAGGCTTGTTTGTAGCATGTATTTGCGCAACAACTTTTAGATCGTTCTGCAATAGAGGTCGACTGGCGTCGAGGACGAGGACGATAAGATCTGTTTGTTCAATAGTGCGTGACGTTCGAGACACCCCGATGTCTTCGACTGGATCTCTGGCCTCGCGGATCCCAGCGGTGTCATTGAGTACGATTGGAACGCCGTTTAGGTTGAATGACTCTTCGAGGACATCCCGCGTTGTTCCGGGAACATCTGTCACGATAGCTCTGTCCGTGTTGAGCAACGCGTTCATGAGCGAAGACTTCCCAACATTAGGGCAGCCGACGAGCGCAACTCGTATGCCGTGCCGTTGCATGATTCCTCGGTTGGCAGATTCCAGAATCGTGGTCAGTCGTTTTTCTAGTTTGTCGAGGATTGTCGAGACGGTTTCACGATTCATAGCGGGCACGTCTTCCTCATCAAAGTCAATTTCTGCTTCCATCTGGGCGAGTAAGTCGACGCACGCGATGCGCATGTCACGCACAGCGTCAGAGAGACGGCCGGCCAACTGGTTCGCCGCGACAGCTACGCCTTCTGGCGTGGGTGCAGCTACTAGGTCGGCAACTGCTTCGGCTTGTGCAAGGTCTATCCGGCCGTTTAGAAAAGCGCGTAGTGTGAATTCGCCAGCGAGGGCAGGTCGTGCGCCCATCGCGAGTATTCGGTCAAGCACCTGTCTGAGTACTATCGGGCTTCCATGACAACTCACTTCGACGACATCTTCGCCGGTATATGACTCCGGACTCGGCATGTAAACCACGAGTGCTTCGTCAAGCGCCATACCGTCTTCGTCGAGGATTTGCACGAGATGTGCATAGCGAGGCTTGAAGGGTAAATCTTCTGGCCGTCCGGTAAGTTCTGACGCAATCGGTTCAGATCCGGAACCACTGATACGAATGACGCCAATGCCACCGTTGCCTAGCGGTGTGGCGATAGCTGCAATTGTTTCTGTTGCCATAACCTTATTCTTTGGCGATTTTCTTGAAGCTTGCAGGAAGGTCCCCTAGGTGTGGGTTAGTTTGATGGCGCAGGGCCTGACGTCCCAGCCTCGATTGCGCGGGCGTATTCACGCTGGAGCATACGCTTGGTGACAAAGATATCGACGATGTCCCATGGCAGCGGTTCCTCGACGCTGCGTTGACGGTGGATGTACCACGAGAGATCGAGGCCTGCTGCGTCAATAGCTTCGAACCAGCTGGCTGGCTTGAAATGTTCGGTCCACCCGTCAAAGCGACAGCCACGTTCCCAGGCGCCTTTAATAGCGCGTCCTACACGACGGTCGCCTAAGGCCAAGAGTGCTTCAATGTGACTTTCTTCGGGATCGTGCCACATGAGATGAATGTTTCGGTCACGAGCGATCTCCAGGCACGCTTTTTGCTTAGCTTGAATAATCTCGGACCTATCCTGAGGATGCCATTGAAAGGGGGTGAATGGTTTTGGGATGAATGTTGACACGGTGACATTGACCTTCGCTTTGTTTCCATGGTGACGACGGCCAATTTCCATGACACGATTTGCAAGGTGGGCGATCGCTTCAGAATCTTCGAGTGTTTCTGTCGGTTGGCCAATCATGAAGTAGAGCTTGATTGTTCGAAAGCCTCGACCGAACGCCATATCGCAGGTTGTGAGAAGGTCTTCATCGGAAATTTCTTTGTTTATTACCTCTCGCATCCTAGGTGTTGCTGCTTCTGGGGCGAACGTTAGGCTACCCCCACGTTTGCCTCCGCGTTGCAGGGCATTTGCGATATCAACATTGAAGGTTTCAACGCGCGTTGATGGGATGGACACACGTACGTATTCCTCGCTTGTGTCATAGACGTTGTCGATAAGTTGATCGAGCCCTTCGTAGTCAACTGCGTTAAGTGAGAGGAGAGAGACTTCGCTTTGTCCTGTTGTGGTCATACAGGACTCAACAGTTTTTTCGACTAGGTCAGCCCGGCGTTGGCGTACTGGTCGATACAGGTATCCGGCTTGGCAAAACCTGCATGCTCGGGCGCATCCTCGGTCGAGCTCTATGGCGACTCGATCATGCACGACCCCTGTGTTCGGTACGACTGGCCGTTCTGGACCAACAAACGAGTTAATGTCGACGTATTGTCTTTCGATCTGTGCTGGTAGTTGCGGATCCACTCGACTATGGCCAAGGAAGGCTCCGTCTTCGTTGTACTTCGGGCGGTATCGTGCGGGAACATAAATTCCAGGGATACGGTGAGCGCAGGCATCTAAAAAACTGTCTCGCCATCCCGTGGTCGACCGGTCAAATTCCTCGTGCAGGTCAAGAATACGTAGAAGCAATTCTTCGCCCTCACCGATGGCGATCAAGTCGAAAAAATCTGCCATGGGTTCTGGGTTGGTGACGGCAGAGCCTCCACCCAGAATGATCGGATCGCTGTCAGTCCGGTTCTTGCTCTCCAACGGTATTCCTGCTAAATCAAGCATTTCTAAGACATTTGTGTTGCCGCTTTCGTAACTCATCGAGAAGCCGACAATGTCGAATTCTCCCAATCGGCGTCGGGATTCCCAACCCCAGAGTTGGACACCGTTGTCCCGCATCGCGTCGGCCATATCTGGAAGAGGGGCAAAGCATCGGTCACAAAGGTGGGATGTCTGATCGTTTACGAGTTCATAGAGCAGGTTCATTGCCAAATTCGACATGCCGATTTCGTATGCGTCGGGGAAACACAGCGCCATGCGGGTAGCTGCCGTTTCCCAGGGTTTAGACCGTGCGTTGTGTTCCCCTCCCAAGTATTGGGCAGGTTTTTTGACTCGATCGAGCAATGGTTCGAGTTCTACGGTCGTGGCAATAGGCATGCGAAATTACGGACGTTTGTCGATGGTTACTTTAAAGCTACCGAAGGTGCGTTGGCCTCACAACTAGTCTGTTCGTTTTTCGGCAAGCGGACATCGATGGATAATGGTGAGATCTTTTCCGAGTTGAGTGCCTGTGGCTGATCTTATTCTCCGAGCGGCGACTTTGGTTGACGGAACAGGAGCCGATCCGGTCCGGAATGCGGATGTTGTTGTCCGCGATGGACGGATTGTTTCAGTTGGTCCGACCGAGCCAGCCGTGACCGACACTTGTGTGATCGATTATGGCGACGCGACGATCATGCCCGGGCTCATTGATTGTCATTGTCATCTGCAGTTTGGGGCGTACTCGGCTCATGAAAAAGTGCGTCTAGTACATGCTGGTGCGTCGAACGAGGAACGTATTCTCACGGCTGTAGCTAATGCGCAGAAGGCTCTTGCGACGGGGGTGACAACACTAAGGGATACCGGAGGATTCCTGACGCTGAACATGAATGTCCGCGATGCATTTGTGAACGGTCGGGTAGCTGGTCCACGGTTACTCGTATGTGGTGCACCAATCACGACCACTGCTGGCCATCTGAACTGGTGTGGACTGCGGGCTGACTCTGAGGATGAAGTTGTGCGAGCGGTACGTGCAATGGTTGAGGCTGGTGCTGATTTCATCAAGGTGATGGCGACCGGTGGAATGATGACGCCTGGATCGCAGGCTGGGGAGTCGCAATACGATCTCCAAACACTTGGTTCGCTGGTAACTGACGCGCATCGGCTTGATCGGCATGTTGCGGCTCACGTACTAGGGGCTGACGGTTGTCGAGATGCGATTGATGCTGGCGTTGACACCTTGGAGCACTGTAGTTGGCTTACCCCAGAGGGTGTTCGAGGGCAGTCTGCGATGGATGTGAGTGCGGTGGACCGAATTGATCCTTCCCACCAGTCAGTACATATGACGTTGGCAGCTATGAATCGTACGCCGTTCCGGGGCTTGGAACATCTGGATGCGTTGGCCAGTGATGAGCGTGAAAGAATCCGTCAACACGGTGCGAATTTTCGTGAGATGCGTGAACGGGGCGTGCCGCACGTGATCTCCAGTGACGCGGGTGTCATTGATACGCCATTTGATGAGTTCCCGTTATCGGTTGTCAGTACGGTTATTGCGCTTGATACGACGCCAGTTGACGCTATCCAGCTCGTGACGAGTGCTGCAGCGCAGGCTATAGGGCTGGGTGAACTCACAGGGGCGGTAAAACCGGGCCGACAGGCCGATCTGCTTGTTGTCGAGGGTGACGTTTCAGAAAACATATGTAACATCACTCGGACTGCATCGGTGTATCTCGGAGGGCGCGAGGTGGCTCGTAATCGCCATCTCCACGTCAATGCGGGTACTGCTTAATGTGTATCTAGAGCATTCGGTGGTGGATTAATAACCTTGGCCATGCTGAGGCTCCATCTGACCTTCCTTAGACATAACCGGACCTGGCACGGAGATTTCCGATGACTGAGCAGCTTTTTCATATCGATAGTTATATGAACGAATTCGATGCTGTCGTGGTTGACACGAGGCCTGACGGTGTTGTGTTGGATCGGACGACGTTTTACCCGCAGGGCGGCGGGCAACCTGCTGATACAGGAATTCTGAAGAGCGATGTGGAAACCTGGCCGGTGGTTGCGGTCGTGAGAAAGCAAGGAGTGATTGTTCATCGTCTTGAGGGTGAGGCTCCGTCGCTAGGGACGACGATTCGTGGCGTGCTGGACTGGGATCTGAGATTTCGATATATGCGATTGCATACGGCTCTACATGCGTTGTCTGGCGTGGTGTGGATCGGTTGGCAGGCTGATGTAACCGGCAGTCATATTTACGAGGACGGATGCCGGGCTCGAATGGATTTCTCGCTGGAGGCGGTTCGAGTTAGTGATGTTCGCGATGAGATCGAGGCTCGTTTGAACGCTGAGTTAGCGAAGGCTCGTGATGTTCGGGCGTACGAGTTACCGCGCGAGGACGCTCTTGCCTTGCCGGATTTGATTCGTACTCATATCAATCTCGTCCCAACCCATATCGAACAGATTCGAATTGTCGAAATCGAAGGTCTCGATCGTCAGGCTGATGGTGGTACCCATGTGGCCAACACTCGAGAGGTGGGCCCCATTTCTGTTGTGAATGCGGTGAACAAAGGCCGTATTAATCGTCGTCTTGAGATTGCGTTGGGAGAATAGAGGTATGAATGCTGGTCCGCTGCCAAACAAAGAGTTGGAAACGTTTTCAGCTCTGCCGGAGGATCTTGATTTTCCGTCCATGGAGCAACGGATTCTTAAGTTCTGGGATTCGGAGCGGACATTCGATCGGCTTCGTGAGAAAAATTCCAATGGTCCCCACTGGTCATTTATCGACGGGCCAATAACGGCAAATAATCCGATGGGTGTGCATCACGCGTGGGGCCGCACCTACAAGGACGTCTTTCAACGCTACCGGGCGATGAGAGGGTTTAACCAAAGATTTCAGAATGGATTCGATTGCCAGGGGCTGTGGCTCGAAGTCGAGGTTGAAAAGGAATTGGGGTTCAAATCAAAACGGGATATTGAGGCCTATGGCTTGGCAGCCTTTGCAGATGCCTGTCGGACTCGTGTGAATACGTACGCGAGCATTCAAACCGAGCAGTCGATTCGTCTTGGGCAATGGATGGACTGGGACAACTCTTACTACACGCACTCTGATACAAATATCGAACACATCTGGCATTTCCTTGGTCGTTGTCACGAGCGTGGCTGGATCATGACGGCCCAACGGGCCATGCCGTGGTGCGCTCGGTGTGGAACAGCCTTATCGCAGCATGAGTTGATTGATACATATGAGGATGTGTCCCATGAAGCTGTCTATGTCCGACTACCTGTGTGTAATCGCGAGAACACCTCGCTGCTTGTCTGGACAACGACACCATGGACTCTGGTTGCCAATGTGGCCGCGGCCGTACATCCACAACTCGATTATGTAGAAGTTGGGGTAGGCGACCAGCGGTACATCTTGGCCGAAGCGGCTCTCGAATCTGCCTTAGACATGGAGTTTGAGGTCATCGGGAGGATGAAGGGTGCCGAGATGCTTGGTTGGACCTATTCCGGTCCATTCGATGAGCTTCCGGCGGTTGCCGAGGTTGTGCACGAGGTGATCCCGTGGGAAGAGATTGGTGCTGAAGAAGGTACAGGTGTTGTTCATATTGCGCCTGGTGCGGGAGAAGAAGACTTTGATCTCGGACGTGATTTGGGTCTTTCGATCGTTGTTCCCATCGACGAGAACGGGGAGTATGTTGATGGTTTTGGTTGGTTGACAGGTCGAGATGCTCGCCAGGTTTCTGCAGACGTAATCAGCGATTTGGATAATCGAAACTTGCTGCATCGGGCTCACACGTATCAACATCGATATCCACATTGTTGGCGATGCCGCGAAGAACTCGTATTTCGTGTAGATGATGAGTGGTTTATTCGGGCTGACGAGGTCCGAGAACCGATGCTGCAAGCTGCGGCTAGTGTTCAGTGGGTTCCTGAATATGCCGGGGCTCGGATGGCTGACTGGCTCAGCCATATGGGTGATTGGAACATCTCGCGGCGCAGATTCTGGGGGTTGCCACTGCCCTTTTATCCCTGTACGGAATGTGGACACCTGACGGTCATCGGATCCCGTCAGGAACTTGAGGAAAGAGCGCTTGAGGGGATCGACGGACTACGTGAACTACATCGGCCTTGGATCGATGATGTTGTGGTCCGATGCGAGAGTTGTGATGCGGCAGTTCGACGGATCACAGCGGTCGGAGATGCTTGGCTCGACGCCGGCATTGTTCCGTTTTCCACGCTTGACTATATGCAGCAGAGCGATGCATTTGCGTCTTGGTATCCAGCAGATTTTGTGAGCGAGATGCGCGAGCAAATTCGACTCTGGTTTTATTCCATGCTGTTTATGAGCGTGACCCTCGAAAGTCGGTCTCCATATCAGGCGGTATTTGTTTACGAGAAGCTCAATGATGAAACCGGTCGACCCATGCATAAGAGTTGGGGTAACTCGATCGATTTTGGGGAAGCCGCTGATCGTATGGGTGCGGATGTCATGCGATGGATGTACGCGGGCCAGAACCCCGTATATAACATCAACTTTGGCTATGGACCGGCAACCGAAGTTAAACGCCGGATGCTCACACTCTGGAACGTATACGCCTTCTTTGTTACATATGCGCGACTCGACGGGTTTGATCCGACTGCTCCAATTATTCCCGTTGCGCAGCGGCCGGATCTCGACCGATGGGCACTGTCCCGGTTGCAGGGAGTGGTTGAAACATTTACCGAATCGCTTGATAACTACCTGGTGTATCGCGGTGTGCAAGCGGCACAGGCATTCATTGAGGACTTATCAAACTGGTATGTCCGCCGTGGGCGCCGTCGCTATTGGAAATCAAGTGTTGATGCAGATAAGCAGGCGGCCTATCAAACGCTCTATGAATTGCTGACGACGCTGGTTCGATTATTGGCCCCGGTGATGCCGTTCTGGACCGAGGATATGTACCAGAACTTGGTTCGACGGCCTGATTCGGCGGCTGTGCCTAGCGTGCATCTTTCGGATTGGCCGGTCCCAGATGTTGGAAAAAAAGATGCTGAGCTTGAGCGTTCGATGGGAGTTGTTCAGCGGGTGGTCCGCGTTGGTCGGTCGGCCCGTAATGGGGCAGACGTAAAGTTACGGCAGCCTCTTCGCTCAGCCTTGATACGGGTTGATGATGGGGAGTGGGCGTCTGTTATCTCGCTTGAGCAGCATGTTCGGGACGAGTTGAATGTGAAGGCAATTGAACGCATGGTTTCTGAACATGACCTCGTGGAATTTGAATTGCGGCCCAATTATCGGGTGCTTGGTCCCAAATTTGGAGCTCGTGTAAAAAGCTTGGCTGCAGCGATCGAGGCTCTTGATCCGGCGGTTGTTGTTCGTCAATTAGAAACGGATGGACAACTGGAGATCCGGTTTGATGGCGACGTGGAGGTTTTGAGTTCGGATGATGTCCTGATCCAGCGCACTCCTCGGGAAGGTTTTGGGGTTTCTGAGCAAGATGGGGTGATTGTGGCTATTGCGACGGATGTTGACGATGTCTTGCGACGAGACGGTTTTGCCCGTGAATTGGTTCACGCCACGCAGAGTCTCCGACGTGAAGCTGGTCTAGAGGTATCCGATCGGATCTTGCTCTGGATTGAGGGCGGCGAAGAAGTGAAAACGACAATTGCCGAGCACCGTGATCGAATTTCCGAAGAGGTTTTGGCTGTTTCATTGAATCAGGGTCGTGTTGTTGATGACGTGGTAACGCAAGAGGTCATTCTTGATGGGCATGAGGTACAGCTTTCCTTGGCAGCTTCAGCAAACTGAGAAGAGACGGGCATGCTGCCCTGCTTGGACAGGGACCTATACGACGATGCCTGATTCTATGCCGTGCTCCCCGATGGTTTGGGACGGCGAAACGGCTGTCGGCTTCGATATGTAGCGACCCGCCAGAGCCACTCTGAGGGCCCGAACAGGAAGCGATCCAACCACGCCTGCGACCACCACAGCTGCAGGGCCCATACTGCGAGCACAAACACCAAGATTGCGCTTCGGTTCACAAAGTGGAGATCACCGAGCAAGCTTGTCAAGACGACGACACCTATCACGGTTTGTGCCAGATAGTTGGTGAGCGCCATTCTTCCGACTGCTCGCAGCCGTTGCTTAAGCCAATTATCTGTGCCGTTGTTCCAGATGATGATGAGGCTCATGTAGCCGAGCGCACATGGAATCGTGCCAAGTGTGTTGGGAATCTGGCCGATGAAGGCGACTTCTTGCGAATAGTCATTGGCTGCGGTAACCATGAAACCAGCGGTCGAAAGCGGTAAGCCGACCGCGAGCCCGATTATTGCGGTTAATCGATATGTTCTGGTGGGTAGGCCACCGTTCATGAAGCCGGTTCGATATAGTCCGGCGCCGATGAGCATGAGGCCTAAGCCCCGAAGGAAGAATGTCAGTAGGAGCGGAAGCGCAAGAGGCGATTCATTTGAAATCTCGCCAGCTGTCCAGAATCCTGTGAGTGAAACGCTGGTCATGTCGGCAACGTATTGCATGACAACTGTGCAGACCGCGGCTAGGGCGAACGCGATAAGCCCAACGGAGATGAGGATCCAACTCGGTTGCTTTCGCAGAGTAATGAGGACGAATGACGAGCCGGCATAGAGCATCAGCACATCGCCAACCCACAAAAGGCTGTGTAGGGATCCGATCATCAGCAACAGCGAGTTTCGCCAGATGTTCAGTCTGACGGCGTTACGTCCTCTTCGGCTGGCGCGGTCGATGAACAGAATTATGCCTGCGCCAAACAGCATCGAAAATAACCCCATAAATTTCTGATGGATGAATATCTCGCCGAAGATGCCCACGGCCCAGTCGAACCACGTCTGTTGGGGGACTGCATTGAGGTTGAATAAGGGGGCAAGCCCCTCATCCCACCTAAAGGACACAGCGTTCATCAGCAGGATGCCGAGCACGGCCACGCCGCGTATCAGGTCGAGGCTGACTATGCGCTCGGGCTCTTGAACTGGACCCGAGGGATGTATGGCCATTACGTTGGAAGCGTTGGGTGAGACTTCGATGGGTATCTGGTCTTAGTTAAGCAGGCAGCGTGTGTTCTTACCGACATTAAGGTTGTTGTGCGCTTCCATAGGTGTTTGGGTCGAGCGTGCAATTGTTTTGGAGGAGATCTTAGGTTTTCAGCGCCACTTCAACGACGTCGCCGACTATACGAACACGGTAACTCTTAGTTCGTTGTCCGAGCGAAGGGCTTACGAGCCAGCCATCCGTTACGTCGTACGTCCAAGCGTGCAGGGGGCACGTGAGGTGGCAGCCGACGAGCGTGCCAGCGCCGAGCGGACCGCCCGCGTGTTCGCACAAACCATCAAGAGCGTGATACTTCCCGTTGACGTTCGCGATTACTATCTCGGTACCGTCGAAGACGACCGTGGTTAGCCGTCCAGGCGGGGGCAGCATGTCTGTGGAACCGACTGCCTGATACGTATTTTCGTTAGCCAAGATGTCGGCACATGATGGTGACATCAGTGGATGCGGCGTTGCTATCAGATTCTGGGCCAAGTTGGAACTCGTTATGCCGAACGGTTTCTATCTCGAAGCCACTCTCATGGAGTACTTCCTGTCGATGTTGGCTAATTGCGGTGGCGCGTACTTCGCGCAGGCCATTTTGGGAAGCCTCTTCAATGGCTGCGTTGATGATCGTTGACGCTCGGTCGTGGTAATCAACAGCGATCTGGAACTCCAGTGTGGCTGATTTGCTCAGCGGCCCTGCCGATAGGGCCGATAGGTTTACAGAAGCGGTTAGGCGGCCCTGATTGTTTTCTAGGACTTTCCACGTGTTATTCGGATTGGTCTCATGATTGGCAAACGTGTTGTAGAACGGTCGTAGGCACCCGCCTGCTTCCACCGATGGGGGTGCGTGAAAAATGGCTTCGGTGTAATCACGGACGATCCATCCGCCTGTTGCTGTTGTAAGTAGCAGGTGGGTATACGCCGCAAGATCGCCAAGTCGAATGTCACGGATAACGCCATCGCCGTCTCGGCGAAGATAGGTACGGTCGAAATCCTCGGATTCAGTACCTGGCTGAACCGCACGCATGACCAATCCGTTCAGTGGTCGGAATCCATTTTTCGTATACACGTGTTGTGCGATGGGGTTCATTGTTCCGAGATAACTAGCGAGGCCTCCCGACTCCCAAAAAGGATCAAGAGCCATCTCAGTGAGGACTTGGGCAATTCCTTTGCCCCTATGGTCAGGATTCGTAAATACGAAACCGTAACCCCCAAGGTCGCGTATCTTGAAATCGGTGGCATGCCATGCGGTGCCAACAATCTCGTTATTAATTCGAGCAACTAGCAAGGTATCTGCGAGCGAGGGATCAGCAGTGCCTGAGATAAATTTAGCGAGGAAAGCTGCCTCCGTGGCAACCATCCATGGATCAAAGGGTCGTGTTAAAAAGTGGTAGATCGAAAGGTGGTCAGGTGTTTCGCCACGATCTTCTCCAGGTAGCATGATGTGTACGTCGAGTCGATCGCCGTTGGCCAGCAGGCGTTCGTGTTTCATCGCAGCGTAACTCCGGATGTTGGGTCTGTGATGCAACAATACTGGTTTGTTGTGCTGTGTGGGAGGGACTTGAATGTCGATGACAGGAAAAGCCGCATTGGTCACCGGGGGTGGGACTGGAGTTGGTCGTGCCGTCGCGTTGAAGTTGGCGGAGCGTGGTGTGAATGTGGCTGTGAATTATTCGAGGTCGGCCACGGAGGCTGCGGCAACCGTGGCTGATATCGAGGCATTGGGTGTGGACGGTGTAGCCATTCAAGCTGATGTGGCGTCGGATGCTTCGGTAAAAGCAATGGTTGAACAGGTGGCGGCTGTGTTCGGACGGTTGGATGTTGTTGTCAATAGTGCAGGGACTACCGCGTTCGTACCCCATGAAGACCTTGATGGCATGAATGAAGCTGACTGGGATCGTATTCAGGCGGTCAATCTAAAGGGACCGTTTTTTGTCAGTCGCGCAGCCACTCCGCATCTTCGGGCTTCTGGCGATGGGGCGATTGTGAATGTGTCTTCGCTTGCTGGCGTCACAGGTATTGGTTCGTCGATTGCGTACGTGGCGTCGAAAGGTGGACTTAACTCGATAACCAAGTCCTTGGCTCGGGCGCTAGCGCCCGAGATTCGTGTCAACAGTGTGGCCCCTGGCGCTATTGATACTCGTTGGATGGACGAGCATCGTGACTTTCTTCAAGTCGCGATTGACAGAATGCCGCTTAAACGGGCTGCGACACCTGAAGATATTGCCGATGGGGTATTGATGTTGGTTGAGAATCGTTATGTGACTGGCGAAGTTCTTGTCATGGATGGTGGAGACTCGCTGTAATCGTCCATCGTTAAAGGATGCAGTTGAACATCCTCGCAGTTTGTGTGTTGTATAAAACAAGGCGCCGACTTAGTCGGCGCCTTGTGAAATGTTCGAACGGTGCTAGCGGCTAGGCGCGGTTCGCAGGAAGTGAACGACTTTCCACACTTCGTCTTCGGTGACTTTCTTGCCACGGTGGTTTAACCCAGCCATTTCTTCAGTGTCCTGATTGCCATTCCATGCGTTGTAGAAGATTTCCCCATCTGATTTTGCCTGGAAAACATCGGTTTTAAAGCTGGTTGGTCGAGGAGAGTACAGTTGGTATTGCGGTCCGAACCCGTCTGCCGCATAGCCGTGGCAGGTCGCGCAGTGTGTCAGATAGGCGGTTTCGCCTTCGGCCATGATGGCATCAGTTTTCTCGTACTTGTTGGCCTTGTTTATCCATTCGGCAGGAACAGGCGGAAAAGGAGTCGTTCCCGGCGGTGTGCAGGCTACAAACAGAATCAATGTGGCACCTGCTGCCGCGAATCCGGCTAATAGTGTGCGCCAAGCGCCAATTCTCATGCTAAGTATCTCCCAGTCGACCGCCAGAAATGAACGGCTAGTTCTATCAATGCGTCGATAACAATGTAGCGCGCCTTCTGACACCGGCGCTAGCTTCTATTGCCTCTCACGCTTAAGGTTATTGCAAGTTTTGCCTCAGATGGGATGTGTATCAATGCAACCGGCTCTGCATACACTGATGTTCGGAAGTTATGGGCTCGATCAAGTGGCCCCTATTGCTCGAGAGATCGGCTACCAGGGCGTGGCCCTGATGTGTCGTCTTCCACATTTGGATCTCGAACATCCCGAAATGTCAGCGGCTAAAGCCTTCCATATTGTTCGTGATTCGGGTCTGACTGTGGTCGGATTGGCTTCTGGACTAGGTCGGCCAAACTCATTTCTTGGTGAGGATGGAGCACAGGAGCTTGATGGCGTCAGGCGCGCAGTTGAGGCGGCTAACATTTTAGAGGCTGGCTTGCTTCGACTCTGGGCTGGGCCCGAAGGTGCGTCAGTAGCTGATGGTGAAGGGCTTGCCCATGCGGCGTCGTGGTACGCAGACGCCGCTGAGATTGCGAGTGCTGCCGATGTGCGAGTAACGATCGAGGTGCATTCCATTGGTTTTGCCTCAACGGCACAAAACACCTGCCGGTTGCTAGATGCGATAAACCATCCAAATCTTGGTGTGGCTCTAGATACGGGCAATATGCACGCATCTACTGGTGTCGTGGGTTCGACCGATGTGCAGATGTTTGGCGAGCGTCTTTTTGATGTACACGTGAAAGATATGCGAGACCTGTCTAGTCCCGAGGGCCACACGCTAGAGGTTGATGGTCGTTATTTTGTGCATTTGCCGATGAGCGAGGGCGACGTGCGGAACGACGACGTGGTAGTCGCGCTCTCAGAGGCCGGGTATAGAGGCTGGATTGCGAATGAGTCGGAGTGCACGTGGGATACGTGGGAGAGGTCAGTCGTAGCTGCTCGGCACGAGTTTGCAGCGCTGCAGAACTTGATCCACCGCAGTCGGTTATGAGGCCAAGATAGGCTTCACGCCGTTAGAATCTGTGGCTGGCGGCTCGGGTTTGCATTATGCACGTCGGATTTGTGTGGGATTCCAGCCTTTTTGACTACCGAAATATGATGGGAAATCCGTACGGAGGTTCCCTTGTTGAAGCGTTACAGCCACATGGCTATACCTTCGAACTATTGAATTACGTTGATGAACCGTCGACAGGTGTAGCCGGGTTTTCTGCTCGCTGGGCATGGCTGAATCGGAACCGAGTGCAAGCTGTTCATTTGCACTGGCTCGCTGGATTTGTTTCGGCAGACACAACTCTCGGTGCGTGGCGGCGTTTGTTTGGATTGGCTATGGCGCTCATTCTGGCCCGTGTACTTGGATACCGGATTATCTGGACGCTCCACAATATGTTGCCGCATGAGCGGCCGCATCGCGGCGTCGATGTGGTGGGCCGTTTCCTGATGGCGGCGCTGGCTAACGCCATAATTTGTCACTGCCGATACGCGGCCAAGGAATTTAGTCGTAGATTTTTTAGACGACGGGGTTTGCATGTGATTCCCCACGGAAACTTTCGGTCTGCGTATCCATCAAGCATCACGCGGGAGGATGCCCGCGCCGGTCTTTCGATTCCATCTAACGCGTTCGTGTATCTGTCGTTTGGAAACATTCGTGGTTACAAGGGGCACGATGATATGGTCGACGCGTTTTGTGGGCTGTCTGGCGAGCACTTACGACTAGTCATTGCCGGTTCGCGTCATACCTCATATACCGGTCCGATGGGTCCTGGGAACGAGATAGATAAACGTATTGTTTGGATCGAGGACAAGATCCCTATTGATGATCTTCAGCGCTACTTCAATGCTGCTGATGTTGCTGTGTTTCCATACCGTGATGCTTTGACCAGCGGGGCGCTAATCACATCGCTAGGGTTTGGGCGTCCTGTAATTGCTACGCGAGTCGGATGTATTCCAGAAGTTCTAGAAATGTCAGATGCTGGGCATATGGTGCCACCTGCTGATATTGACGCGCTTCGTCGAGCGATGGCTGAGGCTCAGGAGTGGGACATTGCTGCTCGATCCCGGTCTGCACACGCTATTGCGGACCAACTTGAATGGGAACCGATTGCGGAGCTGACGATGCGGGCCTATGGGTCTCCGTGAACTCGGGATATGTCGATCACTGACTGGTTAACGCTGGGGCCCGAAGACGGTAATTCACAAGCTGAGGAAATATCCGAAACGGTTGTTGACTGCGTATTTCGTAACGCGTCCCTAGCTTTGGATCACCAGCCTTCGTTGCTCTAACCGGTGGGAAGAGCTCTGGTGGCATGTTCGCTCTTGATTTCTCGACCGGTCAGACTAAAGGATTGCCCGCATCCGCATTCAGACCGTGCGCGGGGATTTTTGATCTTGAATCCACCGTCAATCAACGAGTCGCTGAATTCGAGTGTAGATCCATGGAGCAGGTCAACACTGTCAGCATCCACTATCACAGTAACGCCATGTGCATTAATCGATGTGTCGCCTTGGCGCGGTTCAGGTTCTATTCCCATGGCGTAGCGGAAGTCGCCACAGCCGCTGTCAGGGACTACACGCACACGTAGTACAGCATCGGGTCTATTACGCTTATCACGCATACGCTCGAATTCTGCTGCTGCTGATCGATCGACGGTCAGGATTTGAGTGTTGGCCTGCGGCAGGCTCAAATCCACAGTCGATTCCTTGGACGTCATTGCTCAGACGGCCTTTCACTGTGTGGTGGTGCTACTACCCCAATTCCTGTCACGAGCCTACGCAACTCCATCGAGTTTGGCCACATGTGCAACCTGTAACTTCGGTACGAGACTGCGCAGAGTGTCAATTGTTTGGTTGATTTGGGTAAGGGTGTTTCCCAGACCGGTTGTTAGTCGCAAGCTTCCTGCGGCAAGGTCTGGTGTGAGCCCCAGCGCTTGGAGCACATGGGACGGTTCTAGCGAGGCCGATGTACATGCCGAACCGCTCGACGCTGTTATGCCAGCTGCATCCAGTTGGATCAACAGGGCTTCGCTATCTACGTTTGCAAAGACCACGTTCACGTTGTTTGCGAGCCGATGGTTGCGAGGGCCGTTGAGACGGCTTCCCGGGATGGTTGTGATTCCGTCGATAAGAGCATCTCTAAGTTTGGAATTATGAGATCGGTTGCTCTCGCGGTGTTGTTCAGCGTGGCTTAGCGCTGCCGCTAGGCCTACCGCAAATGCAACGTTTTCTGTGCCTGCCCGTTGGCCCCGTTCTTGGCTGCCACCAATAATTTGAGGGGTTAGCCGAATGCCGTTGCGAACATAGAGTGCTCCTACCCCTTTTGGACCATAGAACTTGTGGGCGGCAATTGACATTAGGTCCAACCCTAGTGCTTGGACCGATATTGGAAGGAATCCCGGCGCTTGTATGGCGTCGGAATGCAGAACTGCAGGATGATCTTCGAGTTCTGCCGAGATTATTTCTAATGGTTGAATGGTGCCTATTTCGTTATTTGCGTACATCACGCTGACGAGCGCTGTGTCGTCACGTATCGCGGCTAGTACATCAACTGGATCAACATGGCCCGAACTGTCTACATCAACAATGGTGGCTTCAAATCCGTGATGAGTTTGGAGGTGCTGGATAGTGTGAAGAACAGCGTGATGTTCAATAGCTGTGGTTATCAAATGCCGGCGATTTTCCCGGGCAGCTGCCATCGCGGTTCCTCGGATTGCGAGCGCGATACTCTCACTTCCTCCACTCGTAAAAACAATTTCCTCCGAATCAGCCTGTAACGTTTGGGCGACATTCCGGCGAGCGGTGTCTAGCGCTTCTCGGGCTGCTCGGCCTTCGGCTGATAACGAACTGGGGTTCCCAGGGAACTCACGCAACACTCGTAGGATTTCGGCTACAACCGACGGGTGGATGGGTGTGGTCGCAGCATGATCCAAGTAGATTCGGGATGATTTCATACCTTCACCGAGTCCGTGCAACGAGGCTTGTTGTTGTGTAAAAGATTACACAGAAAATCTTGGGCGAATTGGTACGTTTTCTTTGTGCAGATGAGGCAAGGGTTTTGCAAACCCTAGTATCTCCCTACGAGGCGTAACACTGAGTGTCCAATACACCAGGAAATAGTCTGTCATTTTCAAATCAATGGGCTGAGCAGCTAGCAGCGTTAGATAAACGCTCCGCTAAACCGGAAACGGGTGCGGATTATGGAAGTCCGGAACGAGATCATGGTCAGATCGTGGTTGAGGATGCCCTCCGAACGTATCTTAATGACATTAATCGTGTGCCGTTGCTGACTGCTTCGCAAGAGGTGGCTCTTGCCAAACGTGTGGAGGCACACGATGAGGAGGCTCGTCGGATACTTATCGATTCAAATCTTCGTCTTGTTGTTAATGTGGCAAAGCGATATACGACGGGAGGGCTCCCTCTTCTTGATTTAATTCAGGAAGGAAATCTTGGATTGCTGCAGGCCGTTGATCGTTTCGATTGGCGTCGAGGATTTAAATTCAGCACATATGCCACATGGTGGATTAGGCAAGCCATTACGCGCTCGTTGTCTAACGATTCTCGGACGGTTCGGCTACCAGTACACGTTGTGGAGGCACTACGAAAAATACGAAATCTAGCTCCGAAACTCACGATAGAAAACGAACGGGAGCCCACGGCAGCTGAGCTTGGCGAGGCCTTGGGCATGGCGGCAGATAGAGTCGTCGAGATAGTTCGGGCGGGTCGAACACCGGCGTCTCTAGAGCAACCCGTCGGCGAGGATGGTGGTGACTCGTTGGCTGATTTTGTGGAAGATCCGGATCCGGTATCTTCGGATGATGTCCTTTTCTCGAAGAAGCTACGTGATGATCTGGATCGGGCATTGCAGGTTTTAAGTGATCGAGAGCGGCTGATACTGGTTCGTCGGTTTGGTCTTGATAATTGCGATCCGTGGACGCTCGATGAGATTGGTGCATATTTCGGACTCACCCGAGAACGCATCCGGCAACTACAGCTCGAAGCTCTTCGCAAGCTAAAACGGTCTAGTTCTGCGCAAGTTCTTCGGGACTATTTATGTGCTTAGGCGGTGAAGGCTTGCTGATTAGCTGAGTTCGAGCATACGGTCGATCGATACCCGTGCTCGGATCCGAACTTCTTCTGGCACCTCAATCTGCTCTCTATCTTCACGTAGAGCTGTCAGCACATGCTCGAGTGTGATCTCGTTCATATGTGGGCATCGCACAGAACATAATCGGAGCATGTCTTTTTCTGGCGCTTCAGCGGCAATGTTGTCTCCCATGCTGCACTCAGTGAGCAAGAGGTATTGGTTGGCGCCGCTGTCACGTATGTAGTCAGACATTGCAGATGTAGAGCCTGAGAAATCTGCGGCATCAACGACGGCCGGGCTACATTCTGGATGTGCTAGGACCACAACCTCAGGAAACTGGTGGCGCACAGACAAGATGTCATCGACCGTGAATTTTTCGTGTACCTCACAACGACCGGTCCATCCAACAACGTCGTAATGCATGCCGTCGCTGGCTGCAGAATCTCTGGTGCTCCCAGTCACGGGCCCTGAACTTGGGAAAATGATCGACTTACCCGTCTCTCGGGCTACATTTTGTGCCAAGTATTCGTCAGGGAGAAATATGATCTGATCGGCGTCAAGTGCGTTCACGATTCTGGCGGCGTTTCCCGATGTGCAGCAGATGTCCGCTTCAGCTTTTACGTCCGCATATGTGTTGATGTATGCGACTACAGGGGCTCCTGGATATTTTTCCCTAAGGTTTCGAACATCTGCAGCGCTTATAGATTCGGCTAGCGAGCAGCCGGCGCGACGTGCAGGAAGTAACACCGTTCGCTCCGGGTTAAGGATTTTGGCAGTCTCGGCCATGAAGCGGACGCCACAAAAGATGATCGGGTCAGCCTCGGTTTGAGCAGCCACTCGACTCAGCTCCAACGAGTCTCCAGTAAAGTCACAGACTGAGTGAAAGAGTGCTGGCTCCATGTAGTTGTGACCAAGAATGACGGCACCACGTTCTGCTTTGATCTGATTCACGGAATATGCGAGCTCGGCTTTTAAGTCGAGTTCGGCTTCGGGCACGATGCCGCGAAGCTTAGCGTGAAGATCAGCTCGCGTAGCCTCAAGTGTTGCTGTTGAGCCCTGACTTATCGTCATTGTTCGTGTGCGCCGAGAGACTCGTTCCGAACTAACCGCCCAGGTCGATTCGGCCTGACGTTAGCGTTGGAGGGAGGAGTCTCGAAACGACAGGTTTACCAGAAGATTGTTAGGGATTCTCGCATATGCAGACCCAAAGTAAGCAAGCCAAACCACAAACTAATTTACTTAAAGAGGCGAAGCAGTTCGAAATATGAGGGATGTAGTGCTCGTGTTTTTCCTGCAATGAGTGTAAGTGGTACTGGTTCAACCAATGATCCGTGTAGCGCGGTCATCTGGCCATGTGTTTTTCCGTCCAAAAAATCAACCGCAGCTAGCCCCAGTCGTGTGCCAAGAACCCTATCGAAGGTTGTCGGAGATCCGCCTCGTTGTAGATGGCCAAGAACACTAGCTCGGGCTTCATATCCCGTCTCGTTTTCAAGTGTGCGGGCCAACGTTTCTCCCACACTGCGCGTCGATAGAATCACGTGACCGAATTCATCCCCCTCTTGCACTTCGGCACTTTCAAGGTTCAGGCCGTCTATAGTCGCACCCTCGGCAACCACGATGATGCTGTAGGATTGTCCGGCTTCATAGCGACTTCGTACGTGTTGTACAAAATCATCAAGTGATGTTTTGACTTCCGGTACAGCAATGAAGTCACTGCCACCGGCGATACCACCTGCCGCGGCCAACCAGCCTGCCTGACGTCCCATGGTTTCAACGACTGTTATTCGGTGATGGGACATGGAGGTGGTACGAAGCCGTTCGATCGAAATTGAAATGGTCTCTGCAGCAGTGTCGTAGCCGATGCAGGCATCGGTTTCAGGGACATCGTTGTCAATGGTCTTGGGCACGCCGACAATCGGGAATCCGTCTCCCGCTAGTGCTCCGGCTACCGAAAGTGTGTCGTCGCCTCCAATTGCTATAAGTCCATCTAGCCCGATATCACCAAATATTGATGTCGCTTTGGCGTAATCCTCCCGGGTTCGAGTGGGATTTGTGCGTGAACTGCCCAGCAGTGTGCCTCCGACATCAAAGAAACGATCGGTGTTTTCGATTGTTAGGGTGGACGTTTCTTGGGCTAGAACGCCTGCCCATCCGTTTCGGATGCCGATGACGGTCCAGTCTCTTTCGATAGCGCTTCTTGTGACTGCACGTATAGCGTTATTCAATCCGGGACAGTCGCCCCCGCCGGTTAGAACTCCAATTTTCACTTTGATCACGTTTGGGATTAGACACTTATACGATAACCCGTTCAGCGCTGGTTGATGCGGTAGTTCCTTACAGTAGCGGTCGTCGATGGATGTAAAGGGCATTAGCTGGATACGATAGTTTTGTTTTTCTGGTTGTTGGAGGTTTTGTGATGGACGTTTATACGGCGATTCATGGCCGCCGGAGTGTCAGCACGCTCGCCGAAGACGTGCCGCCGCGAACTGTGATTGAGCGTTTGATAAATGCTGCTGTGTGGGCGCCGAACCACCATCTCACTGAGCCGTGGCGGTTTCACGTGCTGTGTGGAGCTGCGCGATCCGAGATGGGAGCAGCTGTGGCTGACCGGCTTGAAGAGGAGTTAGATCCTGCTGACCCAGCTACATCTGGGGCAATACGTTCGGCCCGCAGTCGTCTTTCACGTGCTCCAGTTGTTGTTGTGGTAAGCCAGAATGGGTCTGATGATCCTATGGTTAATCTTGAGGATTACGCGGCCGTGTGTTGTGCCACACAAAACTTAATGCTTGCGGCACATGCCGAAGGTCTGGCTACTAAATGGCGTACTGGTGATATGTGTGACTATCGGGCATCTAAAGAGTTCCTTGGTCTTTCCGAGGCCGACCGTATTGTGGGGTATGTATATGTGGGATATCCGGCGGCACATCTTTCTTCTGATGACCGGGAACGAAAGTCTCCAGAAGTCGGATGGCTCGGGTGGGATGATCCTTCCGATTCGGTCTCGGTCTGAGGCTTGAGTGAGAATTTAAATATGGCGGGACACAGCCAGGAACTTGCGCAACTTTCGTTGATTGAAGTTGGTAAGCGCATTGCGGATAGCGAAATAAGTCCGGTTGAAGTGACTCGTAATGCTCTTGATCGTCTTGAAATGTATGGAAGTGCACTAGGGGCCACAACTCAGATTCTTGCTGATGAGGCGATTTCGTCGGCTCGAAGGGCTGAGCGTGAGATTGGTGGTGGGGATTATCGAGGACCGTTGCATGGTGTTCCCATAGGTATTAAAGATTTGGCAGACGTCGAAGGTGCGATAACGACCGCGGGTTCTGACGTTTTTGGTAACCGTCCGGCATCGAGTGATGCGTCGCTGGTGCAGTTGCTCAAGAAAGCGGGAGCGGTAATTGTCTGCAAGTTGAATTGTGATGAGTTTGCTTATCATCCAACGGGCGCGACTTCTCGACATGGACCATCACGGAACCCATGGAATCTCGACATTGTTTCAGGAGGGTCGAGTGGAGGCACGGGTGCAGCTGTTGCGGCCGGTCTTATTTACGCAGGCCTTGGAACTGACACTGGTGGGTCAATTCGACTGCCTTCAGCACTCTGCGGCCTCGTCGGGATAAAACCCACATATGGTCGCGTAAGCCTGCACGGTGTTCGACTACTTAGTCCAAGTTTTGATACGCCGGGACCAATGGCTCGAACGACCATGGATGCGGCGGTCATGTTGCGGGCAATGGCTGATCCACTGACAGAAGAGATGGTAGGAGAAGCTAATCGAATGGTTCATATCGCCAGTGAGATCGACGCTGGTCTGGAGGGTATTCGGATCGGTGTGCCTTCGAATTACTTCTTCGACGCATTAGAACCAGAGATTTCATCAATTGTTCAAAACGCAATTGATGCACTTGTGATGCTGGGTGCGGAGCAGGTTCAAGTTGAACTGGAGTCTGTGGATCGTCTGGCTGCTGCCCAACTCGGGATTCTGACTCTTGAGGCTTATCAAAATGTGATGGCAGCGACTGATGGTGATATCACGCGGGTGAATTCAACGCTTCGTGCTCGCTTGAAGGATGGAATGGATGCGTCCATGCGGTCAGGAGAGGATTTGCTTGTAGCCCTCGGAAGGCTTCGAGCCGAGCGTGATGACGCATTGGCCGGATACAGGCGAGCTACCGGGAATGTTGATGTGCTTGTTGCGCCGGTGCTGCAACGTTCGCCGCCCACGGTTGAGGCAGCACGGACTGATTATCAGTGGATGCCAAATTTGACTCGACCCTTTAATGCATCCCATCAACCCGTGATTTCGGTTCCTTGTGGATGGACTAAAGTCGGTCTTCCTGTCGGGCTCCAAATTGTTGCGCCGAAGTACCGAGAACGTACGGCCATTCGTGTGGCTTATACGTATGAACAATCCCAGCACGCGCCTGAGCGGCGCTGGCCAAGCGTGCCAGTAGAAGTCTAAGCGCGTCTGTGGAATCGATATAGGTACTAGGAGGTGCTTACGGATCCAGATGACGAGGTCGATACAACCATGTCGAGTGCATGTGTTACGTCATGCCACCCAAGCTCATCGGCTCGTGACCTAACTTCGGCCTTGAAAGGCAGACTCAACAAAGGACCCTGGTGCTCAACTTTCAAGCCAGCAACCACGGTGCCAAGTCGAGCGCAGGTAGATGGTTCTTGGTCGAGTATGACGCCAGCGGCAAATCCTCCAGCGAAGGCATCACCAGCCCCTTGAAGGCCTTCGAGGCACCGCGCGATTGGCTTAACTCCGAACGATCCATCTTTCCAGGCCACGTATGCGCCCCGTTCGGCTAAGGATATGGCCGCGATGTTTGCGCCTAATTCAAGCGCTCGATCGGCGAGGTCGGCCGGATCGTCAGGACCGAAGATAGTTGTTCCTTCTTCGCCACCAGCGAAAAATATGTCCGTGAGCGGGATGACCTGTTCGGCTGCTTCCCGTGCAGCGTCGGGTGCCCATAGTCGGGCTCGGTAGTTAAGATCAAACGACACTGGTTTTTGGTGTTCTCGGCCTCGCTCAGCAAGCCGATGTGTTGCTGAGCGAGAGGAATCGGATATTGCCTGTGAAATGCCACTTATGTGCACCATGCTGGCTGCGTCCAGGTTAATACTGTCGATGTCTTTACGACTGATGGTTGAGGCGGCGCTGCCTTTACGGTAGTACCACGTTTCATAGCTTCCCAAATCGCCGTACTCGCTGACATAAACTCCGGTTGGCCCGCCCCCACGCTTGACGTGTGTAAGGTTGACATCGAGTTTTGACCACTCCTCCATCAGGTAGTCGCCGAAAGGGTCCTCACCAAGACGTGTAACGATCGCACTTGGCAATCCCAGCCTTCGTACGGCGACCGCTATATTAAGGACGTCTCCGGAATACGTTCGTTCGAGGTTCGTAGCCTTTGCAAGCGGCGAACGTCCCCACAATTCGATCATCACTTCCCCGAGGCTAAGGAACTCTGACGTTGGATTAGGATGCATGCTGGTTACATCCGTATCCCTACGCTTCGTGCGACCCGTCGCATATTTAACATCGCACCAGTCTGTTTAGCTTGGGAACGTGTGACGGCGCGCTGGAAGTCACGGTTAGCCGAGACCACATCTCCGGCTTCGATCAGCACGATCACTTTGTCGACTGCCGTAACAAGGTCGTGGAGGCCTTCGACGAAGTCCGCATGATGGCGACGGATTCCAGCAGGTGGTTTTATCTTTTCAAGCTCGAGGAGCAGTCTAGTGTTGGACGCGTGCAACTTGCGGTAAAGATTCAGGTAGGCGACCGGATCTGGACTGCCGCTTTCCGTAAGGGCTGCGAACTGTGAGCCTATGTCTCGGTCTTCAGGTGCCGTCGTATTTCTTATATCGCTGAGCGTGGACACGTATGCGGCTACTTCCGATTGCTCAATGGTTTCACAGCCTCCAAGCAGGGGGCCGCCCACTAGTCCCCAGCTGGCTGCGAGTAAAGGTCGTCTTCCGATAGTGGCTACGAACAAAGCTCCTGTTATTTAGGGTGTGAGCCGTATGGGTCCGACATGGTCTCTATCAAAGATGCGCATTGTGTCCACGAAGCGAATAGTATTTGCCTCCAAGTCCATCACGAGCGAATGGGTTCGTCCTCCGCCACCAAAGAATCTGACACCTCGGAGGAGTTCACCGTCGGTCACGCCTGTCATGCTGAACGAGATCATTTTTCCAGATGCGAGGTCGCTTGTGGTGAGAATTCGTGTCTTGTAATCACTGATCCCCATCGCTTGAAGACGGTTGATTTCCTCATAGTTACGTGGCTGGAATCGTGCCTGGATCTCTCCACCAAGACACCGAAGGGCAGCTGCAGCAAGTACACCCTCAGGTGCTCCACCAGTGCCCATAACTACATGGTCAGCTGTGCCGGCAACGGCCACAGAAACAGCAGCAACAACGTCGCCATCTCCTATTAGCTTAATTCGGGCACCGGCTTCTCGGATGTCTGTGATTAGTTCACGGTGACGTTCTCGGTCAAGAACAATGACCGTAAGGTCTGAGATCTGACGGTTTAATGAGTCAGCAATAATTTGGAGGTTTGCGTCAACTGGAAAATCCAGATTGATTCTGCCAGCGGCCGGTGGTCCAACGATTAGTTTTTCGAGATACGTGTCTGGTGCGTGCAGCAAGCCGCCCGGTTCTGAAATTGCCATTACTGCGACAGCATTTGATCGACCGGTGGCGACTAAATCAGTCCCTTCCAGAGGGTCAACCGCAATGTCCACTCGATGGCCTGATGGATCACCGACGTCCTCACCGATATATAGCATCGGGGCAGAATCCCGCTCGCCTTCCCCGATCACTATTCGGCCTGATAAATGAACCTCTTCGAGCGCGATCCGCATCGCTTCAACGGCTAAGGCATCTGCACGTGTTCCATCGCCATGACCCATCGCTCGGGCGCTTGCGAATGCTGCTGCCTCAGTTACGCGTACAAGGGCTTCCGACGGTGTTGTTACCGCGGTGGTGGAGCTGTTTGCATGTGTGGTGACCAATTAAAGTGGTTCCTGAATACTTTGTTGCTGGCTAGCTTAAGGAATTTTCCCGCATCGATGTGCTATCCGAAGCGTTGCGCACTACCGAGTTGGCGAAGTAGGGCCACGACGCTTTGGGCTGCCAACGCACTGGTTTTTGGGTTTGTCGAGCTGGGCTCGTTCTCAAGCCGAATGGCCATGGTTCCAAATGAGCCTCGAACTACAATTTCATGCACATTTACGGGCGCATTCGGGTCGGCGATGACTCGAACGTGGACTTGATCGGGATTTCCTGCTGCCAGTGACAACAGTGCAGCTACGTTGACGTTCTGCGGAAAACCACGGACGGCTGCTGCTGGTCCGCCAGCAAACACCTCCTGCCGCGACGATATCGAATCTAGGTCAATATTCGAATTCTCGATGTGTGGAGCGTTAGTAAGTGCTGATGGATGTTTTGTGGTGGTGAGCGTTATTGATTCGATGTCTCCTACGCTTGCTGCACGTACAACGTCAAGAGCTCCTATTGCTCCTGAGGGAAACCATATTTTTGATCCGGTTTGGTCAGCCAGTTCAAGCAGTGCAGGTAGGAATTCGATATCTAGCGTTGCACCTGCGCTCAATATCACTAAGTCGACACCTTCCCGGACTACTTGCGGTGCGATCTCCCGCAAAACTGATTGAGACGTTGCTTCGAGGACAAGGTCGAGTTGGTGCCATGGGAAATCTTGGACATGCTCATATACGGGAATGTCGGCTTCCAGCAGTTCATCACGTGTAGGGCAAGTCGTGGGCTCGGCTGCCGCGACTAAGTCGATCCCGGTTACATGGCCGCTTCTGACGGCATTAACAACATCTGTTCCTATTGAACCCAAGCCGACAACCGCCAGGCGAACGTTGGCCCGACTCTGCATGGTTGGCATTAGACGGAATTGTAGAGTGGAATCACTTGGCTAAGGGGACGTGGATGGGCGAGTTAATCGCCATCCATGCACTTTCAGCCGTGGCCTCTGCGAACGTCGGGTGCGCATGGATTGTTTCTCTCAGGTCGTCGAGCGTTGCTTCAAGACGTATCGCTAGAACGCCCTCACTGATGATGTCGCTTGCTGCCGGACCAATCACATGCATGCCAAGAATCTCACCATGTGAAGTGTCAGAGACTATCTTTACGAAACCGTCGGTGTCACCGTAAGCACGGGCACGACCAAGGGCCTGAAAGGGAAACACCCCAACCTGTACGCTTTCGGATCTCTTTCGGGCTTCTTGCTCGGTGAGGCCAACGCTTGCAATTTCGGGATGTGTAAATGTGCATGCAGGGACGGCTTTGTCATCGTAGATCGAGTGGTGGCCATTTGCATGTTCGGCTGCGACAACCCCTTGGTGCGATGCGACATGAGCCAGCAATTTGTCACCAGTTACATCACCGATCGCGTAAATCGTAGGAATGGTTGTTTGCATATGAGCATTAACGGAAATTCCAGCAGGTGAAAACTGGACACCACAAGACTCCAACTCCAAATTTTCAACGTTTGGTTTTCTGCCAGTTGCAAGCAATAGATGTGAGGCGTTAACTGTCGTAGATGTGCCGTCTAACTGCATGGCTATCTCTAACCCTTCCCCCCCTTTTTGGATAGTTTCGATTCTGGTTTCGGTGTGGACTGTGACACCTTGCTGAACAAGAATCTTGCGCATCGCCGTACTAATATCGGCATCTTCATTTGGTACGACCCGTGGCAACATTTCAACTAGAGTGACTTCAGAACCAAGAAGTGCAAAAAGCGAGGCCCATTCGACACCGACAGCTCCAGCCCCTGCAACCACGATGTGGGATGGAATCTCTTGCAGTGCTAATGCCCCATCACTATCGATTACACCTGGAAGGTCTTTTCCCGGGATGGGTGGTGCTGAGGCGCTGGACCCCGTAGCCAGGATTATTTTTGAGGCCGTGATGAGCTCGGTTCGATCCGGAAGCGCAACCTCTACGGCTCCAGGTCCTGCCATACGCCCCCAACCTTCGACCACAGTAACGTCGGCGGCCTTGAGTAGCCCTTGAACTCCTCGGATCAGCTGCCCAACTATGCGGTCTTTCCGTTTGGCGATTGCTGCATAGTCGGCTTCTACTTTTCCGACATTGATGCCAAAGGAGCTGGCACTTCCACACAGTTGAAAGATCTCCGCACTTCGCAATAAGGCCTTGGTGGGAATACAGCCTCGGGCGAGGCACACGCCACCTACGGTCGAGGATTCAACGAGGACAACGGTAGAGCCAAGGGCAGAAGCACGTAACGCGGCAACATATCCGCCTGGCCCGCCGCCGAGAATGCAAATGTCTGCGCTTAATGGCATGTTGGAAGCTCAAGAGTGCTGTAGTAGGCCTGCGTATTGTAAAGCGGTGACACAGGTATTAGCTCGGACACACTTTAGGAGGTGTAGTTCGGCGGGATCTGTTGGGCACATAACATGCGATGCGCTTTTGCTACATGCTCGGTGCCACGGTTGAGCGAAATAACGCCATGACCGGGAAACAGTGCATCAAACGTCGTGTTTTCAAGGTGCTGCATTGATTTCATTAGTTGCTGGATTGAGCAGTCTGGTGTGGCTAACAAAAGGATTTTCCCACCATGGAAAACAATATCGCCTCCAAACAGACCGATGCGATCGTCGCCGTGCAAGAGGAATGACACGTGGGTTGCCGCGTGGCCTGGAGTTGCAATTGTTTGCAGGTGTACATCGCCAATTTGCACTTGGTCACCATCTGAAATTGCGTGGGCCGTAGCGCATGCCGCTAGGCGATAGTCATCGGGGTATGTTCCGCCAGCACGAGCTTCGGGAAGTGAAATGGCTGCTTCGTTTGCGTCAAGTAACCATGTTGCCGCAGGTCCAGGGGCCAAGATATCGGCACCCGTCGCTGTCTGAAGTACGCTTGCACCACCAGCGTGATCGGCATGTCCATGCGTCACGACAATGTGAGCAATGTTTGCCGGATCGAAGCCTTCATCCCGAATATTGTCAAGGATCAGCTCAGGTTGGATTCCTATGCCAGCATCGATGAGGGCTAGAGATGAGGCTCCGTCAATTAAGTAGACATGGGAGTCATACGGGTTGGAGATATCGGCGCCTGACTTTCCACTGCCCACGAGATACACGCGTTCGGTAAGTCGCATTAGGTCAACATGTCAGGGTATGACCTGCAAATCGTTTCATATATTCCGACGGCTGCTTCGAGTTCATCGATTTCTATCCACTCATTATTTGTGTGGGCACGGGCTATATTCCCTGGTCCAAGAACTACGGCTGGAATATTGCTTATCCCGGTGAGCATTGCTGCATCGGTGGCATATGCGACACCTTCCGGTGTGGCCGGTCGTCCTGTGGCTTCTATGGCCTGCTTCGAAGCTTGAACAATTGGGGATTCTTCGGGTGTTTCGATAGCCGGGATTTCAACGAATGGCGGGTCGTATTCAATTTGAAGGTCGGATTCGGTTTGTTGCAGGTTTTCAAGGGCAGTGTTTACCTGGGCGACGATTTGGTTGGCGGAATCGCCAGGGACGAGACGACGATCGATCTCAATCTCGCACAGGTCCGGAACAACGTTGACTGATGTGCCTCCATGGACGGTGCCCACATTCCAGGTCCCAGATCCAAGGATTGGGTGTACGCGTTCGTGTAATCGAGGCTCAATAGCCGTTGCTATCACTGGTAGGATCCGGCCCATGTCGACGATGGCGTTGTGTCCGAGTTCTGGTGTTGCGCTGTGTGCCGAGACGCCGCGTGTACGAACCCGCCAACGTACAGCACCTTTTTGCGCAGTAACGATTCGAAGTTGGGTAGGTTCCCCAACAATCGCTGCATCAACGTCTATTGACCGTGATGCAAGTGCTCGTGACCCCGTCATGCTGATTTCTTCGTCCATGCACCCGGCAAGACATAGGTCTACTGGGAAGTTGGGGTCCGAGGCTGCGGTTTGCAGCACATGAATCATGGCTGCCAGTGACCCTTTTGGATCTGCTGAGCCTCGTCCATACAAACGGTTGTGCTCAATACGTGGGTTCAAGGCATCGGGCATGGGATCTAGCGCGACTGTGTCGAGGTGGCATTCAAGAAGTAAAGTTGGACGATTTCCTCGTCGGATCCATGCCATGACGTTTGGTCGTCCAGGGGAAACCTCGTCGAATTCGACGTCCGCACCCATGGCACGCGCCAGTTCGCCAACGTGCGCGGCAATAGCGGCTTCTCCAGGTCCGTCCAGGTGGCCGTTAACGCTGTTGATTGCTACGAGTTCTTGGAGTGTGTGAAGGAGTGGCTGGTTAATCGGTGCATCCATATAAGACATACCTGAGTATAGGTTTGTTGATTCTTAAAGGACTATTCTGATTGACGTATGTTTATTGTTGACCAAGAACGTCTAGCTAACGGTTTGTGAATGTGATGCCATACAAAAAGCGAACGCAATGTTAAACTCTCACTATGAGTCGATATTTTCGATCTGGTAATCACCAGCGTGTCGCATCTGGTATCTCCACAGAGGCCAAGTCTGGACATGGGTCAACCGTTGTTTTGCGGGCGACGAAAACTCGTGATCGGAATTCCCGCCAATGCTTCGAATGTGGATCGCCGCTTCAAATATTGGGTCGATGTGTAACTTGTTCTGGATGTGGATGGAGTGCTTGCGGGTAAATTTCTTTCTACAGGCACGATCGATGATGCTATGGACCATTGCAGCAGGGGTCTGATTCAGCTCCAATTTAAGGTCCCCGACGTCGTTAATGAGTTACGAGATTTATCTGTGCTCTTAGGAGTAGCCGCCCAATGTGAAGGTGTAGGTTTGGGCGAAGGGATGAGCGTTACTGAGCTGTCCGTTTGAAAGTGTGTAATCGATTAGTGGGATCTCGAGATCGTTAACGAAAGCACGGGAGATTCGTAACCACAGTCTGAAATGGCCACCTGCTTCCGAGTCTCGGGCACGCAACGGTGGATGCGCTTGACCGTTTACAATTTCGGCGATGGTTCGTCTTTTCGGGTCATAGACAAAATCTATTCGTTGCGTTTTTGCGCTTACTAGAGCGGCGCTTTGCCAAAACCCGTGTGATGGAGCTGATCCATGGAGAGGTTCTTCGTTGAAGCTCAGGCCAGCGTTTCGTCCTTCCTCAGTGGGATTGTTAACAATTATCGAGCCTGTAATTGTGTCTTCTTGAACTCCGATGGTGATTGCTATCAACTTTTCGTTGCTCTGATCGCTGCTTACTTTCGTAGGCGGTTGATGAACTGGTGAATGATGGATTCCCATTGCTGCCGCCACGAGTAATGGTCGGAAGTCACCACCAATAGCCTGGATTCGAAGTGGTGTGTCTGCTGCAGCAGAGGTGGTCACCCAGGTTATCCCTCTTTCGATGGCCAACTCGTGAAGCCCGGCCCGGATAACACCTGGTTCCGATGAGACGATTCCAAAGACTATGGCAGTGTTCGTCGGACCTACGTCTGGACCGGCGGCGAACTTACCGTCAAGGACACCTAATTGAATAGGCCTAGTTGCAGACAATTCGAGTGATCCCAGAGAACGGAGCAAGTCACTGCTACGTAGTCGGCTGGTTTTCTGATCTCGGTAGATTGTCCAGTACGGTGTGCTGTACACCGCATCCTTGGAGAAAATTCCGTATGTTCTCGAGTCGTCATCGGTATTTAGAACGATGAAGTCATACTCGGTATCAAGAAGATCTTCGAATGGAAACGCTAGGGAGCGTGCGTTGCCGATGATGCTTCGGCCAACAAGTTGTCCGATCCAGACGCTGCGGGCGCGTGCGGTCCACGATGTGGTCTGGTGCTTGGGAAAGTGAAAGCCTAGTTCGTGATGGCTGATCCTACGCCGGGGTTCCGGGACCGGGTATGTCAGGCCATGAGCAAATGCTACTCGAGAGCCGTTAGGTACAAGGTCTGCTACGGCCCTAGCATCATGTGCAACACGTCGTTCAAAGTTCCATCCAACGCCTTGCCAGTTCCACCATACACTCAGGTACGTGTTATGCAACAAGGCCAAGCTGAGAAGCACAGTCATCACGACGGTGATGTTTTTCAGGCTAGGCTGCGCCGGTCTTAACCATCGTTCTAGCTTCCTACTGGACTCGACGTTCCATAACTTGAATCTTGCATGGTAGAAGTTCGAGAGTCCGGAAGTCATAAGGGCGACGACTAGAAACGCGACGTAGGAGAGGTTTTTCATGTGGCCATACTGATAGCCTGCAATTGCAGCTACCCACCACATGAATCCGGCAAACCCGACAGCCATCGCAATAGCGACGAGGCGGTTACCACGAAGAGTGAGAAGGCCCAGGACTGCTAACACTAGGGATGGCCAAAACAAGTTACTTGAAATTGTGGCTAAGGTTGTCGCGTGGCTTCCGAGCAAATATTCCAGCGGACCATCGCGAGGAATGAGTCGGTACGGTTCTAGGCCAAACGCGAGTTCAACATTAGCGAACGTGGTGTCGTTCCATGCATTCCCAAATCTTCCATGAAGGTTGCTTGTGATATTTATGATTTGTGGCAGTGCCCAAATCAAAAGCCAAATAATGCCAGGGGCACCTACGATAGTGATCCCTATCACAAGTCCTCCCGAACGCTTCAGGATGTTGATGCGGTTAGGCCCAACCAAGAGGAATGAAGCAACGAGCACTAGAGATACAGTTGCGTATACCGCGGAGATCGCCCAGAAATAGGACACCAACAGGGCAGCGCTTGTTATCGAAGCGAGAACGATTGTTCGTTTGTTGCCGGCCTGGAGAGCAACAACTCCTGTGGCAGCGGCAATGGGAAACAGAGCAAATGACACAGCATGAGGTCCAAAACCCATTTCTGTGAACCAAAGAGGAAGGCCATGCACGGTGTACAGAAAGGCTGCGAGCAATGACGTTCGTTCCGAGAGACCGAGGCCAACCCGCATGAATACGAACAAGCTGGGCACGCTGAACCCCAACAAAAGGTACAGAAGAGGCGCGTATGCATGAAAGGTCGGCACGTTAGCGATGCTTGATCCAATCGCTAACAGGTAGGGAAATCCCCAACCACGGGAGTGGTTCCCGATTCCTTGATACTCCGCCTGGAATGGCCCCTCCCTTAGGCCGTGCATGAACACCGTGTTGGATTTAAGGGCTTCAGCCAAGGGAACGTAGAGGTCTTCATCAATGTTGAGACTCAGCATGGAAGGGGAGCGGTTGTGCAAGTGAGGTAGCAGTGCGGCGCTCAGCAGCAGACCGCCTAAGACCAGTGCAATTATTTGACCGGCAGTTGGTTTGGGTATCCACCACCCATCACGTCGAATAGTCCAACCGGCGAGTCCAGTGGCGGCGAGGAGCAATATCGCCGTGGACACTCGCACATCAACGAACAGGTTTAGGAAATACGTGCCGACGATTAGGGACGACAACCCAGTAAGTGGTATGACCAAAATGGCGTGCGAGCGTAGCGATGAAGTGGCCAAGATTCGTGTTGTTCCGTAGCCGGCGACGACACACGCAGCCCCCAGGGCCAGTATGACGGCAGCCATTTCGATGCCTACGGCAATAAGTTCAGGCACGTTGATTCATCAGGCTTGGGGTGAGAGCTTTTTAATGCTCAGGGCTTGTGGCTGCTTGTAGCAAGCCGGTGCCTCCAGAGACGCCAAACGTATGACCGACACCGACGGCGGCTCCGATTGTTGTACTTATACCAGTGATCAAAACCACGATCGCTACAAAATTGTCCAGTGGAATTGCGAAGGACGCTTGCAATAAGGGTTCTGTTAGATGTAGTAAGACAAGCTCATTTGCACCGAGGATCTGGGTTACGGAGACGGTCCCGAGGGATATGAATAGGGGCCCGAGTGCTGCGCCAATAACCGTTACAGCTAGTGTGAACACGCTTGCCATTGATGCAATGGTCCATCCTGGCCGGTCCCAAAATTGTGACCGTGCTCGTTGGTAGGCAGCGGCTGCGCTGAGTTGATTTACCGCAACCTGGGGTACTAGTGCCCAAAGCAACATGGTTGATGTTGCGATGGAGAGCATGTCAATTATGAAAAGGACCATGAATAGCGTGGCTACTACAGCGAGTGGTCGTGACGACGACATTACCCCTTCCGGCGCACGTGTTAGGGCGAATATGAATATCTGAATCGCGATGAGTGCTCCCAATCCGAGGGCAGGAGGTAGGGCTACGAGTGTGAGGGATGGGATTCGTGGAATGACGCTGGCAATGGCTGATCCGGTAGATAGTTCAGATGGTTTATCAGCGTGATTAACAAGCACCGATATAGAGGCTAAGGCTAGTGGCCAGATGACTAGAATAATGACGATTGAGATTGGAATGGCCACAAATGCCGCTGGTGATCGCACGAACGCAAGGGCTACGGCTAGGCCCGTAAGTCCTCCCGTAAGCGCCCCAGCAATCAAGCCAAGTCCTAGCGTTCGTGGACGCCCTGTTGCAGCGAGGGCGATCCCGATAGGTGATAGGAGTTGCAATGAATTACTCGACTTGGGGTAGGGCGACTGGTGTTCGATCTCAACCGTACGTAATAAGCTGCAGTATATCCGTTGGATCGGGAGTTTAAGCTGTGATTTGCACGTGCGACGGCGGGGATGTTGGGCCGTGACCAAACGTCGACCTGGTGAACTGCCGCGTGCCGCCGTCGTTGGTGCTGGGCGTATGGGGCATGGAATAGCGCTTGAACTGGCACGTGGTGGATATTTGGTCTCGATCTATGACGTTCAGCGAGGGCGTGCAAGACAGGCGATAACCGAGGCGGAACAGGATGCAACTGACCTAATTGCTGCTGGTGTAATCGAAGCGGCCGACGTTGAAAACATTGTGTCCCGGCTAGAAGCGGTGCCATCCATCCAGGCGGCTGTTGATGGCGTGGATGTTGTGTTTGAAGCGGTTGCCGAGGATCTGGATATAAAGCGTGAGGTTTTTGCCCAACTGGATCAATATGCCCGGGTGGATACGCTCTTGCTTTCCAACACTTCGAGCATTGGAATCACTGAGATTGCAGGTTCTTGTAGATACCCGGAGCGTGTGGCCCTTGCTCACTGGATCTTGCCTCCCCATCTCATTCCAGTTGTTGAAGTGGCTCCTGGAGAGCAGACAGCAGAGTCGACGATTGTTGAGGCACGTAACTTGCTTGAGAGTTTAGGGAAATGGCCAATCGTGCTGCGTTGTGAGCTTCCCGGATATTTGATTAATCGTCTTCAATTCGCGCTTCTCCGAGAAGCGATGGAACTTGTTGGACAGGGTGTGGCCTCGGCGACGGAGATTGATCGTGCGGTCCGTGGGTCAATAGCTCGCCGGATGCCTGTCCTTGGACTCTTTGGTCAGGCCGACACCGCGGGACTCGATGTTTACCAGCAAATATTTCGATATCTGGCGCCTGATCTTAATCGTGGGACCGCGTCGCCAGCGGTACTTGACGAGGCGATACAAAGTGGCCGAACCGGTGCGACATCCGGACATGGTTTTTATCCATGGTCTCCCGATGATGTTTCCTCGACTCTGCATCGGCGTAATGCTGAGTTAATCCGATTGCTCCGAGTTGACCGGTTTGGCTGATTTAAAAGATGGATTTGGCATCGATCTCGTGACTGGGTCCAGTCCAAAGAATTTTCTGCCGACGAGGTAGGCCATGAGGGCTTCAGTACCCATCGCTCCGATCCGTGTGATGGCGCCGACACCGGCTCCTGTCCACCCCAGTATCGGTGTGAAGACAAACAAGAGGGCGACCATAACTAAGAGTCGTATGGCAGCTGTGAGGGCGACGAGGCCGGTTTTGCGTTGGTGCATGGTCATTGATTGGTAGAACTGACGAACTGCCATGAAGATTGGGAAGGCGGCCATGATTTGCATGGCCACAATCGTGTCGGATGTGATGGATTGGGGAGCTCCGATCAAGCGGCGGACTACGATTTCGTTTAATGGCGTGAACGCCACCAGGACCATCAAGCCGGCCAACGTGAGGCCAAGTGTGTAGGCAAATATGCGGGCTCGTCGTTGTCCCTCTGGATCCCGTCCGAGTACCAACACCACCTGTCGTAGCGCCACAAGTGCGGTCATGGGCAACATGCTTATGCTGAATGCGACACGAAACGCGGCAACTGTGGGTTCCGGGTTGGGTAGCCGGAGCAGGCCAGCGTTGATTAAGGGATGTCCGCTTACGAGAGCCACTTGCGTGAGCACCAATGGCACCAGAAAGCTTGTGACGTACCGGTAATCAAGCGGTGCGTCAGTAGCAGGATCATCAGGATATGGAGCCCGCCGGTTAACGTACTGCACGAACCCAAGCGCGAGCAGGCCTTCAAGAACCGCGACTACCATCCAGACAAACGCGCCGCTAATTCCCCCGGAGATGGTCAGCATCGGGAGAAGTCCCAGCGCAAGTACGACGAGTACGGCCTCTCCAATTGCTGGGCCGATCCAGACTAGGTTCGAATGTTGTCGATGGGCGAGTTGGGCGAGATAGAACTGACGAATTAGGTTAAAGATTGGTACCGGCAGTGAGATGCGCATCATGGTCATGACATCAGGTATAAGGTGTTCCGGGGTCCCCATCACGTGTTTGAAAAACGCATCTCCGATGTTTGGGAGGGCGATCAAGACGGCGAATGCCGTAATAACGCTCGTGTACACAACCACGTAGCTTCGGATTACCTGGTAGGACTGCTGCCCACGAACGAGCACGAAGTACGCGCTGGAAATCGCAGTGCCTGATGCGCTGAGGATCTGCACGACGCTGGCGACGACTGCAAATGCGGCCAGCGACGTCTGTGGATCCGGAGCCCGAGACATTCCCGCATCAAGTAAAGGGTTTCGAAGCGTTTGCAGGACTTGGGCGACCGCCAATGGTAGGAAGAAGACCGCAAGGGCCCGGTATGACAATGTGGCAGATCGGTTCGGCACGGAGAATTTCGCTAAGGGCGAATCGTGAACTATTACGGAAAGTTTAGGGCGTAATCAATAGGCCTAGGTCTGTGGTTGGTTCAGTGCTACGGTTTTTCCATGAATACATTATTGCCTGCCGCAGTGTTTTTCGACGCATATGGCACTCTCATTCACTATCCCGAAACGCCATCACCATTCGACTACATGACAGATGTGATGGGTCGGCTTGGGTACACGATTCCACGCGTTTCGCTTGACGAAGCCTTGAAGACTGAAATGGGGTATTACAAGGCGCATTTTTCGTCGGTTCAGTCCGAAACTGATCTGAAACAGCTTCGGGCTTCGGGTGCAAAGGTCTATGTGGGTGCGCTGTCTGAGTGGGTTGATGGGAATCCGGAGTTGGGGGTGATAGAGGAAGAATTGGCGGCGGCATTTCAGACCCGGATGCTTCCGGGCGCTGAGTCAGCCATTGATTTTGTGCGGCGATCTGGTGTTCGTACCGGGGTGCTTAGTAACTTCGCCTACATGCTGCCGTTGGTGCTTGCTGAAGTAGGATTACGGAAAGTCCTAGATCCGATTGTTGTTTCCGCATCAACCGGATACGAGAAGCCTGATCCACGAATTTTTGCGGCGGCCGCTGCGGCCGTGGACGCTGATACGTGTGATTGCGTGCTTATTGGTGATGATCTAACCAATGATGTCAAGGGTGCTCAAGCGAGCGGCATGCCGGTCGTTTGGCTTCAACGGGACGGTAAAGTCCAACAGTTCACGGGATCCGGCATCGCAATTGCTCGGAGTCTGGATGAGGCGGTGCAGATGGCTGTTGGTGAGCAGTGGCGGACTCTCTCGGCCTGTGTCTAATGTCAGAGGGGTTTTGAGGGGTGAGAAACTAGCCAATTCAGAACTGCACCGATTAATCCAGTCGGGCTTAAGTGGGAAGATGTGAACTGTTACGTGTGTGATCAGTCTGATAAGCAGGAAACATCGGTCGCTACATGTCGCTTTTGCAGTGTTGCTTTGTGCGCTACGCACCTAGGTGAATTGCGGACGCACACTCAGGGCCGGATGCATTACCCTTGCGATCAACCAATCGATCCCGCGACTTCCAAGTAACTCGGTTCAGAATACGGTTGCGCCGTATTCTGCAGATAGCCAGAAGGTAAAACGCAATGAGCATGACGAACGAGGACTGGTGGCCGAACCAATTGAACTTGAAGGTTCTCCGCCAGACCGCTGCGCTGTCCAATCCTATGGGCGAGGATTTTGACTACGCCGAGGAGTTCAAGAAACTTGACTTGGATGCCTTGAAGAAGGACATCGTTGAGCTGATGACGACGTCGCAAGATTGGTGGCCGGCCGACTACGGCCACTATGGGCCATTTTTCATCCGGATGGCGTGGCATGCCGCCGGCACATACCGCACAACTGATGGCCGTGGAGGTGGAGGTTCCGGTGATCAACGTTTTGCACCTCTCAACAGCTGGCCCGACAACGCGAGCCTCGACAAAGCACGCCGTTTGCTCTGGCCGATTAAGCAGAAATACGGTCGGAAGCTTTCGTGGGCCGACCTGCTGATCTTCGCCGGGAACTGTGCTCTGGAATCGATGGGATCCAAGACCTTCGGGTTCGCTGGCGGACGCGAGGACGTTTGGGAGGCCGACGAGACGGACTGGGGGACTGAGGACACGTGGTTGGCGGACGAGCGCCACAGTAGCGGCGACGCGGAAATCGATGGACCTTACGGAGCCGACCACATGGGTCTAATTTACGTGAATCCGGAAGGTCCAAACGGAAATCCGGATCCGCTCGCTGCGGCAAAGCATATTCGTGAAACGTTCCGCCGCATGGCGATGAATGACGAGGAAACGGTCGCGCTCATTGCTGGTGGACACACTTTCGGGAAAGCACATGGTGCGGCCTCCGATGACCACGTCGGTCCCGAACCGGAAGGTGCCGGCATTGAGGATCAAGGCCTCGGTTGGAAGAACAGATTCGGCAGTGGCAAAGGCGGCGATACGATCACCAGCGGCCTAGAGGGCGCCTGGACCACCAATCCGGTGAAGTGGGACAACAATTACTTCGAAAATCTTTACGGCTACGACTGGAAGTTGACGAAGAGCCCTGCAGGTGCATCGCAATACACTCCCGAGAACGCCTCGGAAGTGGCCACCGTGCCGGATGCGCACGATGCGTCAAAAAAGCATGCCCCCATGATGCTTACGACGGATCTTTCAATGAGGATGGATCCTACCTATGGGCCGATCGCAAAGCGTTTCCTCGAGAACCCGGAGGAGCTTACCGAAGCGTTCGGCCGAGCGTGGTTCAAGCTGACTCACCGGGATATGGGGCCCCGTAGTCGGTATCTCGGCGCTTTGGTTCCGACCGAGCCTCTGTTGTGGCAAGACCCTGTTCCTGACGTTGATCATGAGTTGATAGGCGATCAGGATATCGCCGCCATCAAGGCTAAGGTCCTTGCAACCGGTTTGTCCGTTTCTCAGTTAGTCTCGACCGCCTGGGCATCCGCGGCATCATTCCGCGGCACCGACAAACGCGGTGGGGCGAACGGGGCGCGAATCCGCCTCGCGCCGCAGAAGGATTGGGAGGTGAACAACCCCACCGAGCTAGCGACCGTGCTGCAGACGCTGGAGCAGGTACAGAAGGATTTCAACAGCTCGCAGACTGGAGGGAAGCTTGTCTCGCTTGCTGATCTGATCGTCCTTGCCGGGTGTGCGGGCGTCGAGGAAGCGGCAAAGATCGCCGGGCACGATGTGCAGGTTCCATTCACACCGGGGCGTACGGACGCGACTCAGGAGTGGACCGATGTGGCGTCATTTGACGTGCTTGAACCCATCGCGGATGGATTCCGCAACTACCTCGGAGTCGAACATCAAAATCCGGAGGAGCTACTGGTTGATCGAGCAAATATGCTGACATTGACCCCTCCCGAGATGACAGTTCTTGTTGGTGGCATGCGCGTTCTTAATGCGAATGTAGGTCAATCTGGACTCGGGGTGTTCACCGATCGGCCTGGGACGTTGACCAATGATTTCTTTGTGAACCTGCTTGCTATGAACACCGAGTGGCAAGTGTCTTCCACATCGAAAACCGTTTTCGAGGGACGCGATAGCACGACCGGTGATCCCAAGTGGACTGGGACCAGAGTGGACTTGGTCTTCGGCTCGAATTCCGAATTGCGAGCGCTCGCGGAGGTTTACGCATCTGACGATTCCCAGCAAGCGTTCGTTCGTGATTTCGTGGCTGCGTGGGACAAGGTGATGAGTCTTGATCGCTTCGACCTTACGTGATCTCAGCACTCTTTCGATGGCCGTAGGGCGTCTGAGGGATGACTGTTAGCTTTAATTGAGCAGTGTTTCGGGCGGGTCAGGATGCCTGCCGAAACCCCCAGACTGTCCCCGCCTCCCATGCTGCGCACCACATCGTCGCCATTCCGGATTCTGGTCGGCGCGGGCCCACATTGCTCTCGGTTCCGGACCGTTTCGTCGAACAAGGATTTGCATCTGAAAGCTAGTTGAAACTCGCACGGATAGTTGCGCCCCACCTTCTTATAAAATCTGTGCAGGTTTTCAAAGGCGTTCCCTACGTCAACTTTGTTCCGCTGTCGGAACCTGCTTCGGGGTTCGCCAGAGCATGCGGCGTGCTTATTCGAACTTCTCCCGTCTTAGTCGGTAGTCGGATAAAGCTCTTCAATTAGCCGGTTTCCATATGGTTGCGATTGCCGGTATCCGGGATAGTTCTTGTCCGACGACCAGTCACGAACTTTCAACTGGCGGTTGATTATCCGGTCAGCTCGCCGAAGGTAGTCAGCGGCAGAGTCTTCACCACGACGAACAGCCAATATTGGGGGTCCGGTTAGGGTGTGCCACGCTTTGGAACCTGGATGAGCAGGGCTTTGCATCATTTGTTCGACTGCTTGCCTTAAAACGGTCCGTTCCAGAGGCCGACGAGTGGGTTCCAGAAAGGCGGGATCCTTGAGAATTTCGGTCCGAAACGGAACGATTAGGTCGGTTCGAGCAAAACTTCGCTGCGCATCGGCTCCGGCGAGGAATCGAATTAGTGACCATGCGGCGTCGGGGTGTGCGCTCATAGAGTTAATACCGAGGCACAGTTCGTCGGCTTCTGTCTGACTGTCAGCGTTATCCCAAGAGGGAAGTGGTGCCGCCGCCCATGGGACTGAGGGCCGTATAGATGGGCCCACATCACTACGGTCGATATACATGGCAGTGAGTCCGCCACTGAATGGCGCGGTAAATCTATCGGGGATTGGGAGCTCAATGTCCAGAGCGGTTTGCCATGTGGCGAGTCGACGTAAGCGCAGTTCGTTTTCTGTAGTTGCCATTCGAGACAAACGCGCACCAGCATTCAGGAATGCTTCACCCGCTCGTGTATTGGGGGCTACACCAAAAACTGGCCGGGTATAGGCGGGGATGGCAGCGAGCCCAAATCGTTCCACGCGATTTGTATCAGCGACGACCAGCCGACGTGCTGCTTGTTCAAATTCGCCCACGGTCCATGGGTTGGTCCAACTTGTTGGTGCAGTTACACCAGAGCTTTCGAAATGTTCTTGGTTGTACAGTACGCACTGAAAAGCGGCTCCAACAGCAAGAACCGATTGTTCGTCACCAGGGCCTGCTCTGGCGTCGACCGATCTTGGCACCATTGTTTGTAACTCGGAATCACCCGATATCCGGTTTCCCAGACCATGGAGAAACCCGGCTGCTGTGAAGTCAAAGACATCGGCAGGCGCAATCCGGGTTACGTCAGCAGTATTTCCCAATCGCAGAGCGTGACGCTGCGCGTCAGAGGTTAGAGCGTTATCAAGACGTGCACGCACCTGTACTGAAGGAACCTGGGATTGAAATGTTTGGAAGATGTCGGAAAAAGCTTTGAGCATAGACCGTGGCCCCCATGTCTCAAATGTGATGGAGACGTTGGTGGCGATGGGGGTGGCATCCGGGATCACCGTTGCTCGGAAGGCAGGGGTCACTGTGGGCTTTGGGGTTGCGGTTGGTAAAGCTTGAGGGTTGACGTTTTCTGTCGGCAGCGGTGTAAGTTCGGGGAGAGTGGTTTGTACAGTGTCGAGGGTGCAGGCGGAAAGTAACCCTACGGTTCCTCCAAGGCTTGCTCGGAGTAGTGCCCGCCGTCCCAGCATGGCCTGGTTACCTCGTGAACTGGGGACTTGCTCCGCGGTAATGCGGGAAGGCCCATCTGGCTTCGGGCGAGCGCCGCTGGCTCCTGTAGATTCGAGCAAATTAAGGATCACATCTCGATGGTAACGGGTCGATCATGGTCATGGAATTGTAGTTGCGGTATCCACCATGGTTATGCTGACGACAACTGGAGTTCCAACATTGACAAGTGAACAAGGACGCTGGTCATAGACAGCATTTTCTGGGCGGTTGTGTTGATTGGGGTGTCTGCACTTGGTGCTCCTTGGGCATACCTCTTGTTCCACAGTTTGCCCTCGCGGGGGGCCTTTTTGTCAGCTCCCATCGGCTTGTTGTTGCTTCACCATGTTGCATGGCTCGGTTTGTCCACGAAGCTTTTTGAGAATGGCCGCGGTTTTGTTGTTGGGGCTGTGGTTGTGCTCGTGTGTTTCACGATGGGCCTTCTGGGAATGTTTCATTGGAGGCGCATTGAGTTTCGGCTAACCAGTCGATTGTGGCTGGTTGGTGTTGTGGGGCTCATCATCATGTTTGCCGTGGGCGTTGCTCTTCGATGGATCAATCCTGAGATCAGTGGTACCGAGAAACCTATGGATTTCGCGTTGCTCAATGCGGTGTTACGTGCATCCGATGTTCCGCCTGTCGATCCTTGGTTTTCCGGGGAGTCCCTGAACTATTACTACGTGGGCTATTCGGTTATGGGGATTCTCATTCATCTGACTGACGTGACGCCGGCGGTTGGGTACAACCTCGCACTAGCTGTGGTGCTGGGTCTGGCTGCGGTGGTTGCAGGATCTGCTGGGTACGACATCAGCACGTTGGTAGGAGTAGGGCGTTTGGGGCGACGGACATCCGGAATGCTGTCGGGGGCTCTGGTTGTAGTTGCCGGAAATCTTGCTGTTACCCGTGAGGTGTTGAAGGGGCCGGCAATTGATGTGAATGGGTTTTGGCAGGGCATTGGTTGGCATGCCTCACGGACGATTCAACGGGAAACTACCGAAGGTCTTGTTGATTACACTATTAATGAGTTTCCGGCGTTTTCGTTCATTCTGGGTGACTTGCACCCTCACGTGATGGCCTTGCCATTTACCGCGCTTGCAGTTTCGGCAGCGGTTCAATGGATGATTGCTGGGTCGACTCGAGCTCATGAGGATCGCTGGCTGAGGCTGCTTAGTGCGTCGCTGACAGGGCTGATTTTGGGTGCCTTATATTCAATCAATGCGTGGGATGCCCCAACGTTTTCAGGGCTTGTCGTTGTCGGCGCTGGCCTGGTTGCTGTGGGGAATGCCCAGCGGATGCGGGCGTTGGGAACTGATGCTCTAATAGCAATGGTGACGGCGGTGGTGTTGTGGCTACCCTATTTACTGTCATATGACCCTGTGACCCGTAGCCTGGGGCTGGTTTCGGTCCGCAGTGAAGCGGTTGATTTTGTGCAGGTTTTTGGCCTTCTACTCTTGGTCGTTGTTGTCACGCTAGTGATGTTGATGTGGCGAGTGCGGCCGGATGGTCGACTGTTGATCGGGGTTATAGGTGGCGCTGCTTTCGTTGGTGTTTTTATCGGGGACGGTGAGGTCCTAGCAGTCCTGGCCGCCATCTTAGTGCTGAGTGGATTAGCCTTTTTTTCCTATCGTGATGCTCGTGGGTTGGCCCCGCTCTTGTGGATTATCGTGGTCGGGGTTTCGCTTTTGACTTTTGTCGAGTTTGTCTTTGTCGACGACTTCTTCGGACCACCGTACGAGCGGATGAATACTGTGTTCAAATTGCATTATCAAGCGTGGACTTTGCTGGCGATCGCATCTGGACCAGGTTTAGTGCTGGTATGGCATCGTTTAAGGCTGGTCCGCTCGGGATCAGGAAGGTTCGGCCGAATGATCTTTGTTGGGGCATTCTTCCCGCTCGTGGTGCTTTCGGTGACGTACCCCATCCATGCGTCTCTGATGAAGGCTCAGGCTAGTCCGGTCACCGGTACCCTTGATGGCTTAGCCGCGGATCGTGCAAGCCGACCGACGGAGGTTGCGGTGGCTGATTGGATGCGGGTCAGGGCACCACGCAACGCGGTGTTGTTGGAGGCGCCCGGTAGGGCTTACTCGGGCGATTCTCGTATGTCGACGTGGACAGGTATTCCTACGGTAGTTGGATGGATCCAGCATCAGGAATTGTGGCGGGGCTCCCAGGAACAGATCTCTGTCCGTGTGGCAGACGTAGATCTTGCTTACCAAACTAATGACCTGAAAACATTACGTGCGGTTGTTGATCGGTACGGCGTAACCCATGTGATCTTTGGTGATAGCGAACGAAGGCGATATGGCGAGGAAGCTGAGGCCCGTTTCCACAAAAGATTTAGCGCAGTTCTTAAGGTTGGGACAACCAGCGTATTTGAAGTGAACCAGTTATGACCGGTGGCATCGGGGTGATTCGTCGTTGGTCCGATGAGCCTATGTGGTTTGGTTGGACGCGTGCCGAATGGTTGTTCTATGCGCTGGTTGTTGGTGTCGCTGTGGTGATGCGATTTGCGGGACTTGGGGATAGGGCTTTTCATCACGATGAGGCTATTCACGCCAAAGAGTCGTACGACATGATTAACGGGAAGCAGTATCGGTATGACCCGGCGTATCACGGCCCTCTGCTTTATTTCGCTAATGCGTTGCTTTTTCACTTTTTGGGATCGAGTGATGTTCTCGCGCGGGTGATTCCTGCTGCATTTGGAGTCGGGGCGGTGATTGCTGTTGCCTTGTTCAGATGGGAGCTAGGTCGTGCCGGGACGGTCATCGCGATGTTGGCTATCGCGACATCTACAACATTTGTCTATTACTCGAGGTTTATCAGGAACGATATTTACGTCGCTTTTTTCACTATTGTTTTGGTTGCTGCTGTCGTTCGTTATATCGGGTGGCCTCGCAAACGGTGGATTTACGTGGCCTGGATATCGTTGGGGCTTTCGTTAGCGACCAAAGAAAACACGTTTATCCATGGCTTTGCGCTGGCGGTAGTGATACTGGTGCTTGGTGGGGTTGCCATGGGTTACAACTGGCGGCGTCAATCAAGTTTGGGCGGTGGGGCCCAAGTGTCTAAGGCGATTCAGGAATTTAGTCGGGACATTGAGCACGTGGTCTACGGGGCGCTCGTCTTTTTGGGGATCGTATTTGTTTTTTACACCTCGTTTTTTACGTATCTGCCTGGTTTCCGGGATGCTTTTACCAGGTCGATAGAGTATTGGACAGCGGTTCATGGTTCTGAGCGTGTGAATCAACCGTGGTTTTACTACGCCATGTATCTAGCCGTGTACGAACCCTTCGCTATTGTTTTTGGTGCAGTTGCCATGTTCCGGATTCGAATGGTGCGAAATCCCCTCCCCGTCGTTTTAGCGGTGTGGATTCTTGTCACTTGGATTATCTACTCGGCTGCTGGAGAGAAAGCCCCCTGGCTTGTACTGCATGTGTTGTGGCCGCCAATACTCATTGCTTCTTGGTGGATGGGTGGTTGGTTTGATGGTAGGAGGCCTATTACCCCGAGGGTTTGTGTCGGGATTCTCGGGGGCGGATTTCTGTGCTGGTCGTTATGGTTTGCGATTCCTATCAATTACGAACGTGGAGATGTGCCAAACGATTTAGTTGTGTACGTCCAGTCTTCATCGGACGTAGTTGAGGTCGCGGAGGTCGTAAATGAGGCTGCTGTCCGTAGTGGGAAGGGGCTTGGTTTACGTGTCGTGGTTGATGAAGAATTTGCATGGCCTATCGTGTGGTATCTCCGCGACTACACGAATGTTGGGTATGGCAAGGCCCCGAGCCTGGAAGATGTTCAGGTGGCTGACATCGCGTTACTGACGCTTGCTGATGCGGATGAGTTCGGGATACAACTGCCTGAGTTTGTGGGTCGACAGATGGTGCTGCGCGGGTGGTTTCCGGAATCAGCGTATAAATCGTGGGATGCTACGTTTCTTTCTCGATTTCTAGGAGATGCTGTTGCCCGTGAGACATTTGGGAGGTGGCTGTTGACTCGAGAAGTTACGCCGGTCCCGACTGGAAGTTTTGACTTTGTCATGTATGTGCGCACTAACTTGCTTGAGGCCGGACCAATGGGTCGATTCCAGTTATGAGGGTGGCCATTATTGGGGCTGGAATTACGGGGCTTACCTTGGCACATGAGCTCCTAAAGCACGATTGCACGGTGACGCTCTATGAGGCGGCTCCCCGTGCTGGTGGTGAGCTCGGGACCGTTAGCGTTAACGGTGAACCTGTTGAACGTTTTTACCACCATCTTTTTACCCATGATCAGCTTATGATTGACTTGGCAAATGAGCTCGGCCTAGGCAATCGGCTTGAGTGGCCCGAGCCTGAAATGGCGTTTTACACGCATGGTCGTGTGTATCCATTTACCTCGCCACTTGATTTGCTTAGATGTAGCGCTCTAAGTCCGTGGGCTCGGTTCAGGCTTGGACTGGGCACATTGCTGCTGCAGCGGCGCGAAGATTTTGGAACGTTTGAAGACCGCACGGCGGCCAGCGTGCTCCCCAGCTACGTCGGTCAGGAGAGCTTTGAAACCGTGTTTAAGCCCATGTTGCGAGCAAAATTTTCTGATCATTGGAATGACGTATCGATGGCCTGGATGTGGGCCCGTCTTCGGTCTCGTGCGCGTACCCGGACTCCGAACAAACGTCGTGAGCGACTTGGATACTTTCGGGGAAGCTTTCGCGTGATTGTGGATGCTCTCTTGCAGTCGGTCCAAGCTCGTGGCGCCTGTGTTCGACTTGGTGCTCCGGCCGAAGCGATCTCTTTCGGAGGTCATGGGAGTCCTGCAGTTAGCATCGGCGGCGTAGCCGTGGAGGCTGACGCGGTCGTGGCGACTGTCGGCTTGCCGGTGATCAGACGTCTTCTCCCGGAGGCACATCAGGGCTTTGCTTCGGAGCTAGCGGCGACGTCATATGTCGGTGCTTGTGTCGTGCTATTGGAGCTTCGCGAGCAACTGTCGCGGTTTTATTGGACCAATATTGCTGATCGTGATCTGCCGTTTGCCGGGTTGATTGAACATACAAATTTGGTGGATCGCGAACGCTACGGAGGTTCCACCTTGGTCTATCTCAGCAACTATTTGCCGAGGCAACACGAGCTATTTGGTCTCGATGACGGCACTGTAGTTGATCGACTAGTGGGGTCTATCGCCCATGTTTTCCCAAGGTTTCATCGTGAGCACATTCAGGAGGCGTGGGTATCTCGTGATTCAGTTGCGCAGCCGGTAATAGAAACTGGCTATCAAAGGCGCAAACCGGCGTACGCTTCACCAATACCCGGCTTCTACATTTGCAATACGTCCCAGATTTATCCCGAGGATCGGGGAACCAACTACAACGTCAAGATTGCGCGAGAGTGTGTAACCCAACTCTTGGGTGATCGAGTTGCGCTCGTACGCCGTTGAATAGACGATCTGGACTGCTGCCAGTTGGAGTCGACGCTTCAGTCGGGCCAGACATGAATATGGCCATCAGGTCCAACTTCCGGAACTACGACAGACACGTCTTCCTCTGCACAAAACGCGACGTCATCGAAGTGCTCCACAGCCTTAAGCAATTGCGCGCTTTCTGAGGACGAGAGCGCTTGTTCCGAATCTTTGTAGGCCTGCCATACATGGAGAGCTGTCAGGGCTGCTTCGTCCAAATTAAGGTCAGCATCTGTGCGCGCAATGTGAGACACGATAGCGCCGGCCGTATACACATCATCAATAGCCAGTTGGCCATCACGTCCTGCACAGACGATTGTGAGGGAATCTGTGGGTTCGCTGAGTAGCCGACCTGCGACGGCTCTGGCATTTCGCAAGCAACCGATGTACGTGCGTTGGCTGCCTGCCCACTGCTCGATTGCGTAGGTGCCGTTAGTAGTAGAAAGCACGATGGTCCGGTCTGTCAGATCTGTGGTGGCGAACTCGAGTGGAGAGTTGCCATAAGAAAATCCGTCGGGAGCGACGCCACCCCGTTCGCCCGCGAGAATGGCTTGTGGGCCGATGGCTTCCGCAGCGGCTCGGGCTGTTTGGATGGTGCTTGCGATAAAGGTTCTTGAGTGGGGAGTTGCCGCGATGGTTGTAAGGGTGGTGCTAGCCCGAATCACGTCGACAATCGCGCAGACACCTTTGGGATCTGGTCTGATGCTTGTAGGCAGCATCGCTACACGAAGGAGTCTCATAAACGAATGTGTTGCCAGCGGCCGGAGGCGAATCGGATGATAGCCGCGATGGAAAGCACGATGTAGTTGATGCCGGCACTAATCCAGAGCCCTGTTAACCCGAACCCGGCGACAAGGCCAAGAAGGATTGCAAGCGGGACCCGAACAACCCAAAGCGTAACCAGCGAGATAAGGAGCATTGCACGAGTATCGCCTGCTCCTCGGAGGGCACCGGGCAGTGTGGTTCCTATGCCGACGGCTGGAATAAAAAATCCGGTGACGCGCAACGGCGTTTCACCAGCATCAATTACGGCAATGTCGGTCGTAAAGACGGCAAGCAGCGCTCGAGGAAATAGGATTACTAGCAAGGCAACTAGGCTTGAGAGAAAAAACCCTCCGAAAGCGGCTTGCCGGCCGAATCGATAAGCGAGAAGCGGGTTTCCTGCACCAAGACTTTGCCCAACGGCTGCAGACGCTGCGATCCCAAGGCCCGTTGACGGCATGAAGGCGATTGAGATGATAGGGCCTATGACATTTTGCGCGGCAAAGGACGTTGTACCGAGACGTAAGCCGATAATGCTGAAGGCCATGATGCCGCCGATTGTGATCATTTGTTCCAGGGCCGCGGGCCCGGATACTCGGGCTAATCGTTTCAGCATATTGGTATCAACTCGATACCGTCCCATAACTGCCGCCCGGAGCGGGGAGCGACGGGCGGCCCACAGGATGAAGATGGCTGCGAATATGCGGGCTACGCTCATTGCGATGGCTATACCAGTGAGGCCAAGTCCGCGTGGGCCAGCGATGTCGAAGACTAAGAGGACACCTATTAGAAGATCAAGACCGGCCATTAGCACTGCTGCAACCATTGGTGTTCGTGTGTCGCCGTGGCCTCGCATGATTGACCCGATGAGTACGATCAGCGTTTGGAACGGAAGAAAGGCAGCGCCGACTATCAGGTATGGGGCGCCAATGTCGACAATTTCTGGTTCGGTACCGACCAACTGCAGGATTTGTCGTGCAAAGACCGCGAAGAGCACGACGACGATCACGGTCAGGGCAATGGCAAGGATTGTCCCCTGTCGACCGGCTTCTATAGCTTCCTCAATGTTGTTTGCGCCGTAAGCGCGCGAGACCATTGCGAGGGTGCCCGCACCGATGCCAAATACGGCGCCGAACACGAAAAACATAGTGAAATTGGCGATGCCAGCTCCGGCAAGTGCCTCTGCACCCAGTCGGCCTGCGAGTGCCGTGTTAATCATGAACATTGCGCTCTGCATGAAGTTCTCGAGCATGGCTGGCCAACCCAAGGCGGACAGCCGCGAGCGGATTTCTTTGTCGGTCATGGGGTGGACGCTGTCACCTGGGACTGCGTACACGATGGGTTTTTCCAAACTTTTGGAGACGACACAGACTGACTCGGAGGCTCAGTGTACGCGGCTTCGATATAGACGGTGATATTCGGTGGACCTAAGATAAATCTGTCTGTGGCGCAACGCTCGGAAATGTTGGGATGGTCCTGAACTATTACCAACGCTTGCTGAGACGTACGATCCTGATGCTTGGATTGCGCGTAATGCTGAATATTCAAAAGAGTAGGTGTGCTAGTGGATGAGGTCCGACAGCCACGACCTGAGGAGTTCGATGATCTGGTTGCGCATGTCAATCGTGTGATGCGGGAGGAGGTCGGCAACGACCCTGTCTATGCGCTCGACTGGTCACATGTAATCAGCTTAGACAACCTTGAAAATATTCGGGTGGTTAGGGTCGATGATCAGATCGTGTCATCGGCGGCGATATTTCCACATGAAACCCGTCTGGGCTCGGTGGATCTCACCATAGGTGGCATAAACGGGGTGTCTACGGATGTTGAATATCGTCGCCGCGGTTATGCGTCGCGCGTGTTGGAGGCATGTATTGATCGAATGTCGGAGCTTGGATGCCACGTGAGTTTGTTGAGCACCGGTGTTCCAAGTTGGTATCGGCGGCTTGGTTGGGAATATGGAGGATTGATTCGAGCCTATCGCTTCGATCGCGGCAATCGAGCATTCATTCCGCATATGCCATCCATAGATCTACGACCGGCCGATCCTGGAGACTTTGATGAATTAAGCCGTATTCATCAAGATCGTCGCTTTGGGGCGGTTCGTTCGCCCGAGCGCATGCTGTCCCTGCTCCAGCGACGTGGCCATAGGACGTGGGTTGCCGGAAGACTGGGGGAAATTGGCGCTTATCTATGTGTGCGTGGCAGGAATATTGTGGAGTACGGGGGATCAGCAGCGTTGGTCTTGTCGATGTTGTCCCGTCTGTTAGACGAGTGGGATGATCCGTCGGTTTCGACGTCTACCCAAACGCCGTCGGAACGGCGTGCCAGCGACAAGCCGACGGTTCATGCGACCCTCAATGCGCCAATGCAAGCTGACCCCGTTACCGATGCTCTCGATGCAATCGGGATCTTGTGTTCGCTTGACTACCTCGGAATGATAAGGATTGAGAGTGCTGAACGCCTTGCGGAGGCCTATATGTCGGGGGGGGCAGCCTCAGTTCACGGCGATTCGGTTGTGTTTGAAGGGTCTGAATGGATGAGGAAACTTTCACGTACAGAGGCCGTTAAGTTTGTTTTTGGTCCAGAACGACCAGCTGGCGGTGATGTTGGCGGGTTGCCGGTTCATTTTCACGAATGGCCGGTCGATAGGGTTTAGGAGCTTGCAGGTATACTCGAACGTGGGTGTGTGGCCGTGGCGGGGGTCTTGCGAACTAGTCTAGACCGTGTCCCAGTCTTTACAATCTGCCGAGGGTTTTGTTTTCGTTCGTAATGTATGTGACGGGGGACGGGGATAGCGTTTCGTTAAAAACATTTGACTAAGAAGCTCTGGAAGAGGGGCATCTGGAGGCTATGAATGTCGATTGAGGAACGTCAGGACACGGCTGGCCATGTAATCGAGATTCTCGACGAAGAGTTCGAGGATTTTACGACTGAGGCGCAGGCTTTCTTAGCCGGGCAGCGAGAAGAAGATAAATTCATTGGTTTTCGATTGAAACAGGGCGTTTACGGGCAGCGACAGCCAAACGTCCAGATGATTCGGGTAAAGCTTCCCTTTGGTGGTGTGACAGCTGACCAACTCGACGCCTTTGCTGAGGTCACAGAGCGATTTGCGCCTTTGAAGAAGGGGCATATTACGACTCGAGAGAACATTCAGATTCACCATGTTCCATTGCCACTGGCTTGGGAATTGATTCGAATCTTGGGGAGATCCGGTCTTTCGTCCCGTGAGGCTTGTGGGAACACAGTGCGTAATGTGACCGGGGACCCATGGGGCGGGATCGCCGACGATGAGGTCTTTGACGCGACACCCTATGCTGGGGCATTTGTTCGTTATTTCGTGCGAAATCCGCTTACGCAATTGCTGCCACGAAAATTTAAGGTGGCTTTTAGTGGTTCTGATACTGATCGTGTGATTGCCGATATTCATGATCTCGGCTTCTTCTCGTGCACACGTGTAGTTGATGGGGAAGAGGTACGAGGTTTTCGGATCGTGGCCGGTGGCGGCCTTTCGATCATGCCTAAAGTGGCGTTTGAACTGTATGACTTTGTTCCTGAGACCGAATACTTACGGGTATCTGAGGCTGTGCTGCGAATTTTCAACCGATCGGATGAGTTGCGGCGTAACCGATCGAAGGCCCGTATAAAGTTCTTGATCCACAGGGTTGGCATTGAAGCGTTTCGTGAAATGGTGGATGAAGAATTAAAGGGCGACTGGGGCCGGCACGACTATCCGTTGGAGGATCTGCTGTTTTTGGATGACGAGCAGGCTGACGCCCCTGACCTTCCTGCAGCGGCTCCGAAAATTGCTGACGAAGATGTTGAATTGTTTGAACGGTTTATGACGAGTAACGTCCGTCCTCAGGTTCAGGATGGCTACTCCACGGTTGAGGTGAAGGTGACTCAGGGTGATTTGGATCCGGACCAATTTCGTGGATTGGCAACAATTCTCCGTGAGTATGGAGCAAATCGGGCGAGGACCACCCATTGGCAGAATATCGTCTTGCGCTGGATACCTAACGATAGTGTTTACCAGGTTTGGCGCGAGTTGCGTTCGTTGGGCCTTGGAAATGCTGGGGCGTATGAGATTAACGACGTGGTTTCGTGCCCAGGCACGGATAGTTGCAAGATGGGCATCACCTCATCGATGGGTCTTAGTCGAGCTATTCAATCCCGTGTCGAGGAGATGAATCTTCAAGATCCGCTCACCCGGCAAATCTTGATCAACATGAGCGGTTGTCCGAATTCTTGTGGAATGCACCATGTTGGGAATATCGGGTTTCATGGTGCGGCGCTCAAGAGTGATGGCCGACAGGTTCCGGCGTACCACACGTTTATCGGGGGCAATCGGCGTTATGGGTCCAAGATGCGTATTGCCATGTTGTTGAAGACTCGCGTGCCGGCGAAACGAGCCCCGATAGTGGTTGAGCGGCTAATTCTTGACTACGAGGAGAATCGAGAAGCTGATGATGAGACATTTAACGAATATGTCGATCGTCACGATAAGCCATATTTTGACGGACTGCTGGCCGATTTAGCGTTACCCCCGGAGTTTGAAGAAGAAAGTGATCATTTCGTGGATTGGGATCGCGATCGGCTCTATGTGCTGGAACGTGGCGAAGGTGAGTGCGCCGTCTAACGATCGCGTCTTGATCTAGCTCGCGTGGACTGAGGCTGCCGGCCATGGATATCTTTCAGGATGATTCAGTCCGTTAACTATTGATTAAATAATTCTTGACTTTGTTGGTCAACAATATAGGATATGTGGCCGTGGTTAAGTTTTGGACGAGAGTTTCTTGGCTATTGAGGTTTCTGAAGTAGACGTTGTTGACATTGCTTCCGAGTTGGAGTCGGCTTCGGCCCAGACCGTACTTAGGGAAGTGGTTGATCGTTTTTCTCCAGGCGTCGCGGTTTCATGCTCGTTTGGCGGACCGAGTGGGTTGGTCATTGTGGATCAACTAGCTCGAATGAATCTGCTTGAGCGTGTGGAGGTTTATTACCTCGATACAGGATTGCTTTTTTCAGCCACGCACGAAGTTCGCGAGGAAATGGAACGTCGATATGGCTTTGAAGCGATAGCGTATAGGCCTCAGCTATCGCTTATGCAACAAGCGAGTCTTCATGGAAACGACTTGTGGGATCGTGATCCTGACAAATGCTGCGGGATTCGAAAAGTTGCGCCGAATGTCGAGGCCTTAGATGGAAAAAGTGCGTGGATCACAGGTGTTCGCCGTGACCAGTCGGTGGGCCGAGCGGAGACTCCTGTTCTTGCATGGAATGCAAGGTTTGGCTTGGTGAAGGTTTCGCCTCTCCGCGATTGGTCTGAGGAAAAGGTTTGGGAATACGTTCGGCAACATCAGGTGCCGTACAACGTGTTGCATGAAGACGGTTATCCGAGCTTGGGTTGCAACACGGTGTGTACGGTGAGACCAGAGTCTGGTGAGTCGCTACGAGCAGGACGATGGCGTGGACATGACAAAACAGAGTGTGGTCTTCACGACTCGCCGTAAAAGTTCCCCTGCTTACTTGATTAATTAATCAAAGGAGAAAAAACAAGATATGGCAAATGGTGTAACCGTCTGGTTGACGGGTCTTTCTGGAGCGGGGAAGACGACGTTGGCAGAACGTTTGCTTCCCGAGCTTGAGAACCGGGGACATCGGGTCGAGACACTTGACGGAGATGTGGTTCGGACGCATTTGAGCAAAGGGCTTGGTTTTAGCCGCGAGGATCGGGATGAGAATATTCGTCGTATTGCTTGGGTGGCCTCGTTGGGCACCCGCCACGGAGCTACCATGATTGTTTCGGCAATTTCTCCCTACGAAGAAACTCGAACTGAAGCTCGGGAACGCATTGGGGATTTTGTCGAGGTTTACGTCAAGTGTTCACTCGATCGATTGATTGAACGTGATACCAAGGGGCTATATAAACGAGCCCTTTCGGGTGAAATCAAGAATTTCACTGGGATAAGCGACCCTTATGAAGAGCCTCGAGATCCAGAGATTGTGGTCGAAACTGATACTGAATCGGTCGAGGCGAGCGTCACGAAGATCTTGGAAGGTCTAGAGCAAGCTGGCTACTTGGCATCTCGCAGTTCTGAGGCTTCCTAATGGACAATGATGTTAGGAAGACCATCGCGCTTTCGCCAAGACAGTGTGCTGATGTCGAACTGCTTCGGGTCGGCGGCTATCGACCGCTAGAGGGTTTTATGTGTGAATCGGAGTATCGGTCTGTGCTCCACAACATGCATTTGCCTGATGGTGAACCCTGGCCTATGCCGATCACATTGGCCATGGGATCCGATGGTGGTGAACAAAATATTGCGGAAGGTGATCAAGTCGATTTACTGGATGGGGCGGGTCGGCGGGTTGGAACAATCCATGTTCAGCAGCGATTCGGGTACGACAAGGAAGCGGAAGCGACCGCGGTATTTCGTACCACAGATGAAGCACATCCAGGAGTTGCCGCTCTGTACGCACAACCGGACGAACTGATTGGTGGACCTGTCATCTTTGATGATGTTGCAAGTGTGGGTGATGATCTGCGACATCTTTCGCCTGCCGATCTTCAAAAATCATTTGCGGATCGCGGTTGGCGTACGGTGGTGGGTTTTCAGACGCGGAATCCGATACATCGAGCCCACGAATACATCCAGAAGACTGCGTTAGAAATTGTGGATGGTTTACTCATACATCCCCTAGTCGGTGTGACCAAAGAGGATGATGTCCCGGCCGATGTACGCTGGGAATGCTATGAGGTTCTGATGAACGGGTACTTCCCGAGCAACCGAGTGATTCTGTCGGCGTTACCTGCAGCTATGCGATATGCAGGACCTAGGGAAGCTGTGTTTCACGCACTGGTTCGTCGAAACTATGGCTGCACGCATTTTATTGTGGGCCGGGATCACGCTGGTGTCGGTGATTATTATGGTTCCTACGACGCTCAGGAGATATTTAAGGAGTTTGATCGCGGTGAACTCGGGATCGAACCACTGTTTTTTGAGCACGCGTTTTGGTGTACGTCATGTTCAGGAATGGGCACTGCCAAGACCTGTCCACATGATGCGGCTGACCATGTGTTCCTCAGTGGAACTCGTCTTCGAGCTCTTCTGAGCGAAGGTCGCAAGGCTCCACCAGAGTTCACACGCCCGGAAGTTGCCGCGGTTCTCGCGGCTGCGTATGGGACGGCCTAATTTCTCGAGGGTACGATGTGAAGTTCTGATGGATAGATGTTTTTTGTAGGTCAATGGTGCTGTTGCGAATTGCGACTCGAGGTTCACCACTAGCGCGGGCACAGGCTGCCCTTGTTGCTGATGCGCTGGTTTTGGCCAATCCCGGCATTGCAGTTGAGACAGTTGTGGTCGAAACGCTAGGTGATCGAGTTCAGGATCTTCCTATCGAGGATTTGGGAGATCGAGGAGTGTTCACCCGATCTGTTCAAGTTGCGTTGCTGGAAGATCGAGCTGACGTTGCAGTACATAGTTTCAAGGATCTTCCGACTGAACCAATGAGGGGATGTCAGCTTGCAGCAGTGATGTGCCGGGCTGATCCCCGGGATGCGCTCGTAAGTAAAGATGGATGTCGTCTGACTCAACTTCAGAAAGGTGCTCGAGTTGGTACGAGCAGTGCCCGTCGAACCGCCCAAATACGGCGTGCACGGTGTGATCTAAGTGCAGTGGGATTACGAGGTTCCGTAGGTACACGAGTTCAAAGGGTTCATGAGGGGGATCTCGACGCTGCAATACTGGCTGTCGCTGGTTTGAAGCGCGCTGGTTTGTCCTCCGTTATTTCCGAGGTTTTGGATCCGGAGGTTTTTCTCCCTGCGCCCGCGCAAGGCGCTTTAGCGGTGGAGGTTCGGGATGATCGGCCCGATATCGCGCGGGCGGTTACCAGGATTGATCATGCTGAATCGCGAATTGCTACTAGTGCCGAGCGAGCGTTTCTTCGCGGTTTGCGTGGTGGATGCAACGCCGCTGCTGGTGCATTGGCTGTGGTTTCTGGTGACCACATTACTCTAACGGTCGGGAAGTTTGATGAAGGCTCGTTAGGTGCTGAAGTTCTTAAAGGCCATACCAACGAGGCGGTTGCTCTTGGGTATCGGGCGGCTGAACTCGTTTTGGCCGGGGGAAGCGTGCAAGCTTCATGACCGCGCGGTCGGGCACGATTTATCTGGTTGGTGCTGGACCAGGAGATCCTGGCCTGATAACTGTGCGAGGGCGTCAAATTCTTGAGTCGGCTGACGTAGTTGTTCACGATCGGCTGATTTCATGCCGCTTGTTGGAATGTGTTCGTGCAGAGGCCCGGCTTGAGGATGTTGGGAAGATGCCGGGACGAAAGAGTCGATCGCAGGAACAGATCAATGAATTGCTAATCAATTTGGCCCGTGATGGTCGTTCGGTGTGTCGTCTTAAAGGTGGTGACCCATTTGTTTTTGGTCGGGGTGGAGAGGAGATGCTAGCTGCACAGACCGCGGGTGTGCCGATCGAAGTGATCCCCGGTGTTACGTCAGCTATAGCCGCACCTACCGCGGTTGGTGTGCCGGTTACCCATCGAGGTTGTTCTTCGTCTTTCACGATTGTTACGGGTCATGACAGCCCCTCCACGAAGTCTGGAGGAGTTGAGTGGGATCGAATTGCACAAGTTCCAGGGACCATTGTGATATTGATGGGCGTGGCTAACCTGGGTTTTATTTGTGACGCCTTGATTCAGGCAGGACGGTCTGCAAGCGAACCTGCGCAGGTTGTCGAGTCTGCAACGTTTCCCGAGCAGCGTACGGTGGTGGGAACGCTCGGTACGATTGCGAATCTCGTTCGAGATTCTGATATTAGTAATCCAGCAACGACTGTAATTGGTCCTGTTGTTACAACGCTCAAGACGGACCTTGAATTGTGAGTGTTGCTCGAGTTGTCGTGACCAGACCCATAGTCTTTCCGGATCTCTTGGCTTCGCGGCTTGAAGAACTTGGTTGCGAGGTTGTGTCGGCGCCAGCCATCTCGATAGGTCCGCCGAGGAGCTTTGAAGCGCTCGACAATCTTGTTCGAGCCCCCGATCGGTTTGACTGGATATTGTTTATGAGTCGGAATTCGGTTCGGGGCTTTGTGCAGCGACGTCGTCGTTACAGTAGGGCCTCGCCAATTGTTCCTACAGAAGTAAAAGTCGGTGTGGTTGGCCCTTCTACAGAAGCGATAGCCAAGCGGGCGGGTATGCATGTAACGGCGTGTTCGTTGGACCACACAGGTCATAGCTTGGCGGATGTGGTGATTGGGGTGGAGGTTCATGGGGCTGAGGTCGCGGTTGTTCAGGCCGAGGAGGGCCGATCAGAAATCCTCGATCGCTTAAACAGGTGTGGACATCGTGCTACTCGTTACGCAGCGTATCGAACGCGGCCTGCAAGTGTTCCTGGTCCGGTAATAACGGCTATTCAGACGGCTGACGTAGATGTTCTGGCGTTTGCTAGTCCCTCAAGTGTTTTGAGTTTTGCGATTGCGTTAGGGGGTCTCGGCGAGGTCCCCAAGGGTGTGGCTGTGGCGGCTATTGGACCTACAACTGCCGAGGCGTGTCAGCAGGCCGGTCGACGGCCTGACGTGGTTCCTGACAAGCCGGGAGCAGTTCAGCTTGCTGACGTGATTGTGGCGCATCTTAAAGGCTCGGCCTAATGCGTTTTTCTGACAAAATGGCTCAACTAATGCCCCACGCAGGTGAGATGTTCAAACATAACGGGAGGTTGAATGTTCGCTGATGAGGGAAGTCGTCCCGTACGACTTCGACGCTTGCGAAAAACTCCAGCACTGCGTGCGCTCGTGCGAGAGATACGGGTCTCGGCCCAACAACTTGTATACCCGGTGTTTGTGGTGCCTGGGTCTGGAGTCAAGTCGGAAATAGATTCTATGCCGGGGCAGTTTCATTGGTCGGTGGACCGTGTTGCAGATGCCGCGCGATCGGCCGCAGATGCTGGGGTGGGTGGGTTGCTCCTGTTTGGGCAGGCTGCGATCAAGTCGCCTAGTGGTAGCGAGGCTTCTGATTCTGACGGGGTGACCCAGCAGGCGATCGAAGTGATCAAAGCCGCAGTTCCCGATCTTGTGCTGTGTACGGATGTTTGCCTGTGCTCATATACGGATCATGGACACTGCGGTGTATTGGTAGGTGATGAGGTCGACAACGATGCATCGGTAGACCGTGTCGCACAGGTGGCCTTGTCGCATGCTCAAGCTGGCGCTGATGTTGTTGCGCCTTCAGACATGATGGACGGACGAGTGAGGGCCGTCCGTACCTTGTTAGATAGTGAAGGTTTTATCGATGTTTCCATCATGGCCTATGCAGCCAAGTACGCGAGCGCCTTCTATGGGCCGTTTCGAGATGCGGCAGATTCTGCGCCTATGTTTGGTGATCGGCATGGATACCAATTAGATCCGGCGAATATTCGAGAGGCTATTAGGGAAGTCGAACTTGATGTGGCTGAAGGCGCGGATATTGTGATAGTAAAACCGGGCCTGACATATCTTGATGTTGTGGCCCAAGTCCGGTCTCAGTTTGATGTTCCAGTGGCTGCCTATGTCGTGAGCGGAGAATACGCAGCAATCAAGGCCGCTGCTTCCCGTGGCTGGCTTGATGAACGGACGGCTTTCATGGAGACGCTTACGTCAGTTGCTCGAGCAGGAGCTGATGTGATCATTACGTATTCCGCGATAGACGTAGCTCGCTGGATGACTGAGAGTCGTTCCCGCTGAGCCGCAGCATGAGGCTGGTTGTTGGGCTCAGTGTGGTTGCAACACTTGCGTTTGCTCTGGGAGCGCCACTCTCTCGAGTTGCCTTACCAGTAACTGCAGCGGAAGTTACGTTCTGGCGGTTGGCGCTTGCGACTGGTGTTGTGTTGGCTGTTGCGTTAGTTACGGGCAGGCCGGCTGCTTACTTGTGGGATTGGCGGACGTTCGGTTTAGGCGGTGTGCTGTTTTTGCATTTTTTTCTGTTCACGCTTGCTGCTCAGACAACAACGACTGCTCATACGCTGACACTGGTATACATATCACCGGTTCTAGTTGCTATAGGTTCAGCCTTGGTACTACATGAACCGCCGCGCATGATCCAGATGTTGGGCGTAGTTGTGGCGGTTATCGGTGTGTCGATACTTGTGGGTTTCGAGCCGGCAGCGACGCACGCAACTGTGTCGGGTGGTGTGGCGGCGCTTGGATCAGGAGCTCTCTTTGCGGTGTATGTGCTGGCCGGTCGCTATCTCAGAAAATCGATACCCTTAACGAACTATGTATTGGCCGTGTACGGGTGGGCTGCTGTCTGGGCGTTTCCCCTTGCCGTGCTGTCTTTTGATTCAGCTGCTTACGATGGGATTAGAGTCCTGATCATTTTGGTTTTGGGGATTGTTCCGCTAGGTGTGGGGCACACACTTATCAATGCGGCAGTGCGACGTGGAAGCGCAACGGTTCCTAATGTGATTACAACGCAGGAGGTGACAGGTGGGATGATCTTGAGTTTCTTGATACATGGTGAGACCTTGGGACCAAATACGTTCCTTGGAGTGGGCGTCGCTATTCTTGGCGTGGTGCTAGTCATAGCTTTTTCCCGAAATTCGGGGGGGGCTGCGACTACGGACGGAATTGAACAGTAGCAACTGCGCCTGACAGCGTGTCGCTGGCTGTGATTTCGAAGGAGCCGTCCAAATTCCGTTCGACAAGATTTCGAACAATGGTTAGTCCAAGGCCTTGATCACGGTTAAGGTCGAAGCTGCTTGGAATGCTAATTCCATCATCAGCGATCGAGACGGATAGCTGCTCGTTATGAATCTCGGTCGAGACACGGATGTTTCCGTGGGTGCGTCCGTTAAGCCCATGTTCGACGGCGTTCCACATCAGTTCGTTGACGACAAGCGCGAACACTGAGGCTTTTTCCGAAGTCATGGTTCCGGGTTGTGCATCCACGATGATCTGGATTTCTCGACCGCTGGCGCTGAGGTCACTTCGCATCATGTCAGCCATGGATTCGATTACGTCTGCAACAGTTGTTTGTCCGATGGAGTCTTGTGAAAGTAGATCGTGGACGCGTGCCATTCCCCCGATTCGACCCGCACTTAGTTTCAGCAGCGAAGATGCTTCCGGAGTTTCCGCACGTCGGGCTTGCATTTCGAGTAAAGATGCGATTGTTTGCATGTTGTTTTTTACTCGATGATGCATTTCCTGAAGAAGGATCGACTTGGTTTCAAGGCCCCGACGGACTTCTTCAAATAGACGAGCGTTCTCAATGGCAATTGCAGCATGGTTGGCGAATGTAAAGGCCAGATCGACCTGTTCCTGGGTGTATTCGTTCGGTGTGGAGCTATAGAGACTGATTGCGCCGATCGATCGGTCTCGGAGAATCAAAGGTACGCTAAACATTGAACCGTAACCTTCGCCGGCAATCAGGTCCCGGGAGGCGACAAGTAACTGGGTGTTCATAGCGTCGTTTACAACGACTGGTGCACGGGTAGCCACGACGCGACCCACAACTCCTTCCCCAACGTCGAGCGTATGTTGTTGGTATGCCAGGCCAAGGTTGAAGGCAGCGACGATGCTGAGACGGGTCTCGTCCTCGCTGAGCTGCCATATCGCTGCTTTTTCAGCATTGATAAGTTGCGCTGCGGCTTGTGCAATTTGCGTAAGGACAGATTCTGGTTCTAGCTCGGACGTCAGTGTGCGTGCCAAGTTCTGAACGGTTGTGAGCTGTTCGATTTTTCTGTGTAACGCGTTATCCGTTTGACCATGAAGTCGGGCATTTTCAACTGCGATTGAAAGTTGACCGGCGATTATTTCGAGGAATCTAATTTCTTCGTCGGTGAAGTCGCGAAATTCAGAGGTAGCTACGTTTAGGACTCCAACGAGGCGGCCGACTTTAAAAAGCACTATGGGAACGGCAAGGAAACTTCGAAGAGCTTCTTCTCCAATGCCTGGTACATACTTGAATCTTGGGTCGTTCCACGCGTCGCGTACGGCTAAAGGTTGTCCGGCTTGAGCGGCCCATCCAATGATCCCTTCGCCAATTGCTAGGGTTGTGTGTCCCACGGCTGTTTGTTCGAAAGCTCGTGTTCCGCTCAGGATCAGCCGATCGATGGCTTCGTCGTACAGGTAAATTGTGACTTCTGGTACTTGCAGAAGATCAGCTACCGAGGCCACGGTTGCCTGTAAGACCTCATCAAGTTCGAGTGATGAGTTGATGACACTATTAATTTGATCAAGTGCTCGAATGGTGTTGTCGAGAAGCGTTTCTCGGTCAGCAGGTGCGGTGTTTGTCGGTGTTTTCGAGTTATAGCCCCGAACTAAAGATTGGACAGTTCCGGTCTGAAGTTGAACCAGATGGTCCAAGAGCTCCCTCTGTGTGGAGGCATCAGTATTGGCCAGCGCGTTACTACCGAGTGCTCCAATTCGCTCAAGGGCTGTTGCGAGCAAACCGGAAAGGGATCCGCCATGCTCAGCTGCAGTAGCTGCCATGGTTTCAATGTGGTGCAGGAATTTCCGGTTTCCGCCCAGCTTTAATAAGAGCTTCGTTTCAACGGAGTCACTGACAAACGGAGCCTGTGCTTGGTCAGTGAGCCAAAGAGCAAACTGTCTTTGGCGGTCCGATGTATCTTTTTCGGTGCTCATTCGGGTTGCTGCTTGCTCAGCACGCTGCGTGCATGGCAATGACGTTTCCAGCTACTTCTAATTGTTGTCTTGCCCGTGGAGCATGCGGTGTTCCCACAGACGCTCGGCTGCTTCTGCCGAATGCAGCTCGACAACCTCGCGAGGAGCTGTAGGTGTGGCCGTTGGCGTCGTCGTCGCAGGCAATGGCTGGTCGTACATATAGCGCTCGACTTCGGTAGCCGGGATGCGCCACTCACTATCCCGAATCCGAAATGCCTTGAGACGCCCGTCCTTGATCAGCGTTCGGATTGTCTGTGGATGCGACTTCCAGGCTTCGGCCAGCTCGCGCACCGTCCACACCAAGCGTTCCTCACTACTCACCATCCACCTCCTCGGCGATCACCCGTGTGGGGGCGCCAATTTCGTCAACGTCTAGGGTTGATTCCTGGGTGAATCCTTGAGACGAAAGCTTTTTTGGTGTTCTCCGGTGTTGCTTGAGTCTAATTGCCGGATTAGAGGCTCTGAATCCCGTAGCGATGAGCGTTATGCGGATTGCTTGGTCCATTTCCGGGTCGACGACGGTTCCAAATATTATGTTTGCGTCTGGCGCGACAACTTCTGCAACGTGTTTCGCTGCATCGTTCACTTCTGCCATGGAAACATCGGCTGATGCCGTGATGTTCAAGAGGACTCCGCTTGCGTCGTCTATCGATGTATTGAGCAGTGGGCTATCCATTGCTTCACCGACAGCGTGCATAGCCCGCTCTTCGCCATGGGCTTGGCCAACTCCCATCATCGCGGTTCCCGAGTTCTGCATTACCGAACGAACGTCGGCAAAATCGACGTTGATGAGCCCCGTGGTTGTGATTAGATCGGCTACTCCTTGAACACCTCGGTGGAGCATTTCGTCGGCTATCACGAATGCATCCGTAAACGCTGTGCGCGTGTCTGAATGTTTAAGAAGTTTGTCATTGTGCACAGTAATGAGCGTGTCGACTCGGGGTTCGAAGGTTTCTAGTCCTTGCTTGGCTATTTCGGTGCGACGGCTTCCTTCAAACGAGAATGGGACGGTCGCGACCCCTACGGTTAACGCGCCGGCTTCTAGGGACAGATCAGCTATCACAGGTGTAGCACCTGTGCCCGTACCGCCGCCCATACCTGCGGTAACGAAGACCATATCGGCTCCTTCGATTGCGCGTGCAAGAGCATCAGTACTTTCCGTTGCTGCACGTTCACCAAGTCGAGGGTCTCCACCCGAACCCAAGCGGTTCGTGCATTTTTCACCTATCAAGATCTTGCGATGCGCCGTCGACGAATTCAGGTCCTGCGCATCGGTGTTAACGGCAATAAACTCAACCCCATCTAAACCAGATTTCATCATACGGTTGATCGCGTTGTTTCCTGCTCCGCCTACTCCAATGACACGGATGTCTGTGACACCGGAGTTTTCGTCAGGTGGGGGTTGCATTTCACGACGTAAAATCCGAGGCACTAAATCTTTAGGTCGGTGAAGGTCAGTAAGGCGGTCGGGATCAAACCCTGTAGGAGGCTTAGGCGGCACGTGATCGAACCTCGGCCGCTAGCGTTTCGTAAGCTTTGACTGCACGCCGTGCTCCGCGGTCTTTGGGATCGGCGGCGAATATTGAGACACCGGAACTTGCAGCTTCAAGAATTTTGCTGTTGGTTGGGATGTTTGCGTCAAACACACTTGCCCCCCATCGATCACGTAGATATTCAGCTACGGTTTTTTCTTCACGTAGTCGGCGATCAAACTTACTGAGAACAATTCCGAGCACCCGTAAATCTGGATTAAGAATCGTTACTTCCTCAATGCTTTGATTCAACATTTGGAGGCCCTGGAGCGAGAAGAAACGAGCTTCGGTAGGAATGATGACCCACTCAGCAGCTACTAACGCATTCAACGTCAAAACGCCTAGGGACGGAGGCGTATCAAAAAATATGAATTCGTAATCCGACTCAATCTTTGAAAGATGTTCACGCAAGCGCAGTTCGCGACCAAGTTTTGAATGGAGTTCGACCTCCACACTTGCGAGTTCTGGCGTGGCTGGGACCACATCTACCGTGACTCCTAGTGGGTCGTCTACGCGATATCGCGGGATTTCCATGTCGCGATCTCTAAAGGCGTCAGCCAGTGTTGCATCCATGATCCGGTCAACGCCGAAGGCGGACGTCAGGTTTGCTTGAGGATCGCAATCTACAACCAACACGGGCGAGCCCGCGCGGGCTAACGCCGTAGCTATATTGCAGGTGGTGGTGGTTTTGCCAACGCCGCCTTTTTGATTGGCAACGGCGATCTTCACGGCCATGGGGTTCTCCGCATACTCGTCGTCCGCTGGCCCCCTCAGCAGCGACTAAGTCGAGCGTGATGCTATGCCAGCCTAATTTATCTAGTCAACATAATTTATCTTTTATTCTGTTCGCCAAGTACTAATAACTCTCGAGTCGTGATAGCCTCGATCGTTAACCAACAAGTCCGAGGCCGATGGCAACGACCGCGAAAGCCGCGATCGTTCCCGACCTCGCTGTGGATTTAGCTCCGAGCCACCCAAGTGGCTTGCGTCTGAAGACGCCTGTGCTAACAGCTTCGGGAACCTTTGGGTTCGGCGACGAATATCGGGATGTCGTTGAGCTAAACCGTATTGGGGCCATCGTTACAAAGACTGTTACGCCGGAACCTCGGGAAGGTAACCCAACGCCTCGAACGGTCGAAACCCCTGCCGGCATGCTGAATTCAATCGGCCTACCAAATCCGGGTGCTGAAGACGCAGTTCGAGAGAAAGCTCCCATTTGGAAGGATTTGCCGTGTCCGGTAGTAGTAAGCATCTCGGCTCATGATGAGTCAACTTGGACTGAGTTAGCGGCACAGTTTGAGGGATTGACCAACGTAGTGGGAATTGAGGCTAATTTGTCATGTCCGAATGTCGCCGGTGGTCTAGATTTTTCTACAGATCCGGATAGAACCGCTGTGACGGTTGAAGCCGTGAACAAAGGCACCACCTTACCTGTTATTGCGAAACTCTCGCCCAATGTGACTGATATCCGAACAATTGCACAGGCTGCTGAGGATGCCGGAGCACATGCACTGTCTTTAATCAACACTGTTCTCGGTATGGTTATCGATCCAGACGCTGGCCGACCGTTTCTCGGCGCTGGTGTTGGTGGTTTGTCCGGTCCAGCGATTCGGCCCATTGCGTTGCGCTGTGTGTTTCAGGTAGCTGAAGTGGTGTCGATTCCAATCATCGGTATCGGTGGCATAGTGACCGGGTCAGACGCGCTCCAGTTTTTTCTCGCGGGCGCATCTTCTGTTCAGGTTGGAACCGCTACTTTTAGAGAACCTAGAGCTGCTGAACGATTGGTTTCATGTTTGCATGAATATCTGGAGAAACGTAGTCAAGCATCAATTAACGACATTGTTGGGGGAGCTCGGTATTAATGTTCCTGGCCTTGGGTCAGTCTTAAAAACATTTAGCCGTGTCTAAAACTGTCAAACATCAGGCGGAAGAGCATTCTTGGCTGATTTGTGGATGACCTTTGTTATAGTTGGATATTGCTTTTCCCCCTTTGGGTTTCAACGAGTTAACACGTGCCGTCACCAAAAGAAGAAGTTCGACATCGACGTCGCGCAAAGCAGGTTCGACGTCAAAGATTCTTGCGGGCGCGAAACATTCGAGCGCGTTCTGCTGTGCGCACATTTGTTCGTAAGGCTGAGGCTGCTATCGACGCTGGTGATGTGGAGGCTGCGGGTTCCGAAATTCTTCGTGCACAAAGCCAACTGGATGCGGCGGCTCGAAAAGGTTTGATTCATCGACGACGAGCTTCGCGCAATGTTTCACGGCTCGTCAGGC